>DASWOB010000011.1:0-74804 GCA_036398925.1 Thermoanaerobaculia bacterium
CTTAGTATCGCGCCGCCTGAACTCGTTTCTCCCGATCGGCACCTCTCGGGTATTTCTCTGAGGGCTGAGGGAGAAGCGAAGAAACGGCAGGGAAAGCTATAGGCGGCCGGGCCGCGGGCCCGGACCCGTTGGTTGGCCTAGCCTCCGCGACACTCTGTCGCGAGATTGAGGCGCTGTGTCGCGGAGGCTAGGCCAACCAATGGGGTCCGGGGCCGATGGCCCCGGCCGCCGGAGGCCCCCCGTCGTCCTCCTGATCTGTTGGTGAAGTGCGTGCCTACTGCTTCGTCTTCCGTTCGCGCGTCGGCGTGGGCGCCGCCTCGGTCGACGAGGAGATGAATCCACGTTTGCGCATGAGCGCTTCAACCTGCGGGTCGCGTCCGCGGAAGCCGCGATAGGCCTCGGCCGGATCGATGGTGTTGCCGACCGAGAAGATGTGCTGGCGCAGGCGCACCGCCACCTGCGGGTCGTACGCGCCGCCCGCTTCGATGAACGCACCGAAGGCGTCGGCGGTGATGACGTCCGACCAGAGATAGCTGTAGTAGCCGGCCGAGTAGCCGTCGCCCGAGAAGACGTGCAGGAACTGCGGCGTGCGATGGCGCATGACGATCTCGCGCGGCATGCCCAGCTCGGCGAGCGTACGGCGCTCGAATTCATCCGGGTCGATGCGCTGCGAGCCCGCCAGGTGCAGGCGCATGTCGATGAGTGCGCTGGCCAGATACTCGGTCGTGGCGAAGCCTTCGTTGAAGGTCGCGGCGCGCTCGATGCGCTCCACGAGACGCTGCGGGATCGGCTTGCCGGTCTTGTAGTGGACGGCGAACCGGTTCAGCACTTCCGGCGTCGAGAGCCAGTGCTCGAGCAGCTGCGACGGGAACTCGACGTAGTCGCGGGCCACCGACGTGCCGGAGACCGAAGGATAGGTGACGTTCGAGCTGAGGCCGTGCAGCGCGTGGCCGAACTCATGGAAGAGCGTCTCCGCGTCATCCCACGAGATCAGCACCGGCTCCCCGGGGTTGCCCTTCACGAAATTGGAGTTGTTCGAAACGATCGTGTTGACGTCGCCCTCGAAGCGCTCCTGGTTGCGGTAGGCGTTCATCCACGCGCCGGAGCGCTTGCCCGGCCGCGCGAACGGATCAAAGTACCAGAGACCGATGTGCTTGCCGGTGGTCTTGTCCGTGACTTCCCAGACCTTCACATCGGAATGGAAGACCGGCACGTTGTTGATCGGCGTGAAGTTGAAGTTGAAGAGCTGGCCGGCGACCCAGTGCATGCCGTCGCGGAGCTTGTCGAGCTGCAGGTACTGCTTCACCTCGTTCTGGTCGAGGTCGTAGCGCTCTTTGCGGACCTTCTCCGCGTAGTAGCGGTAATCCCACGGCTCGATGGTGATCTTCGCCCCCTGCCGGTTAGCGAGGGCCTGCATGTCGCGCACTTCTTCCTTCACGCGCGCGACGGCGGGCGTCCAGACCGCTTCCATCAGCTCGACGGCACGCTCCGGCGTCCTGGCCATGGCCGGCTCGAGGCGGAGATGAGCGTGGGTCGGATAGCCGAGCAGCTTCGCGCGCTCGGCACGCAGCTGGAGGATGTCGGTGATGATGGCGTTGTTGTCGTGCTCGCCGCCGTTGTCGCCGCGATTGACGAACATCCGCCAGACTTTCTCGCGCAGCTCGCGGCGGTCGGAGTACGTCAGGAACGGATCGACCGAGGAGCGGGTGTTGGTGATGACCCACTTCCCTTCGTGACCTTTGGCCTTCGCGGCCGCGGCGGCCGCATCGCGCAGTGACTGCGACAGGCCGGCGAGATCGCGCTCGTTCTCGATGACCACGATCTGGTCGGTCTCATCGGCGAGGACGTTCTGGCCGAAGCGGGTGTAGAGGCCGGCCAGCTCCTGGTTGATAGCCGACATCCGCTGTTTGGCGGCCGCGTCGAGTCTGGCGCCGGAGCGGACGAAGTTCGTGTACGTCAACCAGACCAGGCGCTGCTGCTCCGGGGTGAGGCGCGCCTTCTCGGGCGAGTTGTAGACCGCCTCGATGCGGCGGAAGAGCTTCTCGTTCTGGGTGATCTGGTCGCTGAACGCGGCCAGGCGCGGCGCCATCTCGCGCTCGACAGCCTGGAACTCCGGGCCGTTCATGTTCGAGCTCCAGATGCCGTAGTAGGTGCCGACCCGCTCGAGCCGGCGGCCGGAGCGTTCCATGGCCGCAATGGTGTTCTCGAACGTCGGCGGATTCGGATCGTTGGCGATCCGGTCGATCTGCGCCAGGTTCTCCGCCATGGCGGCTTCGAGGGCCGGCTTGAAGTACTCGACCTTCACTTTGTCGAAGGCCGGCACGCCGCCGTACGGTCCGGTCCACTCCGCGAGCAGCGGATTGTTCGGATCGATCTCCGGCATCGGCGCGACAACCGGCGCGGGCTCGGGTGGAGGGGTGGAGGCGGCAGGTGCCGTTTCGGCAGGGGTGGTGGTCATGGTGTCGGCAGGGGCATCAGTGCTTCGGGTAGCGCAGCCGGCGATCGCGACCGCGATCAGCAGGGCGCTTGTTCGGGTCTTCCAATCTCGCATCAGGTTTCATCTCCATCAATTTTCTGGGGGCGGCGCGAGCATATCGCAGCGCACCGGCGGGCTCTTGCACTAAGCTCGCCCACGTATGAAAGCGCTGGTCAAAGGGCACTCCGGTCTCGAGTTCCGCGATGTCGATCCGCCGCGGCCGCGCGGTGATGAGCTGCTGATCCGCGTCGCCGCCGTCTCTCTGAACCGCGGCGAGCTCCGTCTCGCTTCTATGGCCCGCGAGGGAGTGATCCCCGGCTGGGACATCGCCGGCACGGCCGTCGAGAGCGGCGAGCGCGTGGTCGGCATCGTCACGGGCGGCGGTTGGGCGGAGTACGCGGTCGTGCCGCGTCACGCCATGGCCACCATCCCGGAGGGAGTCTCGTTCGAAGCCGCCGCGACGCTGCCGGTGGCCGCGCTCACCGCCCATCGCGCACTGGCCCTCTCCCCCATCCTCGGGCGCCGCGTCCTGATCACCGGCGCGACCGGCGGGGTCGGCCGCTTCGCGATTCAGCTGGCCACGATGGCCGGCGCGCAGGTCACGGCGGTCAAGACCGCCGACGAGAGCGTCTCGGGCGAGTTCGACCTCATCCTCGAATCGGTCGGCGGACGGTCGCTGGCCCGCGCCGTCGAATGCATCGCGCCGGGCGGCGTCGTGGTCACGATCGGCAACTCGTCGGAGGAAGACTCCCCGTTCAACGCGCGCACCCTCTTCCGCAAGAGCGGCGCAACCATTCATGGCCTGCTCATCTTCACCGAGGTCGAGCAACGCCGGGTGGGAGCGCGGGAGCTCGCGCACCTGCTGGAGCTGATCCGCGCGGGGTCGCTCGATCCCGGCATCGTCGAGGCGAGGAGCTGGCGCGAGCACGAGGCCGTTCTGGCGGACCTCGAGGCGCGGAAGATCAAAGGGAAAGCGGTGCTGCGGATCGATTGACCGTGCCACCCAGTGGTGATCTGGACTGCGGCGGCAACGCCGCCGCTCTTCGATACGCGGCGGAGCCGCGCGCCGCTCCGCGGCGTGTGGGAGAGCGGCGGCGAGGGCCGCCGCAGTCCAGATGCCGCGGGGAAGTTTTGGCTACCGCTTCTTCGGCTTGAACGGCCGCGGCGGTCCGAAGGGCGGACGGTCGCCGAAGCGGCGCGGCGGACGATCGGCACCACCACCACCTCCGCCAAAGTCACGGCGCGGCGGGCGGTCATCGCGGTTTCCGAACTCACGGCGCGGCGGACGATCGTCACGACGCGGAGGGGCGCTCCCCTCACGCCTCGGAGGCGCACCAAAGTCGCGACGAGGCGGGCGGTCATCGCGACGCGGAGGCGCACCCCCCTCCCGACGCGGCGGTCCGTCGAAATCGCGCTTCGGACGGTCGTTGAAGTCGCGCCGGGGCGGCGCACCAAAGTCCCGCCGCGGCGGACGACCTTCGAACTTGCCGCTCCGCTCGCCGAAGCGGCGCAGCGCCGGGCGCTCCGGTGCCGATCCCTCCCCTTCCGGTGCGCGGCGCATGTTCACCGGCCGTCCGCGGAACTTCGCGCGGCCGACTTTCGCCAGCACGTTCTCAACGTGCCGCTCCGGGATGGTCACGTAGGTCACTTCCTCGCGGATGTCGATCAGACCGATCTCGCGGCCCGGGACGTCCGCTTCGTTGGCAATGGAACCGACCACGTCGGCGGGACGGATCCCGTCGCGTTTGCCGACGGCCATCGCCAGGCGCGCCTTCGGCTCGTCGTCGTCGTCCTCACCGCGATCGGGGCGCGGTGCTTTCTCGGCGAAGACGCGCGGGATCGGTGCGCGAGCCGGCGTGTAGTCCTCGCGGTCGCGCTCCCGCTCGCGCTCGCGCGGTGCAGGCGCCGAGGCGGGAGGTGCGTAGCGCGGCTCTTCCGGCGCGGCCAGGGAGCGCGATCCGTTCGCCATCTTCGCCGCCGCGGCCGCGACCTCGGTGATGTCGTGCTGCCCCTCATCCGCCAGCTGCTCGACCAGCTCGACGTAGAGATCGAGATCGCCCTGCTGCAGTTCCTTGCGCAGGCTCTCCTTGAAGACGGAGATGCGCCGCGCGGCGACATCGGCGCGGGTCGGCATCTTCATCGGCTTGACCGCGCTGCCGGTGTAGCGCTCGATCTCGCGGAGCATGCGGCGCTCGCGCGGGGTGATGAAGATCGTGGCGATGCCGCTGCGCCCCGCGCGGCCGGTGCGGCCGATGCGGTGGACGTACACCTCCACATCGTGGGGGATGTCGTAGTTGATGACGTGCGTGATCTGCTCGACGTCGAGCCCGCGCGCGGCAACGTCGGTGGCCACGACCACTTCCACCTGTCCGGCCCGCAGCCGGCGGATGACGTTCTCGCGCATGGCCTGGTTCATGTCGCCATGCATCGCCGCGGCCGCGAAGCCGCGTCCTTCCAGCTTCTCGGCCAGTTCTGCCGCACCGTTCTTGGTCCGGCGGAAGATCAGCACCGCGTCGTTCTCTTCCAACTCGAGGATCTGCGTCAGCACCTCGAGCTTCTGCCCTTCCGACACGTTCAGGAAGCGCTGCTCGATGGCCGGCGCGGTCAGCGCCTTGTGCTCGATCTCGACCCGCTCCGGGTTCCGGAGGTAACGCTTCGAGATGCGCAGCACCTCGTCCGGCATCGTCGCGGAGAAGAGCGCCGTCTGCCGCTCGGCCGGGGCCGCGGCCAGGATCTTCTCGACTTCCTCCAGGAAGCCCATCTTCAGCATTTCGTCCGCTTCATCGAGGACGATCAGCTTCACGGAGCCGAGCTGCAGCGCGCCGCGATCGAGCATGTCGATGAGGCGGCCGGGCGTCCCGACCACGACGTGGACGCCGCGCTCGAGCCGCTTGAGCTGGTGATAGATCGGGGCGCCGCCGTAGATCGGCAGCACGCTGATCGCGCCCAGCTTGCCGGCGTACGAATGGATCGCCTCCGCCACCTGCATGGCCAGCTCGCGCGTCGGCGCGAGGACCAGCGCCTGTGTGGCGCGCGACTCGAGGTCGATCTTTTCAAGCAGCGGCAGCGCGAACGCGGCCGTCTTGCCGGTGCCGGTCTGCGCCTGACCGATCAGGTCGCGGCCCGACAGCAGCACGGGGATGGTTCGATCCTGGATGGGGGTCGGTGCCTCATATCCGAGGGCGGAGAGGGTGTCGACCAGCTCAGCGCGAAGGCCGAGTTCGGCGAATGTGGCGCCGGTTGCTTCACTCATTGCAGTACTCCTTGCGGTGCATCATGTCACGGGGACGCTCAGCAAATCCTCCGCCGCCTCCGATTGGGCAGATTTGACACACCTCAGGAACCACCAGGACAAGAAAAACGCCGCTCGGGTGAGCGGCGTTCGATGACTGCGTTGGTAATCGCTTATTCGATCCACGACCAGGTCGACGTCGATCCGTCCGCTCCTTCGAAGATACGGATGCGCAGCGTGCCGTCGGCGAGCTCGAAGCGATAGTCGGTGACCGTGCCACCGCCAAAGAATCCGCCGCCCTCTTCACTCCGTCCACCGCTGCCGCCCTGGCCGGTCTCCTCGTCGGTACCGATGCGCGTACCGCTACCCATGAATCCGGTGCCCTCTTCCTGACGCGCACCCGAGCCCAGCGCGCCACCGCCGTCAGTCGTACCGACGCGCGTGCCGCCGCCGAGGAATCCGGTGCCCTCTTCCTGACGGGTACCCGAGCCGATCGTGCCGCCGCCGTCGTCGGTCGTCCCGATGCGCGTGCCGCCACCTAGGAATCCGGTGCCCTCTTCCTGACGCGTACCCGAGCCCATCGCGCCGCCGCCGTCGTCGGTCGTGCCGATACGCGTGCCGCCGCCGAAGAATCCGGTGCCCTCTTCCTGACGGGTACCCGAGCCGATCGCGCCGCCGCCGTCGTCAGTCGTGCCGACGCGCGTGCCGCCGCCCATGTATCCGGTTCCGTCTTCCTGACGAGTACCGGTGCCCATGATGCCGCCGCCGTCGTCGTTCGTCCGGACCCGCGTTCCAGCGCGCGGGGAACCGACCTTCTTCGTCCCACTACCCAGCACCTGCCCGTCTTCGCCAGTACGGCCACCGCTGGTGTAGATACCGCCGCCATCCGCAAATGCCGCTGCCGACACCACGGTTACCGCACAGAACAGCCCAATCCTGAAACGTTCCATACAGGCCTCCCTCGATTTGTATGGAGGAATGGTAGCCGCGGGCGCGCAGAACGGCGGTGAACTCCCGGCAACGTGCCGCGATGCCTTGTCCGTTCAGCTACCCGCGGAAGTGTGCGCCACCGTCGTAGCCAGCTCCTCTTTCGGCATCGCAAAGTAATAGCCCTGAATGAGGTCGATGCCGAGGTCGCGGCAGGCTTCGTACTCTTCGACGGTCTCGATTCCCTCGGCGATGGTCTTTGCGCCGATCTTGCCGGCCAGGTCGACCAGCATCTTCACGAGGTCCTGCTTGATCGGTTCGTCGGCGAGAGTGGAGACGAGGCCTTTGGTCACTTTGAGGTAGTCGGGGGAGAGGGCGGCGATCGCTTCGAGGGAGGCGTAGCCGGAGCCGGCGTCGTCGATCGCCATTTCGATGCCTTTGTCGCGGAACTCGCTGAGCAGCTCGCGGAAGACGGCGTAGTCCTCGATGGCGGCGCGCTCGGTCAGCTCGAAGACGAAGTTCCCGCGGTGCTCGGAGAAGAAGGTGATCATCTCGTGGATGCGGAACTCCGACTCGCCGAACATCTCCGCCTCGAGGTTGAGCAGGAACTTGCGATCGAGCAGGTCGACCTGCTTGAGGCGGCGCAGGGCGTTCTCGAGCGCGATCGTCTCCAGCGCCCACGACAGCTTGGCCTCGCGGGCAAAGGAGAAGAGCATGTCGGAGTTGCGGAACGAGGAGTTGGCAGGACCGCGGGTCAGGCACTCGTAGCCGAACACGCTCTTGTCCTGCGCGCGGACGATCGGCTGGAAGAGCGTGGTCACGCGTTTCCGGCGGATGATGTCGCGCAGCTCGCGGGTGAGCTGCTTCTTGCGCTGCTGTTCGGCGTCACGCACGGCGTCGGTGGCCATGCGCATCCCGGCGTAGACCTGCCGTTCGAGGCGGATCTGCGGGCGGTAGTCGACGCGCGCCGCGCCGACGAAGAAGCCGATCCGGTCGCCGGCCATGTTCGTGAAGCGCTGCCGCACCAGCTCGATCAGCTTCTGGCGCAGCTCGTTCGCCTTGGCGTCCGACGCGCTCTCCTGCGTGAGGTCCTGCCCCCGCGTCTCGTGAAAGATGTAGAAGCTCGAGCCGCCGATCCGATGCGCCGCGACGATCGCATTGCGAAAGCGCGCCTTCGCTTCGGCCGAGATGATGCTGCCGACCTGGCAGAGCAGCTCGTCGAAGAACGCCCAGCCGTACTCCGCCTCGATCGCCTCGAACTGTTCGATGTCGATGAAGACGATGCCGAGCTCCCCCTGTTCGATGAGACGCTCTTTCACGCTATCGAGGACGATCGGCAGTGACGGCAGACCGGTAGCGCGGTCGAGCAGCAGCGATTCGAGCGCGCTCCGTCCCGCCGCCACGCCGTCATGACGCGCCGCGCGGTCCTTGCCGAGGAGGGTGCCGACGCGCTTGACCACCTCGTCGCGGTCGAACGGCTTGACCAGGTAGTCGTCGGCGCCGACCTGCAGGCCGGTCAGGCGGTCTTTCACGTCGCCGCGGCCGGTCACCAGGATCACCCCGATGTGCGAGGTGCGCTGCACGGCTTTCAGCGCCTGGCAGACTTCCCAGCCGCTGCGCCGCGGCATCATCACGTCGAGCAGCACGACGTCGGGTAGCCGTGACTGCGCAACGCCCAGCGCCTCTTCCCCGTCGCGAGCGATGAGGATTTCGCATTCGAGCGGCTTGAGGTACGTCCTGAGCAGCAGGACGACATCGTCGTTGTCGTCGGCTATGAGCACGACCGGACGCGGCATAAGTCAATCGCGATGATTGCGGAAAACAGGCCAGCGGGCAACCCGCCGGACAAATGTCCGTATACCGCTGCCATGCTCGAACTGCGCATCCAGGGCCTCTACAAAACCTATCCGAACGGGGTCGCGGCACTCCAGGACGTCAACCTGACCATCCCCACCGGCATGTTCGGCCTGCTCGGGCCGAACGGCGCCGGGAAATCGACACTGATGCGGACCATCGCCACGCTGCAGGAGGCGGACGCCGGCTCGATCACCCTCGGCGAAATCGACGTCCTCCGCCAGAAAGACGACGTGCGCAAGGTGCTCGGCTACCTGCCGCAGGAGTTCGGCGTCTACCCGCGCGTCTCCGCGGAGGCGCTGCTCGATCACTTCGCCACCCTCAAAGGGATCCACAAGACGAAAGAGCGGAAGGAGATCGTGGCCGCGCTGCTGCACCGCGTGAATCTCTACGACGTCCGCAAGCAGAACCTCGGCACGTACTCCGGCGGCATGCGCCAGCGCTTCGGCATCGCCCAGGCGCTGCTCGGCAACCCGAAGCTGATCATCGTCGACGAGCCGACCGCGGGACTCGATCCCGGCGAGCGCGTTCGCTTCCACAACCTCCTCGCGGAGATCGGCGAGAACGTGATCGTCATCCTCTCGACGCACATCGTCGAAGACGTCAGCGACCTCTGTTCGCAGATGGCCATCATCAGCCACGGGCGCGTCCTGGCGCAGGGCGATCCGGCCGATTCGCTGCGCGCCGTGGAAGGGAAGATCTGGCGGAAGATCGTCTCGCGGCACGAGCTGGCGGTCCTGCAGAGCGGGCACGCCGTCATCTCCACGAAGCTGGTCGGCGGACGCACGGTGGTGCATGTCTTCAGTGAAGAGCGGCCGGAGGGCTTCGAGCCGGTAACCGCGAACCTCGAGGACGTCTACTTCACGACCCTGCGTCAGAGCAGCGACGAGGTGGCGGCGTAATGTTCCGGGCGATCACCGGGTTCGAGCTCAAGTACCACCTGAAGGGCGCGCTCTTCTACATCCTGCTGCTCGTCTATTTCCTGCTGTCGTTTCTGGCAGTGACGACGGACGGCGTGCGGATCGGCGGCGCCCTCGGCAACATCCACCGTAACGCCCCCTTCGTGATCATGCAGTTCATGCTGCTCATGAGCATCTTCGGCGTGCTGACCACGACCGCGTTCGTGGCCAACGCCATTCACCGCGATTTCGAGCTGGGGACCGACTCGATCTTCTTCAGCTATCCATTGAAAAAAAGCTCGTACCTCGGCGGCCGCTTCACCGGTTCACTGATCACCGCCGTCGGCGTCTACGCCGGCGTCGCGCTGGCGGTGGTCATCGGCAGCCTCATGCCGTGGATCGAAAAAGAGCAGCTCGGGCCGTTCTCGTTCGAGCCGTACCTCTTCTCGATCTTCGCCCTGGTCCTGCCGAACCTTCTGCTGGTGGGGGCGATCTTCTTCACCGTCGCGGCGCTCACCCGCAGCCTCATGGCCACCTACGCGAGCGTGGTGGCCTTCTTCGTCCTCTACGGCGTCACCGGGACGCTGCTCGGCAACATGGAGAACGAGCGGCTGGCCAGCCTGCTCGACCCGTTCGGCATCGGCGCGTTCGCGATCGCCACCCGCTACTGGACGGTCTTCGACAAGAACACGAAGCTCCTGCCGCTGACCTGGGACAGCCCGTTCGTCTGGAACCGCATCCTCTGGATCGGCATCGCCCTGGTGGTGCTCGCGGCGGCGTTCTACTTCTTCCGCTTCGAGACCGGCACGCGCAAGGCCTCGAAGAAGGCGCGGCGCGCGAAATTGGCCGAGGCGCCGCCGACGGAACGGATCGCCCTGGCGCTGCCAGCCGTCACGCAGAGCTTCAGCACGGCCGGCTCGTGGAAGCAGTTCCTCGCCAAGACGAAGCTGCACACCGTCGGCGTCCTGACGAGCATCCCCTTCGTCATCATGACCCTCCTGGGCATGGCCATGATCTGGGGCAACAGCACCGACCTCGGCGCGCTCTTCGGCACCAACACCTATCCGGTCACGCACCTCATGGTCGAGGTAATCTTCGGCGCGTTCGCCATCTTCGCCATGCTGATCGCCGCCTTCTACGCCGGCGACATCGTCTGGCGCGAGCGGACCCTGAAGATGCACGAGGTGCACGATGCGCTGCCGACGCCCACCTGGGTGATCTGGGGCTCGAAGATCACCGCGCTGATCATCGTCGTCTTCACGACGCTCCTCTTCGCCACGCTCACGGCCATGCTCATCCAGGCGGGGAGCGGCTACTTCAACTTCGAGCCGGCCGTTTACTTCAAGGGCGTCTTCCTCCAGATCGGGACGTGGCTGCTGCTGATCGCGGCGATGTCGTTCCTCATGCAGACCTACTTCAACCAGAAGATGGTCGGCTTCCTCGGCGTGATGGCGTGGTTCATCATCACCCGCGTCCTCCCGGCCATCGACTGGGAGCACCGCCTCTACCGCTTCGCCAGCATTCCCCCCAGCACGTACTCCGACATGAACGGCTTCGGCCACTTCGTGAAGGGGATGGTCTGGTACAACGCCTACTGGCTGCTGCTCGTCGCGGCGGCGCTCGTGATCGGACACCTGTTCTGGGTGCGCGGCACCGAAAGCAGCTGGCGCCCCCGCATGCGCATCGCCGCGCAGCGCTTCGGCAAACCGGCCGCGGCGCTGCTCGTGCTCTTCCTGGTGGCCTTCATCTCCACCGGCTGCTACATCTACTACAACACCAACGTCCTCAACGACTACGAGACCACCAAAGAGGGCGAGCGCAAGCAGGCCGAGACCGAGCAGCGCTACAAGAAGTTCCAGTACCTCGCCCAGCCGCGCATCACCGCCGTGCAGGCCGACGTCGACATCTTCCCCGAGCGGCGCGCCGTCGAGATCCGCGGGTCGTACACGCTGGTCAACAAGACGCAGCAGCCGATCTCCGAGCTGCACGTGGTCGGCTCGCCGACGCTGGAGACCTTCGAGATCGACGTGCCGGCGGCGAAGCTGAAGATGAACGACCGCGACCGCGGCTACAGCATCTATACGCTCGCGCGGCCGCTGGCCCCCGGCGCCTCGACCACGATGAAGTTCCGCACCGGCTGGGATGCGCGCGGATTCGTCAACGGGACGGCGAACAACAGCGTCGTCGAGAACGGCACCTTCATCAACAGCGGCGCCTACTTTCCGCACCTTGGGTATCAGGAGTTCGCGGAGCTGCAGGACCGCAACAAACGCCGCAAGTACGGCCTGCAGCCGATCGAGCGGATGAAGCCCGCCACCGACATGCAGGCGCGCATGGACAACCAGATCTCGCGCGACGCCGACTGGATCTCGCTCGACACTACGGTCTCGACCTCGGCCGACCAGACCGCGCTCGCCCCGGGCTACCTGCAGAAGGAGTGGCGCGCGAACGGCCGGCGCTACTTCCACTACAAGACCACCTCGCCGATCCTCAGCTTCTGGTCATATCTGTCGGCACGGTATGAAGTGAAGCGCGGCGAGTGGAAGGGCATCCCGATCGAGATCTACTACCACGCCAGGCATCCATACAACGTCGACCGGATGATCTACGCGGTCCAGAAGTCGCTCGACTACTTCACGAAGAACTTCTCCCCGTATCAGCACAAGCAGGTGCGCATCCTCGAGTTTCCGCGTTACGAGACGTTCGCGCAGTCGTTCCCCAACACCATCCCCTACTCCGAGTCGATCGGCTTCATCGCCGACCTGCGCGACCAGGAGGAGATCGACTACGTCTTCTACATCACCGCGCACGAGATCGCGCACCAGTGGTGGGCCCATCAGGTCATCGGCGGCAACGTGCAGGGCTCGACCATGATCGTCGAGACCATGGCCCAGTACTCCGCGCTGATGGTCATGGAGAAGGAGTATGGCCGGGCGAAGATGCAGAAGTTCCTGCGCTTCGAGCTCGACCGCTATCTGCGCGACCGCGGCAGCGAAGTGGTGGCCGAGATGCCGCTCGTGCAGGTCGAGAATCAGGGCTACATCCACTACCGCAAAGGCAGCCTGGTCATGTACGCCCTGCGCGACTACATCGGCGAAGAGAAGGTCAACGCTGCGCTGGCGAAGTTCATCCGCGATCACGGCTTCGCCGGCCCGCCGTACCCGACCGCCGCGGAGATGGTGAAGTACTTCCGCGAGGTCACCCCGCCCGAGTACCAGCCGGTCATCACCGACCTCTTCGAGACCATCACCATCTTCGACAACCGCGCCCGCGAGGCCTCGGTCAAGGAACTGCCGGGCGGCCGCTACCAGGTCACGGTGACGGTCGAGGCTACCAAGTTCCGCAGCGATGCCAAGGGCGAGGACAAGCCGATCGCCATCGGCGACTGGATCGACGTCGGCGTCCTGGCCAAAGCGAATCCGGAGGCGAAGAACGACGACGTGATCCTGGCCCTGGAGAAAAAGCGGATCACGAAGCCGGTGGAGACGTTCACGTTCGTGGTGAGGCAGAAGCCGACCCGCGCCGGGATCGACCCGCTGAACAAGCTGATCGACCGCAATCCGCGCGACAACACCAAGGCGCTCTAAGCAGGATGCTCTTACGTCACCAACAGATGAGGAGACGACCGGGGGGCCTCCGGCGGCCGGGGCCATCGGCCCCGGACCCCGTTGTTGGCCTGGCCTCCGCGACAGTCTGTCGCGAGATACGAGGCTGTGTCGCGGAGGCCAGGCCAACCAATGGGTCCGGGCCCGTGGCCCGGCCGCCGGAGGCCTCCCGTCGTCTCCTCATCCGTTGGTGACGTGCATGCGTTCTGCTTAGTGCGCGTGCAACCGCTCTAACCCGTACACCACCACCGCGGCCGTGCCGAGCCCCGCGAGTGTCGCGAAGATCAATGCGAACCGCGGGCGCTCGTGCGCGTGCTGCAGCAGGTCGCTCGCTCCGAGGTAGAGCAGGAAGCCGCAGAAGAACGCGAGCTGGTGGGCGAGCATGTTCGGGGCGATGTCGACGATGTTCGCCGTCAGCGCGCCGAGCACCGGTGCGACCGCATCGACGAGCAGCAGCGTGAGCGTCCGCCAGCGGCTGTTCTTCGTCGCCAGCATGAACGTGACGGTATTGAGGCCGTCGGCGAAATCGTGCGCGAGGACCGCCAGCAGCACGACGATGCCGATCTCCGTCCCTGCCTGAAAGCCGACCCCGATGGCCAGGCCGTCGAGGAAGCTGTGGAAGGAGAGGCCGAGCGCCCCGACCAAGCCTACGTTGTGGCGATGCCCCGGCTCGTCGTGCGCTTTCTCGCTGTGGATGATGGTCAGCTTTTCGAGGAGAAAGATGGCCAGGAAGCCGAAGATCACGCTGCCCATCAGCGTACGCATGTCCATCTTCAGCTCGGCCGCGACCTCGACGATCTCCGGAATGAGGTCGAGCAGCGCCACACCGATCAGCAGCCCGGCCGAGTAGGCCATGATGCTGTGCAGTTGCCGCCGGTAGCGCCACGCGAACGCCCCCCCGGCGAGAGTCGTGAAGAACGCCAGCAGGGCGTACGCCGCACTCATGGGAGGCGGATTGTAGAGGATCGGCGGCGGAGGTGTTGAGGGCGTTTCAGCTGCACAGCGACTCAGCGACTCAGGCGCGGTCCAACACTCTCGCCGCCTGAACGGCTGAACAGCTCAACCGCTGAGCAGGTGCCCACCCTCACACCCGCGCTTGCGGTGGCGGCGGCGTTCCGATGCTCGTCACCCGGGCCTGTCCGCGCGAGCAGTTGCGCGCGGCGTTCATCAGGACCTCGATGTCGAACGGTTTGCGGATCACACCCCAGACCCGGGTCTCGTCCAGCTCGTCGATGACCCGCTGCGCGGCGCCGGTCATGATGATGACGCGGCGGAGGATGCCGGGGCTGTCGCGCTCGAGCCGGTCGAGGAGCTCGAAGCCGTTCACGTCCGGCATCATCAGGTCGAGCAGGATCACGGAGTACGAGCGGCGCTTGAGGTACTCGAAAGCGACGCGGCCGTTCGGGGCGCAATCGACGGAAAAACCGTCGCGTCCGAGGAGGGTGAGAAAAAGGCCTTGCAGGCCGGGATCATCGTCGACGATCAATGCGTTCCATTTCCGGCCTGGCGGATCCACGCGGGACATGAGGGGCTCCTGTTCGGTTATCGAGACGAAGAAGATACTCCCATTTTCTGCACAAAAAAAGCGGCACTGCGAGGCGCCGCTGTCTTTGCGTCAGATGCAAACGGTTTCACTCGCGGTCATGCCGCATAAACGCGGACCAGGAAGACCGCGTCTTCCTTCTTGACCGTGGCGATCGACTCCCGGCCGTTGGCCGGGCGGATGAAGCTGACCAATTCCGACTCGTTTTGCCTCACGAACTGCGTGATGGCTGCCCCCGCGTCGTCCGCTTCGACCGTGGTGCGGCGCAGCTCGACGTCAAAACTCGGGCGGTGTGTGTACTCGTTCGTTAGTTCGCGTGTTTCAATCGTGTATTGCAACGCGCGCCTCCTCGGCCTCTCTTTTTTTGCGCTACGCGGAAACTCAACAGCAAACCGTGAGCCAGATCACGGAGGCAGGGCCGAGGGCTGAGGGCCGAGGGCCGAGGGTTGAAAAACGACGCATGCCCGGCCTCTCCCTTGGCCCTCGGCCTTGGGCCCTCGGCCCTCGCGAGCGCGTCAGCGCTCGCGCATGTACTGGTGAATGAACTGCACGGCCATCGCACCCTCGCCGACCGCGGAACCGACCCGTTTCACCGAGCCGTGCCGCACGTCGCCGGCCACGAAAACGCCGCACATGCTCGCTTCGAGGAGGTACGGCCACCGCTCGTTCTTCCACCCCGCCAGATGCTCGCGCCGGAGGTCGCGGCCCGACAGGACGAAACCCTGCTTGTCGCGGGCGACGGCCCCTTCCAGCCAGTCGGTGCGCGGCTTCGCGCCGATCCAGATGAAGAGCGCGGCGGTCTTCCGCTCGCTGGTCTCTTTCGTCTCGATGTTCTCGAGGACCAGCGACTCTACCCGCTCCTCCCCTCTCACCTCGATCACACTGGTCCTGGTCAGCGCTTCGACGTTCGGCAGGGCACTGATCCGCTCGACCAGGTACTTCGACATGGTCGCCTCGAGGGTGGGGTCGATGGTGATGATGGTCAGCTTCTTCACGTAGCGCGCGAGCAGCAGCGCCGCCTGCGCCGCGCTGTTGCCGCTGCCGAGGAGACAGACCTCCTGATCGCGGAAGCGGGCTGCCTCCGCCGCGGCGGCGCCGTAATAAACGCCCGAGCCGGCCAGCCGCTCCGCCCCCTCCGCTTCGAGCTTGCGATAGGCGACGCCGGTGGCGAGGAGCACGGCGTGTCCGACGATGTCCGTCCCGTCATCGAGCTTCACGATGCGGTACCCCCGATCGTCACGCAGCCCGACCGCGGTCTTGGTCAGCAGGATCTCGGTCCCGAATTTCTGCGCCTGCGTCACCGCGCGCGACGCCAGCTCGGCTCCCGACAGTCCATCGGGAAAGCCAAGGTAGTTTTCGATCAGCGCGCTCGATCCGGCCTGCCCGCCGGGGACGTCGTTCTCGAGGACCACCGTGCGCAGGCCTTCCGACGAGGCGTAGACCGCGGCCGCGAGGCCGGCCGGTCCGCCGCCGACGATGATCAGGTCGTACAGGCTGTCGTCGGGCGAGGTGCTGAAGCCGAGCTTCTGCGCGAGGTCTTCGTCATCCGGATCGAGGAGCTCCGAGCCATCCGGAAAGACGATGCGCGTGTGATTCTCCGCGTGATCTTCGTCCTCCGGCTCGGTGTCGATCCAGCGATACGGGACGCGGTGCCGCGCCAGCAGGTCCTTCACGTCGTGACAGCGCGGCTGCCACTGATCGCCGTAGACCTTCACGACGTCCTGCTGCGCGTTGACCGTCTCCCACGCGCGCAGCGCATCGCGCACGATCGGTTCGAGCTCCGTCTCCGGCGTCTCCCACGGATCATTGACGCTGTAGTCGACCAGGCCATCGCGTTTGGCGGCGACGGCAAATCCGGGGTCGAGGTCGGTCGCGTACAGCACGACCTTCATCCCGCGAAAGAGCTTCTTCCCGCGCTGCAGGAAGTCGAGGAGGATCTTCTGATCGCGCAGGTGCCGCACCAGCGCGAGCGCCACCGGCTGCTTCCGATCGTGCGCGTCTTCGAGCTTGCGGATGGCATCGTCAATATCCGACGAGCTGACGACGTCGAAGGTCTCGGAACAGTCGGCGAGCAGGAACCGCTTCGCACGATCGATGTGCTCTTCATGCGGTTCGATGAGAAGAACGAGAGGACGGACGTTCACGGCGCCGACTTCTGCGAACTCTGCGCCGAATTGAGAATTGGCGAAGTGAGAATTGAGGATGCTTCAGCGCGAGTGCCGCGCCGCTTTCACGATTCTCAATTCTTCAATTCTCAATTGCGCGCGGCTAACACGGAAACCGCAGAATGCGCGAACGGCCGTCGTCTTCGTCTTCCTTCTTCAGGTCGGCGTCCGCGCTGTGGGCGGCGGCGGTGATCAGGTCACCGAGCACGTCGATGTCGAACGGCTTGCGGATGATGGAGTGGACGACCGAACCGTCGAGCTGGCGGAGGGCGGCGGAGTCGCCGGCGCTGATGACGATGATGGCCGGGCGGGGGGCGCCGCGTTTCTTGAGGTACTCGATCAGGCCGTAACCGTCGACGATCGGCATCATCAGGTCGAGGACCACCACGGCGTACTGCTGGACCTCGAGCTTCTCGATGGCATCGGCACCGTCGCGAGCGCTGTCGACCGGGTGCCCCGCGCGCTCGACGATCTTCGCAACCAGCGCACGGATGGCCGGTTCATCGTCAACGACGAGGACGCGAGGCTTGGTTCCCACGAGCAGTGCAACCATGCAAACATGTCGCCAAGGCACAGGCCGGCAACGTTGGCAGAGACTCTGCGACTGCAGCTGCTCAGCCGTTCAGCTGTTCAGAATCGACGCGCCGCATTCGCTCCCCTGAACAGCTGAACCGCTGAACCGCTGAGCAGCTGAGAAGCTGCGAACCGATGGACGGCCTCCGCTACCAGCCCGACTTTCTCTCCGCCGAGGAGGAACAGCAGCTCATCACCGAGGTGGAGCGGCTCGAGTATCAGCAGGTGGTGATGCGGGGGCAGCCGGCGCGGCGCACGGTGCTGCACTTTGGGTTCGACTACGACTACGAAGGGTGGAAGATCCATCCGACCACTCCCCCGCCGCCGTGGCTCGCGGCTCTGCGCGACCGCTGCGCGGCGTTGCTGGAGATGGAGCCGGGGACGCTCGAGCAGTTCCTCATCGCCCGCTATCCGCCGGGCGCCACGATCGGCTGGCACCGCGATGCGCCGATGTTCGGCGAGCCGGTCATCGGCCTCTCTCTCGGTGCTCCCTGCCGCATGCGCTTTCGGAAAAAGACGAACGCCGGCTTCGAGACCGAGGAGCTCGCGCTCGCGCCGCGGTCGCTCTACGTGCTGGCCGGCGCGGCGCGGACGAAGTGGCAGCATTCGATCCCGGCGGTGAAGGGGCTGCGCTGGTCGATCACCATGCGCACCATCCGTCGACGAGCGTAGTCACTTCCGCTGGTGCGGCTCGGACTCGTCGCCCTGCGGCGGCAGGCCGCGCTGGGTTCTCTCGGAACGGAGACGCCACTCCTCGATGCGGTCGATCAATGCGGCGGTCTCGGTCTTGCGCGACGAGGTCTCGTCGAGCAGATCGTCGAGACTCTTCCTCTGACGGCGCAGCGAATCCTGGATCGCGTCCAACTCATCCATTGCTGACAAAGCAAAGAAGCAAATTCTTTGCCGGGCTGGGCAAGATCCGGATACGAGTCAAACGGTTGGGGCTGGCGTATTTCATGCTACGTAAACGTTACAACCCAAATGTTGCGCGTGACGCATGCTGCGATCCTGATCCTTGCTTCGCTGCTGAGCGCGTGCGACCGCGGCACGGTACAAAAGGAGACCACCCCGCCGTATCTGAAGATGTACAGCAGCGCGTCATCGCGCGAGGTCGCCACCAGTGACGACGGTCAGTGGACGATGGCCTCGAAGGACTACGCGAGCTGGCGTTACTCGTCGCTCGCGCAGATCAATCGAAGCAACGCGAAGAGCCTGAAGCTGGCCTGGACCTTCTCGAACGGGATCAACCGTGGACAGGAGGCGGCGCCGCTGGTCGTGAACGACACGATGTACGTCGTCTCCCCTTTTCCCAATCACGTCTTCGCCCTCGATCTGACGCGGCCGGGCGCGCCGGTGAAGTGGACGTACAAGCCGCAGGTGCTCGACTCGGCGCGCGGCGTGGCCTGTTGCGACTGGGTCAACCGCGGCGCGGCCTATGCGGCAGGCAAGATCGTCTTCAACACTCTCGATAACCAGACCATCGCCCTCGACGCGAGCTCCGGTGCCGAGCTCTGGAAGGTCCGCCTCGGCGACATCAACTCGGGCGAGACGCTGACCATGGCTCCACTGATCGTCAAGGACAAAGTGCTGGTCGGCAACTCCGGTGGCGAGTTCGGCCTGCGCGGCTGGCTGCAGGCGCTCGACCTCAACAGCGGCCGCACCGTCTGGAAGGCGTTCCACACCGGGCCCGACGCCGAGTGTCTGATCGGCCCCGATTTCAAGCCCTTCTACCCGCTCGATCGCGGCAAGGACCTCGGCGTCAGGACGTGGCCGCCCGAGGCATGGCGCCAGGGGGGCGGGACCGCGTGGGGATGGATCTCCTACGACCCGGCCCTGAACCTCATCTACTACGGCACCGGCAATCCCGGCCCATGGAATCCCGAGCTGCGCCCGGGCGACAACAAATGGAGCGCCAGCCTCTTCGCGCGCGACGCCGACACCGGCGCGGCCAAGTGGGCGTATCAGTTCCAGCCGCACGATCAGTGGGACTACGACGGCGTCAACGAATCGACGCTGCTCGACCTGAAGATCAACGGCCGGACCCGGCGCGTGCTCGTCCGCGCGGAGCGCAACGGCTACGTCTACACCATCGATCGCACCACCGGCGAAGTGCTGGCCGCCGATCCGTACGCTCACATCACCACCACCAAAGGCATCGACCTGAAAACCGGCCGTCCGATCGAGGTGCCGGAGAAGTTCCCGAAGACGCGCGAGGTGGTGCGCGAGATCTGCCCGGCGGTTCCCGGCGCGAAGGATTGGGAGCCGTCGGCCTACTCGCCGAAAACGGGGCTGCTCTATCTGCCGACCATCAATCTGTGCATGGACTTCGAGGGGGTCGAGACGAGCTACATCGCCGGCACGCCTTACACCGGCGCGAACGTCCGGATGTACGGCGGTCCGGGCGGGCATCGCGGCGAACTGACCGCGTGGGACGTCGCGCAACGGAAGAAAATCTGGGCCATCCGCGAGCGCTTCCCGCTCTACAGCGGCGTGGTGGCCACGGGCGGCGACCTCGTTTTCTACGGGACGATGGAAGGGTGGTTCAAGGCCGTCGACGCGGTGAGCGGCCAGGTGCTGTGGCAGTTCCGTACCGAGAGCGGCATCATCGGCCAACCGATCACCTACCGCGGTCCCGACGGCAAGCAGTACGTGGCCATCCTCTCCGGCGTCGGCGGCTGGGCGGGAGCGGTGGTGTCGGGCGATCTCGACCCGCGCGACGCCAGTGCCGCGGACGGTTTCGCCGGAGCGATGGCCGATCTGAAAAACGTCACCGGAAAGGGGAGCACGCTCTATGTCTTCGCGCTGCCCTGACCGACCCGCTCCTGTCATCCTGAGCGAAGCGAAGGACCCCCTTCGCAAGTGCGATGCACCACGCGTGCGGCCCGTGGGGAGGGGGTCCTTCGCTTCGCTCAGGATGACAGCGGTTGTGCTCCTTCTCGCCGCCTGCCAGCGCAATACAACGGACGATCTCCTCTCCCTTCAGAACGACGACGCGCAGTGGGTGATGCCGGCCAAGAACTACGCATCCACCCGCTACAGCGGCCTGGAGCAGATCAACACCAACAACGTCGCGGCGTTGAAGGTCGCGTGGACCTTCGGCACGTCGCACGACCGCGGACATGAAGCGGCGCCGCTCGTGATCGGCTCGACGATGTACGTCACCACGCCGTTTCCCAACGAGCTGATCGCGCTCGACCTCGCGAAGAGCGGCGAGCGCAAATGGATCTATCGCCCGAAGGAGCTGGAGACCGAATCGCAGGGGGTGGCCTGCTGCGACGTCGTCAATCGCGGTGCGGCTTACGCCGACGGGCGGCTCTTCTTCAACACCCTCGACGGCCGGACGTGTGCGGTCGATGCGAGCAATGGCCAGGAGCTGTGGGTCACACAACTGGCCGACATCAACAAGGGCGAGACCATGACCATGGCCCCGCTGGTCGTGCGCGACCGCGTCTTCGTCGGCAACAGCGGCGGCGAGATGGGGGTGCGCGGCTGGCTGACGGCGCTCGATGCGAAGAGCGGAAAAATCGAGTGGCGCGCCTACTCGACCGGCCCCGACAAAGAGGTGCTGATCGGCGCCACCTTCAAGCCGCACTACGCACAGGACTGCGGCAAGGATCTCGGCGTCACCACCTGGCCGAAAGACGCCTGGAAGATCGGCGGCGGCACGGTGTGGGGCTGGCTCTCGTACGATCCGGAGCTCGACCTTCTCTATTACGGCACCGCCAATCCCGGCCCGTGGAATCCCGACCAGCGGCCGGGCGACAACAAGTGGACGGCCGGCATCTTCGCGCGCCGTCCCGACAACGGCGAGGCGATCTGGTTCTATCAATGGTCGCCGCACGATCTTTACGACCACGACGGCGTCAACGAGAACGTGCTGCTCGACCTCCCCATGGACGGGAAGCCGCGCAAGGTGCTGCTGCGCCCCGAACGCAATGGTCACATGTACCTTCTCGATCGCGCGACCGGGGAAGTTCTCTCCGCCGATCCCTTCGTGCACATCACCACCAGCAAAGGGGTCGACCTGAAGACCGGCCGGCTGATTCCGGTACACGAAAAGACGCCCCACACCGGCAAGGTCGTGGACGACATCTGCCCCGCCGCACCCGGCGCGAAAGACTGGCAGCCGTCGTCGTGGTCGCCGAAGACCGGCCTGCTCTACGTCCCGCACCAGAACCTCTGCCAGCAGGAGCAGGGGGTGGAGGTGAATTACATCTCCGGTACGCCCTACGTCGGCGCGAACGTGATCATGAAGCCGGGCCCGGGCGGTCATCGCGGCGAGGTGAGCGCCTGGGATCCGCTGCGCCGAAGGAAGGCATGGTCGATCCGCGAGACCTTCCCGGTCTGGAGCGGCACGCTCGCCACGGCCGGCAACGTCGTCTTCTACGGCACGATGGAGGGGTGGTTCAAGGCGGTCGACGCGCGCGACGGACGCCTGCTGTGGCGCTTCAAGACGGCGAGCGGCATCATCGGCCAGCCGATCACCTATCGCGGTCCCGACGGCAAGCAGTACGTCTCCGTCCTCTCCGGCGTCGGCGGCTGGGCGGGAGCGATCGTCTCCGGCGGGCTCGACCCGCGCGATCCGACCGCCGCGCTCGGATTCGTCGGCGCGATGAGCGACCTGCCGAAGCACAGCAACAAGGGGGGCGTGCTCTACACGTTCGCGCTGCCATGAGAACGACGATCCTGATCGCCATCCTCGCCGCACTCGCCTTCTCGTGCGATTCGCCGAAGCCGGCGCCCGAAACCGAGACCCGCACTCTCCGGGTCTGCTCCGATCCGAACAACCTCCCCTTCTCGAACGCCCGCGCGGAAGGCTTCGAAAACAAACTGGCCACGCTGATCGCCAGTGACCTGAACGCGAAGGTCGAGTACATGTGGTGGCCGCAGCGGCGTGGCTTCGTCCGCAACACACTGCGCGCGAACGCCTGCGACGTGATCGTCGGCGTCCCGAGCGCATTCGAGCTCGCCGCCACCACCCGTCCCTACTACCGCTCCACCTACGTCTTCGTCTCGCGCAAAGACCGTCATCTCGACATCCGCTCGTTCGATGACGAGAAGCTGAAGACGCTGACCATCGGCGTGCAGCTGATCGGCGACGACGGCGCGAACGCCCCTCCGGCCCACGCGCTCGCCGCGCGCGGAATCGTGCGCAACGTGCGCGGCTACACGGTGTACGGCGATTACACGAAGCCGAATCCTCCCGCGCGCATCGTCGACGCCGTCGTGCGCGGCGAGGTCGATCTGGCCGTGGTCTGGGGGCCGCTGGCCGGATGGGCGGCGCGGCAGCAGAGCGTGCCGCTCGAGCTCGTGCCGGTCGAGCCGCAGATCGACCTCCCCTTTCTCCCCTTCGTCTTCGACATCGCCGTCGGCGTGCGCCGCGGCGACGACCAGCTTCGCGCGGAGCTCGACCGGATCCTCGAGCGCCGCAAACCGGAAATCGACCGGATCCTCGCCGACTACGGCGTACCGCGGGTGGATACCGACATCTGATGCGAAAACTCGTCTTCGCGCTGCTCCTTCTCTCGCTCGCCGCATGCAGGCGCGAACAGCGCGAGCTGCGTCACTCCCCCGCCGCGTCGGAAGCGGACGGCGGACCGGTGAAGCTCTCCGAGCTGCAACCGGGGCCGCCCAACCCCGAGGTGGTCGTGCGCAATCTCTCGGAAGAGCGGGCGTGGGATCTCAGCGAAGGAAAACGCCTCTACAGCGCCTACAACTGCGTCGGCTGTCACGCGCACGGCGGCGGCGGGATGGGTCCGGCGCTGATGGACTCGTACTGGATCTACGGCAGCACGCCGGAGAACGTACACGACTCGATCAAACGCGGACGCCCGAACGGCATGCCCGCCTTCGGCGACAAGGTCGCGGACTATCAGATCTGGGAGCTGGCCGCGTACGTCCGCTCCATGGCCGGCCTCACGCCGAAGAATGCCTCGCCGGCGCGCGGCGACGAGATGATGACCACCGTCCCGCCGCAGTCGAAGAAGGAGGAGGTCGCGGGGCGGTGAACGACTACCAGTCCGCGCTCCATCCCGCCGGCCCGTTCGCCGATCGCCTCGGATCGCTCTGGGAGATCTTCCTCTTCACCACCGGAACCGTCTGGCTCCTGGTCCTGCTCTTCCTCGCCCTTGCGGTCTGGCGCGGCTCACGCCGCACGGAGCCGGACAACAGCGAGGAAGGAACGCGCATCAGCACGCGCTGGGTCTCCGGCGCGCTCGTTCTGTCGACGTTGATTCTCTTCGCCCTCCTCGGCGCGAGCGTCGCCGCCGGCCGCGCCGTCACCCCGAACGAAGCAGACGTGGCGACGCGCGAGATCCGCGTCAACGGCCATCAATGGTGGTGGGAGTTCCAGTACACGAATCCGCGCGCCGACCGCATCGTCACCACCGCCAACGAGCTGCATCTCCCGGCCGGCGAGCGGATCAGGCTAGTGCTTCGATCGTCGGACGTCATCCATTCGTTCTGGATTCCGAACCTCCACGGCAAGCACGATCTCATCCCCGGCAAGACCGTCAACTTCGTCATCCAGGCCGACCGCCCCGGCCTCTACCGCGCGCAATGCGCCGAGTTCTGCGGGCTGCAGCACGCGAGGATGGGCTTCATCGTCGTGGTCGAGCCGCGCGCGCAGTTCGAAAAGTGGTACGCGCGGCAACTCCTCCCCGCGCCGATCCCGAAGACCGCCGATCAGCAGCGCGGCCAGACCGTCTTCCTCGGCTCGACCTGCGTGATGTGCCACACCATCAAAGGGACGCCGGCCGGCGCGCGACTGGGCCCCGACCTCACCCACATCGGGAGCCGCCTGACCATCGGCGCAGCCACGCTGCCGAACACCCGCGGCCATCGCGCCGGCTGGATCGCCAACGCGCAGAGCATCAAGCCGGGCGTGCTCATGCCTCCGTCGAACCTCTCCCCCGATGACCTCAACGCGGTGACGATCTACCTGGAGTCACTCAAATGACGCCATCCGATCTCCAGCTGCACGAGAAGTTGTCGGTCGCATGGGAGAAGCCGAAAGGCTTCATCGGCTGGCTGACCGACAACCATCACACCACCATCGGCCTCCGCTTCATCATCACCGCCTTCGTCTTCTTCGCCCTGGCCGGCGTCGAGGCGCTGCTGATGCGCATCCAGCTCTCGCGGCCGCAAAACGACTTCCTCTCGCCCGACCTCTACAACCAGCTCTTCACCACACACGGCGCGACGATGATGTTCCTCTTCGCCGTGCCGGTCGTCGAAGGGATCGGCATCTACGTCGTGCCGCTCATGCTCGGCACGCGCAACATGGCCTTCCCGCGCCTCAACCAGTTCGCCTACTTCAGCTACCTGACCGCCGGCATCCTGCTCTACACGTCGCTCTTCCTGAACATCGGGCCCGACGCCGGGTGGTTCGCCTACCCGCCGCTCTCCGGTCCCGAGTTCTCGCCCGGCAAGCGGGTGGACGTCTGGGCGCAGATGATCACCTTCAGCGAGGTGGCCACTCTGGCCGGCGCGGTGAGCATGATCGCCACGATCTTCAAGCACCGCGCGCCGGGGATGTCGCTCAACCGGATGCCGATCTTCGTCTGGGGGCAGCTGGTCACGACGTTCATGATCATCTTCGCGATGCCGAGCGTCATGGTCGCGAGCTCGATGCTGGCCAGCGACCGCCTCGTCTCCACGCACTTTTTCAATCCTGCCGAAGGGGGCGACACGATCCTCTGGCAGCACCTGTTCTGGTTCTTCGCGCACCCCGAGGTCTACATCATCTTCATCCCGGGGACGACCATGATGTCGACGATCGTGCAGTCGTTCTCGAAGCGCCCGATCTTCGGCTACCTCGGGATCGTGCTGTCGCTCGTGGCCACCGGCATCATCGGCTTCGGCGTCTGGGTGCATCACATGTTCGCGACCGGATTGCCGCAGCTGGGGATGAGCTTCTTCACCGCTTCGAGCATCCTCATCCCCCTGCCGACCGGCTTTCAGATCTTCGCCTGGATCGTGACGCTGGCGCGCGGCAAGGTCACGATGAAGCCGCCGCTGCTCTTCGCGATGGGCTTCTTCTTCATCTTCATCATCGGCGGCATGACCGGCCTGATGCTCGCCTCGGTGCCACTCGACTGGCAGCTGCACGACACGATGTTCGTCGTCGCGCACCTGCACTACGTGCTCATCGGCGGCACGCTGTTCCCCCTGCTGGGAGCGCTCTTCTACTGGTTCCCGAAGATGAGCGGCCGGATGCAGAACGAGAAGCTCGGCGTGGCCAGCTTCGTCCTGCTGTTCATCGGCTTCAACATGACCTTCTTCCCGCTCCATCACCTCGGCCTGAACGGCATGCCGCGGCGCGTCTACACCTACCTCGACACGCTCGGCTGGGGCGACCTCAATCGCCTGGCCACGGCCGGCGCGTTCATCCTCGGCATCGGCGTGCTGGTTTACCTGGTGAACGTCCTCTATTCGCTGAAGCGCGGCCCGGTCGCCGGTGATGATCCGTGGAAGAGCGCCACGCTCGAATGGGCCACCACCTCGCCGCCGCCCGACTACAACTTCCTCTACATCCCCACTGTTCGCGACCGTGACGCGCTCTGGACCAGCGCGCCCGACCAGCCGCTCGTCACCGGTCTGCGCAGCAACGTGCGCGAGACACTCGTCACGACGCTCATGGACGCTCGCCCCGATCACCGGAGCGAGCTGCCGAGTCCCACCATCTGGCCATTCCTCCTGGCCTGCGGTTTCGCGATCGGCATCATCGTGGCCATCTTCACCCCCTGGGGCATCCCGCTCGGCTTCGCGATCTGTGCCATCACGCTGATCGGCTGGTTCTGGCCGGTCGCGCCGCATCGCGAGCTGCTCTGGCTCACCGGACCGCCGCCGGCGCCGAAAGAAGAGGAGGCCGGCGGGTGAGCGCAACCGACCTGCACGCCCACGTCGGACGCCGCTTCCTCGACGTCTCGCACCTCGGCACCGTCGTGCACGGCCACCGCGATCCGCTCTGGTGGGGCGTGATGCTGCTGATGGCCATCGAGGGGACGATGTTCGCCCTGCTGGCCGCGTCGTACGGCTACCTGCGCGGCAACGAAAGCGTCTGGCCGCCGACCGGAGCGATCCAGCCGCCGATCTCGCTGACGCTCGCGACGGTGGTGATCCTCATCCTGAGCGGCGTGTCGATGGCCTGGGCCTTCCGCGCCGCGTCGCACGACGACCTCCGCAACGTCCGCCTGGGCATGATCGTCACCACGATCCTCAGCGCGGTGGCACTCATCCCGCGCGGCTACGAGTTCGCGATGCTCGGCTACAAGTGGAACAGCCACGCCTACGGCTCGATAGTCTGGGCGATCTACTTCATGCACACCTTCCATCTCGTCTCCGGGGTGATCGAGAACATGGTCCTGACCACGCTCCTCTACAAAGGCCCCGTCGAGAAGAAGCACATGCTCGACGCCCGCCTCGGCGGTTACTACTGGTGGTTCGTCGTGGTGAGCTGGGTGCTGCTGTGGGCGCTCATCTTCGGCGACACGCTCCTGCAGAGGTGACGATGCGGATCGACGACGACGCCAGGCTCTGGATCACCGTCCTCACGCCGCCGCTCGCGTGGGCCGCACACCTGCAGACCAGCTACTCGCTCGCGCCGCAGGCCTGCGCCTGGGGCTCGCGATCGCTGCTGCTGGTTGTGTCGCTGGTGCTGCTCGTCGCGACCGTCTTCTCCAGCGTCCTCGCCTTGCGTCTGTGGCGCGAACGCCCCCCGCTCATCGCTCACGGCGCCGCCGGAGCGCCGGAAGAGATCGAGCCCGCGGCGCTCTCCCGAGCGCGTTTCATGGCCGCCTTCGGCTTCGCCTCCGGCTGTCTCTTCGGCCTCGTCATCGTCGGACAAACGATTCCGATGTTCTTCCTCCGCCTATGCGATTAGCGCTCGACCTCCTGCTCGTCCTCTGCGGGCTCGTCTCGCTGACGCTCTATTTCCGAGGAGCGCGCCGCGCCGGCGCGCGGTGGTACGAACAGCTCGCGTTCGCGCTCGGTTGGGCCACGATTCTTTACGCGCTGCTCTCGAAGCTCGACGTGCTGTCCGACATCCTCTTCTCCGCGCACATGACCCAGCACGAGTTACTGATGGTCATCGCCGCGCCGCTGCTCGTCGCCGGTCATCCTTTCGCCGCAGGGCTGCACGGCCTGCCGCAACGGCCGCGCGCTCATGCCATTGCCCTCGCGCGCCGCATCCGCTCGCCCTGGCGCGCCCTCACCCACCCGATCGTCGTGCTGATCGTGCACGCCGTGGCGTTGTGGATGTGGCACATCCCGGTGCTGTTCGAAGCCGCGCTGGCGAACGAGCTCATTCACGCCGTGCAGCACCTCATGTTCTTCGTCACCGCCGCGCTCTTCTGGTGGTCGATCATCCACGGCCGGTACGGCAAAGTGGGCTACGGCATCGCCGTCTTCTTCGTCTTCGCCATGATGATGCACACCAGCGTGCTCGGCGTCCTGCTGACGTTCGCGAACCGGCTCTGGTACCCGTCGTACGCCGCGCACTCCGATCACGCGCTGGAAGACCAGCGGCTGGCGGGGCTGATCATGTGGATTCCGGCGGGGCTGATCTTTCTGCTCGTGGCTCTGGCCTTGTTCGCCGCGTGGCTCGGCGAATCGGAGCGGCGTGCGAGGATCTCCACGCTATCGTTACTGCTCTGCGTATTGCTGCTCACCGCCTGCGAACCGAATCCCAAACGCATCCGCACCGAGGCCGAGCAACTGACCGGCGGCAACGCCGACCGCGGCAAAAAAGCCATCCGCCACTACGGCTGCGGCTCCTGCCACACCATCCCCGGCATCCCCGGCGCCAACACCACCGTCGGCCCATCGCTGGAGAAACTGCGCATGCGGAACTACCTCGCCGGGCGGCTCGACAACACCGCGGACAACCTCATCCAGTGGATTCGCCACCCGCGCCATGTCGACCCGAAGACCGCCATGCCGGAGATGGCCGTGACGGAACGCGACGGGCGCGATATCGCGGCGTACTTGTATACGCTGCAGTGACACGGATCCAGGCGCCCGTCCTCTCGGGACCAGCACTAGTGGCGACGAACCGGCTCCGCCGCACGCAGTTCAGCGAGCAGCGCGTCGCCCCGGTCCGTGTCGATCTCCACGGAATCGCGGACACGCTCCTGCACGATCTCGGCGATCTTGCTGATGTAGTAATCGACCCGCGCACGGTCGAGACGCGGAACGTCGCGTCGCTCCGCGGAGGAAATCTCACGAATCAGTTGCTCGGCCACGTCACGCGCTTCGATCGAGACATCTCCCAGGGGCATGTCCTGAGCGAGGACCTCGCCGGCCAGGTGCTTGAGAACACGGATCGTCAAATATCCCGCTTCGAGCGCCACGTTTTGCGGAACTGACAAGAGCGTTTCCAGAGACATCAGAGTCCTCCAAGCGGTAATTCCAACACATCGAAATCCGGACGTCGCAAAGCGTCGATGACGTACTCACGCGACAACGGATGCGCACGCTCCGCAACCGGCGCAGGTTTCACGATCCCGCGGACGCGCTCATAGGGGATAACGTACAGGAGAGGGCGAAAATCCCTTCCGCCGGCGCGATCGATCATCGACACGATGTCGCGCTGGTCCTCCTCGGAGATGATTCCGGCCGCGCGCTTCACGGCAGCTCCGCGGAGGATGCCGGTCATGTTGTCTCTGATCTTCGAACTGTGACTGTCGCCTCGTCTCACATCTTCATGAAGCGCGCGGTAAATCTCCGCGGGAGAGGAACTCGGAGGCGTCACCTGGTCGATGACAGCCACCGCTCGATCATCGAAGTCGGGATTGCACCAGACGTAGTGCTCGCCACGATAAAACCGCTCGCCAATCGCGTACGCCAGCCAGGAATTCGTGGAGTACAGGACGAGAGGTTCGCTCACCAGCCCGAAGTATACCTGCCGCCGCGTGCTCCAACTGCGTGGGGCAGCCGCGTCAGCTGCAGCACGCAGCGGGAGCTTCGCTGCCGCCACCGCCCCGACCCGATTGCGGCTGGCTCTCTTTGCCTCGTACAGCCGTTCGTCCGCTCTCGCGATCAGCTCGGCCTGTTCGTCATCGGCCCGGCACCAGGGAGGTGACGCCGGCGCTGATCGTCACAACGCCGACGGGGGAGCCGGTGTGCGGGAGGGCCAGCGATTCCAGCACCGCCTTCTTCTACCCCCGCCAGTGGCACCTCCGGGCCATCGGCGGATTCGATGGCGGCGCGGAGCTCTCCGCGATCTGCAGGGCGTGCGGGAGGTCGGTGGACCGGCAGGAGGGATGACATCTGAAGCCTGTCCCCCATCTGAGCCCACCACGGGTGCACCCTTTGTTCAGGGAGACGAGACGTGGGCTGAAGCCCACACCACACGGAGAGGAACTCAGATCAACAGCGAGGTGGCATCCGGACACGTGGCGAACGACGTCTGCATTTACACGCCCTGATCCGCTCTCGCTCGCCCCGTGGTGTGGGCCCACACCACACGGGCACCATCTCCCTTTTCAGGTTTTGAACGGTCCGGATCGACTTCATACGATGAAGACCCGCTACACTCTCCCGCCATGGGCAATCGCACCACCCGCAAAGCCGGCCCGCGCACCAAAAAGGGGACGCAGCGCCCTTCCACGTTCTTCTTCATCGCCCTCGGCATTGGCGTTCTGCTGCTGGTCTGGCTGATGTCAATGGCGGTCTCGCAGCCGATGTCGCCGGTGCAGAAGACCACTACATCCCGAACCAGTAGCTAACCTTCACCATCAGCACGTCGTTGGCCGGGGCGTCGAAGGTGCCGCGCACGTCGCGGCCCAGGTCGAACGTGCCGATGGCCAGCTCTTCCTCCCGGCTTTCGTTCCAGACGAAATAGAACGCGGAGCCGGGACGGAACTCCCACCGCAGCACCGCGTTCGCACGCACGCTGCGGTAGTTGAAGTCGGGATCGAACGGCGCGGCGCGGGGGGTGAACTCGTTCGTGCGCGGCCGGGCCACCTCTTTGAAATCGTGATAGTCGCCGGTGGCAACGTATGGCTGGAGGTAGAACTGCAGCGAGAGCCGCGAGGTGAACGTCCAATCGAGCCGCGTCGCGATCTCGAACACCTTCTGGTCGATCGAGGCGAAGACGTAGCGCCGGCCGAACGTCTCGGTGGCGGTGGGGTCGTTGATCGTCGCGACGTACTGTTGCGGATAGCGGGAGGTACGGTAGGTCGGGGTCATGCGCAACGACAGTCGCGTGGTGGGGCGATAGGTGGCGCTGACGGCGTAGACGTCGGCCCAGCCGCTGTTGTCCTCGTAGTCGAGCTGCTCGGTCGAGACATCGACCGATAGTGGGCGGCGCGGATCGCTGCCGATCTGCGCGCCGGCCCACTGTCGCCGCGGCGCGACGATCGCGGGCCCTCCCCGGGTCGCGCGATCGTCGATGGTGCGGAGCTCCGTGCCGCCCCATCCGAAGGCGCGCCAGTAGTTGTTGAAGGTGGTGTTGCCATCGAACCAGATGCCGTTCTGGATCAGGTCTCCGTCGAAGTTCCAATGCTGGAACTTGCCGACCCAGAAGTTGCGCCGGCGGGTGATCCCCTTCGGATCGGGATCGACGTAGAGGCCGACCGCATGCGTGGTGATGGCGTCGCTGCGCGGCATGTAGCCGACGTCGTTCGACTCGAAGCCGGGCGAGTACATGCCGGCGCCGAGGTTGTACTGCCACTTGCCGGCGTGTTTCGCGAACATGGCGTTGCCGCCGTAGCCGCTGAGCGACGTGCGTGTCGGATCGAGCTCCACGTGACCGGCGTCGGGCCGCTGGTAGTAGCGCGCGGACGAGGTCTGGGTGCGGCGGATGGCCTCTTCGCTGCCGGTGACGTGCGTGCCGGACGCGCTCCACTGCAGCACGTAGTTGTTGTCGCGCCAGGTGCGGTAGCCGTCGGCCGAGGCCGCGTACGCGCTGCTGCGCAGCAGCGGCTCGAGGTGCGACGGCAGCCGGCGATTGACCGCACTGAGGCGGAAGCCGGTGGAGCTGTTCTCGCCGAAGTCCTTCGCGATCCGGCCGACGAAGTAATTTGTCAGCGGCTCCACCTCGCCCGTCCGGGCGTCGAAGCGGCCTTCCTCCGCACTCGTCACGGCATCGAGCGCGGCGAGGGTCCAGCCGCTCGCCGTCTTTCCCGTCACCTTGCCGGCGCCGAGAATCGTCGTCTGCTGCGGAGCGCCGTCGGCGCCGAGGAAACCGGTGCCCTGGGGGACCCGTCCGATGCGGCGGGAGTAGAAGAGGATCGGCGTCTGATAGTTGAAGTCGAAGACGTGGTTGGAGATCACGTCGGGCTCGAAGAGACTCGACCCTTCGACGAAGAACGGCCGCTTTTCGGGGAAGAACAGCTCGAACTCGGTGAGATTCACGCGTGCCGGATCGACCTCCACCTGCCCGAAGTCAGGGTTGAGCGTGGCCGTCAAGGTGAGATTCGACGTCAGCGCGTACTTGAGATCGAGTCCCGCATCCGCACGCAGGTCGCGATCGACCGGGTTCGAATCGAGACGACCGACGCTGTACGGCAGCAGCTCGAGCGCGCGGGCCGGCTTGATCCCTTCGATGCCGGTCAGGCTGGCGAAGCGGGAGACGAAGCCGGCGTCTTCCTTCGAGGTGTGCACGAGCCGGTCGACTTCATTGCGGCGCGAGATCGTCCGGCCGATGTTGATCCCCCAGGTGTGCGCCGGGCGATCGGGAAAGCGGAGCTGCGAGAGCGGAATGCGCATCTCCGCCGTCCAGCCGTCGCTCACGATCTTCGTGGCCGAGGCCCACACCGCATCCCAGTTCGTATCGGAAATGGCGTCGCTGTAGAGGCTCGCGTCGTACTGCACGTTGGCCGGGTTCACCTGAAACGTCGCGCCGGAGCGGCGGTCGAGATGCGGATCGAGATAGAGCCGGAACCAATCCGATTCGATGGCCGTGTCGCGCCGCCCGAGGCGGCTGGTGACCGGCTTCGAATCGAACATCTTCGCCGCGACGTAGAGCGCCTCGTCGTCATAGGCGATCTTCACGACGGTCCGCTCCGTGGGCGGCTTTCCCTCGTCGGGATCGCGCTGCGTGAAGCCGCTGATCTCCGGCGCCAGCGACCACACCACATCGGTGAGATCGCCGTCGATCGAGGGCGGCTGTTCCGCGCGAACGGCACGATAGTCGGCCGCGAACGCGGCAGGGCAGAGCAGTAGCAGGAGGACGAGCAGTCGTCGCATCGGTCGGTCCTTACGGTTGTAGATTTGCGGGAGGAAAAGAGCTGCTCAGCGACTCAGCGATTCAGCTGTTCAGGGGTGTGAGTGCCACGCCTTCGCCTGAACAGCTGAGCAGCTGAACCGCTGAGCAGCTTCGAAGTTCCGCGTTACGGCACCATCTTCTGAATCGCGCGCACGACCGGCGCGTCGCCGGTGGTATGCCGCCGGAGGAGGTTGCCGACCCACTGCTGGCGCTCGGCGCGCGACATGCCGCTCCAGTCGCCGCTGAGCTTCACTGCGCCATCCTTCATCTCGATCGTCCGTACGCGATCGCCGAGGGTCTCCTCGGCGAAGAGCGAGCCCGACTGCTGGAGATCGATGGCCCCGGTGGCGCGGTCGTAGTAGATCGAATCGATGTCGAGGCGGAAGTGCAGCGGGACGCCGTCGCGAGTCCCCTCCTCCTCGATGGTCGCATCCCACCGGGAGAGCTTCTTCTCCGGCCTGGCTTCCGGCCTGACTTCCAGCCTGGCTTGCGGCTTCGCTTCCTGCCTCTTCTCCGGCTTCGGGCGGGCCGAGTCGGTCAGCTTGATCTCCTCCAGCTCTTTGCTGCTGAAGGCGGCGATCATCAGCCGCATCGCTTCGGCCGACCACGGCCGCTCGATGCCGCCGACGGAGTAGCGATAGACCGGCGCGAGGTTCGTCCCCGGCAGCACGTCGACGCGCCGCTCGGCGCCGCGCTCCGAGGTGTAGCGGACCCGGAAGAAACCGGCCCCGTTGTCGAAGCGGACCCACGAGCCGTCGCCGGCAATGGCCACGTTCTTCGCGTCCATCACGATCTTCGTGAAGCCGTCTTTCCCCTGATACGTGTGCACGAGGTTGCCTTCGGCAAAGTGGTTGGCGGTGCCGTCCAGGCTCGGAATCAGCGCCGGCGCGACACCCGGCGCGAGGATGGCCACGATCGCCAGCGGCACCAGCGCGATGGCGAGGCGCATCCGCTTCCGCAGCGGCAGATCGGGCACACCGGCACGCAGCACGCGCGTCACGCGCACGATCAGGTTCGAGCCGCCCTCGGCCATCGCTGCAACGGAAGTGGGCATCGGCACGACGTGCGACGCGAGCTCCGCGAGGGTCTCGGCCAGCGCCTGACGGTCGCCCGTCTGCAGCACCGCCGCGTCATCGCAGAGGAACTCCGCGGTCTCTTTCATCTTCGCCGCCGCCAGGAAGTTCAGCGGCTGGAAGAAGAGCAGCGCCTTGAGCACCTCCGCGGCCGCGAGCCAGAGCGGATCGCGCCGCACCAGGTGCGCCAGCTCGTGCGCGAGGATCGTCCGCCGCTGCTCGTCGGTCAGCCGCGGGAAGATCCCGCCCGGCACGACCACTTCCCACCCCACCATCGCCAGCGGCGAGTGGATGGACGGCGATTCGGTGAGGCGGACCATGCGCGGCCCGGCCAGCTCATCGAGCAGGGCGCGATCCCGTCCGGTGACGATCTCCCGCCGGTCCCGGAGGATCGCCAGGAGGCGCTGCCGCCCGTAGAGGAGACGCGCGAAGAAGATCGCCGCGATCGCGCTCCAGACGAAGATCGCCAGCGACTGCGGCGGTATCTCGCGCCGCTGCTCCGGCGCCTTGGCCGTCTCCACGTTTCCGGTCGTCATCTCCGGCGTCGCTTCCGGCGTCATCCCCGGCGTCGTCACCACCGGCTGCGCGGCAACGACCAGCGGCGGCGCGGCCGGCTTCCAGAGCCGGACCGGCATCGCCAGCTGCAAGCTGGAGGTCACGATCGCGCCGGTCAGCGCGAGCTTCCAGAGCGCATCGCGCACCGCCGCCGAGCGGACAAATCGCGCTCCCATCCATACCGCCGCGATCAGCAGCGTGCTGTGCATCAGGTACGTCACGACCCACGACATGATCATCGCGCTCATTTCCGCCCCTTCTTTTCCCGCTTTTCAAAATCGGCAATCAACGCGCGCACGCGCTCCACATCGCCCGGCGCCACGTCCTTCGCCTCCAGCGCATGGCTGACCAGCGCAGGGAGGCTTCCCCCGAAAAGATGATCGAGGACGTTCCGGACCTTGGCCTTCCCCACCTCGGCACGCGAGACGGTCGGCTCGTAGACGAACTCGCGACCCTCCGCGGCATGGACGAGAAAGCCCTGCTTCTCGAGACGCATCATCATCGTGCCGACCGTCTTCTTGGCCAGCCCCGTTGCGTCCACCAGCGCGTCATGCACGTCTGTCACGGTGGCCGTCCCCCGCTTCCAGACTTCCTGCATGATCGCAAGCTGGAGGTCGGTCAATTCGTGCAGATCTTTCTCCACCGGTTCGCTCCTCATGTTGTGTCTTACGAATGTAAGACTAGGTTGGTTAGAGGCGGGGTGCAAGTTTTTTTTGCGGACGCGACCGGTGCACGAACGATGAGCGATGAGAGATGAGCGATGAACGAGGCCGAAACGCTCATCGCTCATCTCTCATCCTTCATCGTTCGGCTAAAGTACGCGCCATGTTTCGTGCATTGACCGTCATCCTCGCGATGACCCCCCTCCTCCTCGCCTGCAATCAGAAGGAGGAGAAGGTCCCCGTCCAGCAGCCGTTCTCGACCACGGCCGGTGCGTCCGGTACCGCCGCGGGTGGCGGCAATCCGCAGAAGGGGCTTGCGCTGATCGGGCAGTACGGCTGCAACGTCTGCCACATCATCCCGGGCAGCGACGGGCCGCAGGGCGCCCTCGGGCCGACGCTGGCGAAGATCGGCTCGCAGGGAACGATCGTCGGCGGCACGGTGCGGATCACGCCGGACATCCTTGCGCAGTACATCCAGGAGCCGGGCAGCATCTACCCGCAGAGCACGATGCCGCCCCTCGGCATGCCGGACAGTGAGGCGCAGGACATCGCCGCCTATCTGCTCACCTTGAAATGAGATCGATGGCCATTGCGCTCCTGCTCCTCTTCGGGCTGACGCTGCCCGCCGAGGAGCTTTACGTGTCGAATGAGCGCGATGGCACGATCGAGGTGATCGACACCGCCACCGACCGCATCGTCGCCACGACTCGCGTCGGGAACCGCCCCCGCGGTATGGCGCTCGCGCCGGATGGAAAACGGCTCTACATCGCGGTGAGCTGGTGGCGCGACGGCAAACGTCCCCGCACCGGCAACGAAGCGATCGTGGCGCTCGACACGAAGACGCGCAAAGTCACGCGCGCGTACACCGCCGGCGGCACCGATCCGGAGTGCGTGGCGATCACCGCCGACGGCCGGCATCTCTACCTTTCGAACGAAGACGCCGGCACCGCTTCCATCGTCGACGTCAGGAGCGGCAAGCACCTGGCGACGCTGGTGGTCGGCACCGAGCCCGAAGGGGTGGCGACGAGCCCCGACGGCCGCTGGACTTACGTGACCACCGAGACCAGCAACGTCATCACCGTCATCGACGCGAAGACGCACAAAGTCGCGGCGAACATCCTCGTCGACGCCCGCCCGCGCGTGGCGATCTTCACCCGCGATGCGAAACGCGCCTGGGCCACCGCGGAGCTCGGCGGCACGGTGATGCTGGTCGACGCCCAAAAGCATCGCGTCATCCGGCGGATCAAGCTCCGCCCGAACGACAAACCGGTCGGCCTGGCCCTCTCGCCCGACGAACGCCGCCTCTACGTCGCCACCGGCCGCGGCAACAGCGTGGCGGTGATCGACACCGCGACCATGAAAGTTCTGGCCACCATTCCGACCGAGGGCGAGCGGGTGTGGGGCATCGCCGCGACGAGTGATGGCAAAAAAGTCTACGCCGCGAACAGCATCACCAACACGATCGCCGTCATCGACACCGCCACCAATCGCGTCACCCGCCTGATCGCGGCGGGCGACGGCCCGTGGGCACTCACGCGGAGCGGGCGTTCCGGCCGCTGACCGTCGCGACTGTCGCCCACTCCCCTACTGGGCATCCGAAATGCAACCGGCCCCGGCCGGGTCTATGACGTTCTACGTAAGAAAACAACTCGCTCCCGGCCCGATCCGTTTCGGCGTCTCGCCACGCAGTCCGGTTTCGGCCATCGACACCGAACCTGCGCTCTCCACCGGGGGCTCAGGAGAATTTCTTCGGAGGCGGCTGCGCGGCTTCTATTTCGCCGACATGCGCGATCCGGGGGCGCTGGTCGTGCCGGACTCGCCGAGCATCACCTCGACGCCGTTCTGGGCTTCCGTCTTCGACGGCACGGCGCGAGGATGGCTCTTCGTCGGGCTGATGATCTTCGGCGCCCTGCTGATCGTCCTCGGCCTCGGGGTCATCGCCAATACCGACAACAACGGAGTCGGCATCTTCGAGATCATTCTGGGTCTGATTCTGATCGGTGTACCCATAGGAATCACCGCGCAGGCGCGACGGCAGATCAAAGTTCGTGAAGACCAGGAGCGGGCCGCGCGCGAGCAGGAGCATGCCGGGCATCAGGAGATCCTCTCCGCCTACAGCGCCGCGCTCGAACGGGTACGCAATGACCCGTCCGAGGTGAATCTCGCGGCGGTCGGACGCGAGCGCGATCGGATCGACCTCCCCTACCGCATCTGGTCGCCGGTGGCGCGCTCGACGGTGCTCCACATCGGCTTCCAGGCGCTCGAAAAGTATGGTCCGGCGGGAGCGCGGCAGGTCAACGACATCATGAGCCGCGCCGCGCATTCAACCGGCCTCAACCCGGCCGACGAGCTGCGCGTGAAGCTCGATCTCTACCGCGTCGTAGTCTGGCATCTGCTGGCGGACGACCGCTTCGGTCCCGCGCAGGTCGGCGAGCTGCATGCGCTGCGCGACGGCCTGGAGATCGACGACAACGACGTCCCGGTGGAAGTGAAAGCGATCACCGAATTCGACGGTCTGCGCGGCGTCAATCACAAGAACCTGCCGAAGGCCGAATGTCCGGTGCCGCTCGGCTTCCACGAATACTGCATCCACAATACGCGCGGCTCCGTCCTGCGACAGGTGCGCGAAAAGATCGAAGGCGTCCCCACGACCAAGCTCGTCCCGACCGAGCAGTGCCAGATCATCGTCACGAACAAGCGGGTCATCCTCAACTCCAAGAAACGGCAGGAGATCGCCGTGCCGAAGATCGATGACGTCGAGGTGGACATCGATCCGAACATCCTCACCATCCGCCCCGCCCGCGGGATCAAGAACGTCATCGTGCAGGTGGAGGATCCGATCGTCACCGCCGCGCTGATCGACGTGGCGACGATGCTGGATGAGCGGCCGCGGGGATTCGCGTAACTCGCCTCAATTTATCCGGAGCGTCCAAAATTTTATCCCGAGCGCAGCGAGGGATCTCCGGTGACATCGCCCCTGGCCAAGGCCATCGAGATGTCACCAAAGATCCCTCGCCTGCGGCTCGGGATAAACTGTCCCTCACCAAAGATCCCTCGCCCGCGGCTCGGGATAAACTGTCCCAAACCAAAGATCCCTCGCCTCCACCTCGGGATAAAACTGCATAGCCGGTAAACTGCGCGCTCGCATGCGCAAACTGGCCCTTGCCCTTCTCTTCGCCGCGACTGCCGCGACCACCGCCAACGCACAGCAGTCGATCCCCGCCCTGGCCGAGCCCTCCCTCTCCCCCGACGGGCGCGAGATCGCGTTCGTCTCCGGTGGCGACATCTGGACGGTGGCCCGCGAGGGCGGCGAGGCGCGCATCCTGGTCTCCGACCCGGCCATGGACTCGCGGCCGATGTATGCGCCCGACGGCAAGCGGCTCGCGTTCGTTTCGACGCGCAGCGGCAACGGCGACATCTACGTCGTCGACCTGGCCGGCGGAACGCCGCAGCGGATCACCTTCGACGACGTCCGCGATCAGCTCGACGGCTGGTCGCAGGACGGCCAGTGGCTCTACTTTCACTCCACCAGCCGCGACATCGCCGGCTTCAACGACGTCTGGCGCGTCCGTGCCGATGGCGGGACGCCGATGCAGGTCTCCGCGGAGCGCTACGTCAGCGAGTACTTCGCGGCGCCGTCGCCGGACGGCAACACCGTCGCTTTCGCGGGACGCGGCGTGGCGGCCGGTCAGTGGTGGCGGCACGGCAGCAGCCACATCGATCACTCGCAGATCTGGACTCTGGACATTGCGGCGAAGCGCTACGAGCCGCTGACGAAAGACGGCGCGCGCGAGGTCTGGCCGATGTGGAGCGGCGCGAGCACGCTCTTCTTCGTCAGCGATCGCGGCGGAGCGGAGAACATCTGGCGCATCACCCGCGGCGCGGAGGCGGTGCAGGTCACGAACTTCCGCGACGGCCGCGTGCTCTGGCCGGCCATCGCCCGCGACGGCAGGACCATCGTCTTCGAGCGCGATTTCGCGGTCTGGGCGCTCGATACCACCAGCGGCCAGGCCAGCGAAGTGCGCGTCGCGCTGCGCGGCGTTCCGGCCGCCCAGGCGGTCGAGCATCGCCGCCTCAACGATCGCTTCAACAGCCTTGCGGTCGCGCCGGACGGGAAGAAGCTCGCCTTCGTCGCGCGTGGCGAAGTCTTCGCCACCACCGTGAAAGAGGGCGGCGACGCGCTGCGCCTGACCCGCACGGCCGGCGTCGAATCGCAGCTCACCTGGTCGCCCGACAGCCGCACCGTGGTCTACGTCTCCGATCGCGACGGCCGCACCCGCCTCTATCAGTACGACATCGCCGCCGAGAAAGAGACGCAGCTCACGAGCGGCGACCACAGTGACGACACGCCGCGCTTCTCACCCGACGGAAAGATGCTCGCCTTCCAGCGCAATGGCGCCGAGCTGATGGTCCTCGACCTCGCCTCCAGGAACGTCCGCAGCGTCGCGAAGGCGCTCTTCGACACGCCGCCCCTCGGGTCCGACAAGCCGTTCGACTGGTCGCCCGACTCGCAGTGGATCGCCTACCTGGCCTACGACCCGAGCTACTTCCGCAATGCCCATGTCGTCCGCGCGAGCGGCGGCGAGGCGCGGCAGGTCTCGTACCTCGCCAACGTCTTCACCGACTCCCTCGCCTGGAGCGCCGACGGCCGCTTCCTCCTGATGAACACCGGCCAGCGCACCGAGCCGGGACAGATCGCGCGCATCGACCTCGTTCCGATCACGCCGAAGTTCCGCGAGGACCGCTTCCGCGATCTCTTCACCACCCCCGCACCGGCTCCAAAGGAAGAGACGCCGAAGGCGGCCGAGGTGAAAGCCGAAGCCAAACCTGCCGACAAGAAGGACGACAAGAAGAAGAGCGAGATCGTCTTCGATGGCATTCGCGACCGCGCGCGCTTTCTCCCGGTCGGCCTCGACGCCGGCATCGTCGACGTGAGCCCCGACGGGAAGTGGATCGCCTTCGTCGGCTCGTTCGGCGACGACAATTCGAACGTCTACCTCTACTCGATCGACGAGCTCTCCGACGAGCCGGCCATTCCGAAGCAGCTCAGCGCGTCGGCCGGTCCGAAGAGCAACCTGCAGTTCAGCAGCGACAGCAAAGAGGTCTATTACCTCGACGCTGGCAAGATCGCGGCCGCCACCATCGATCCGGTCAAGGCGCGCACGATCGCCACCACCGCTGCGATGGACGTCGACTTTGCGCGTGAGAAGGAGCAGGTCTTCGCGCAGACGTATCGCCTCCTGCGCGACAACTTCTACGACGAGAAAATGCACGGCGTCGACTGGAACGCCAACCGCGATCGCATCGCCCCGCGCATCGCCGCGGCCAGGACGTCCGAGGAGATGCGGCGCGTGCTGGCGCTGATGGTCGGTGAGCTGAACGCCTCGCACCTCGGCGTCAACAATCCGGCCGGCGAAGCGCGGACGAACACCGGCCGCATCGGCATCCGCTTCGATCGCGAGGAGTACGAAAAGAACGGCCGCCTGCGCGTCTCCGAGGTGCTGTCGCTGTCGCCGGCGGACATGGCGAAGATCAAGGTGGGCGACGTAATCGTGGCGGTCGATGGCCGTCCGTTCACGAACTTCGACCAGGCGCTGGAGAACGCCATCGACAAGCGCGTGGTGCTGACGCTCGACGGCACGCCGAGGCGCGACGTGACGGTCCGGCCGATCCGCGGCGCGGCGGAGAAGGCGCTCACCTATCGCGCGTGGGTGAACATGAATCGCGATTACGTGCAGAAGGTGAGCGGCGGCCGGCTCGGCTACGTGCACATGCCGGACATGGGATGGGAGGCGCTGCAGCGCCTCTACGTCGACCTCGACGCCGAGAACCGCGCGCGCGACGGCGTGGTCATCGACATGCGCAACAACAACGGCGGCTTCGTCAACGCGTACGCGCTCGACGTCTTCTCGCGCCGCCCGTACCTGAACATGACCTTCCGCAACTTCCCCACCGCCAGCGCGCGCTCGATCCTCGGCCAGCGCTCGCTCGAGAAGCCGACGGTCCTCATCGTCAACCGCCACTCCCTGTCGGACGCGGAAGATTTCACCGAGGGCTATCGCGCGCTCGGCCTCGGCAAGATCGTCGGCGAACCGACGGCCGGCTGGATCATCTACACCTCCAACATCGCCCTCGTCGACGGCACCATCCTGCGCCTCCCCTTCATCAAGATCACCGACAGCAAAGGCGAAAACATGGAGCTCGCCCCCCGCCCGGTCGACGTCTTCGTCCAGCGCCCGATCGGCGAGACCTTCGCCGGCAAAGACGCGCAGCTCGATGTCGCGGTGCGTGAGTTGTTGGGAGGGTTGGGGCGGTAGCAGCGGGGTGAGCTGCTCAGCTGTTCAGGAGAACCTGGCGGCACGACCTCGCCTGTGGGCGAGCGCTCGGACGTCCGTGCGTTCGAAATGCGGTTCGATCTGGGGGGGTACCGGCAGGCGCTCCTGAACAGCTGAACAGCTGAGCCGCTACGCGCAGCGCTAAAACGTGACCCGGTTCCGCCCCTCGCGTTTCGAGCGATACAGCAGCTCGTCGGCGCGGGCCAGGACGGCGTCGGGCGACTCGACTGCGCTGGTGGCGCAGCAGACGCCGAATGAGGAGGTGAGGCGGATCTCCTGGCCGTCGTACGTGAAGGTCCGCTCTTCGAACATCAGGCGGATCCGTTCCGCGATCTCGACCGCGTGTGCGAGAGACGTTTCCGGCTGCACGATCGCGAACTCCTCGCCGCCCATGCGCGCGAAGAGATCGGACGGCCGGACGAAGCGCTCGCGGATCAGTTCCGAGGTCACGCGCAGGATGTGATCGCCCGCGGCGTGGCCGTGCTGATCGTTGATCTGCTTGAAGTTGTCGAAGTCAAACGTCACCACGCTCGCCGGCCGCACCTCGGAGGCGGTGTCGATGACGAAGCCGAGGCGCGCGACCAGGTACGACTTGTTGAACGCACCGGTGAGCTGGTCGGTGATGCCGCGCGCATGCAGCGCCTCGGTGAACTCCACTTCCAGCAGCGAATCGACGAAACGGAAGACGCAGTTGCCGAGCTTCAGCAGCGAGCCCTGCATCAGCGCCACCGGGGTCTTGATGCGCAGCCCGTTCACGACCGTCCCGTTGGTGGAGGCGAGGTCGTTGATGGTCACGCCATGTCCGCCGCGGATCACCTCCGCGTGAATCCCGCTGACGGCGCGCTCGCGGACGCGGATGTCGCACTCCGGCCGCCGGCCGACGATCTGCCGCCCCTCACGGACGCGGAAGACCTGGCCCGGCAGGTCGCCCTCCAGCATGATCAGCGCCGGCTCGTGCATCTGCGCCCGCTCGACCGGGTCGCGCAGAGCGATCGCCGAATCGACGCGGACTTCGGTCGTCTTGCGTGGGATCGGCTTCTCCTCTCCCCGAAAAGCGTTCATCAGGCGTTGAATCATTGGACGGACGATATGGGCGAACGGCTGCCATCAGTGTAACTCGTCTGTTTTGTGATGCAGGTCACAACGGCAGGGCCGAGGGCTAAGGGCCGAGGGCCGAGGGAACGCTTCGCGTCGGACCCCCTCTCGGCCCTCGGCCCTCGGCCCTCGGCCCTGCCTTTGCACTTTCGCCCCGCGATGTCCGACCTGCGCGTCAACTCCTGGATCGAGCTCCAGCAGGCGGTTTTCGACCACAGCTGGCAGGAGTCGCTCGGGCGGCATCGCTCGAATTTCGTCTTCCGCGGAGTGCCGCGCGCGCGGCATGGGCTGCAGACCAGCCTTCAGACGGGCAACTTCGTCCAGCAGGAGCGGCATCTGCTGACCAGCTTCCGCAAGTACGCGCTGCGCAGCGCGGTGCATGGCGACTGGGTCTGGAACTGGCTGTCGCTCGCCAAGCATCACGGCCTGCCGACGCGTCTTCTCGACTGGACCTACTCGCCGTACGTGGCCATGCACTTCGCCACGCACGACATCCGCCATTTCGACGAAGACGCCGCCATCTGGTGCGTCGACTACCGCAAGACCAACGAGCTGCTGCCCAAGCCGCTCTGCCACGTGCTGAAGGATGAAGAGGTCAACATCTTCACCACCGAGATGATCAACCGCGTGGCCACGACCGTGCAGGAGTTCGATCAGCTGGCGAAGAACGATTTCGTGCTCTTCTTCGAGCCGCCGTCGCTCGACGAACGGATCGTCAACCAGTTCGCCCTCTTCTCCCTCCCCTCCAGCGCCTCGCTCGCGCTCGACACGCTGCTCCAGCAGCGCGAGGCGATGTACCGCCGGATCGTCATCCCGGCGGAGCTCAAGTGGGAGATCCGCGACAAGCTCGATCAGGCCAACGTCACCGAGCGGGTGCTGTTCCCCGGACTGGACGGCCTGTCGCAGTGGCTGAAGCGCTACTTTACGACGCGGTAGACGCGCCCTTGCGGGCGGATTGAGGATTGAAGGATTGAGGATTGAGGAAAGACTGGCTGACGCGCGAGCGTCGCGCCCCTGCGCATTGAGGATTGAGGATTGAGGAAAGGCTGGCTGACGCGCGAGCGTCTTCCTCAATCCTCAATCCTCCAATCCTCAATCCGGTCAACTAGTTGACCGTATTGTCCGGCACCCTTCCCTCGCGATCGTTCCACGTCCGGATCGAGGTCACGTTCTGGAAGCCGCGGGGGAGTTTCAGACCGCGCTGCGCGCGTTTGCCGACGTACTCCTCGAGGTCCCTCGGCTTCAGGCTCGTGAAGCGCTTGCCGGCGGTGACGATGAGCGTCCCGTCCTTCGGCACCACCGCGATGTCGATCACCTTCTCCGGGGCGATGGGGGTCTTGTGGATCTTGAGCGTCTGCACGCCCTTGCCGCGGGCCATGACCGGCAGCTCGACCATCTCGAAGAGCAGCAGCTTCCCTTCGGTCGAGGCCACCGCCATGTAGTCGGTCTCGTAGGAGCCGACGCGCTGCGGGCGGAGCACGGTCGCTCCGCTGCCGACGTTCACCACCGACTTGCCGGCCTTGAGGCGGGTCATCATGTCCTCGAGGCGGGTCACGAAGCCGTAGCCGTCATCGGTCGTCAGCAGCCAGAGATCGTCCGGGTCACCCATCATCACGCCGATGAAGGTGGCCCCGTTCGGCGGTGCGAAGGACGACGTGAGCGGCTCGCCGTAGCCCTTCGCCGACGGCAGCTCGTGCGCCGGCAGCGAGTAGGTGCGGCCGGTGGAGTCGAGGAACACCGCCAGCTGGTTGCTGCGCCCCTTCGCCGCGGCGAGAAACCCATCGCCCGACTTGTACTGCAGCGCGGTCGGGTCGAGATCGTGCCCCTTGCCCGAGCGCACCCAGCCGCGCTCGGAGAGGATCACGGTGACCGGCTCGCTCGGGATCAGCACGGTCGGGTCGAACGCCTTCGCCGCCTCGCGCTCCATGATCGGCGAGCGGCGCTTGTCGCCAAAGTCCTCGGCGTCCTTCTCCAGCTCCTCGCGGACCTGCGCGCGCAGGCGCTGCTTCGAGCCGAGGACGCGCTCGAGCTTCGCGCGCTCCTCCTGCAGCTTGTGCTGCTCGCCGCGGATCTCCATCTCCTCGAGCTTGTTGAGGAAGCGCAGCTTCAGCTCGAGGATGTACTCCGCCTGGATGTCGGAGAGGCTGAACCGCGAGATCAGTTTCGGCTTCGGCTCATCCTCGGTGCGGATGATCCGGATCACCTCATCGACGTTCAGGTACGCGACCATCAGGCCGTCGAGGAGGTGCAGCCGCGCGTTGACCTGATCGTAGCGATGCTGCAGACGGCGGCGCACCGTCTCGATCCGGAACTCGATCCACTCGGCCAGGAGGTCGCGGAGGTTGTAGAGCCGCGGCCGGCCGTCCAGGCCGATCATGTTCATGTTGATGCGGTAGGTGCGCTCGAGGTCGGTCGTCGCGAAGAGGTGCGTCATCAGCTCGTCGAGGTCGACCCGGTTCGAGCGCGGCACGATCACCAGGCGGATCGGGCTCTCCTGATCCCCCTCGTCGCGGACATCCTCCACCATCGGCAGCTTCTTGGCCTGCATCTGCTGCGCGATCTGCTGCTGGACCTTCGAGCCGGAGACCTGGAACGGCAGGGCGGTGATGACGATCTCGCCGTCCTCGATCTCCCACTTGGCCCGCTGGCGGATCGAGCCGTTGCCGGTTTTGTACATCTCCCGGATCTCCGCCGCCGGCGTGATGATCTCCGCCGCGGTTGGAAAGTCGGGTCCCTTGATGTGCTTCGTCAGCTGCGCGAGCGTTGCCTCCGGATCGTCGAGCAGCTCGAGGCAGGCGCGCACGACCTCGCGCACGTTGTGCGACGGGATGTCGGTGGCCATGCCGACCGCGATGCCGCTCGCGCCGTTCAGCAGCACATGCGGAAGGCGCGACGGGAGGAGTTTCGGCTCCTTCATCGTGCCGTCGAAGTTCTGCCCCCACTCCACAGTCCCGAGCTCCAGCTCACTCAGCAGCGTCTGCGAGAACTTGGTGAGCTTGGCCTCGGTGTACCGCATCGCCGCGAACGACTTCGGGTCGTCCGGCGAGCCCCAGTTCCCCTGCCCCTCGATCAGCGGGTAGCGCATCGAGAACGGCTGCGCCATCAGCACCATCGCCTCGTAGCAGGCCGAATCGCCGTGCGGATGGAACTTGCCGATCACGTCGCCGACCGTGCGGGCCGATTTCTTCGGCTTCGAGGTGTAGCTGAGACCGAGCTCCGACATCGCGTAGACGATCCGGCGCTGCACCGGCTTGAGACCGTCGGCCAGATGCGGCAGCGCCCGGTCGAGAATGACGTACATCGAATAATCGAGGTACGCCTTCCGCGCAAAGTCCCCCACCGGCTGCGATTCGACGTCCGGAAGGGTCGGTGGAGGGGGGGTGAGCGAGAGCTGGTTCTTCGATTTACGGGTGGCCATCGTTCGGTCGGCGCGAAGCGTAATCGATGACCGCCGGGCGCGTCATCTTCTACGGGTTGTAGAGGAGGCTACAGGTGTTCAGGTGTTCAGCTACTCAGGGGGGGGGGCGGAGCTGTTGAGCTGTTGAGCTGTTGAGCTGTTGAGCGAGTGAAGTGTTTTGTTCATCCGAAAGATCACGCGCGGCCGTCCTGAGAGGATTTCATTCACTCCAACGCTCAACAGCTCAATAGCTCAACAGCTCAACAGCTCCGTTCCCCCGCCTGAGTAGCTGAGTAGCTGAGTAGCTGAACAGCTGAGCAGCTGAGTAGCTGAGCAGCTGAACAGCTGAATCCCCGCCCGGCTGAAACCGCCACCCCCCTCTTTTCGAACTACCATGCGCCCGCCAGATGGATCTCACCTACTCGCTCGAAGACGTCGTCCGGACTTCCGATGAAAGCGCGGTGCGGCGGCGCTTTGCCGGGCGGAACCTGGTGGCGCTCTTCATCGTCCTGCTCACCTCGACGTTCGTGGCGTTCATGGAGATCGCCACCAACACCGCGACGAACGGCCTCGACGAAGTCCTGATCGCGGGGACGAACTTCATCCTGGCGCTGGCCGGGCTGACCGTCGTCCGCGACGCGCTGCGCACCCGCAAGCCGGGACAGAAAGGGTGGTGGCGCGCCGGCGAGTGGGTGCGCTCGCACACCACCGTCAGCGTGCTCACCTTCCTGGCACTCCAGTACCCGTTCTTCCTCGCCTTCACCCGCGACAAGTCGAACTGGATCGCCTGGGGCATCTTTTTTCCGTTATTCATCCTGCCGTTCCGGATGCTGACCACGGAACTGGTGCTGGTGCACCTCTATCTCATCGGCGGCGCCTTCCTCATGCCGCTGGTCGGCTTCGCCCCGCCGCGCACCCCCGACTCGGTCGGCGTGCACATGTCGATCGCGGTCGTCAACGCGATCTGTCTGCTCATCGAGATCTACGCCTCCCGCCGCCTCCGCAGGCAGGTCACGTCGGAATGGACGGAGCGCCGCGATCAGGCCCGCGAGCAACTGCGCATGCGCGACGAGCTGCAGTACGCGCGCGAGCTGCAGCTGTCGATGCTCCCCGAGCGCGCGCCGCGGCTCGACTGGATCGACCTCGCCGGCGTCTCGCTGCCGGCCACCGAAGTGGGCGGCGATTACTACGACTACTTCGTCGAAGGCGGCCGCGTGGCGGTGGTCTGCGGCGACGTGGCCGGCCACGGGATGGCCTCCGGCCTCGTCCTCTCCGCCCTCCGCAGCGGTTTCACGCTCCTGCGCGATTCGCTCACCGATCCGGCCGGCGTGCTGCGCCGCCTGCACGATCTCGTCACCGAGACCAGCCGCCGGCGCATGCTGGTCACAGTGACGGTGGTCCTCTTCGAACGTGAGGAGCAGCGCGCCACTCTCGCCTCGGCCGGCCATCCGCCGGTGCTGGTCCGCCGCGCCGACGGCTCCGTCGAGCTGATCGAGCTGTACGGGCCGCCTCTCGGCGTGAAGCTGCCGATGACCTTCCCGCAGACCACGCTGCCGTTCGCGAGCGGCGATGTCTACGTGCTGCACAGCGACGGCATCTATGAATGCCGCAACGAGCAGGATGAGATGTACGGCTTCGATCGCCTGATCGACGTCGTGCGCACGCATCCGAAGACCGCCACCGCAGACTCGCTGCGCGACGCGATCATCGGCGATGTGGAACGCTTCCGCGGCAAGGCCGCACAAGCCGACGACGTGACCGTCGTCGTCGCAAAGGTAGGTGCACGATGAAACGCTCGCTGCTCGCCCTGGTCCTCGTTCTTCTCACCGCCACTCTGCACGCCGCCCCTCCCGAGCTCGCGTCGATCAAAGCCCCCGGCCTGTCGGTGGCTGTCTCGGTCGATGGCAAAATCGTGATGTCGGAGGGGGTCGGCTTCGCCGATCTCGAACAGCAGTCGCCGGCCAGGCCGACCACCCGCTATCGGCTCGGCAGCGTCTCGAAGCTCTTCACCGCCGCCATCGCCACCCGCCTCGCCGCACGCGGCGCGCTCGATCTCGACGCCCCGATCCAGCGTTACCTCCCCAGCTATCCACATGCTGTCACCGCGCGTCAGCTCCTCGGACACCTCGGCGGCGTGCGGCACTACCTCAACTCCGATCCGATCTTCGCGGGGAGGAAATACAAGACGCTCGAAGAGGGGCTGAGCATCTTCGCGAACGATCCGCTCGTGGCCCCTCCCGGCACGACCTACCACTACACGAGCTACGGCTACAACCTCCTCGGCGTGGTGCTCGAGAAAGCGGGCGGCAAGCCGTTCGCCGATCTGCTCGCCGACGAGGTGACGAAGCCGCTCAAGCTCGAAAGCGTGGTCCTCGACGACAACGCCACCATCGTCCCCGGCCGCGCCTCCTTCTACGACCGCGCCAAAGAAGACGCGCCGGTCCGCAATGCCGCCGAAAACGACAGCAGCTACAAATGGCCCTCCGGCGGCCTGGTCGCGTCAGCGGAAGACCTGGTCCGCTTCTCCCACGCCTGGCTGCAGCCCGGCTACCTGCCGCAACCGATCCTCACAGCGACCTTCACCCCGCAGCTCCTCGCCGACGGTAAAGCCACCAATGTCGGCCTCGGATGGCGCATCAACAAAACCGACGACGGCCTCACCTACTACCACCACGGCGGCACGATCACCGGCGGCCGTGCCTTCGTCCTGGTCATCCCGGAAAAGAAGGTGGCGGTGGCCATCCTGACCAACATGCTGGTCCGCTACGACGAAAAGGAAGCGCTGGCCATCGCGCGGCGGTATCTGTAGCGGCCGACCGGTTCCGGCGACAACCAGCTGTGTCCTGCCGAGAACCAGTTGTGTCCCGGCGAGAATCAACCGTGTCCTGGCGAGAATCAACCGTGTCCGGCCGAGAATCAACCGTGTCCGGCCGAGAATCAACTGTGTCCCGGCGAGAATCAACTGTGTCCGGCCGAGAATCAACCGTGTCCCGGCGAGAATCAACTGTGTCCGGCCGAGAATCAACCGTGTCCTGGCGAGAATCAACTGTGTCCGGCCGAGAATCAACCGTGTCCCGGCGAGAATCAACCGTGTCCTGGCGAGAATCAACTGTGTCCCGGCGAGAATCAACCGTGTCTGGCCGAGACACGCAGCGAAACGTCCTCTCCAGGTGACAGCACGAAAGAAGCCACAACTGGCTCTCTGTCGCCTACAGATCCACGAGGTCCGCCCGATTCCCTTCCTCGGTCAGCCACTGCTTCCGGTCGCCGGCGCGGTTCTTGGCGAGCAGCATATCGATGGTGGCGATGGCCGGCTCCGCCTCCTCGATGGTCAGCTTCACCAGGCGGCGGGTGTTCGGATCCATGGTCGTCTCGCGGAGCTGCGACGGATTCATCTCGCCGAGGCCCTTGAAGCGCTGGATGTTCACCTTCCCCTTCAGCCCCTCGGCCGCGATGCGCGCCAGGATCCCCTCTCGCTCCGCGTCGTCGAGCGCGTAGTAGACATGCTTCCCGACGTCGATGCGGTAGAGCGGCGGCATGGCCACGAAGATATGCCCCTCCCGCACCAGCGGCCGGAAATGACGGACGAAGAGCGCGCAGAGAAGGGTGGCGATGTGCGCGCCGTCGGAGTCAGCGTCGGCCAGGATGCAGATCTTCCCGTAGCGCAGCCCCTCGATCTTGTCCGAGCCGGGATCGACGCCCAACGCCACGGCGATGTCGTGCACTTCCTGAGACGACAGCACCTCGCCCGACTCCACTTCCCACGTATTCAGGATCTTCCCGCGGAGCGGCATGATGGCTTGGAACTCCCGGTCGCGGGCCTGCTTGGCCGAACCGCCGGCGGAGTCGCCCTCGACCAGGAACAGCTCCGTGCGGGAGAGGTCCTGCGCCGTGCAGTCGGCCAGCTTGCCGGGCAGCGCGGGGCCGGAAGTGAGCTTCTTCCGCTCCACCTTCTTCCCCTGCTTGAGGCGCACCATGGCCTGATCGATGGCCACCTTCGCGATCTGTTCCGCCGCGGCGACGTTGTTGTTCAGCCAGAGCGAAAACGCGTCCTGCGTCACGCCGGAGACGAAGGCCGACGCCTCACGCGAGGAGAGGCGATCCTTGGTCTGCCCGGTGAACTGCGGGTTGGCCATGCGCACCGACAGGATGTAGCTGCAGCGCGCCCAGACGTCCTCCGGCGCCAGCTTCACGTTCTTCGGCAGCAGGTTGCGGAACTCGCAGAACTCGCGAATGGCCTCGGTCAGCCCCTGCCGGAAGCCGTTCACGTGCGTCCCGCCCTGAGCGGTGGGGATCAGGTTCACGTAGCTCTCGCCGACGATGTCGCCGTCTTCCGGGAGCCAGACCACCGCCCAGTCGACCTCGTGGTCCATCCCCTTGAAGTGCCCGAGGAACGGGTACTCCGGGACGATCGTCGAGCCGGCCAGCTCCGACATCAAATAATCCTTGAGGCCGTCCTCGAAGTACCACTCCTCGCTCTCGGTCTGGTCCTGCTCGTTGATGAAGCGCATGCGCAGCTTCGGGCAGAGCACCGCCTTCGCGCGCATGACGTGCTTGAGGCGAGGCACGCTGAACTTCGGCGAATCGAAGAACGACTCATCGGCCCAGAAGCGGACGGTGGTGCCGGTGTTGCGCTTGCCGACCGTGCCGATCGGCTTCAGCTCCGACTTTTTCTTCCCGTCGCCGAACTCCATCGAATACTCGTTGCCGTCGCGCCGCACCCACACCTGCAGCTTCTTCGACAGCGCGTTGACCACCGAGACGCCGACGCCGTGCAGACCGCCGGAGTAGCGGTAGCTCTTGTCCGAAAACTTCGCGCCGGCGTGCAGGCGGGTCAGGATGACCTCCACCCCCGTGACGCCTTCCTTGGCATGCTTGTCGACCGGCATCCCGCGCCCGTTGTCCTGGACAGAGAGCGAATTGTCGTCGTGCAGCGTGACCGTGATCTCGTCCGCGTAGCCGGCGATCGCCTCGTCGGCCGAGTTATCGATGACCTCCTGCGCCAGATGGTTCGGCCGCTCGGTCAGGGTGTACATCCCGGGGCGCTTCCGCACCGGTTCGAGGCCCGTCAGGACCTCGATTGCAGAGGAATCATAAGTAGTGGTCATGAGCCGCCGCGATTCTAGTCGAAGGCGGCCGGTTGGCGCCGCGCGTGCGGGAGCGGGGAGTCGCGGAATCCACGAATGGTAGAGAACGGGGCGCGCGGGCAACCGCCACCGGCGCCCCCCGCCCCTCCCCCGGCTACAATCTCGCGCTGCGCATGACCCTCGCCCCCTTCGACGCGATCCTCCGCGCACGTTCCGGCAGTCTCGCGGAGACGCCGTATCCGGTTCTGCTGCTGGCACTGGCGCGGCGGGAGCAGGGGGCGGTGCTGGCGCTGCGGCGCAATCAGCTGGAGAAGACGATCGTTTTCGACGCCGGCGCCCCGGTCGATTGCCGGTCGAACATCGCGACCGAGACGCTCGGGCGCTTTCTCGTGCAGCAGGGGAAGCTGGCGGAGCAGGACCATCACCTCGCCTTCTCCGAGGCCACGTCGCGCGGGGTACCGCTCGGGGAAGTGCTGACCGCGCGGAAGCTGCTCGCACCAACCGAGCTCTATCGCGCCCTCCAGCAGAACCTCGGGCGGAAGCTGCTCGAGCCGTTCAGCTGGAAGAGCGGCACCTGGGACATCTCGTACGACGTCCCGCCCAGCGGCTCGGCGCTGCGCGTCAAAGTGCCGCAGCTCCTCGTGACCGGCATCATGAAGGTCGAGCCGCAGGAGAGCGCGGACGAAGCGGCGGCAGTCGCCCGCGGCAAGTACCTCGCGCTCGCCGGCGAGCCGCTCTTTCCGCTCGACGACCTGCGCCTGTCGGCCGATCAGCAGAAAGTGATCGATGCGGCGCGGCGCGGCTCCGCTCTCGACGCGATCGGCGGCATCGACGAGGACGACCTGCACCGCATCGTCTACGCGCTGCTGCTCCTCGGCATCGTCCGCGTGACCGACGAGCCGGTCTACACGCCGCCCGTCTTCGTGCTCGACCACCCGTTTGCGAGTGCCGAGCCGTTCGCGAGTGCCGAGCCGTTCGCGACTGCTGAGCCGGAGCCGCCGAGGATGGCCTTCGTCCCGCCGCCGCCGCCGCGCGTCGATCCAGCTCTGGCCGAAGAAGTGATGGCGGCCTACCTCGGCTACCGGCGCAAAGACGCGTTCGACATGCTGGCAGTCGAGGAGACCGACTCCCCCGTCACCTTCATCAAGGCCTTCCTCGAGATGGCGGAGAAGTTCCGCCCCGCGCGGTTCGAAGGCGACGACTCGATGCGCGACAAAGCGCAGGAGGTCTTCCTCGCCGCGGCGCGCGCGTACTCGGAGCTGGCCGACCCGGAGCGGCGCGAGGCGCTGATCAAGCGGCGCAACATCCTCCGCGAACAGGAAGCGGCCATCGCCAAAGGGGGCGCCGCGGCGCTCATCGACCCGGAGCAGCTCTACGCCAACGGCCGCGCCATGCTCGCCGCCGGGAAGCTGCGCGAGGCGCTCTCGTCGTTCGAGATGGCCGCCGAGTGCGACGCGCAGAACGGCACGTACGCGGCCGAAGCGGCGTGGGTCCGCTTTCAGCTCCGCTCCACCCCGGCCATCACTGCCCTCAAGCTGCTCAAGAACGCCATGCGCATCGACCCCGGCTCCGCCGTCGCCTACCTCTACGCGGGCCGCGTCCAGGCCATCCTCGGCAACCGTCTCGAAGCGCAGGCCTACGTCAGCCGCGCCGCCTCGCTGATGCCGAAGGATGACGCGCGGCTGCTCGAAGCGCTGCGCGCGATCCGTTAAAAGCGGTTCCTCGGGGTTCCTCGGAGTTCCTCGGCAAGTGCCACGAACTCCGAGGAACCGTTCACCGCAGCACCGCCGCCCCGTACTGCACCTTCTTGCCCCGCTGCAGCCGCACCTTCTCGACGTCGATCTTTCCCGGCTCGAGCAGCATGACCACGCTCGAGCCCATATGAAAGGTGCCTAACCGGTCGCCCGCGGCGATTGCGATGGGCGGGGCGTAGTTGCGCTGGACGTTGCGGGTGGTGTTGGCGGCGTTCGAGATGAAGGTGTCGTAGCTGACGGAGATCTTGCCGACGTTCGTGGCGCCGATCATCACCACCGCTACGAGGCCGAGGTTGCACTCGATGTAGGTGACGACGCGTTCGTTGATGGAAAACAGCTCGTCGACGTTCGCCAGCGACCAGTCGTTGACCGGCCAGAGGCGTCCGGGGATGTGCACGCTGCGGACGATGTCGCCGCCCACCGGGGTGTGGACGTGGTGGTAGTCCTGCGGCGAGAGGTAGAGATTAAAGTACGTACCGTGCTCGAAACGGCGGGCGTATTCGTCGTCGCCGAGAAAACGGGAGACGGTGTACGTCTTCCCTTTGACCTGCTCGAGGCGGCCGTTCTCGACGTTGCCGTAGTTGCGCAGCACGCCGTCGACCGGGCTGACAAAGTCGCTCTCGATCGGGCGGAGCCCTTCGCGCAGATCACGAGTGAAAAAGTGGCCGATGGAGGGATATTCGTGGATCGGCTTGCCGGCCGCGTCGACGTCGATCTGGTACGTCCGCGCGAACCAGTGCACCAGCCGGCGCGCCAGCGGCTTCGGAAGACGCGTGTGCACGAGCCGGCCGATGAACCGGCTGAGGTGATTCTTCGGGACGTAGCGGAGATATCGATACAACGTCACACTCCTCGGCGGCGAAGTCTACCGCCGAGGAGTGTGCAAGGTTCAGGCGCGGTTACGGGACGACTTCCCGCCCCTTCATCCGACAACGGACCGTGCGGTCAGGGCACGACTTCCATCGTCGTTACGAGCGCGTCGCTCGGTGAGTAGTTCTCCTGCCGCAGGAAGACACCGCTCTGCGTCGAGTACCACATGATCGAGTACTTCACGTCGTCATCGCTGGAGGCCTGCACCGTGCGGAGCTTCACCGCCTGGAACGGACCGGCCAGGGTGTTGAGCGTCTCGATCGCAAGGATCTCCCCCGTCGTCGCGCCACGGTTGACGACCGTGGTCGGCCCGGGAAAGCTGCCGGTCACGACCACGGTCGTGGCGATGGCCGGCACGTCCCAGGTGCGGCCGACGCACCACTGCGTCTCGGGCACCGGACCGGTCGGCATGGCGGGCGCGAAGGTCATGTCGGTCTTAATCGTGATCGCGAACCCGCTGGCGTTGGTCCTGGCGTCGGAGACCGCGTGGCTCACGTGGCGGAGGTTGTTCGACACGGTGAGGTCGACGGTGGTGTCGATGTTCACCGTCGGCGCGCCCGGCGTGTTGACCACGTCCTTCGAGACGAACTTCGTGGCGACGTCGGAGACGACGGTGTTGACCCAGCTCGAGACCGTGCCGCCGCCGTCCACCGAGCGGTACTTCGTGACGGTGCCGGCGCTGACGAACGGCACCATCGCGCAATCACCACCCTGCGTCACCGCCGCCACGACACTGGCCGGCACGTAGACTGGATCGCCGGAGCGGTTGTCGACGATCGAGGCGTACGCGACGTACGCACCGCTGCCGGAGGTCGTGGCGATCGACAGCGAGCCGGTGGTGGGCGACGAGACGCCGAGGATCGAGAAGACGTCGTTGAGCTGCACCATCTGGTTCGCTTCGAGCCGCTGCGCGCGCGTGGCCAGCGAGTTGCCGGCGGCACCGCGGAGCTGCAGGGTGAGCTCGAGCGGCGAGTTGCCGAGGTTGAAGAGGCCGAGGTTCGTGCGATAGCCGTCGTTGGTCAGGCCGGAGAGACGCGCGACCTGGTTCGACTGGATGGCCTCCGACGTCGGAATGGCCCGGACGTCCTGGCCGAACGTGCCGCTCGGCAGCGCGTTGTACGTCCGCGACGCCGCGAGCAGCTCGCGATCGGAGGAGATCCGCAGCGCGCCGATGCCGCTGGCCTGATTGAACGTGCTGGCCACGATGTCTTCCAGTACCGCGGTCTGCAGGCCGCCGACGGTGATGACCCGTGCGATGGAGGCGCCGCTGGTCGGGTAGTAGGTGACGGTGACGTTCGCGGAGCCCTGCGAGGGGTTGAAGAGGCGGATGTCGGAACGCCAGACGGAGTTGTTCGCGCCGTCAGCGTGCGCCACGGCCGGAATGGTCATCTCTTTCGCGGCCGCGTTCCTCTTCTGGGCCATGATCGCGATCGGATCGCCGGTGCGGTTGTCGATCACCGAGCCGTACGCGACGATCGGCACGGTGGCCGACACCTCGGCGCGCGCAACGGCAGTGGCAGCCGCTCCGACGGCGTTGAAGATGTCGTTGACCTGCACCTGCCCGTACGGGGCGATCGGGAACGTCGCCGCGCCGAGGCGAAGGCTGTTCGCGTCGAACAGCGTCACCGTCACGTTGCCGGCGGTGGCCGTCGTGCCGGCGAAGCCGACGTTCGTGCGGTACTCGGCGCTCTTGGAGAGATAGACGATGTGCGTCGTCTCGCCGGTGGCCGCGTCGACAGCGACGCCCGGCACGAACTGGCCGAAGGTCGCGGAGCCGGTGTCGTTGAATGTCCGGCTGGTGACGACGAGCGGCAGGCCGGCGTCGACCAGCAGCGCGCCGGTGCCGCTGCTGACGTTGAAGCGCGAGGCCAGGACGTCCGCCAGCACGACCTGACCGTTGGCCGGCACATCGAGGGTGATGCTGGTACCGAGGGCCGAGTTGTCGCTCCCGGCGTTGAGGAAGTAAACCTTCGCGCTGACCGAGCGCGAGGCGTCGGGATTCGCGAGGCGGAGGTCGGTCTTCCACTTCGTGTTCGAAGCGCCGGCGGCGCTCGCCGCGGCCGGGACGATCCACCGGGCCGCCCAGACAGGCGTAGTGACAACAAGGGCAATCAGCAGGAGTAGACGTTTCATTTGGAGGACCTCTCTATCCCCTGATCGCGCAAAGCGACGGGAAATCACCTCACGCCGCGGCGATTTTTTTCATGGCCCGGTCGCGATAGAGGAGGAAACCGCGCCGCGCGGCGTCGTTCGCGATGGCCTGCAGCTCCAAGTTTCCGTCGTGCCGGGAAGCAGCCCGCCGGATCTCGGCCGCCGCGAGCCGCGCTTCGAACTCCGCCGGAACGAGCTTCGCGCGCCCGGCCTGCCCGGCGGCGCGCAAGGCCAGCCGCCGATCGCCGTCGAGCCGGGCCCGCAGCGTATCGAGGCCGATTTTCACCTCTTCATGGCCGCTCGTGCTGGCGATCGCGGCGAGCTTCGCCACTTCGGCGATCGCCTCCTGCCGCCTGCCGCCGTCGAGCAGCGCCCGCGCGAGGACGACCCGCGCCTGCGCTTCACTGTCCTTCGCGCCGCTCGTGGCGAACGTCCGCGCGGCGCCGCTCGCCTCGCGCTCGGCCATCGCGACATCGCCGCGCGCCAGGGCGATTGCGGCCAGACCGACCCGCGCCTCCGCGGCCAGCGCGCTCTGCTTCCCCTCGTCGTACAAGGCGATGGCCGACCGCTGCTCGCGCAACGCGTCGTCGAGCTTCCCCTCGAACAGCGAGAGCTGCGCGGCGCCCGTCAGCGCATACGCCTCCACGCGGATCACCTTCTGCGCGCGCGCCAGCGGCAGCACGGCATTCGTATGCGCCCGCGACGCCGCGAAGTTGCCGCGCAGCCGTTCCACCTCGGCCAGGTTCACCAGCGATTCGATCTCCGCCGTCGCCACGCCGTACGCCCGCGACGCCGCCAAGGCCTGCTCGTACGCGCGCTGGGCCGCATCGAGGTCGCCCTGCATCTGCAGGTACGCGCCGAGCGTGCAGCGCCCGTGCGACAGCACCCGCCCGTTCTTCACTTCCTCCGCCTGCGCCAGCGCTTCATTGACCGTGCGCACCGCGGTGCGCAGATCGCCGCGCATGGCGTGCAGGTTCGCCGCGTTGACGAGCGTCAGCGCCCGCGCGTTCACGTTGCCGATGCGCTGATGGATCGCCAGCGCGTCGTCGTACTCCCGCCGCGCGGCGTCGAGCTCCCCTTTGTCGGTGAGCACGAGCGCGATGTTCATCGTCGCGCGGGCCGCTCCCGCTTCATCGCCGCCGGCGCGGAACATCGCCCGCGCCGCACGCAGCGCCTCGAGCGCCTCCTCGACTTTCGACGTCTGCCGGAAAGCGAAGCCGCGATTCATCTCGGCGCGCGCGACGATGAGGCGCGCCCCCTGCTCCGTTCCCTTCGTCTTGGCCCGAGCGGCTGCCACGAGCTCGCGCGCGTACTCCCCTTGCGTGTGCGCGATCTCCGCCTCGGCCAGATCGATGCGCGGATCGTCGCCCACCGGCGGCGGGAGCTTGCGTAACGCGGCGAGCGTCGCCTGCGCCTCTTTCGCCTTGCCGGCCCCCGCCTGCAGTTGCGCCAGCCGCAGTCCATACGCCAGCTCGTCGGGATAGAACGTGAACAGCGAGCGGAGGATGTCGGTGGCGCGCTCCCGCTCCTGCGTGTACTCGTAGTAACGCCCTTCGATGTCGAGCCGCTGCTCGCGCTCGAGGTTCGTCGACAGCTCGAGCGCCCGCTTCGCGACCACACGCGCATCTTTCTCGTAGCCGAGCGTCCAGAGCGTCTGCGCGAGCGCCGCGTGGGCGAGCGGGAAATTCGGCTCGGTGGCAATGGCCCGCTCGAAGAACGGCCGCGCCGCTTTCGCCTCGAGCTGTCGCAGCCGCGCGAGCCCTTCTGCATAGTCGCGCGCCACCTTCTCGTTCGGCGGCAGCGAGGCGCGCAGCGACTGGCGATCGGTGGCATTCGAGCCGAGCGTCGCGCGCAGCTGCATCCCGACCCGGCCGATCAGATCGATCATCTCCGCCTCGCTGCCGCTCTGCGAGACCGTCGTGCGCACCGCGCCGCTCCGCGCGTCCTGCACCCGCACGTCGATGCGCACGCGTCGGCCGCTGGGTGACGGCAGCGCGAGGAACGCACCGGACACGAGCAGATCGCAGCCGAGGTTCGTCCGCACGGCGTTCATGCGCGCGGCGGGGATCGGCTCGCGGCTGGAAAGCCCGAGGTCCGCCTTCACCTGCGCCACCCGCTCGCCCGCCACCGCGCGCAGCGACTCACCGGCCGCGAGCTCCGTCGTCAGCATCTCGGCAAACGCATTGCCGATCCACTCCGAGGAAGCATCGTTCGAGAGGTTGTGAAAGCCGAGCACCGCGAACGACGGCCGCGCCGCGATCGGTTTGGCCGCTGCTCGAAGCGGCGTTGCGGCGTTCTCCGTCTGCGTTCGCAATGCAACCAGCATTGCCAGGACGAGCACGACCGCCGTGACGATGAGAACGCCGGTTCCTCGGAGTTCCTCGGGGTTCCTCCGGCTCCTCGGCGAGTGCCGCAGCCACCCGAGGAACCCCGAGGACCCCGAGGACCCCGAGGAACCCGAGGAACCTCCTCCCAGCACCTCCCGCACGTCGGCAAACCGCCGGTGCGGCTCGCGCTCGAGGCAGCGCAGGATGACGCGCTCCCACTGCACGTCGATGTTCGGCGCGGTCTGGCGTGGCGACGGCGGCGCCTCGCGGAGGCGGCTCACAGCGACGGCCATCGGAGTGGGGCCGGTGAACGGCAGGCGGCCGGTCAGCATCTCGAACAGCACCACTCCGAGGGCGTAGATGTCGGTGGCAGGCGAAACCGGAAGCCCCTCCACCTGCTCGGGCGCCATGTAGTCGGGCGTGCCCATGACCATGCCGGGATCGGTGAGCGGCGCGCGCTCCGTCTCCAGATCGGTGGCCAGTCCAAAGTCGGTGATCACCACCCGGCCCGACTCCCCGATCATCACGTTCGCACTCTTGAAATCGCGGTGGACGATGCCGAGCGCGTGCGCGGCGGCAAGCCCCTCCACCATCTGCTCGACGATCGGTCTCGCCTGTGCGGAGGTCATCCGGCCGTGGCGTTTGAGCAGGTCCGAGAGCGTCTCGCCGCGCAGCAGCTCCATCGAGACGAAGGCCACGCCGTCGTGATGCCCGACGTCGAAGAGGCGGCAGACGTTCGGATGCGTGACGCGCCGCGCGAGCTGCACCTCCCGCCTGAAGCGCTGCAGGATGCGCGGGTCGTTGGCGAGATCGCCGCGGATGATCTTCAGGGCGACGCGCTCGTCGAGCTCGTGATCGAGCGCCTCGTAGACCTCGCCCATGCCCCCCTCGCCGAGGAGGGAGACGATCTCGTAACGGTCGGCGATCCGCTGGCCCGGCTGAAACGTCGTGCCGCCGGCGCCCGCCGTGTGAGGAATCGGGGTCTGCATGAATGGGACGGCTGAGTGTACCCGGAATCCCCCCACCCCCCTCCCGGTTTGGGCCTGCCGTGCTGGCGGAACGGAGCCTGCGGCCGCAGATGCCGCGAGGGAGCGTGGAGCGGGGCGATGAGTACTTTGCACGCGGCCGCGTGCGCCGGCTGGAACGGCGCGGCGGCGCCATGGTCGCCGAGGTCATGGGGACTCAGCAGTACGAGGTGCACCTGCTGCTCGAAGGCGAAGACGTCCTCAGCGCCGACTGCACCTGCCCCTGGTTCGACAGTCACCTCACCCCTTGCAAGCACATCTGGGCGGTGATCCGCGCGGCAGACGCCGAAAAGCTCCTTCCCGATCGGGAGATGTCGATCGACTCCGTCACCTCGCCGGCCCGCCCCGCTTTGCGCCCTTCGAACCGGCGCCCCGCGTGGGAAGGGTTCCTCGACGCGCTGCGCCGCGGCTCCGAGCCGCCGAGCCGCTCCACGCGCAGCGTGCCGGACGAAGTGGCGTACGTTCTCCTCCCCTCCACCTCTTCGCTCACCCTGCAGCTCCTCGGGCGCGCAAAGAAGAAGAGCGGCGAGTGGGGCAAGTGGAAGCCGCTGTCGCTGACCACCGACGACCTGCCGCTGCTCGATGAGTTCGATCGCGAGGCGGTGGCGCTGCTGCATCAGCGCGCGTACAGCGAAGTGCTCGAGCCGATGGTCAACCTCTCGACGGTGACTGCCGCCTGGTGGATCGAGCGGCTCGCGCGCGCGAACCGTCTTTACCTCGGCAACACCGCCAGCGGCGATCTCCGCCCGGTGGCGTGGGACGACGGCCCGCCGTGGATGCTGCGCGTGGCCATCGCCAGCGACTCCGGCCGCGGCTCGTACCGCATCGAAGCGAGCGTGGAGCGCGAGCACGAGACGCTGCCGCTCGCGCACGTGCAGGCCACCGTCGGCGGCATCCTGATCAGCGACGACCGCGCCAGCCGCTTCGACGACCGCGGCAAAGCGGCCTGGCTCTACGCGCTGCGCGCCAGCGGTCCGATCGAAGTGCCGCATCAGGATGCGGAGCGCTTTCGCCGCGCACTGCTGCGCACGCCGGTGGGCGACCTCGCCCTGCCGCCGGAGCTCGGATGGGACGTCGTCGAGGCCGCGCCGCAGCCGCAACTGCTGCTGCGCCACGACTCGATGGGCACCGAGCTGCACGGCGACCTGATGTTCCTCTACGACGACTGGCGCATCTCCAGCCGCGCGACGGAGATGCAGCACATCGACGGCCGGCGCCTGATCCGCCGCGATCGCAACGCCGAGGATGTGTACCGCAGGAAGATCGCCTCGCTGCCGATCACCGGCACGTCGGAGGGCTATCGCATCCGCCTCGCGCACCTCGAAGAAGTGGCGCGCGCGCTCGCCGCCGACGGCTGGACGATCGAGATCGACGGCACGTCCTTGCGGGTGGCCGAAGAGCTCGAGCTCGACGTCACCAGCGGCATCGACTGGTTCGATCTCACCGCCAGCGCGAGTTTCGGCGAGACGCGCATCGGCCTGCCCGAATTACTCGCGGCTGCCGAGACCAAGCGCTCGCTGCTGCGCCTCTCCGACGGCACGTTCGGCATCGTCCCGCAATCGTGGAGCGAACGGCTCGCGCCGGTGCTCGAGCTGGGAAAGCGCGACGGCGACCGGATCCGCTTCCGCGCGCTGCAGGCCGTGCTGATCGAGTCGATGCTGCAGGCCAGGCAGCCGATCGGCGACAAGGCATTCGTGGAGCTGCGCGAGCGGCTGCTCGGCACGACGCCCGAGCCGCACATGGAGCCGGCCGACTTTGGCGCCGAGCTGCGTCCCTACCAGCGCGCCGGCCTCGGGTGGATGTTCTTCCTCCGCGAAGCGAACATCGGCGGCTGCCTGGCCGACGACATGGGCCTCGGCAAGACCGTGCAGACGCTGGCGCTGCTCGAGTCGCTCAGTCTCGAGGGGGTGGATCGCCCCTCGCTCGTCGTCGCCCCGCGCTCGCTCCTCTTCAATTGGGCCGCCGAAGCGAAACGGTTCGCGCCGCACCTGCGCGTGCTCGAACATCACGGCGGCGAACGGACCAGGAACTCGGTCTCATTCGCCGACTACGATCTCGTTCTGACCACGTACGCCACCATGCGCCTCGACATCGGCCACCTCACCGAGATCGATTTCGAGTACGTGATCCTCGACGAAGCGCAGGCCATCAAGAACGCCTCCAGCCAGGTTGCGAAAGCGGCGCGCCTCCTCCGGTCGAAGCACCGCCTGGCCCTCTCCGGCACGCCGATTGAGAATCATCTGGGCGAGCTCTGGAGCCTCTTCGAGTTTCTCAACCCCGGCCTGCTCGGGTCAGCGCGCTCGTTCTCGCGCACCTTCACCGCCAAGAACACCCCTATCGATCGCCGCGATGCACTGGCGCGCGCCATCCGCCCTTTGATCCTGCGCCGCACGAAAGAACAGGTCGCACCCGAACTGCCGGAGCGGATCGAGCAGACCATCTACTGCGAGCTGGAAGGCAAACAGCGGCAGCAGTACGACGAACTGCGCGATCACTATCGAACGGCGCTGCTCGGCAACGTGCGCAATGGCGGCATCGAGAAATCGCGGATGCAGATCCTCGAGGCGCTGCTGCGCCTGAGGCAGGCCGCCTGCCACCCGGCACTCGTCCATCGAGACAGCGACGCCCCCAGCGCAAAGACCGAGCTGCTGCTCGAAGAGCTGCGCGACGTCGTCGACTCCGGACACCGCGCGCTGGTCTTCTCCCAGTTCACCTCGTTCCTCGGCATCGTGCGCGACGCCGTGCAGGCCGCGGGCATCGACCACCTCTACCTCGACGGCTCCACCCGCGATCGCCAATCGCTCGTCGAGCAGTTCCAGCGCGACGACGGCCCGCCGCTCTTCCTGATCTCCCTCAAAGCGGGCGGCCTCGGACTCAACCTCACGAACGCCGACTACATCTTCCTCCTCGACCCCTGGTGGAACCCCGCCGTCGAAGCGCAGGCCATCGACCGCGCCCACCGCATCGGCCGCACCCGCCCCGTCGTCGCCTACCGCCTGATCGCCCGCGACACCGTCGAAGAAAAGATCCTCGAACTGCAATCGCGCAAACGCGAACTGGCCGAGTCGATCATCAGCGAAGACAACAGCGTCCTGCGCCGGCTGGAAGTGGAGGATCTGGAGATGTTACTGGCCTGACGCGCCCCATAGGAACTGCCGGCCGGCGAAACGCTCTACCACCTCGTCCCGACCTTCATCGACGAGCGCGCTGATCCCGAATACCGCATGACTCTGGTTGACGTGAGCGACACCGAGGCGAAGACTGTCTGGAGCGCGGAAGGGGTCCGGCGCGAACATCTCGAAATTCTGCTGCCGCGGGCGTTTCTGCACGCCGGCGACTCTCGGCTGGAGATCTATGGCGTTCAGCAAGGTAAAGCGGAGCTACTGGAGCAGTTTCCACTCCGCGTTCGTGGGGAGTGACCCACCAGACCACGCCGAGGGTGTCTCTGAATGAAGATGAGAGCCGCCAAGCCATTCATCCTCGGCATCGGCGCGATTGCGATCGCGGCCGCCACATACGTGCATACGGTGGCGAATCGGGGGGCGGAGGTTCTCTTCGAGCCCGCCACTGTCCCCGCCGAAGGGAAATTTAATCGCTCGCAATCGGTGGGACTGTTCGTCGGCGTTCGTAAATTCACCGAGGACGCCGCCATCGACGTGCCGTATGCCGTCGACGATGCGGTCGATCTCGCGCACATGTTCTCGCTGGGTCGCGCGAGTCTCCTGCCGCCGCAAAGGGTGGTTCTGGCGCTTGCAGGCAATCCTCAGAAAGAGGACTCGCAGAAGCGGCTGCGCGAGTTGCGGAACGCCGGCGCGATGGTCCGCAAGGCCACCTCCGAGGACATCCTCGACCTGCTCGAACAGCAATCGGAGAGGGTCGGGAAAGACGGGATTCTGATCTTCTCGCTCGCGACGCACGGCTTCATCGACCAGGAAAGCCGGAAGTCTTACATCCTCGGATCGAACTCACGCTTCGAGCGCATCGGCACGGCACTGCCGCTCGAAGAGTTGATCGACATCGCGGCGGAGTCGAACGCGAGGCGCTCGCTACTGTTCGTCGATGCTTGTCGCGATCGATTTCGTACTACAGGAACGCGCAGTGTGAACCCGGATCCGCGGTCCGTCGCACCTCCGATCGAGAACCGCATGAGCCGCATTCACGGTCAGGTAGTGTTCTACGCCGCTCCGGCGGGCAAGTATGCGTACGATGATGCGCTGCATAAGAACGGCGTCTTCACTCGTGCGGTACTCAATGGCCTGAGCTGCGAGGCGTCCATGGTTGATGGCTGGATCACCGCCAAGAAACTCCACGAGTACGTGAATCAGGAGGTGAAGGAGTGGGTGCGGAAGCATCGCGAGCCCAACCGCGACATCGGGATTCAGGTGAACGTGGAAGGACGCACCGATAACATGCCACTCGCCGCCTGCGCCTGTCCGCCCTGCACTCCGTTTGGCCCGACGAGCGTCAGCACCGCGGGTTCAAAGATCACAGCGCTCGATGAACTGGGAAAGCCACTCTGGAGCCGGGATGTGAGTGGCGCCATCGAAGAGGCGAAGGTCGCAGACCTCGACATCGATGGCGCGCGGGAAGTGGTCGTTCAGGTCGGCGGAAAGATCCTCAACTTCGATGCACGCGGCGAGCAGTCATGGGAGGCCGGCAGCGGCATCACGAGATTTCTCACCGGCGTACTCCGCAAATACAAAGAGGAGATCGTGGCGCAAACGGGCGAAACGCAACTGTCGGTCTTCGACAGCGCGGGAAAAATGATGTGGCAGTTCCACGTACGCGAGTCGCTGAAGGACTTTAAGATCGGCCGCGCATCCAATCTTCACGACTGGCGAATCGTCGCCGCGACCGCCAATCACCTGACCCTCTTCAACCCGAAAAAAGGCACGCGCGTCTGCGACCGAAGAGTTCCGGCACCAATCGAAAGCTTTCAGTTCATCGACGCGAACAACGACGGTAAACTGGACATCGCCCTGAAGACGGCCACCGGCAAAACCTACGTTTACGACTTTTACGGCAAGCCGCTCAATTAGGCTGGTTGTCCTTCTTGATCGACAGGTACTCCACCCGCTCTTCCCCGCCGATCGCGATCACGTAATACCGCGGCTCGCCGACTGCCCACGTGTACGTGTGCGACGCGCCGGCGCTGCGATGTTGGGCGGCGGCGAGATCGAGTACGTCCGCGTAGCGCACGACAGTCCCTGTCGGCCGGGCTACGCCGGTGACGAAGCGGACGGTCCAGTCGGGGTCGTAGCCGATGATCAGGGAGGCGAAGCGGGGGTCGTCGACGGTCCAGACTTCGTGCCGCCGGCGCTCTTCGCGCTCCATCTTTCCCGCGGAGGCGAGGGTGGTGCGCACGGTGTCGCGGGGCATGCCGAGGCGGATGCCGAGGATGTCGGTGGGCGCGGAGACGCTCGGGGCGGAAGCGATCGGCGTGGAGGCGACGTCTGACGTGGCGCAGGACGTCAGCAGCAGGACGGCGAGCAGGGAGCGAACCAGTACTTTCATCATGTCCACAAAAAGGGAACGCGGCAGGAGTCGTGCCTGCCGCGTTCCGTTACCTCATTCAGAAATGGTCAACTACTTGACGTAGGCGCGGACGGTGCTCGAGTAGGCGCCGCCCTGGCCATTCACCGCTTTCACGCGGTAGAAGTAGGTGCTCTTGCGCGTGACGGTGGTGTCGGCGAAGTTGGTGGTGTTGCTGGTGAGCGTCGCGATCGGCGCGAAACCGCTGGTCTCCGACGTGGAGCGCTCCACGACGTAGTTGGTCTCGTTCGAGGCCGTGTCGGTCCAGCTCAGGCCGACCTGGGTCTTGGTGGGGCTGGCCCAGAGGTTGGTCGGTGCGCTGGCCTCGTCGTACGCGGCGAAGAGGGTGCGGCCGGCGCTCTGGCGGATGATCGTCGCCACCTCGGAACCGTCGTTGTCGTAGCTGTCGATCTTGCCGTCCGGCGTACCGGCCGGGCCGCTGCGGTCGACGCCATTCACGCAGTCGGCCGTGGTGCAGCCGTCGGCGTACGCGGCCAAAGTGCGGCCCTTCGCGTCGATCTCGAGATCGTTGAAGTCGAGGAGGTTGCGCGTGCCCGACGGGCAGGTCGTGCCGTGCGTGCAGACCACGCCCCGCTGGACCGGGTTGTTCGGCGTGGCGTTGACGGTGACCCAGCTCTGGCCGCGGTCGTAGGTGGTGGCCATGTAGCCGTACCACGTACCGTTGAAGGCCATGTCGGTGGCGATGCCGTTCGCGCCGGGGGTGGTGGTGCCGAGCCAGAACATCGCGGCGCGGTCGCCGTCGCCGGCGGTCACCGCGGCGAAGACGCCGTTCTGGATCCCGTGGCTGTGGCCGACGTTGGCGGGCGCCGACCAGTTCAGGCCGCGATCGGTGGAGACCGCGACGCGCGCGGTGCCGTCCGCGTTGATGAAGCCGATGTAAACCGTGCCGTCGCTGCCGATGCCGACCGACGGATCGGTCGCGCCGCCGGTGCTGCCCGGGACCGGGCGGAGCGACCAGGTCAGCCCGTTGTCTTCCGACACCGCCACGGCCTGCTGGCCGCCGCAGTTCTTGTTCGGAACGTACACCGTGCCGTCCGGCGCGACTTTGATGTGGCCGTGGAGGCCGTTGCACTGGGTGAGGTTCCACATCGGAACCGCCGCTTCGAAGGTGAGGCCGCCGTCGCGACTGAGGGCGATCTCGGCGAGGCCGATGTCCTGCGAGGCGTAGTAGACCGCGTTCGGATAGGCGGTCAGCGGGCCGCGTCCGAGGATGCCCGGCTTGAACGGACCGCCGCCGACGGTCTGGTGGTCGACGCCCGCGGCGATACCGGAGCCCTGGCTCGGCGTCCACGTCTCGCCATCGTCATCGGTGAAGGCCATCAGGCTGACTTTGGCCGGGAGGAGCTGCGAGACGAAAGTGCGGTTGGTCCGCCAGTCGGTGAAGAGGATCGGGTCGAAGCTGGTGATCGAGGTCGAGAGGCCGGAGCGCTCGAGCCAGGAGGCCGTGCCCGCGGCGTCGTCGAAGCTGACGCGCAGCGTCTCGAGGCCGGAGATGAACATGGTGTTGCCGGTCGCCCAGTTGTTGCCGAGGGTCGGCTCGCCGGCGCCGCGTCCGAGCGGAGCGGGCGGGGCGAAGTTGACGTAGCCGGGAGTCGGCGCGCTGGAGGCGGGGGGCGGCGTATCGCCCTGAGCGGAAACGATTTCCGCACGGCCTTTGTACTGATCGCCGACCGCGGCGAAGTAAACCACCCGCACGGCGTAGACGCCGGTGCCGCTCTGCGCGATGTTCAGGTCGGCAGATTCGGCAGTGGTGACACCGAGCGCGGAACTGGCCACGACCGGGCCGGTGATGCTGTCTTTATGGACGTAGAAGTCGTAGTCGGTGGCCGGCAGCAGCCACGAAAGCGAGACGCGGACATTTTTGCCATTCCAGTCGGCAACAGTGCCGCCGACGGTCAGCAGATACGTATCGCAATTTATCCCTTCGACGCACGTCGTCTCGGCCTCGGGGGACGCTCCGCCGAGCGCCGATCCGTTCCAGGTCAGAGCGGAAGTGCTTGCAGGAGCAAGAGTTCCGGACGCCGGCGAAGCGGCGAAGACCGGAATGGTGGAGGCCAGGACGGCCAATACGCCAAGCAAAGCTGTGGCGGACATCCGCGAAACGATTCGAGCTTTCATCTACGACCCATCCCTCATTGGTTGAATTGGGCGGGGAATAGCAAAGCTCATGCCGGTAGCACCACTACCACCAAGTACCGCGATGCGATGCTGGTGTGGTTCGTTTGGGTAGCGCGGGGCAACGAAGACCACTCTTCCTACAGCCGCCGTCTCACTTTGGTGCCTCGCGAGGAATGCTCACCGCATCGACGGAACGCTCCGGGCAGCGATCGCGATACTCGTGAGTATCGCGAGGATCGCTCCAGGCATCGAGAGGAACACTCATGAGCATCGATTCGAACGACCAGAGCATCGATCGGATCAGCGTGAGGATCGCGAGGATCGCTCGAGGCATCGAACGCGATACTCACGACCATCGATTGGATTGACCAAAGCCTCGACGTTGATACTCCCGAGTCTCGATTGGATTGATCAAAGCATCGACGTCGATCCTGGTGAGCATCGATTGGATGAAGCGAAGCATTGAACGGATAGCTCGGAGCAACGAGAGGAATGCTCCGAGCGATCCGGTTGATACTCGTCTCATATCCTTTCGATACCACCGTCCTTTGAAGTGGACGGCGATACCAAGGGTGACGTCTGAAGGTCTGTCCCTATCGTTGGCAGTCTCTGTCATCCGAAGGTCTGTCCCTATCCGGCCCTATCCGGCCGCTCTATCCGGCCGTTAGCGACATCTGAAGGCCTATCCCCCATGAAGCCGCCTCAGATATTTGAAGGCCTGTCCCCCGCCCGTCAGTCCATCCGTCGCGACGTCTGAAGGCCTGTCCCCGTCTGTGTCAGAACCCCTCCGCCAGCGTCAGCGCCCCTGCCGCTGTCAGAGCGCGAGAATGTAGCGCCGCCGCTCGCGGCCGTCGCCGAGGTCGGAGACGCTCTGGAGCTTCGCTCCGGCGGACTGGATGACGCGCTCGGAGGCGGGGTTGTCGGAGAGCACGGTCACCAGCACCTCGGTCATCCCCAGTCGGCGCGCGTGATCGAGCGAGAGCTGCAGCGCGCGCTTGGCGTACCCCTTTCCGCGCGCGGAGGGGCGGATGAAGTAGCTGATGTTGCCGCCGATGTCGCGGGTGGCGTCGGTGAGCGTGTGGATCACGGTGACGCGGCCGAGAACCTCCTCCCCCTGCACGAGCCAGAGGATGTCGCGCTTGACGCCGTCGAACGGCTTCACCGGCAGCGTGCGCAGACGGAAGACGTACGCCTGGAACGTCGGGATCGGCCAGAGCTCCGGGCCGCCCGACGAGGGGTCCAGCTCCTCACGCATCGCGCGAAAACTACGCTCGTAGCGAACGTCCGGCCGGACCAGCCGGAGCTCGTCGGAGGGACTCGTCGTCGCGTCGGCGGCACTCATCGCAATCGTTGGTCCTCCAGAAGCGACTTCACCACGGTTCGATCGAACGGCGTCAGCCGCTCGTCCAGCAGCCCCCGCAGATCGTCTTCGACGTTCCTCGCAATGGAGAGCCGCGCGATCTCGGCCGCGAGCGTCTTGCGTTGCTCGTCCTCGGCGGCAATCTGCCGCGCGCGTGCCAGATGCGTCTCTCCGTCGCGAAGTGTCACAGCTCCGATTGCGCGGCCGAGGAGCACCTGCTCGTACGCGGCCCGAACGGGCGGGGTGAGGGCGAGTTCGGCCGGGATGAGATCCGCAACGAGGGCCGATCGCGGATGCTGCCCTTCGTCGTACTGCGCGCGGTAGTACTCGACCTGGCCGAGGATGTAGCCGGGGTAGTGGAGGAAGCGGCTGACGGCGGTGACGCGGAGCGGGTCGGGCGCGGGGCGGACGTGCGCGTCGGCGAGGCGGCGCTGCAGCTGCGCGACGAACGTGGCGTCAGAGCCATCGACCCAGAGCGTCGTGTCGTGCTGCATCGATTTCTCCGCCTCGAGGTCGTCGCGGCGCAGCTCGATCAGCGGCGCGCTATACTGCGCGAAGCGTTTCAGGCGCTGCGCGAGCGCCACGTCGTCGGTGAGTTGCGCGGCCTGGGCCAGCGTGAATCCGCCGAAGCCTGCGAACGCGCCGGCGCTGTAGGTCGTGATCCGCTCCCGCAGCACGTTGAGCGCGAGATGCCGCGACTGCGCGCGGGTGAGCGGAAACTCGCGCACCAGCGGCTTGCGATCCTCCGTGGTCCGCTCGTACCAAGCGTCGACGTCGGCATCTTCGAGGATGGGGATCGACAGCGCGCCGGCGACGATCGCGGGCGCCTCGAACGTCAGCTGTTGCAGCTCGCTGCAGCGCGTGCGCAGCGCCTCGAGCGTCGTGGCCGCCGCCTCGCGCGCACGACGCAGGACGCCGAGGATCGTCCGCCGCTGGGCGACGTCGAACTCGAACTGCAGCTCGTCGTTGTGCGCGCTGTTCTTCGCGCGATCGGTCGCTTCGATCTGCGCCATCAGCCGTTCGAGCGCCTCGCGTGCGGCGCGGATGCGCGGGGCCACTTCGCTGAAGTAGCGCAGCACGGCGTAGAGCGCAAAGACCGCCAGACCGATCGGGATGGAGAGGTACGGCAGCGGCGTGGTGAAGCAGATGCCGAGCATCGCCACGGTCCCGATCGCCCCCCACAGCAGCTGTTTCTGGATCGACTCCCTCCCCGCGTCCAGCGCCTCGGTCAGTCGCTGTTCGAAGCGCGGCTTCTGGCCGAACAGCTCGCGCAGCTGCTCTTCGCGCTTGCGCGTCTCCTCGGCCAGCCGCTGCGATTCGGCGTCGACCGCGGCATTGCGGGCGGCGTTGTTCTCCGCCTCTTCGCGGAAGAGGAGCTCCGGCAGGCGGCGGGTCAGGCCGTCCTTTTCACGTTCCAACTCCGCGAGCTGTTCCGTTGCGTTCACCGGCGTCAGCGTCGCCGCGACGAGCTTCTGCGCCTCGAGCAGTTGCTCCAGCTCGCGGATGCGCTTGCGCGTGGCGTCGCTGTTCGCGCTGTTCGGCTGGAAGCCGAGCCGCTGGTCGAGCGCCGACGCTGCGGTGCTCAGCTCCGTCACCAGATTGCGCGGCGCGTCGCTGCGTAAATCAGGCAGCGGGTCGACCAGCGCCTCCGTCAACGCGATCGCGGGCGGATAGCCGTCGCGATCGAGCGTCTCGTCGACGGTGCGCGACAGCAGCGCCGCATGCGCATGCGCGGTCTGCTCCCCCTGTTTCGCGAGCCGCTCCAGATTGGCGAGGTGCACCTTGTCGCGATGGCTCTGCAGCTCGTTGCGCACGGCCGCGATCAGCTCCTCGGCGCTGCGGGTTTTCTCGTTGAAGAACGTCTTCGCCTGAAAGCGGGAGAAGAGCGACTGGCCGCCGTCCGCTCCGATGCGGGTCATCGGCGCGGCGAATTCCTCCCCCGCCACGAACTGCTTCGCGCGTAAGGCGGCCGGCGTTACTTCGTCCGTCGCTTTGAGCAGCACGCGTGCGAGCAACTCCGCGGCGAATCGTGACTCGAGGCGCTGCAGTGCGATCGCGCGCGGGAAGAGCAGCTCCGCGTAGCCAAACGTACTGAAGGTCGGATGCACGCCACGGGGATGATGCGCGGCCATGGCGCCGCTCAGCTCCGGCTCGTACAGCAGCGCACCGGCCACCGCTTCGGCGTACGTCTCGTTCGCTGTTTCGAGTGGGCCGAACTTCACCCGGTGGTCGTTCATCGAGTCGAGCAGCCAGACTTCGTCGAACGGTTTCGGCTCGGTCCCGCTGAGCGTGCGCAGGAGCGCATACGCGGCGCCGTAATCGGCGGTCGTTGCGGACGCGAAGAGGTCGGGCAGCAGGCAGAGGATCTCGATCGAGTAAAACGCGGCGAAGCGGCGCATTTCGTAGAGCGATCGCACCGCGCGCGCGACCTCGATCACATCCATTGAAGCGGCAGGGGAACCGGCCGCGGAGACGACCAGCAGCACCACCTCCCGTTTGCCGATGTCGTCGCGCAGACGGAGCGCGCTGTCGGGCGCCTGCCGCCGCGCATGAATGGAGGCGATGGTCGCCGCCAGTTCGCCCTCGACACTCCTCCACTGCGCGAGCCTCCACTGCACGAGATCGTCGAGACCGCACGCGGCGGCGACGCGCTGCTGGATGGCGCCGGCGAGCTTCGCCGACGCCTCATCGAGAGCGAGGATGCTGACCGGCTTGTGCATGGCCATCAGCTCAGTTGTTCCATACGCCGGACGTAATCCTCGACCGCCAGGATCTCGTTTTCGACCTGGTCTTTCACCGCCGGCTCGACGGCGCCCGACATCTGCTTCGACAGCGTCTGCGTGTAGTCGCGGAGGATCGGGATGACGCGGCTGGCGCCCTCGCGCTTGACGATGGTCATGATCGTCTCCTGCGCTTCCTGCACGAGCTCGCGGCTCTTTTCGAATGAGACGTAGGCGGGAACGCGCCCCTGGCCGAGAGAGACCAGGTTGTCGTCGACGCGCCGGCCGGTTTTCGATTTCATCGAATACCAGGCGCCGTCACGCTTGATGAAGCCGAACGGCTCCGGCGCCTGGGCGATGGAGAACCAGCGCAGCGCCTCGCCGTCGGTGTTCCTGGGGATGACGTTCGGCAGGTCCTGCCACCGCTTGTCGAGCTGACAGGAGATCACTTTGTCCGGGTCGAGATAGGCGCGCTCCATCTCGTCGATCTCGGCGAGCGCGAACAGCGGAATGCCGGTTTTGACCTTGAACAGTACGATGCGCCGCGGGTCGCGCGTCGAGACCATGGAGGCCTCGCTGCTGCCGCGCGGGATGCCTGCCTTGTACTTTGCATCCTTGAAGATCGTGGTCTCCGCGTCGGCCACGCCGTAGTGATAGAACTCGTTGATGACGTTCTGATTGACGACCGGGATGCGGCCGACGTCATAGCGCCACAGTGGCACGGCCAGGCTGTCGAGCCGCTTGAGCTCCTGCGAAACGGCCTCGGGATTCGAGCGCCGCAGGATGTCGTCCATCGTCAGCGCGGTCAGCGGCTCGTATTTCTTCTCCACGAATTCGGTGATGTCGGCGTGCACCTCGGCCGCTTTGGAGCTCGCCCACTGCGCGAGCGATCCATGCTGATCGATGTACCACTTCACGAAGTCGTCGCCCAGCACCTTCGGCCTCTGATCGCCCGGCTCGAACGGCACGATCTGCTCGAAGAGCCGCGTGGCGCCGCGCGTGTTGGTGGCATCGAGATGCTGCTGCTCGAACTGCTTCCGCGCGGCGTTGAGGTTCTCGCGGATGCGATAGCAGTGGTCGAGGATCGACTGCGTCTTGGCGTGCAGGGTCGAATAAAGCTCGGCCGCTTTCTCCAGCCGCGCCACCAGGACCGTCAGCTCGCTCTCGCGATCGACCATTCCGCCGTATCGCTCGCAGGCGTTCTTGATGTTCGTCTCGCGGCGAAAGAACGATCCCATCGCCTCGGTGATCTGGTCCTCGGCCGGCTTGAAGCTGAGCGCCTTGAGCTTCGTCCGCTCGTCCTTCGCCTCCGCGTCCATCATGTTGCGGTACCACTCGAGCTTGGCCTGCAGCTTCTCGAAGAACCTTTCGGCACGGGTAAAGCCGTTCACGCGATTGACCGCCGCCTCCCACCAGGCGTTGATGGCGGTCATTGAGCCGTCGCGCAACGTGTCGAAGTTCGTCCCGATGGCCTGCGCGATCTGCCGCTCGGCGCGCGAGCGATGCACGGTGTGCAGGTTCTTGATCGTGCTCAGCGCCTTGTTGTCGAACTTCAACTGGCCGAGCGGCATCGGGAAGCGAAGCTGTCCCCCACCTTCGCGCTGGCTGAGGAATTCGATGACCTGATCGGCCTCGTCCTCGCGGAGCCGGTTCGCGTCGATGAAGCGCTGTACCTCCTCTTCGATCTCTGCGTCGGGGACGGCGCCGTTGAGGAGATCCTCGATCACCAGCCGCTTCGCGTCCTCGAACATCAGCGCGTCGAAGCTCGGCATGGCCAGCGAGGCGACGCCGAAGCTGCAGTACTGCGGCGAGCGCCCTTTCACCCTTGGCGCGGTAGCGATCTGGGTCTTGATGTTGTCGACGGCGTTCGCGGCGTCGACGCCGATCTGCGAGCCGATCTGCACGTACATCCCGTCGGCGATCAGGCCGTGCAGGTCGTTCTGGTTGTTGACCACGCGTCCCTGTTCGTTCTGGCAGTCGAGCAGGTAGATGAGGTCGAACGGCGGGCGATTGACGGTCACGACGCGCGCGCCGTAGTTGATCTGCGTCGAGTTGCGCGCGGTGGAGAAATGCTCGATCTCTTTGAGCGCGCCGTAGGCGTTCGGCTTCACCAGCGCGACTCCGGAATAGCGGGTGAAGAGGCCGGGCAGGAGGAAGATGCCGGTGAAATTCGACTGCTCCGCGCCGACGATGTCGCGGGTCATGAAGGCGATGTCGAGGAACGTCCCGCTGCCGGTGCCGCCGGCCAGGCTGCCGACGATGTGCACTTCGACGCCCGCGCGCTCGGAGACGCGGAACTGATCGGAATGCATCTCTTTCATGTTCCGGAAATTGCGGACGTCGTCGACGGCCTGGCCGATCTTGCGGAAGATGTCGCCGGCCCGCGCGAAGAGCGCGAGCCGTCCCCGCGCGCGCACCTGGCCGGCGCCGGCGATGATGGCCTGGGTCGGGATCTCGGTCGGCCACCATTCGTCGAGATGCGGGTTGGTGCCGTTGTTGACGAGGCTCCCCGGATTGTTCACCTGCAGGACGAAGGTCTCGTTGTGATCGAGGTCACCCTGCGCCCCCTCCCCTTCCGCGTTCTCGGTCGTGTCGATGGAGAGGAAGCGAACGATGGGCGGCACGGCGCCGTAGGTTTCGATGAAGCGCTTCTTGAGACGGACCAGCGTGTGGAAGCCGGTGCCGCCGAGGCCGATCACGACGGTGGGACGAAAGACGACGTGGTTTTTCACAGATCCTCCTGGGGCCGTTCATGGCCGACTCGGTTGAAGCGCAGGGTGGCGTCGCCGATCTGGATCGTGTCGGCGTCGTAAAGCTCGGTGGCAGGGACTTCGATGCTGTTGACGCGCAGCGCGCCGCTGGTGGCCTCGATGCAGACCTTCTTGTCGCCCGCCTTTCGTCGGCAGAACAGCCGTGCGTCGGAGCCGTTCAGGGCTTCCGGCGGGACGATCGAGCTGAGGTCGATCTCCGTTGCTTTCAGCGTGGGCAGTCCGACGTACGCCGCGTCGCCGCTGCGTGGACGAACGATCTCGATCTCCCCTTCGAGCTGATGCCGCTGGATGTGGCGGAAGCGGAGGAGTGCGATGGCGATCGCGATCGCGAGCAGGACGGCGATCCACGGCGCGAGCTGTTCGAGCAGCGACGGCGGCTTGACGGTCAACGTCGCGCCGACGTTGCTGGCGGGCGAGACCTCGAAGGCGATGCGCCGCGTCTCCGCCTTTGCGTCTTTGTCCACCGCGAGCTGCAGCTTCACCGTCAACGGCACACCCGGTTTCACCGTGACGTCGCGCGGCGCCATGGTCAGATGCGGTGTCGTCTGAAGGCGTACCGCGAGCAGGACCTCGCGATTGGTGGTGATGAGCAGCTCGCGCTCGGCGGAGAGCTGCCCCGGCTCGACTTCACCGAAATCGAGGGCCGTCGGTTGGACGCGGACGACCGGCGGCGGAAGCGGAGGCGGCGTGACGTCGCGGCGGATCTCGGACGCAACGAGCTGGATCTCGCTCGCGTCGGTGGCCTCGAGGAACCGCGCGTGCGGAAAGTCGCGCAGTTGCTGCTCGTGCTCCCCCATCGAGACGAAGAAGATGTGCGAGCCGCTGGCGAGCGCGCGACTGACGTTCGCCGGAATCGGCACCGGATTTTTGATTCCGCGGACGTCTTCCTTGCCGTCGGTGAAGAGGACGATCGCCCGCGCGCGGGTGGCGTCGCCGCGCTGCCGCAGTTCCTCCGCGCGATCGAGCCCCTTGGCGATGGCCGCGCCGAGGTGCGTGCGGTTGCCGGTCGGCTCCAGCTCGTCGATGGCGCTGGTGATGTCGTCGCGATGCTCGGCAGCCACACGCACGCGGAGGCGCGCGTCGCGGTCGAACGAGTAGAGGCTCACCGTGTCGCCCGCACTCGCCTCGGCCACGAACGTCTTCAGGCTCTTCTGCACCTCGCCGAAGACGTCGTTGTCGTTCATCGACTTTGACGTATCGACGAGAAAGATCCAATCGACCGCGCCCCGCGGCTGTTGCGCGTCCGCGGCGACCGCAAGACACAGCAGTACTGCTGCTACAGCGGCTCGTCCTCTCATTGGTCTCCCCTCGATGGAAGGAAGACACGCGGCGCGTTTTTTTGTGGCCCAGGCGGAATGCTCTCACTTGACCCACAGATCAGGGAACGACGGGGGGCCTCCGGCGGCCGGGGCCATAGCCCCGGACCCCGTTGGTTGGCCCAGCCTCCGCGACACTCTGTCCCGAGA
>DASWOB010000012.1:0-83969 GCA_036398925.1 Thermoanaerobaculia bacterium
CCACGGTGTGGCAGTGACACACCCCCGGTGTGTACGTGCGCACCGACGGTGTGGCAGTGACACACCCCCGGTGTGTACGTGCGCACCGACGGTGTGGCAGTGACACACCCCCGGTGTGTACGTGCGCACCACGGTGTGGCAGTGACACACCCCCGGTGTGCACGTGCGCACCCACGGTGTGGCAGTGACACACCCCCGGTGTGCACGTGCGCACCCACGGTGTGGCAGTGACACACCCGCGGTGTGCACGTGCGCATGGCCGTGGCGACGCTTCACGCGCCCGGCGCGTCCGTGCGCACGCCCGGCTCGCTGTGCTACAAGAGCGCTTTGGGACAGGCCTCCAGATATCAGTCCGGAAGTGTCGTCGACCTCGCCGGAAGCGTCCATGGATATCACCGGAAGCGTCGCCGACATTTTTTCGCGGTGCCAGGTACCTCCGGTTCCTCGGGTGAGCTCCCCCAAGGAAACCCGAGGAACTCCCGGGAACCGAGGAACCGCGTTCACCACCAGGCCCGCAGTTCGGCCTCGGTCCCGTTGAAGCGATCGCGGTCCACTTTGGTGGTGATGCCGGGGATGTTGCCGCTCTCGGTGTACTGCCACAGCGTCCATTTGGGCCAGATCTGGGTGGGGATGCCGATCGGCTGCAGGGCGCTGGTGTACTCGGCCACCCACAGCGGGCAGGCGGCGAGGGTGGCGTTCGGCGTTTTGCCGACGGCGCCGAAGAGCAGTGAGTTGCCGCCGTAGACCACCGGCCAGCGGTTGAGCGACTTCTGCACCGTCTCGATGAAGTCGAGCAGTTGCGCGAGGTCCATCGACGTGCCGGAGGGATTCGGCTCGAAGTCGACCGCGATGAGGTCGTGCGGCTGCGGTTTGACCACGTTCAGAAAGTAGTCGGCCTGATCGGCGCCGCTCGAAGCGCCTGTGCCGAAGTGATACGCGCCCCACAGCAGGCCGGCGGCGAGAGCGCTCGTCTTCGCCGAGGCGTACGTCGCGTCGGTCGAGCCGGTGCCCTGCGTCGCCTTGTGGATCACGCCGACGATGCCGCTGGATGCCACGGTCCCGAAATCGGGCGAGCCTTGAAAGTGACTGATGTCGATGACTACGTCGATCATGGTTGGTTCCTCGGTTCCTCGGGGTCCTCGGAGTTCCTCGGCATTATCCTCCCGAGGAACCGAGGAACTCCGAGGAACCCGAGGAACTATTGTCGTCCTAACGATTCCGGTGCGCGGACGCGTCCTGCCACGCCGCAGAGAATCAGCAGCGTGACGACGTATGGAATGGCGAGCATGAGGTGAAACGGCAGTCCGCGCCCGGCGGCCTGCAGGGCGTATTGCAGCGCGGCGGCGAGGCCGAAGATGGCGGTGCCGACGATCGCTCCCTTCACCTTCCAGCGGCCGAAGATGACGATCGACAGCGCGATGAAGCCGCGCCCGGCGGTCATGTTTTCGGCGAAGCCGTTGGAGAGCACGAGCGAAAGATACCCTCCGGCGAGGCCGGCGAGAACCGCCTCGATGCCGAGGGCGATGGCGCGATGCTTCGCGACCGACGCCCCGGCCGCTTCCGCCGCCTCAGGATTCTCGCCGCAGGCCCGGAGGCGGAGACCGAACGCGCTGCGCCACAGCAGCAGTCCGAGCACGATCGGCACGACGATCCACGCCAGCGACACGATCACCTCGGTACGGACGACGCTCTTGACCGAGACCAGGCGTCCCTGCAGCTCGCGATAGACGAAGCTGGTGACGCCGAGGGCCAGGAGGTTGAGGGCGGTGCCGGTCACGATCTGATCGGCGCGCAGGACGATCGCGAAGAGGCCGAAGAGGACGGCCATGATCGCGGCGCCGGCGATGCCGCCGAGAATGCCGACCGTTGCGCTGCCGCTGACTTGTGCCGCGGCAATGGCCGACATCGCGGCGACGAGCATCATTCCTTCGACGCCGAGGTTGATCATCCCACTGCGCTGCACCACCAGCTCGCCCAGGACCGCGAGCAGGAGCGGCGTGGCGAAGACGATCGTCAGCGTGAGCACGTCGATCATGCGCGCTTCTCCCGGAAGAGCAGCAGCGCGAGGATGACCAGCGCCTGCCCGAACGTCGCCACCGCGGAGGAGATGCCGGCGGTGCGTTGCAGCTCGCCCGCGCCGGTGACCAGCGCACCGAAGAAGAAGGCGGAGGCGATGGTGGCGAGCGGATGCAGCTGCGCGAGGAGCGCCACCGCGATGCCGGAGTAGCCGTAACCGGCCGCGAATCGCTCGAAGAGGCGTCCGGTCACAGCCAGCAGCTCGATGCCGCCGGCCAGCCCGGCCAGCGCGCCGCTGATGGCCATCGCCCGGGCGATCTGCGCGTTGACGTTGATGCCTGCCCAGCGGGTCGCGTTCGGATTGAAGCCGGTGGCCCGCAGCCGCAGGCCTGCGATCGTGCGATAGAGAAACCACCACGCCACGATGCAGGCGACGACGGCGATGCCGACGCCGCCGTAGCGGGGGAGCGTCGCGGCGACAGCATCGCTCTGCGGGTACTGCCCGCCGCTTTCTTTCAGCGGGCCGTTCACGCTCCATCCCAGCAGATGAATGGCCGTGAAGTTGAGCAGAATGGTCGTCAGCACCTCGGGCGCACCGCGCCAGAGCCGCATCACCGTCGCCAGCGATCCCCACGCCGCGCCGGCCAGCATCGCCGCGACGAGTGCTCCGACGACGCCCCAGCGCGCGCCGAGGAAGGCGGCGAGCGCACCGACCAGGAACTGCCCCTCCGCGCCGATGTTCCAGACACCGGCGCGAAAGGCGATCGCCACCGCCAGCCCGGTCAGCAGCAGCGGAACCGACTTGAGCAGCGTTCCTTTGATGGCCAGCTCGGAGCCAATCGAGCCGCTGACGAGGATCGCCAGCAACTCTCTCGGCGAGTGGCCGAAGGCGGCGCCGGAGAGCGCGAGCAGCAGCACCGCCGAGGCAGCGGCGGCGACCGCGAAGCCGAAGCGCTTCATTCGATGCCCGCCATCAGCTTCGCGACCTTCTCGCGCGCTTCCTCCGGCGTCATGCGCGGCGAGAGCTTGCCGCGATAGATGACCTGGACGGCGGTGGCGAGGGTGAACGCTTCGTCGAGGTCGGAGGTGATGAGGAGGACCTCGGCGCCGTTCGCGGCGGCCTGGCGCAGCTCGTCGTGGACGAAGCGGGTGGCGTCGATGTCGAGCCCGCGGGTCGGCTCGGCGGCAACGATCAGCCGCGGGTTGCGTCCCAGCTCGCGGGCCAGGATGACTTTCTGCTGGTTGCCGCCGGAGAGTGAGCCGAGTTTCTGATTCGCGTTCTCCGCTTTGATCCGGAAGCGTTCGATGGCCTGCTGCGCGCGCTGGCGTGCTTCTCGCGGGCGCCAGTGTCGATCGGTCAGCGCGAGATTCTCCGCGATCGAGAGCTCGGCGATGATGCCGTCGCGCGTGCGGTCCTCGGGGATGTGAGCGGTGTGCTCGTGATCGCGTTGCAGGTACGACGCGGCAAGCTCGCGCTGTCCGTTGCCGGCCACGCCGACGATGGCCACGATCTCGCCCGAAACGCTCCGCGGCGCGGCACGCGGCACTCGCGCGCCGACCATCGCTTCGGCGAGCTCCTCCGCCGTCGTCTCGCGCGCCAGCCGCTCCGCCACCACCCGCCCGCCGCGCATGGCCACGATCCGGTCGGCGACGGCGAGCACCTCCGGCAGTTTGTGGCTGATGAAGACGACCGCGGTCCCTGCCGCGGCGAGCCGGCGCATGACGCGGAACAGCTCCTCGGTTTCGAGCGGCGTCAGCACCGCCGTCGGCTCGTCGAGGATCAACGTGGAGGGGTTCTTCGCGATCGCCTTGATCAGCTCGAGCTTCGACTTTTCGCCGACCGAGAGATCGGCCACGCGGCGATCGACGCCGGCGAGCGCGATGCCGCTCGCGGCGATCTCCTCGACGGCGAGCGATCGGATGGCCCGTGTGCCGCGGGCGAGCGCCAGGTTCTCCGAGATGGTCAACTCGCTCACCAGCATGAAGTGCTGATGCACCAGCTCCACGCGCCCCTCGCGCGTGACCGTGCCGCTGTCGGCGGAGAGCTCGCCGGCCGCGATACGCATCAACGTGGTCTTCCCGGCGCCGTTCTCGCCGACCACGGCCACGATCTCACCTCGACCGATCAGGAGCGACGCGTCATCGACGGCGCGCGTGGCACCGAACGCTTTGACGATGTTGTGGGCGGCTAACACGAGCGGAACACACTAAACAGAACGCGGGCGGTTCGCTAGCTGTTGGCTGTTGGCTGTTGGGTTATTAGCCACGAGCAGCGCCTCGGTCTCAGGCGCGACACGCGGCGAATACCCCAAGAGCTAAGAGCCAACAGCTAAGAGCTGAATGTCAGAACCCGCGCGGTACTTTCAGCGTCCCCGCACGAATCTCTTTCTCGACGCGCTCCACCTCCGCCACGGTGGCCGGCTGGATCTGCGACTTGAGGGCGTCGTTCCAGACCAGCGAGACGATCCCTTCGTTCATGCCGAGCATGTAGACCTTCGGCGTGAACTGCTTGTCTTTGACCAGTTTGGCCATGTGCAGGAAGGCGCTCGGGACGTCGAGGACGGCCGAGGCGACGATGACGTCGGGGGCCAGATCGTTCTGGTTCTTGTTCGAGCCGAAGCAGCGCACGTTGCGCTCGCTGCAGGCCTGGAAGACGCCGCGGCCCGCTTCGTTCGACTGGTGGAAGAGGAAGTCGCAGCCGGCGTTGATCAGGGAGAGGGCGGCCTGTTTGGCGGCGCCGACGTCGTCGAAGTTGCCGGTGTAGATCTCGCGCACTTCGAACTTCGGATTGACCGACTGCGCGCCCGCTTTGAAAGCGAGGAAGGTCGAGGCAATGGAGGGGAGGTTGATCCCGCCGACGAGGCCGGCCTTGCCGCTCTTCGATTCGCGTGCGGCGATGACGCCGAGGAGATAGGTGGCCTGTTCGAGCTCGAAGACCATCGGGGCGACGTTTGCGGCGGTCTTGTTGCCGGAAGTGGTGATGAAGATCGTCTTCGGATATTCGGGCGCCAGCTTCAGGGCGGGGTCGAAGAACTCAAAGCCGTGGCCGAAGGCGAGATCAAAGTTCTTCGCGCCGTAGGAGCGGAAGCCTTCCTCGAATTCGGCCGGGGTCTTCGTCTCCTGGTGAGAGATCTCGGCGCCGAGCTCCGACCTGGCGCGCTGCAGCCCTTCGTAGGCGATGGCGTTCCACCCGCCGTCGTTGATCGAGCCAGGGGTGAGCAGGCCGATACGGAACGGCGCCGCGGCGGGCGCGGAGGTTGCGTTTGCAGCGGGCGTGGACTCACGCTGCTGGCAAGCCGCGAACAGAAAAGCGAAAACAGCAAGAGCTCGTTTCATGTGCGGCGGATTTTACGGTTGCGGAGAAGCTGTGGCCAGTGATACACCACCAGCGTGACGAAGGAGGTCAGGATGGACGATATCGAAAAGAACAACGACGGCGAATTCGAGGATGAGGACGAGCAAATCGAGCAGATGATCATCGAGAACGGGATCCTTCTGCACAGCCTCGCCGCGCTCCTCGTGCGCAAAGGCATCCTGAAGCAGGAAGAAATCGACGCCGAGATGGATCGTCTCTACGACGAGATGGAGAATTTCGACCAGCAGTAGCCGGTTCGGGGCGGGAGCATGCGCTTCCCAGCAGTCCGGACGTTTTGCCTCGCGATCGCGCTGCTGATCGCGGCGGCAGCAACCGCGGCTCCCGCTCTCGACGGCAGGTACTCCGAGTGGGGCAAAGGCCCCGCGCAGTACCTGATGACCCGGGACGAGGCCGCGCGGTGGAAGGCGGTCCGTTCCCATGCGGAAGCGGAATCGTTCGTCGCGCTCTTCTGGGCGCGACGCGATCCGACTCCCGACACCCCCCAGAACGAGCTGCGCGACCGCTTCGAGACGCTCATCCGTTACGCCGATGAGAAGCTCGCCGGCCCGCGCGGCCGCAAGGGTTCTCAGACAGACCGCGGCCGGGTCCTGCTCCTCCTCGGGCCGCCCGACCGCGTCCTCCGCCAGCAGCGGGCGATGTCGGCGGCGACCCTGCAGCAGGAGACCGAGTCGGTGCTGCTCTGGACGTACGAAGGGGACGTCGCGCGCGAGCTGTTCGATACCGCCCGCGCGGAGATCGTCTTCACCGACCGCGCGAACAGCGGCGACTGGGTACTCGAGCGCGGCGGAGCGGAGCTGACCACCGCAACGCAGCGCCTCCTGGCGAAGCAGATCACGCAGCCCGATCTCACCGCGCCGCGCAACTTCGCGATCGCGACCGCCGTCCCGGCACGTACCGAACTTTCGAAGCCGCTGCAGGATGCGATCGACGCATTCCGCAAGGACGGCAGGAGCCCGCACCAGATCTACGCTACCTGGGGTGAGTTCATCACCGCCGGCGGCACGCACTTTGTGCCGGTGTCGCTCTACGTTCCGCGCTCGGCCGGGATCACCACCTCACGCGACGTGACCTTCTTCGGCGTGGTCATCGACGGGGAAGGGAAGAGCCTCCTCACCTTCGAACAGCCGTCGAAGCTGGCCATCACCAAGGACGATGCGTTCATCGAGCGCTCGCTGACCGCCCTGCCGCCGGGGAAGCATCGCGCGGTGTTCGGGCTGGCCGAGGGAACGACGCCGGTGGCGCTGGTCGGCGTCGACCTCGAGCTGACGGCGCTCGATCAAGAGGCTGTCGCGACGTCGCCGCTCATTCTCTCCAACAACATTTATCCACTCACCAGCCAGCAGTCGCCGACCGATCCGTACTCGTTCGGCGGCGTGAAGGTGGTGCCGAAGGGCGACCGCCTGTTCCGCACGTCGGACGAGCTCTGGTACTTTCTCGAGCTGCGCAATCCCGGCCTGAATGAGCTGAAGCAGCCGCGCATCCAGGTGAAGATCGACGTCGAGGGGACGGCCGCGGACGGGAAGCCGGTCCGCATCACCGCGCCGCCGCGCGAGGTCGAGGCGCCTGAGATGAAAGGGGTCCCGGGGCACCACGGCATCGGCAGCTCGATTCCGCTCGCCACCTTCAAGCCGGGCGAATACACGTTTACCATCAAGGTCACGGACACGGTCCGCAAATCGTCGTACACGCTGAAAGAGCGATTCCGCGTCGTCGGATAGCCAGGGAAAATTGATGAAGAAAACGATCACCGCCGCGCTCATCGCGCTCTCCGTCACCACCGGCGCGTTCGCCGCGCTGTCACCGAAGTACGCCGATTTCGCAAAAGGACCGGCCCAGTTCCTTCTCACGAAGGACGAGCAGGCCGCCTGGAAGAACGTCAGGACCGACGCGGAAGCGCAGGCATTCATCGATCTCTTCTGGGCGCGCCGCGATCCGACCCCCGCTACCCCGGAGAACGAGTTCCTCGAGGGCTACAACCAGCGCGTGGAGCTGGCCGACAAGCGCTACGCCGCGAACAAGGTCAAGGGCTCGCTGACCGACCGCGGCAAGGTCTTCATCGCCATCGGTGCGCCGACCAACGTGCAGCGCACGGTCTCGCCCGGCGGCACGATCCAGGGGCCGGAGTCGGGCATGCCGACCGACCTGAACTCGGCCACGACGGCCTCGGCCCAGGGCAATAGCCCGCGCGAGGTCTGGACCTACGAGCAGCAGAAGACGCGCATTCAGCTCGGGACGCCCGAGGTGGAGCTGGTGTTCATCGACCAGTACGGGACCAAGGAGTTCAAGCTCGAGCGCAGCGGCCGCACCGATCACGGCGCCGTGTTCAACCACGTGGCGCAGTCGTTCGTCGCGCAGCCCGATCTGAAGGCGGTGCCGACGTTCACCATCCCCGCCGCGGCCATTCCGGTCGTCGCCGCTCCGGCGCCGGTTGCAGCTGGCATCGTCACCCCGGCCATTCGTGCGGCGGTCGACGCCGCCGCGGCCGAAGCGAACGGCGCCCAGCTCTCGTACGGTGAGTTCATCACCGCCGAGGGAGAGCATTTCGTGCCGGTGCAGCTGTTCGTTCCGAAAGGCTCCAGCGTCCCGGCCGACGCCAACGTGACGTTCTTCGGCTCGGTGAAGGGGGCGAATGGGGAAGTGGTGGCGTTCGAGGAAGAGGCGATGCTCGCCGCTTCGAAGGATGACCGCTTCGTCGCCAAGTCGCTGACTCTCGCACCCGGCAAGTACAAAGGGACGTTCGGACTCGCGGTTGCGGGCAAGCCGGTCTCGGTGGTCGCCTCCGATCTCGAGATCGCCGGGCTGAAGAAGGAAGACGTCGGCTTCTCGAAGCTGATGCTCTCGAACAACGTCTATCCGCTGGAGACGGCGCAGCGTCCGACCGATCCGTTCGCCTTCGGCGGCATCAAGGTCGTGCCGAAGTCGGATCGCCTGTTCCGCAAATCGGACGAGCTCTGGTACTTCTTCGAGTTGCGCAACCCGGCCCTCGATCCGGCCACGAACCTGCCGAAGCTCACCGTCGCGCTGACCGTGGCGGGCAAGACGACGGAAGGGAAGAGCGTGAAGATGGCGGCGCCGTCGGAAGAGACGCCAGCCCGCGAGCTCAAGGGTGTGGCCGGTCACTACGCCGTCGGCGCTTCGATTCCGCTGGCCACGTTCAAGCCGGGCGACTACTCCATCACCGTGAAAGTGAAGGACCTCACCACCAATCAGACCTACGATCTCAAAGAGACGTTCAAGATCGTCGAGTAGACTTTGTTCCAGGAACGCCCCATGCCGTTTGCCACGATCGAAGAAGCAGCAGAGCTCTATCGCCGCGGTGAGTTCGTGATCATCGTCGACGACGAGGACCGCGAGAACGAGGGTGACCTCTGCATTGCCGCCGACAAGGTCACCCCGGCAACGGTCAACTTCATGGCCAAGTACGGCCGCGGGTTGATCTGCCTGGCGCTGACCGAGGAGCGCTGCGCCGAGCTCGATCTGCCGCTGATGGTGGAGAACAATACCGCCACGTTCGGGACGGCCTTCACCGTCTCGATCGAGGCGCGGGGCCGCGTGACCACCGGCATCTCCGCGTTCGATCGCGCGGAGACCGTGCGGGTGGCGATCGATCCGAAGACCCGGCCGCTCGACCTGGCGCGGCCGGGGCATGTCTTTCCGCTGCGGGCGCGCAAGGGGGGAGTGCTCAAGCGCGCCGGTCAGACCGAGGCTTCGGTCGACCTCGCGGCCATCGCCGGCATGACCCCCGCCTCGGTGATCTGCGAGATCATGAACGAGGATGGCACCATGGCGCGGCTGCCGGACCTCAAGGACTTTGCCCTCAAGCACGGCCTGAAGATCATCTCGGTGGCCGACATCATCCAGTACCGGATGCAGACCGAGAAGCACGTGCACTGCCTCGCCAAGCCGGTCCTGCCGACCGAGTACGGCGAGTTCCGCGTGCACGCCTACAAGAGCGACATCAACGGCGAAGAGCACGTCGCGATGGTCATGGGCGAGGTCACCGAGGACGACGAGGTGCTGGTGCGCGTCCACTCCTCGTGCCTGACCGGCGACGTCTTCCACTCCATGCGCTGCGACTGCGGCGATCAGCTGGAGAAAGCGTTCGAGCTCATCGCCAGTGAGGGGAAGGGAATCGTGCTCTACCTCCTGCAGGAAGGGCGCGGCATCGGCCTGATCAACAAGCTGCGCGCCTACGAGCTGCAGGACGAGGGTGACGACACCGTCGAGGCGAATGCGAAGCTGGGGTTCGCCCCCGACATCCGCGACTACGGAACCGGCTCGCAGATCCTCCGCGACCTCGGCGTCCGCAAGATCCGCCTCATCACCAACAACCCGGCTAAATTCGTGGCGATCGAAGGCTTCGGCCTGCAGATCGTCGAGCGTGTGCCGCTCGAGATCGCGCCGTCCCAGACGACGCGCAAGTACCTCGAAGCGAAGAAGACGAAGCTGGGTCATATCCTGGAGTTGGTTTAGACGCTCGCGGCTGTATCATCCGCGCCGCTATGCCGCATACAGGACCGATCCTCGAAGGCCGAGGCAACACCGACTACGAGCGCTACGTCCGGGTTCCGGAGCTGCTCGAGCTGCAGAAGGATCTCGACCAGCTCTCCCATCCGGAGGAGCGCCTCTTCCAGGTCACACACCAGTCGGCCGAGCTGATGCTGCACCACGTCGACTACGAGATCGAGCGGGTGGGGCAGTACCTCGATGCCGGGGAGCTCAATCCGGCCTCGCACCTCCTGCATCGCTGCCGGCTGATCATCGACCTGCTGCGCAATCAGATCGAGATCGTGGAGACGATGGCGCCGCGCGACTATCACGTGATCCGCACCAGCTCGCTCGGGCGGGGGAGCGGGCAGGAGTCACCGGGGTTCAACCGGCTGCTGACCGTCGGAAAGCGCCTATGGCCGAAATTTCAGGCAGTGCTGGCCAGCCGGGGCGTCGGGGTGATGGACGTCCAGCGTGCGCCGAGGGATCACGACGAGCTCTTCCGGCTGCTGCAGGGGCTGATGGACTACGACGAGGCGTTCCTGAAGTGGCGGTACACCCACATGCGGCTCGCTTTCCGCATTATCGGCGACCGGGTCATGTCGCTGAAGGGGGTGCCGGCGGCTCAGCTCGACGCGGGGACGCGCGAGCCGTTGTTTCCGGAGCTCTGGTCGGCGATCAGCGAGCTGACGGCGGAGTGGAAACCGACCTACTGACGGTCGTCGCGGTGCGACCACGAATGGTGACTTTCAGTACATATTTTCGGTAGCGGTTTCCTTTCCGCGGCGGCGGGTGTCGAAGTCACACAAGCCCTTGTTTTTGGGCGCAAAAGAGCCGTTTCAGTAATGTTTTTTTGAGTAAAGTTTTTCGGCTAAAACTTTCGGTTTCAGGTGTTACGAATTAGGTTGACGGTGCATATGTCGATCTGTATATTCGCTGGCCATTGCCTGACGCGGGCCCGGGGAATCAGCCAGACCAACAGCGCCCTGCAAACGTCTGCCATCACTCATCAGGGAGTTCGGATTCACATGAAAAAGAAGTTGTGCCTTCTTGCGGCACTTTCTCTTTCCCTATTGTCCCTCGTTTCATGCCAGCAGGTTCAGGCGCGCATGGCAATTCGTGACGCGAACGACGCGTACGCGAAAGAGGACTATGCAGCCGCCCTCAAGGCATACCGCAGGGCGCGGGAAATCGAACCGGTGAAATTTCCGGAGCTCGATCGCTTGATCGGCTATTCGCTGATCGGTCTCTACACGCCGGAGGACAAGTCCCCCGCGAACGCGAAGACGGCCGACGCGGCGGTGGTGGAGCTTCTGAAGTACCTGAAGAAGCGTCCGGAGGATCAGATCGCGCGTGAAGCGCTGATCAACCTCTATCTCAACGCCGACCGCACCACGGAAGCGATCAACTTCTTCCGCGAATGGCTGAAGACGCACCCCAGAGACATCGATGCCGTCCGTTCGGTGGCCACTCTCTACGCCAAGCAGGGCAACTTCGCGGAGGCGCTGAACTGGTACGAGAAGATCACCCTCCTCGACTCCAAGAATCCCGAAGCCTTCTACACCTTTGGTGTGGTCTGCTACGAGAAGGTGGCCAAGAACCCGCCGGCTGACCTGGCCGAGCGCATGGCCATCATCGAGAAGGGGAAGCGATCGCTGCTCCGAGCTACGCAGATGAACAAGGAGTACTTCGAGGCGCTGGTCTATCTCAACCTGCTGCTCCGCCAGCAGGCCACGGTCGAACCCGATCCCGCCGCGCAGCAGGCGCTGATCGCCCAGGCGGATCAGGTCCGCAATCAGGCGGTCGAGATCGTGAAGAAGAGAAAGGCTGCCGCGGCTGCACCGGCGGCTGCTCCGAAGCAGAGCTAACGGGACGTCAAGCACATGTTCGAAACCACAGTCGTCGAATCGAAAAAGCAGAAGATCGGCCTCCAGAAGTACCTGACCCTGCCGGTCTCTCTCGGCCTTCACGCCATCGTCATCGCCGGCATCATCTTCGGCGCTGTCTGGAACATCGAGTTCCCGGAGAACTCTCCGGCGCAGGTCGCCCAGTATTCGGTGGCGGCGGCCCCTCCGCCCCCTCCTCCTCCTCCTCCCCCTCCGCCACGCGCGGCGTCCACCCCGACGCAGACGCAGGTGCGTCCAGTCGAAGTTCCGCGCGACATCCAGAACCTCGCCCCCACGCAGGTGCCTGACGAAATCCGTCCCGTTGCCGCCGATCCCGGTCCGGCCACGTCGTCGGACGAGGGTGTCGAAGGTGGCGTCGAAGGTGGTGTCGCAGGCGGCGTACCTGGCGGCGTGGTCGGCGGCGTGGTCGGTGGCGTCATGACCGACACCGCTCCTCCTCCTCCGAAGCAGGAAGCGCCGCTGCGCGTCGGTGGTGACGTCAAGGCGCCGACGGTGATCAGCCGTGTCGAGCCGACGTATCCGGAAGTGGCCCGCAAGGCGCGCATCTCCGGCATCGTCATCGTCGAGTGCGTCATCGACAAGAGCGGCAACGTTCGCGACGTCAAGGTGCTCAAGCCGCTGCCGTTCGGCCTCGATCAGGCCGCCGCGGACGCGGTGAAGCGTTGGAAGTTCAAGCCCGGCACGCTCAACGGCCAGCCGGTCGACGTCATCTTCAACCTCACAGTCAACTTCAAGCTGAACTAAAGCAAACAGGGCCGTTCTCTCGCGGCCCGCAATCAGGAGGGATTTGCAATGAATATGTCTCTGGGCCATCTCTGGAACGAGATGGGTTTCGTCGGCAAGGCCGTCGTAGTCATCATGGCCATCATGTCCATCTACTCTCTCTGGGTCATGATCGAGCGCTACTACGTCTTCTCGAAAGCGAAGAACGAGTCGCTCCGTCTGCTCGGCGCGCTGTCCAACCTGCTCACCAAGGGTGAGTACGGTCAGGCCATCGAGATCACCAAGAAGTACAAGCAGAGCCACCTGGCCAAGGTCATCGCGGCCGGTCTGCTCGAGTTCGAGGCTTCGCGCCGCGACAAGCGCATCAGCAACCCCGAGCTCGCCGTCGAAGCGGCCCGTCAGGGCATGGACCGCACCGCCATGATCACCGTCGCGGAGCTGAAGGAGAACCTCGGCGTTCTCGCCACCATCGGCGCCACCGCGCCGTTCGTCGGTCTGTTCGGCACGGTCATGGGTATCGTTCGCGCGTTCCAGGGTATGGCCACCTCCGGCGGCGGTATCGCCTCGGTTTCGGCTGGTATCGCGGAAGCGCTTCTCACCACCGCCGGCGGCCTTCTCGTGGCCATCCCGGCCGTGTGGGCCTACAACTACTTCCAGAACCGCGTCGACCGCTTCACCGTCGAGATGTCCAACTCGGGTTCGGAGATGGCGATCTACTTCATGAGGGAAGCGGGCACGAATGAAAAGGCTGTCGGGTAGCTCGCTCACGAAACTGTCGCATGCGGCGCTGACGTCGGACATCAACGTCACGCCCCTTGTCGACGTCTGCCTGGTGCTGCTGATCATCTTCATGGTCGTCACGCCCATGCTCCAGAAAGGTGTGCCGGTGAACCTGCCGGTCACCGAAGATCCGGAGAAGACGCCTGACACCGAGAAGCAGTTGCAGATCTCGGTCAAAGCTGACGGCTCGGTCTATCTCGGTCCGAACGTCGTCCGCAAAGACCAGGTGGAGTCGTCACTCAAGGAGATTCACGAACGCACGCCGGATCGAGAGATCGCCGTGAAAGGCGACAGGCTCGTGAAATACGGGGACGTTCTCGATGTCATGAAGGCCTGCCGCGAGGTCGGTTTCAACGACATCGGCCTCATTTCGCAGCCGAAAAAATCCCAGGGAGAGACATAGTCAGATGCAAGTCGGTGGCAGCGGTAGCATGAATTCAGACATCAACGTCACACCTCTGGTGGACGTTGTTCTCGTGCTCCTCATCATCTTCATGGTCATCACGCCGGTCGTTCAGATGGGCTACCTGGTGAAGGTTCCGCCCAAGGCACCCACGAACCTCCCTCCGTCCGTGGTGCAGGATCAGATCGTTCTCCGTCTTCTTCCCGAGGATCGCGTGATGATCAACAAAGAAGACGTGCCTCTGGCCAACTTCCCGAACCGGATCCGCGAGATCCTCCGCGGGAACTCGTCGAAGATGGTCTTCTTCTCCGGCAGCCGCGACGTCGATTACGAGACGACGATGCGCTTCCTCGACCTCGCTCGGCAGAGCGGCGCGCGGAACATCGGCATCATCGTCGAGGACCCGATGGGCGGTCCGAGCGCGGCCAGTCTCGGGCAGTAAGCTCACACACGATCAAGTCGGAACAGCGGCGGCTTCGGCCGCCGCTTTTCTTTTGGCGAAAAGCTCGCCGATCAGCCAGTCGAGCGAGACCCGTCCGCCCCCCGTCAGCACCAGCGACGCGCAGATCGCGAACATCGCCAGCGGCAGTTCGATCCCCCTCACCGCAGCAAACAACTTGATCGATCCCGCCGGAACCTCGTACAAGGCATCAGGCAACTGCACGATGAACGTCGCCACAAACATCGTGCAGGCGAGGAGGAACGCATCGATCCGCGTGAGCAGCCCGACGACCAGCATCGCCCCGCCGGCCAGCTCGGCCCAGGCGGCGACGTAGCCGAGGAAGGGGGGAATGCCGTAAGCAGCCATGTCGCCGGCGAAAGCGGCAGCGCCGTCCCCGCCGATCTTCGACCAGCCGTGGGGCAGGAAGATCAGCCCGCCCGCGATCCGCAACAGCAGGGCGGCCACGTCGCCAGCTCGATTCCGCATGAGCCCTCCTCGCCGGCGCGTACTCACTGGCTGGTCAACCTCGACCGCCTGATCGCGCCTCTCGCCATCTTTGTGTCCGTCTATGTTGCCATAACCCTCGGGCTCGCCTGGTTTCGGCTCTCATTCGGCTTCTTCGGACCGCTCGTGGGCGTGATCATCGCCACCGTCTTCACGATCGCTGTTTGGGAGCGGGGGAGGTGGAGCCTCGGCCTGGCCGCGGCGCCGCTCGTTGCTCTGCGGGAGACGTTGTCCGGCGTGTTTATGGGCACCGTGCTCGTCGGAGCGGCCGCCGTCCTGGTGATCCTCTCCACCGACGTGTATCACCAGCCGGGCCGCGGTTTTCCGTGGGGAGAGCTGATGCTGGTCTTCCTTCCGGCCGTGCTCCATGAAGAGCTCCTCTTCCGCGGCTATCCGTTCCAGAAACTCTTCCGCTGGCACCGCCTCTTCGCGATTCTCTTCGTGGCGGTCCTCTTCGCGGGGCTGCACGCCCGCAACCCCGGCGTGACGCCGCTCGGACTCGCCAACATCGTCCTCGGCGGCGTGCTGCTGGGGCTTGCGTACGCACGCCACGAGCGGCTCTGGCTGCCGATCGGCCTCCATCTGGCGTGGAACCTGATGAGCGGTCCGATCATCGGCCACGAGGTGAGCGGCTACGAATCGGCGCAGACCGTCTTCGTGGAGCTCGGCAGCGGCCCGGAGTGGCTGACCGGCGGCGAGTTCGGCATCGAGGGGAGCGCCTGGATGACCCTGGTCGAGCTGGCCGGCATCGGCTGGCTCGCGCGTTACGAATATGATCGCCGCGCCGGGCGTTAGTACGGCGGAGCGAATAAGAAGGAGTCCACTTGAAAGACATCGTGATCGTCGACGGCGCACGTACGCCGATGGCGGAGTACAACGGCCAGTTCAGTGACATCAGCGCGATCGACCTCGCCTCCATTGCCGCGAAGGAAGCTCTCTCGCGCAGCGGCTTCGCCCCCGAAGAAGTCCAGCACGTGATCGTCGGCAATGCCCTGCAGACCTCGGGCGACGCGATTTACGGTGCGCGCCACGTCGGCCTCAAAGCCGGCGTCCCGAAGGAAGTCCCCGCCCTGACTGTGAACCGCCTCTGCGGCTCCGGCATCCAGTCGGTCGTCAGTGCCGCCGAGCAGATCCAGCTCGACGAAGCGACCACCGTGCTCGCGGGCGGCATGGAGAACATGTCGCAGGCGCCGTTCGTCATCCGCGGCGCGCGCAAAGGCCTCAAGCTCGGCGCCGGCAACATGGAAGACTCCCTGATGGTGGCGCTGCTCGACACCTACGCCGGCCTCTACATGGCCCAGACCTCCGACAACCTGGCCCGCAAGTACGACATCTCGCGCGAAGCGCAGGACGAGTACGCGCTGCGCAGCCAGACCTGCGCCGCCGCGGCCGAGAAGTCGGGCCGCCTCAAAGACGAGATGGTGGCCGTGCCGGTCGGCCGCAAAGGTGAGCTCTTCTCGAGCGACGACCACATGCGCCCGGACACCACCATGGAAGGTCTAGCCAGGCTGCGCCCCGCCTTCGCCAAAGACGGCTTCGTCACCGCCGGCAACGCCAGCGGCATCGTCGACGGCGCTGCGATGGTGGTCGTCACGACCGCCGACGAAGCAAAGGCGAAGAACAAGCAGCCCCTCGGCCGCATCGTGAGCTGGGGCATCACCGGCTGCGATCCGGAAGTGATGGGCATCGGCCCGGTCTCCGCGACGAAAGCCGCGCTCAGGAAGGCCGGCATGTCGCTGAACGACATCGACCTGATCGAGATCAACGAAGCGTTCGCCGGCCAGATCCTGGCCGTGGCGAAGGAGCTCGACCTCGACAAGGAGAAGCTGAACGTGAACGGCGGCGCGATCGCCCTCGGTCACCCGCTCGGCGCATCCGGCACCCGTCTCCTGATCACGCTGCTTTACGAGCTGCGCCGCCGCAAGCAGCGCTACGGCCTCGCCTCGGCCTGCATCGGCGGCGGCCAGGGCATCGCCATGATCGTCGAGAGCCTCGCGTGAAACAGCTCGCCCTTCTGCTGATCGTCTCCCTCGTCTTCCCGCTCTCCGCCCTGGCGGCCGGGAAGGCGAAAAGCGTCACGCTCGACGTCAAGGACGCCGAAGCGCGTGTCGTCCTCAAAGAGATGCAGAAGCAGTGCGGGATCAAGAACCTGATCATCGATCCCGACGTCACCGGCAGCGGGAGCTTCTACTTCAAAGAGGTGGAGTGCTCGACAGCGTTCAAGGTCGTCCTGCGCACGATGAACCTGCAGCTCGCGACGTACTCGAACAACGTCGTCGAGGTCGAGCGGGCCAAGAACTGATGCCGCGCCGTACGATCCTGAAGATCGTCGTCGCGGTGATCCTCGTCGCGGCCGTGACCGCGATCTGGTTCTCGCCGCTGCGCGAGCACCTCACGCGCGAGAACGTCCGCACCGCCGTCGAGCAGGTGAGGGGCGTCTGGTACGGCCCCATCCTCTTCGCGCTCGCCTTCGCCGCCGGCTGCATCTTCGCCCTGCCGGCCAGCGTCTTCGTCATCAGCGCCGGTTTTATCTGGGGCACGCTCCTCGGCGGCATCTACTCCATCGTCGCCGGCCTTCTCGGCGCGTCGGCGTCGTTCTACCTCTCCCGTTTCATCGGCGAAGGCCTCCTCGACCGCTTCGGCAAAATCGGAAGAATGGTCGCGAAGCAGATGGACCACGCCGGCTTCTCGAGCCTCCTGGCCATCCGCTTCATCCCCGGCATCCCGTTCGCGGTCGTCAACTACGGCGCCGGCGTGACCTCGGTGAAGTACCGCGACTTTCTCCTCTCCACCCTGATCGGCATCACCCCCGCCATGTTCGTCTTCGCCTACTGCGCGGACGCTCTGTTCAACGGCTCGATGACCCAGGCCGACGCGCTGCGCAAGCTGTCGATGGTGCTGTTGCTGCTGCTGGCGTTGATGCTGCTGCCGCGTATCGTGCGGCGCATCTTCAAACGACGCGCGCAGCCGGTGATCGACGCGAACGACGCCGCGCGTTAACCTGACGGCGTGAAGCCGCGCGTCTACGTCGAGACGACGATCATCAGTTACCTGGTCGGGCGGCTGAATCAGCACAACCTGTTTGTGGCGGGGAATCAGGAGTTCACGAGGCGATGGTGGGCTGAACGGCGCAATGCGTTCGATCTATTCGCGTCCGCGGTTGTTCTCGCGGAAGTCAACGACGGTAATGTGGACCTTGCGGCGGAACGGACTCGCTTGCTGCATGAACTGACTCTGCTCGATGTCACCGACAAGGCGGAAATGCTTCAGCAGGAGATCCTCCGCAGCACCGGCATTCCTCGCAAAGCCGCGATCGATGCGCTCCACATTGCTGTAGCGGCGGTAAACGGGATGGACTACCTCATCAGTTGGAATTGCAAGCACATCGCGAATGCGGTGACGCTCCCAAAGGTTTACGCTGTCTGCGAGCGTGCTGGATACGAACCGCCATTCGTCTGCACGCCGCCGGAACTGACGGAAGATTGACCATGATCGACGACCCGATTGTCGAAGAAGTTCATCGGACCCGAGAACGCCTGCTCGAAGAGCACGGCGGTATGAGCGGATTTCTGGAGCACGTCCGCGAACTTCAGGAAGAGATGAAGGAGCGCGTGGTCCGGCTCGAGCCGAGGAGACCGGCAGTTCTGCCGCGCAAGACGGCACGGTAGGCGCGCTTCCGCCCGTGGTGCAGGCTGGGCCAACAAGCGCCGCCGGTCGCACCCGCCCGCTGGAGGCCCCCGGTCGTCCAATGCCCTGCACCGGTTCCTGTGCACCGCCGTCGTGTTATATTGCCAGACCCGCGTCACCCACGCGGTTCAACGCTCATGATCGAGATCCAGATCCACCCCAGCGACATTCGTCGCCGCGTGCGGTACTTCTTCTTCGACCGTCGTCGGGTCGTGGTCGGGATCATTGCGCTCTCCATCGTTCTGGGTGGGCTGATCGGCTCGATGGCCGCGGCGCCGACGGTCATCCGCCGCGTTTACAAAACGAACTTCCTCAACCAGCAGCGGCAGGAGCGCGACATCCAGCGCGAGCGTCTGCGCGAGAACGTCGTGCAGATGTCGTCGCTGGAGCGCAGCCTCGAAGAGCAGCGCATCCGCGTCGAAAAGCTGATCACCGTTTATGGCCTGCAGCGCACGCTGGGACAGGGCGGCTTCTCCACGCCGACGCGCAAAGCCGACGCGCCGGACGAGGCGCTCGATGATGCACGGCGCCGCGAGCTCTCGCTCAAGAACGCCATGGAGCGGCTGCAGCTGCAGCTCGACCTCCTCACGCAGTACGAAGCGGCGAACGCCGAGATCGTACGTCATACCCCGTCGATCCTCCCGGTGCCGTCCGACCAGTTCGTGCTGACGTCGCCGTTCGGCAATCGCGTCTCGCCGTTCACGCGGCACACCGACTTCCATAAAGGCCTCGACCTCTCCGCACCGACCGGCACCGCGATCTACGCGACGGCCGACGGCGTGGTCACGTTCGCCGGCAGATACCCGCTGCGCCAGAGCGTCGCCTGGTGGCGCTTCGGCAATGTCGTGGTGCTCAAGCATGCCGACCGCTTCATCACCATCTACGCGCATTGCGACGAGGTAAAGGTGGCGACCGGCCAGACCGTGAAGCAGGGCGACGTCATCGCCACGGTCGGCAACAGCGGCTGGAGCACGAACGCGCATCTGCACTACGAGGTCCGCAGCGACCTCGAAGCGCCCGGCACCTACGTGCCGATCGACCCGCGCATCTACATCCTCAATCATCAGTGGAGCAACGAAGCGGTGCTCCTGATGCGCGCGCGTACCTCGAAGGACTACAAAGACTTCGATCCGTTACCGTCGACCTTCACCGGTATGGCGGACAGTGGCAGGAAGAGTGGGAAGAGGAGGTTGTGATGAGTGCCACCGCCGAGCAGGCCAATTTCCCGACGATGATCATCCCGCGCGGGACCGAGATCCGGGTCAACGCGCACGGACAGCTCTCCATCAAGACCCCCGGTAACCTCGTCATCCAGAACTCCGGCAACTACTCCGAGATCGAATCGACCAACGGCTCGATCCGCATTGAAGAGAACGTCACCGTGGAAGCGGTGAGCATCCGCGCCGGGCAGGCCTGTTTCATCCAGGGCACGCTCACCGCGTGGAAAGTGCACGCGAAGAAGATCGCCCTCGAAGACCGCGCCCGCGCCTTCATCATGCTGCAGGAGTCGGAGCATCTCGAGCTCGCCAAGAGCGCCCGCCTGGTCGGCAACTTCGCGAACGAGAAAGAGCTCTTCTTCATGATGGGCAAGTTCAGCCCGCAGCTGAAAGAGCTGCCCGGCTCCGTTGACATTCACGCCGATCCGCGTCCCACCACCATGAAGGTCCCGGCCATCACCTCGAGCGGCAACACGCCGGTCCCGCAGGATGAAGAGCCGGCCCGTCAGGCGCAGGCGCTGCTCGAGCGCGAAGTGGCCCGTCCCGAGCTCGCGGCCGCGGAAGCGGAGGCGCTGCGCGAGGTGGTCTTCGGTCTGCGCGAGCGGAACTACCCGCGCGTCGGGATGATCTACCGTGAAGCGTTCGCCGAATTGCGTTCGCCGAGTGAGTCGCTGCGCCAGGCGTACGACCTGCTGGAGCGCTTCTTCGGAAAACTCGTGTCGTAACGCGCCGTAGTGAAGCGGATGTCGTCTGATCGTCGTCCGCACTGGCCGCTCATCCTCGCTCTCGCCGGCGTGAAGTTCGTTTTCGCGCTGTACGCGAGCGGCTTCTATTCGTACTTTCGCGATGAGCTCTACTACATCGCGTGCGGCCACCACCTCGACTGGGGTTTCGTCGACCACTCGCCGCTGGTCGCGCTCTACGCGCGCTTCGGCGAGTGGCTCTCGCACGGTTTCGGCCTGCGCGGCTTCCGCTTCCTGGCCGTCGTCTTCGGTACCGCGCGCATCGTCCTGACGGGCGTCATCACGGCACGCCTCGGCGGCAACCGCGCCGCGCAGGCGCTGGCCTGCACCGCCGTGCTGCTCGCCCCGATCTACCTCGGCATCGACTCGATCCTCTCCATGAACGCCGCCGAGCACCTCTTCTGGCTCGCCTGCATCCTGGTCGTGATCGAGATCGCCAACGGCGGCAGCGAGAAGCTCTGGCTCCTCTTCGGCGTGCTCGCCGGTATCGGCCTGCAGAACAAGCACTCGATGGTTTTCCTCGGCTTCGCGCTCACCGTCGCGCTTCTCCTCACGCCGCTGCGCCGTTCGCTGGCGCGCCCCTGGATCTATCTCGGCGGCGTGCTGGCGGTGCTCCTCTTCCTGCCAAACATCCTCTGGCAATGGCAGCACGGCTTTCCGACGCTGGAGTTGCTGGCGAACGTGAAGAACAGCGGCAAGAACGTCGTCTACGGCCCGCTCGACTTCCTGAAGCTGCAGGCGATGATGCTCCATCCCTTCGCCGCACCGGTCTGGATCGCGGGGCTGATCTGGCTCTTCCGCACGCCGCGTTACCGGATCCTCGGCTGGACGTACGTGATCGTCCTCGCGACCTTCATCTGGCTCCAGGCCAAGGACTACTACGTCGCACCGATCTACCCGATGCTGTTCGCCGCCGGCGCGATCTGGATCTCCCGCTCGCGCCTCGCCAGCGTGATCGCCTTCGTGCTCGTGATCGCCGGCGGCGCGATGGCGGTGCCGCTCGCCACCCCCATCCTCCCGCCGCAGCGCTACCTCGCATACCAGCGCGCGCTCGGCATCGAGCCGGCGCACGCCGAGGTCTCGCATACCTCCGAGATGCCGCAGCTCTTTGCCGATCAGTTCGGATGGAAAGAGATGGTCGAGAAGGTCGCGAAGTTCTACCACTCATTGCCGCCGGACGTACGCGCGAAGACCGCCATCGTCGGCAGCAACTACGGCGAAGCCGCCGCGATCGATTTCTATGGGAAAAAGTACGGCCTCCCGCCCGCCATCTCCGCCCACCAGAGCTACTGGGGCTGGGGCTACCGCGGCTACACCGGCGAATCGGTGATCCTCATCGAAGACGAGACCGACCCGAACGACTGGACCACGGTGCAGGTCGTCGCGCAACGCTCGCACCCATACGCCATGCCGGAGGAGAACGGCCCGATCTTCTACTGCACGGGGCTCAGGAAACCGCTCGCGGAGTTGTGGCCGAGCCTCAAGGTCTGGCGGTAGAACGGCTCTGGACTGTCAGATCACACTCAGCAGAGTGCTCACTTCACCAACAGATGAGGGAACGACGGGGGGCCTCCGGCGGCCGGGGCCATCGGCCCCGGACCCCGTTGGTTGGCCTAGCCTCCGCGACACTCTGTCGCGAGATACGAGTCTGTGTCGCGGAGGCTAGGCCAACCAATGGGTCCGGGCCCGCGGCCCGGCCGCCGGAGGCCTCCCGTCGTTCCCTCATCCGTGGTCAAGTGCGTGCGTTCTGCTTAGCGCTGATACCACCACGGCGGCGGCGGTTGCTGCGCTCTCTGCACGCGGCGCTTGCCGCCGAGGAGGAAGATCAGCGCCATTCCCGCGACGAAGCCGCCGATGTGGGCCCAGTAGGCGACGCCGCCCATGTCCTGCGCGTCGCGGACGCCGAGCGATCCGACGCCGCTGAAGATCTGCAGGACGAACCAGATGCCGAGGATGATCACGGCGGGGATCTCGCGGACGGTGATGATGAAGAAGATCGGGATGAGGGTCATCACCCGCGCGTGCGGGTAGAGGATCAGGTAGGCGCCGAGCACGCCCGCGATCGCGCCGGAAGCGCCGATGGCCGGGATGTTCGAGGTGGGGCTGAAGAAGGCGTGTGCGTACGTCGCCAGGAAGCCACACGCAAAGTAGAAAACGATGTAACGGAACTTGCCGAGACGATCCTCGACGTTGTCGCCGAAGATCCAGAGGTAGAGCATGTTGCTGCCGATGTGCAGGAAGCCGCCGTGCAGGAACATCGATGCGATGATGGTGACGACGTCGTTCACCCAGTAGCCCGGTACCCAGAAGCGCGCGGGGATGAAGGCGACGGCGAAGAGCGCGCGATCGAGGTTGGCTCCGAGCGACAGCTCCCAGAGGAATCCGAGCACGTTCAGCGCGACCAGCGCGTACGTCACGACCGGCACCGAACGGCGGGGATTGTCGTCTCGGAGAGGGATCATCAGCTGCCAAAGTGCCGCGCCGCGGCGGCGGGATCGATGATCTCAACAAACGTGCCGGTTCCGAGCTCGAAACCGGCGATGGCCGTCAGGCGAGGGAAGAGGTCGACATACCAGTGCGCGCGTTGGTGCCGCGGAAAGTTGACGAACGCCCAGTTGAATGCCGGCGCCAGCTCGCGCATCTTCGCGGCCGAACGTTGCAGCCACGCCGCGAGCTCGCCCGCGGCGGCGCCGCTCATCTCGTTGTGATGCTCGCGCGGCACGAGCCACTGCTGATACGGCATCGACGACCCGTAAGGCGCGAGCCAGGCGAACGACTCACTCTCGCCGATCACTTCGCCGGCGGCGTCATCGCACAGTGGACAGTGATCATCGCGAAATGCCTCCGCCTCGCGTGCAATGCGGGGCGGCGTAAAGTCGAGCGGCATCACCTGCGAATGGACGTGCGGGATCGACGCGCCGGCGCGCTCGCCTTCGTTCTTGAAGACCGCGACGTACTCCGCGCTCGCGTGAGCGCGATACCGCTCGAGGTACGTCGCCACCACATCCTCCGCATGCGCGATCGAGTCGAACGACGCGTCGTGCTCCGACGACTCGACGATCACCTCCGCGTCGTCGACCGACGGGTACTTGTTGGGGAAGACCCGCACGCGCCACGGATCGCCGATCCGCGCGAGCTCCGGCGGCGTCTCGTGCTCGTTGCCGGGGCAGAACGGGCAGACGATCTCCGTCGCATCACCGCTGAACGCATGCGGCCGCGAAGCGCGCGATGGAGCGAAGACGATCGGTTCGTTCGTCAGCAGATTCCTGCGGATCACGGGCAGCGCTCTTTCATGACGACCGCTCCAGCCTCCTCGCGAGCCCGAACCGCTGCCCGATCCCCAGCAGCGCAAAGACCGCGAGGAGGCAAGCCATCCACTCGGCGATGGTCAGCGTTGCGAGCTGGATGGTGTGCCAGCCGTTCGTGAAGAGGATGTGCGAGACGATCGGGTAGACCACCAGGCCGAGGAGGAACTCGCCGCGGCCGACTGATTCGTAGTTGCGCTCGCGCCAGGTCGCTTCGATCTGGGTGCCGATGTAGCCGTTGAGCATCACCGCGAGCGTCGTGGCCAGCACGATCTCGATCCGCACCGCGTTGCCGAGCAGCCAGCCGGCGATCAGCAGAAGGTCGCTGACCCGGTCGCAGAAGTGATCGAGAAAGTCGCCGTAGCGGGAGGTCTTCTCCTGCACCCGCGCGACGATGCCGTCGAAGGCGTCGGCCAGTCCGCCGATGGTGATGCAGACGATCGCCGGCACGAACAGCCGCGAGTAGAGGAGGTACGCCGCGACCATGTTGATCGCCAGCGCCAGTACGGTGATGGCGTTCGGCGAGAGGGGAGAGTGCCGCGCGAGCGGTGAGAACCACCGGGAGAACCGCTCGCGCCAGACGTGCACCGCGCGATTGTAGCGATTCGGTGATTCAGCGATTCAGCTACTCAGCGATTCAGCTACTCAGCGACTCAGCTACTCAGCTATTCAGCTATTCAGGCGGAACACGATCGTGCACCGCCTGAACAGCTGAGCAGCTGAACGGCTGAACAGCTGAACAGCCGAGCAGCCATCCAGCTAATAAATGATCACCTCATCCCCCACGCTCGCCATCTCGTACAGCCGCGCGATCTCGTCATTGTGCAGTCGCACGCAGCCGTGCGAGACGCTCTGGCCGAGCTGACTGACCGACTGGGTGCCGTGCAGCGCGTAGCCGTCGCCGAGGTTGAGGCGATGCGTGCCGAGGACGTCGGGGTACTGGCGGGCGGTGGTACCGATGGGGGGGATCACCACGGCGCCGCCGCGGACGATCATCTGTCCCGGTTTGACAGGGGAGCCGTCGGCGTAGACCTCGCTGCCGGAGACGTAGACGCCGCCGATCGACTGGCCGCGTTGCAGGCGCACCACCTCGAGGCCATTCTTCTGGGCCTCCTCGATGAAATGCCAGTCGGGCGGTACCCACTTCGGGTTCTCTTCCTTCGATTTGATGCGGAAGCGGCCGATCGGCGTGCGGAACACCATCGTCCGGCCGTTCGCCGTCAGCGTCTCGTTCTTGCCGGTCGAGCAGACCGCCTCGAAGACGAGCTGCCCGTTGCGGCGGGCGTAGACCTTGTTCTCCGCGGTCGAGACGGTGATCACGAAATTACTGTCGTGCAGGTCCTCGATGGTCTTCTCGGTCGATGCGACTTCCGACTGCAGCGCCGCGACCTGCGTCGAGCTCTGCGCCATCGTCTGCTGCATCCGCTTCACCTGCTCCTCGATCTGATTCTGGATGGCGCGATCGACGGTCTCGATCCGCCTCAGGCGCTTTGCGTCGGACAGCGTCAGCGCGCTCGCCGCGGCGCCGTAGGCGAGAAGGCCGAGGCCGAGCACCAGCAGCGCCCATGATCCTAATAGTCCAACCCAGCGTGGCATGTCTGTTCCGTTCTCCTAGTAGATGTAGACCTGTGTTTTGCCGGCGCGGATGCGCGGCCAGATTGCGCGGAGGAAGTCGTCCGGGACGAGATACGAGCCCGGCTTCACCCCCTGCAGCGGGCTCCCTTCGGCCGGCTGCGTGTGAATCGCGTAGCCGTTCGGGAGGAAGAGCACGTACTTGCCGAGGCCGCCCGGAATGGTGGGGCGCTCCGGCGGAACGGGCTGGCCGTTCATCGCGTAGACCCACTCCGGCACGTGCCACGGGTGGTCGATGAGCTTTGCTTCGATCGGGAACGCCCCCTTGAGCGGCACGAACGTCCAGGTGTGGCCGCCGGCCTCAATCTTCTTCTCCGGACCGATCACCATGTCGCCTTCGCGCAGCACCGTGTCGCCGTAGTAGAAGCGGATTTTGCGGGAGCGCGAGTCGAGGGAGAGGTGAAAGTCCTCCGACTTGAGGCTGGTCATCAGCTTCATCCGCCCCTCGAGCTCTTTCTGGAGGGTGCCGCGCGTCACCTCGGTCTCCACCAGCTCGTTCTTCAGCCGGCGGACGTCTTCCGGCGTGCGCTGCTCCTGCTGGATGACGTGCGCGAACTTTTTCGAGATCTGCTCCCGCTGCGTGCGAGCGTAGAGCAGCCCGGCAGCGCCGAGAACGATCAGAAGCAGGTTCAACCAGAGCGGCGGACGGGGGAACGACCGCCGATCGGTCCCCTCAGGGCGGTCTGAGTGACGACGATCCGACATTTCTGAGGGATGGATTCGCGAACCACGTGCCAGTTTGAGGCAGGGCCGAGGGGGCGCTTCGCGCGGGCGGTTCCTCGGTTCCTCGGCATTGAGGGCGCTGCCGCCGAGGAACCGAGGAACTCCGAGGAACCCGAGGAACTCCCGGAAAAGCGAAGGTGTGACCCGGCGACAGTGGAACGCCCTCACGCAGGGTTCGCATCTACGCGACGGCTGGACGGTGTGCTGCCCGAAGCCGGGCCGCCCAGCTTCAGGCGCGAATTCGATCTCGCCCAGTCCGTCGCCGCCGCCCGCACGTCCGGCACCGTCCCTGTCAAGCGTGGGAGTCGCAACTGTCAAGCGTGGGAGTTGCGACTGTCAAGCGTGGGAGTTGCGACTGTCAAGCGTTCATGCGCAACTCCCAAGTGTGGGAGTCGTGACTGCCAAGCGTGGGAGTCGCAACTGTCAAGCGTTCAGTGCGCAACTGCCAAGCGTGGGAGTCGTGACTGTCAAGCGTGGGAGTTGCGACTGCCAAGCGTTCATGCGCAACTCCCAAGCGTGGGAGTCGTGACTGCCAAGCGTGGGAGTCGCGACTGTCACGCGTGGGAGTCGCAACTGCCAAGCGTGGGAGTCGCAACTGCCAAGCGTGGGAGTCGCAACTGCCAAGCGTGGGAGTCGCGACTGTCAAGCGTGGGAGTCGCGACTGTCAAGCGTGGGAGTCGCAACTGTCAAGCGTGAGAGTCGCAACTGTCAAGCGTGAGAGCGATCAGCCGGAGAGAGGTCTTCGGGCCCGCCGGCGCGGCGAAGCGAGTTGTCCGGAAACGGTGACGCTCGGCGCAACTGTTATGCGGAATGCAGCGCAGAGTCTCCAAAGCACGGTGAGTTGAGCTGTGAACGAGTCAGCGGGACTCGTGCACGGTTAACCAGGACTCGTGAATGAGTCCGACCGCGCCTGGCTCCTGGCTGTTGGCTCTTGGCTCTTGGCTATCTGGGTACGCACGGGTGCGTCGCGCCTGTGGCCCGGATCGGACGAATCAACAGCAAACCAAAAAGCACGGCGAGTCCCGGCTGTGGCCACCGGCCAGACCCGCCGCATGCTCCCAAGAGCCAAGAGCCAAGAGCCAAGAGCCAAGAGCCAACAGCGGAGTTCCTCGGGTTCCTCGGTTCCTTGAGTTCCTCGGCATGAGGGCGCTGCCGCCGAGGAACGAGGAACCCCGTCCCCCCTCGGCCCTCACCCGGCCTCCGGGCATCGATCACGCTAAGCTACGATACGGGCTCGCATGCCGGCACGCCGGAATATATATCCGCGTCGGCGTATTTGATTCGATCGTTAGGAGATGGTGCACATGGCAGAGTCGAAAGCAGTTCAGGAGATCACCGACAACAACTTTGAAAGCCTCGTCAACGGCGGCAAGCCGGTTTTCGTCGACTTCTGGGCACCGTGGTGCGGACCCTGCCGCATCGTCGGTCCGATCGTCGAAGAGCTCGCGCCGAACTATGACGGCAAGGCGGTCATCGGCAAGCTCAACGTCGACGACAACCCGAACGTCGCGCAGCGTTTCGGCGTCACCTCGATTCCGACGCTGATGATGTTCAAAGAGGGAAAGCTCGTCGACCGGATGGTTGGTGCGGCGCCGAAGAACGCGCTGCAGCAGTTCATCGATCGCAACCTGTAATTCCTCCCCAAATTTATCCCGACCAGCGGGAGGGATCTTCGGTGCCATCGCGCAGCAGCAGTGCGCAGCAGCAGTGCGATGGCACCGGAGATCCCTCCCTGCGGTCGGGATAAAATGACCGTGGTCGGGATAAACTACAAAAAACCCATTCCGTACGGCACGCGGCAGAGCGTCTCCACGCCGCCGCTCCTCACCACGAACGTGTCCTCGATACGGACGCCGAGCTCGCGCTCCGGAAAGTAGAGACCGGGCTCGATCGTGACGATGTCGCCTTCCTCGATCCGGTCGTGATTCGACGGCACGAGCGAGAACGACGGCTTCTCGTGGATGTCCAGCCCCACTCCATGTCCCAGCGAGTGCACGTAGCCTTCGAGCGTGGCGGGATGGGAGCGGGTGGTCGGATAGCCCCTGGCTTCGAAGAAGTCGCAGACCAGCGCCTGGTACGACGAGGCGAGCGTGCCCGGCTTCATTGCGTCGCGGGCCCGCTCGAACGCCTCCAGCACGTCGGCGTGCAGACGCCGCAACTCTTCCGGAACGGCGCCCACGCAGAACGTGCGGGTCGTGTCGAAAAAGTAACCGCTCGCTTTGTCGGCCGGAAAGATGTCGAGCACGATCGGCACGCCGCTCCGCACGCGCGCGGATGCGTCGCCGCGGGAGTGGGGGATGCCGGCGTCGCGTCCCTGCGAGAGGATGGTTTCGTGATCCTCGATCATCCCGTGGCGGGCGATCTCGCGCGAGACCAGCTCTTTCAAGTCGCCGAGGGTGAGGCGCTCGCCTTCGGTGGCCAGGAGCTGCTTCACCGCGTCGACGACCAGCTCCGTGCGCTCGCCGACGGAGCGGATCGCATCGATCTCCCACGGTTCCTTCCGTTTTCTCGCGAGCTGGATCAGATCCTCGCCGAACGAGCGATGCACGCGCACGCCGTACTGCTCGAGCGCCCCCACCACGTCGACGTAGAGGTGCACCGGCACGTTGCCGTAGAAGGCCACCGTTCCTTCGGCGCCGAGCGCGCGCACGACGTTGCGGAAGAAGCGCGCGTACGCGTCGGCGGCGCTGCCGGCAGTGCGGAAGAGCGTCTCGTGATCGAACTCGTGGACGAGGCGCGTCTCCACTCCGGTGGCCGCCGCTTCGTCGCGCTCCATCGGATAGGCGAGGAGGAGCGGCACGCGGCCGGCCAGCTTCACCGCGTAGCCCTTGGTGACCTTTGCGCCGCGCGTCAGCCAGCGAAACGAGGGATGCATCGCCTCGTGCATCGGCACGATCACCGCGCCGATGCCGCGGGCCTTCATCAGCGAATCGAGATCGGAGAGCATGCGCGAACGATACAGCGTCTGGTCACGCGGAACAGCGGTCACACCGCACGGCACCATTCTCGCTTCCGACCAGCTCGCCCGGATGACCAGCATTAAAGTCATGTCGTACAACATCCAGGGGCACGCGGCGGCGCGGCGGCCGGATCACCTCCCGAAGATTGCGGAGGTCATTGCCGCCGTGGCACCCGACGTGGTCGGCCTGCAGGAAGTGCATCACCGCACGCGCGCGGGCTCCGTCCATCAAAGCGAGGCCCTCGCGTCGATGACCGGCCTGCAGCATGTCTTCGGCCGCTCCACGCCGATGGATGGTGGCGACTACGGCAATGCCATCCTCACGCGCGGCGAGATCAAGAGCTCCTTCACCTGGCCGCTGCCCGGCTCCGGGGAGCCGCGCTCCGTGCTGCAGGCCGACATCGACCTGCAGGGGAGGATGTTCACCTTCTTCGTGACGCACCTCGCCGCGTGGGGACGCCTCCTGCGCATGGCGCGGCTGCGGCAGATCGCGGAGCTGGGCGACATCACCGCCCGTGGCGCGCACCCGCACGTCCTGGTCGGCGACTTCAACGTCCCGCCGGCCGCGGAGGAGATCCGCATCCTGCTGTCGCACGGTCACCTGCGCGTCTGCGGGGAGAGCAGCGAGGTCACGTTCCCGATGACCCGCCAGCGCCTCGACTACGTCTTCTGCGATCCCCGCTGGGAGTTCCTCAGCGCCGATGTCATCCGCCGCGGTCCGTCCGATCACTGGGCCATCGTCGTCGAGCTGAACCTGCGGGACGCCTGATGCGCGCCATTCCCGTTCCGCTGTGGGTCCTGGTCCTCCTCGGGCTGACCATCGCCATTCTGGTGGTGCTGCTCTGGAGCGTGAAGCGGCGCCGCCGCCCGCGCCTGCACCTCGACACCGAGGACGATTTCCACGGCCTCATCCCCTCGATCGTCGGACTGACGCAGGGGACCATGGTGCACGGCAACAAGATCGAGCTGGTCCAGAACGGAGCGTTCTTCGACTGGCTCTTCCGCGATCTCGAGACGGCGCAGAAGTCGATCAGCTTCGAGACCTTCCTGGCGAAAGAGGGTGAGGTCACCCATCGCCTGGCCGACCTGTTCTGCCGCAAAGCAACCGGCGGGGTGAAGGTGCGGCTCATGCTCGACGGCAGCGGCGGCCGGCTCTTCGGCCGCGCCGATCTCAAGAAGATGCAGCACGCCGGCGTCGATGTCCGCAAGTACCACCCCGTCCGCTTCAGCACCCTCGGCGTCCTCAATAACCGCGACCACCGCAAGATCGTCATCGTCGACGGCCGCATCGGCTACGTCGGCGGCCACTGCCTCGTCGATACCTGGCTCGGCGACGCCGAAGACAAACAGCACTTCCGTGACATCAGCGCCCGCGTCGAGGGGCCGGTCATCGCGCAACTGCAGTCCGCCTTTGCGGAAAACTGGATCGAAGAGAGCGGCGACGTGCTGGCCGGTGAGGAGTACTTTCCGGAGACGCAGCGCGCCGGCGACATGGATGCGCACGCGGTCTGGATCTCGCCCTCCGGCAGCCCTTCCGCGGTCAAGCTGCTGCACTACCTCGTCATCCGCGCCGCGAAGAAATCGATCACCATCCAGAACCCCTACTTTCTCCCCGATCCCGACGCGCGCACGGCGCTGCTCGATGCGGCCAGACGCGGCGTGAAGGTGCGGATCATGATCCCGGCCGACACGGCGAGCGACGCGCCGATGGTGCAGCACGCCAGCCACCATCACTACGGAACGCTCCTCAAAGGAGGCGTGCAGCTGTTCGACTACGAGCGCACGCTGCTCCACCAGAAAGTGATCACCGTCGACGGCTGCTGGGCCGCCGTCGGCTCGACGAACTTCGACGACCGCTCCTTCGAGGTCAACGACGAGATCACCCTCGTGGTCTACAACGAAGCGATCGCCCAGGAGCTCGAAGCGACTTTCGAACGCGACCTCGCGCACGCAAAGCAGGTCGCCTTCGAACAGTGGAAACGTCGCCCCGCCCTGCACAAACTGCGCGACTTTGCGATGTACGTCTTCAACGAGCAGATGTGATCTCGACTGTGTGGTGTGGGCTTCCAGCCCCGTGTGGTGTGGGCTTCCAGCCCACCCCCGTCTCCTCTCCTGGGAAATGACCCGTGCCCACTGGTCCGTGGCGTACAGCCGTCGCGTGGCACCCGCCCTGCTACCTCCTCACTGGCGGGGCGCGTGAAGCCGCGCACAGCAGGAGGAGAGAGATGAGCAACCCGAACGATCGCAACACCGACAACCGCAACACCGACAATCGAAACGAGCGCTCCGACATCCACCACGCCGACCCGGAGAATGCGGCCACCGATCCGCGCGCCGCGGCGCAGCAGGATCAGGTCAAGGCGGACCATGACGCGCTCCAGGAGTCGGCGCGGCGCGTCGAGTCGTCCATGCCCGCCAATCAGGAGGCGGCCACCGATCGCGAAGCTGCCGCGCGGCAGGATCAGGTGAAGGCCGATCACGACCGGCTGGCCGAGTCGGCCCGGCGCATCGAATCGTCCGTTCCGGCCGACGTGCGCGACACGCCGGTGCAGGCGGCCGACCTCAACACCCAGGCCACAGAAGACACGACCCAGTCGCGCCGCAACGTCGACGCGGCGCATGAGAACGCCGAAGCGGCGCGGGAGAGCGCCCGCCGCGTCGAGGAGAGCGCGCCGGAGGGGGTCGACCGCGGGAAGCGGTAGGCTCCCCGTGTGGTGTGGGCTTCCAGCCCACTCCGGTTCGCTGAAGACAGGGTGGGCTGGAAGCCCACACCACACCAGGACAGCAGGCGTTGAAGGCGCTAAGCTACGTGAGGGGTCTTCGTGCGCGCAGTGGTGCTGACCGTGATGATGATCGGCCTGTTCGCGATGCCGGGTTGCCAGCGCTCGGAGGGCCGCTACCTCGAACGAGAGGTCACCGCGGCCGAAGTGGTGGGGACGTGGCAGATGAACCCCGCGTCGGTGCAGGACCTGCGGGACGTGGGCTACACCGGAGCGATCGATCCCGCGCGGGAACGGATCGTCCTTCATGCGGATGGAACGTGCGTGTTCGACACACGACCTCCGAGTGTGGTCGGCGGTGGCCGCGTCGTTCCGAAAGAGGCGGTCGCGTGTCGATGGAAGCTCGACACGCCTCCTCGTCAGATGCTCATTCTCGCGATCGCCGGCAATCGAGCGTCGACTGTCCATTACCTCTTTGATGAAAGTCAGGATGGCCGGCTGATCGTGTGGCAGTACATCGACGATCCGGACGCGTGGCGGTATGTCGAGTATCTGAAGCAGTGAGGCGTTGAAGGCTGTTCACTACGCTTCGGTCCTTGGCAGATCAGCAGTGTCGTCGCGGACCCCACGGCCGACGCGACTCGCCGAACGCGTGGCATATTGGTGCGGTCATGAATCGAACGACGAAGACGACGCTGCAGTACGGCACGCTCCTGCTGCCGGTTCCGCTGCTGGTGATGGCGGTCTTCCTCTTTTTCGTCTTTCCACCGGCCGGCTGCGGCTTGATGGTTGTCGGCGTGTTGCTGTTGTCGTCATCGACCTTCGTCTTCCTCTGGGCGGCGAAAGCTACGTGGACAGGGCAGTATCGCGGCTCGACGATCCGCGTTTACAACGAGGTCGTGCTGTCCCAACTCTTCGTCGACGATCAGCTCCTCGCTCAGCAGGCCGGCCTCGCGCTCTCGGCCGACATGCGCGGAACGGCCACCATCGACGGGCAGCCCGCGCATGTCATTGCGTCGATCGCCGGAACGTTCGTGCTGCATTGCCGCTGCTATGTCGATGGCACAGAGGTGGTGATGACGGAGGTCGAGGTCTGACCGCGGCTCGGCGAGCGTTTTCCTTCACGGTGAGCGAAACGCGTCACGTCGCTTCGATGCGGTCAACGTACAGTTCGCGGATCGCGACGATCAGGACGGCGCTGAGTGGTTCGGCGACGAGCATGCCGACGATGCCGAAGACGATTCCTAACGCCGATACGGCGAGGATGGTTACGGCCGGCGGTACGTCGAGGCGGTTCTTCATCAGCAGGGGGGTGATGACGTTGCCTTCGAGCTGCTGGAGGATGACGAAGAGGATGATCACGTAGACGGCCTTTTCGGGGGAGACGATGAGGGCCATGGCCACGGCGGGAATGGCGGCGGCGATCGGGCCGACGAAGGGGACGAATTCGAGGAGGCCGGCGATGAGGCCGAGCGCGCCGGCGGCGGGGATTTTGAGGAAGGCGAGGGCGACGCCGGTGATGATGCCGACGGCCACCATGGCCAGCAGTCTGGCCAGGAACCACTGGCGGAGGATGGCGCTCAGTTCTTCGAACAGCTCGTCGGCTCGCTTGCGCCGTTTCGGTGGGACGAGGCGCATGATTCCCCGGCGGTAGAGGCCGGGATCGACGGCGAAGTAGGCAGCCAGGAAGAGCACCAGCACCAGGCCGGCGATCGCGGCGATGGAGTTGGTGAGGAAGGGGAAGAGCATTTTGGAAAAGGCCTGCACGGCGCCCGACGCTTCCGGTTTCTTCTGCTGCTGTTGTTCCTGCTGCTGCGGCGGTTGCTGCTGTTGCTTTGGATCGGGCGGTTTCTGCGGCGGCTGTTGCTGCGGCTGATCGGGTGGTTTCTGCTGCGGCTCTTTCTGCTCTTGCTGCTGCGGTTGTGAGGACGATTGTCCCTGCGGCGTCTGTGTGGCGGCCTGCAGTGCTGCGCTGGCGAGCGGCGTCTTGCGCAGGCGAGCCTCGAACTGTTTGATGGCCTGCGGCATCTTCGTCTTCAGCTCTCCCATCTGCTCGCTGATGGAGGGGGCAATGGCGAAGCCGACGCCGACGATGGTGCCGATGGCGACGAGCAGGATGAGCAGCGTCCCGAACGCGCGCTTGATGTGGATCTTCTCGAGGTAGTCGACTCCGCGGCTGAGCGTCACGCCGAAGAGGATGGCCAGGATGGCGATCAGGACGACCGACTTTGTGAACCAGAGGAAGCGGAGCACGACCAGCACACCGAAGAAGACGACGGCGAAGCGGAGGTAGTCGGAGGTCTTGAAACGTTCCACGGTGGCGGAGTCAGCAAGGAACGTGCGCGGAAGGCGGTTCCTCGGGGTTCCTCGGATTCCTCGGGGTTTCTCGGGAGGCCCGGATTCCGCAATGTTTGCCCGTCGAGAGGAGCGCAACATGGGCGAGACGAAGCTGGGGGACTGGCAGGAGGAGCGGGGCGGGCGGATCGATCCGCTGCGGTCGCCGAAGCCGGACGAGAACGGCCACCTGTCGTCCGATGACCGGGTGGATGAGGCGATCGCGGAGTCGTTTCCGGCGTCGGATCCGCCGTCGTACAACGGCGGCGTGACGAAGGATTAGCTTCGCCACGCCGCGCGCGGTTGCGATTTATTGGGCGGGGATGTAGGTCGGGTCCTGCGTTTCCATATCGACCACCGAGGCGTAGGCGGCGGCGCGCCCTTCGCCGGAGATGGCCCGGACGGTGATGCGGGCGTTGTGCGTGTCGCGCAGGCCGGCCGAGGCGAGCAGGGAGTTGAGCTGGCGGAACTCGTTCGCGGCCAGCTTGACCTCGATGAAGGCGGTGGTCTTCCCTTCCGGCGGGACGATGCCCACTTCGAGGGTGACCGGCTTTCCGCTCACTTCGGCGAAGCCGATGTTGGAGCGGTAGCGGTCCGATTCTTCGAGCTGCAGGAGCTGCAGCGGCCGCGTGCCGACGCCGGCTGCTTCGCTGGTGGTGACGGCGGAGATGAACTGGCCGTAGGTGCCTTTGGAGGTGAGGTTGTACGTGCGCGCGGTGGCGATGAGGCGTGACCGCGCGGAAGTGCTGATGTGCACCGCGCCGCCGTCGTTGGTCTTGCCGAAGACGCTGGCCAAGGTCTTGTCGAGCTCCTGCACCTGCCCCGCGGGGATGGTCACGGTCTTGACGACCGGCTCGCCGCCGGCCTGCGAGTAGAAGGTGAGCGTGGCGTCGACGGCGGTCGTGCCGGCGTTGAAGATGCGCATGTCGGTCTGCCAGTTGGCGAGGCCGTTGGAGAGATCGGCCACGCCCGGCACGACCCACTTGGTCTGACCCTGCTCGCTGAGCGTGACCGGTGTGACGAGCAGCGGATCGGCGGTCTCGTTGTCGACCACCGAGGCGTAGGCGGTCACTTTGCCGGTCGAGGAGGTGACCTGCACTTCGACGCGGCCGTCGCTGAGCGAGGTGATGCCCTGGCTGGCGAGGAAGCTGTTGAGCTGGAGGTGCTGGCCACCGGTGAGGTTGACCGGGAACGAGGTGACCCTGGCACCGTTGGAGCCAAACACCGTCACGAGCAGCGCGGCCGGCTGGCCGGAGCCTTCGACGAAGCCGAGGTTGGTGCGGAAGCGATCGCTCTGCGCGATCTGCTGGAGCGAGAGGATGGAGCTCGACGAGCTGCTGGAGGCCTTGCCGACGAAGTTGGCGAACGGGATGGCGGGGATGAACTGGCCGAAGGTGCCGTTCGCGGTGATGTTGTAGGTGCGCGAGGAGGCGAAGGTGGTGAGGTTGGCCAGGCCGGCCACGGCGGCGCTGGAGGTGGAGGTGGAGGTCTGCGTGAGCGGACGGACTTCGAGCACGCCGGTGACGCTCTGGCTGCCGGTGCCGAACCAGCTCTTGAGGATGTCGTCGAGGGCGATGGTGCGGCCCGGGTCGATCGAGAAGGTGGTCTGTTTGCCCTGCGTGATGCCGCTGTCGCCGCTGGGGATGAAGGTGAGCTGGTACTTGATCAGCTTCGGCGAGGTGTTGCTGACGCGGACGTCGGACTGGAATTTGGCGTTGACGCCGTCGGCGTGCGCGACGGCGGGGATGATCAGCGCGTCGGGCGGCGGGGTGTTCTTCGGAGTGGGCGAGACCGGAGTGACGATGCTGATGGAGATCGGGGTGGTGCTCGACGACGCGTGCGTGCCGACGCGGCTGCCCGTGGCGGCATTCGTGGTGATGGTGACGCCGCCGAGCGTGGTGCCGAGGGGGAGCGCGCCGCTGTCGACGCTCACGCTGAGGGTGATGCCGGCCGGCGGGACGACGCCGTTCGACGGCGTGACGGTGAGCCACGGCTGGGCCGGCGTGGCGACGAAGGTCTGGCCGGCCAGCTCCGATCCGAGGAAGAGCGGGATGGTGACGTTGCCGCCTTCACCGGCACTGGCGGCGCCTTCTTCGGCGTTCGACGGCAGGATGAAGATCAGCGTCGCGCCGAAGGGGCTGACCGCGGCGGGATTGCAGCGGGTGTCGACGGCGCGGACGCGGGTGTAGACGGCGAGCGGCGTCGTGCCGTTGTTGGTGCGGGTCAGCTCGTGCTGGGTGGCGTTGGTGTTGACGCTCTCCGCGTTCGCGAAGGCGGCGTTGTCGGCGATCTCGAGCTGGTAGGTGGTCGCGCCGGCGGCCGGCGTCCAGAGAACGGAGAACGGCACGCCGCTGGAGATCTGGCCGGGGGCGGACATGACCGGCGCTTCGAGCGTGGAGCAGGCGGCCGGCTGCGGGACGACTTCGAGCAACTGCTCCGATGACTCGAGCGGCGGGCAGCCTCCTCCGAACGAGGCGCGGACGAACCAGCGCTTGCGGCCGTGGGAGAGCTGCATGCCGCTGGCGACGGTCTGCGTGGTGGTGGCGACGAGCTGCGGGGCCTGGTTGCCGTGGGCTACGAAGAGCTCGTACTGCGTGGCGCCCTTCGCTTCGCTCCAGGTGAAGGTGACGGGGGTGCTGACGCGGGCGCCATCGACCGGCAAGCGCGCCAGCGGGCGGTCGTTCGTTGCGCACGACGACGGCTGGGTGGCGTTGAAGCGTTGCGCGTCCGATTCACGCGCGGGGCAGCGGTCGACGAGGACGCGCACGTACCAGAGGATCGCGCCGGCCGGCACTTCTTCCTGCACCGAAGTGGCGGGGGCTGCGACAGTGCGGACGAGCGTCGGCGTGCCGTTCTCGTGCGCGAGCCAGAGCTCGTACGAGATGGCGTTGGCGACGCCGGTCCAGGAGAAGGTCACGAGGCCGGCCGGGAGGTTCGCACCGGCAGCGGGAGAGACGAGCGCCGGCTGGTCGGTGCCGCACTGCTGCGCGGCGGGGATGGTGAACGTGGAGCGCTGCGATTCGGTCGAGGCGCAGCCGTCGTAGAGCGCTTCGACCCACCACTGCACCGTTCCTCGGGAGAGCGTGGCGGTGAGTGACGTTTCGCCGAGCGTCTCGCCCACCGCTTCGGCGGTGCCGTTATCGGTGGAGACCCAGACGCGGTAGCCGTCGGCATTCGCGGCGGCGAGCCACTGGAAGTTCACCACCGAGCCGCCCACGGTGCTGTTGTTCGCGGGCGCGGCCGGCGTGGCGAGGGCGCGGTTGCCGCAGCGATCGGAGGCGTTGACGGTGATGCGAACGTCGGTGGAGCGCGAGGGGGGGCAGCCGTTGAAGAGCGCTTCGACGAAGGTCGTCAGCGCGCCGGAGGGGACAGCCACGGCGAGCGTGAGCGCACCGTCGGTCTCGCCGAGCTGCTGCGGGGCGGCACCGTTGACCGAGGCAAAGAGGCGGTAGCCGATCGCCTGCGGGACGGCGGTCCAGGAGAAGGCCACCGGCGAGGTGAGGCCGGTCGCTCCGTCGGCCGGGGCGATGATGATCGGCTTGGCGGGCGTACCGCAGTTGCCGCCGGTGACGGTGGTGGTGACCGAGGAGCTGTTGTTGCCGGGGTTCGGATCGGTGACCAGCGAGCTGACGCGCGCGGTGTTGGTGATGGTGCCGGGCTGATTGGGCGCGGTGACGGTGATGACGATCGGCGACATCGCGCCGAGAAGACCGCTGCCGGTGCAGAAGACGGCGTTCGGCGAGGTCGTGCAGCGGAAGCCGCTCTCGACGTTCACCAGGGTCGTACCCGCCGGCAGCTCATCAACGATCTCGAGGCCGGTGGCGGTGTCGGGACCATTGTTGGTGACGTTGATGGTGTAGCTGAACGTGGCGCCCGCGTTCACCGACGATGGGCCGCTCTTCGTCACCACCAGATCCGCCTCGGCGTTCCCGCTACCTGTGATGCTGATGTTCTTCTGTACCCCGAACGGGCAGGTGCCGCCGACGGCGACGTCGAGGAAGACGCTGCCGCTGCTGCCGGCAGTGAACGTGATGGTCGAGGTTCCCTGACCGGCGGTGATGGTGCCGTTGGTGATCGTCCAGAGGTACGACGATCCACCGGGGAACACCGACGCGTTGTGCGAGGAGAGCGGAGCCACCTCGGACGGCGCATTGATGATCGGCGCCGGGCCGGGGGTGGCAAGGAAGTTCACGGTGTGTGTGTCGCTCGCCGAGCAGCTGCCGCTGGTGACGGTGACGCCGTAGGTGTGGGTGGCGGCGCTCTGCGTGACGGTAATGGTCCGCGTGGTGGCGCCGTTCGACCAGAGGTAGGAGCTGTAGCCCGCACCGGCGTCGAGGGTGAAGGTCGTGGTGCCGCAGGTGATGACGGTCGGCCCGGTGATGGTCGGGTTGAGCGCGGCGGTGACCGGGACGCTGGCGTTGCCGGTCGAGGTGCAGGAGGCTTTCACCACCGTGACGCCGAGGAGCACGTTGCCGGAGGGGCCGGCGGTGAAGGTGACGACGTTGCTCGAGGCACCGGCGGTGATGGTGCCGCCGGAGATCGTCCAGGCGTAGGTCGCGCCGCTCTGCGAAGCGACGCTGGCGGTGTTGCCGGTCGAGTTCGCGCAGACGGAGGGAGGCGCGGTGACGATGGCGGCCGGCGTGGCGGAGACGCTCACGGCGTGCGAGTCGGTCGCGCTGCACGAGCCGGTGGTGACGGTGACGCTGTAGGTGGCGGGGCCGCTGGGGGTGACGGTGATCGACTGCGTGGTCTCGCCGGTCGACCAGAGCCACGAGGCGCCGTTGCCGGCGGTGAGGGTGACGCTGACTCCGGCGCAGGTGGAGGTGGGGCCGGTGATGGTCGCGTCGGGGGTCGGGCTCACGGTGACGACCGTCGGCGCGCTGGTGGCGGTGCAGCCGGCGCCGTCAGTGACGGTGACGCTGTAGCTGCCGGCGGTGGTGACGACGATCGACTGCGTGGTCTCACCGTTCGACCAGAGCCAGGTGGCGCCGCTGGTGGCGGTGAGCGTGACCGAGCCGCCGGAGCAGAACGTGGTTGGGCCACTGGCGGTGACGTTCGCGGAGGGAGCGGGGGAGACAGTGACGGGGGTCGGTGCGCTCGTCGCGCTGCAGCCGCTCTGCGTGACGGTGACGCTGTAGTTGCCGCTGGCGCTGACGACGATCGACTGCGTGGTGGCGCCGTTCGACCAGAGCCATGAATCGCCGTTGCTGGCATTCAGAGTGACGCTGCCGCCGTCGCAGAAGGAGGTCGATCCGCTCGGCGTGATGGTGGCGGCCGGCGCGGGGGTGACGTTGACGGTGGTCGGCGCGCTGGTGGCGGTGCAGCCGCTCTGCGTGACGGCCACGCTGTAGTTGCCGCTGGTCGTGACAGTGATGGACTGGGTGGTGGCGCCGTTGGACCAGAGCCACGATGTGCCGTTGCTGGCGGTGAGGGTGACGCTGCCGCCGGCGCAGAAGGTGGTGGGGCCGCCCGCGGTGATCGTAGCGCTCGGCGGCGGATTCACGGTGACGTTGGTCGGGGCCGAGCTCGCGCTCGTGCAGCCGCTCTGCGTGACCTGGACGGTGTAGCTGCCGGAGGTGCTGACGACGATCGACTGCGTGGTCTGACCGGTCGACCAGAGGTAGGAGTCGGAGGCGTTGGCGGTGAGAGTGACGCTGCCGCCGGTGCAGAAGGTGGTCGCGCCGCTGGCGGTGATCGTGGCGGTGGGGATCGGATTCACGGTGACGGCGGTCGGCGCGGAGGCGGAGCTGGTGCAGCCGCTCTGCGTGACCTGGACCGTGTAGTTGCCGCCGGCGGTGACGACGATCGACTGCGTGGTGTCGCCGGTCGACCAGAGGTACGAATCCGACGTGTTGGCGGTGAGAGTGACGCTGCCGCCGGTGCAGAAGGTGGTCGCGCCGCTGGCGGTGATCGTGGCGGTGGGGATCGGATTGACGGTGACGGTGGTCGGCGCGGAGGCGGTGCTCGTGCAGCCGCTCTGCGTGACCTGCACGGTGTAGGTGCCGCTGGCGGTGACGACGATCGACTGCGTGATGGCGCCGTTCGACCAGAGGTACGAATCGGATGCGTTGGCGGTAAGAGTCACGCTGCCGCCGGTGCAGAAGGTGGTCGCGCCGCTGGCGGTGATCGTCGCGGTGGGGATCGGGTTGACGGTCACGGTGGTGGCGGCGCTGGTCGCGGTGCAGCCGCTCTGCGTGACGGCCACGCTGTAGTTTCCGCTGGCGCTGACGGTGATCGACTGGCTGCTGGCGCCGTTCGACCAGAGCCACGAATCGCCGTTGCTGGCCGTGAGGATGACGCTGCCGCCGGTGCAGAAGGTGGTCGGGCCGCTGGCGGTGATGTTGGCGATCGGGGCGGGATTGACCGTCACTGTGACGGGCGTCGAGCTGGCGCTCGTGCAGCCGCTCTGCGTGACCTGCACGCTGTAGCTGCCGCCGGCGGTGACGACGATCGATTGCGTGGTGGCGCCGGTCGACCAGAGGTACGAATCGGATGCGTTGGCGGTGAGGGTGACGCTGCCGCCGGCGCAGAAGGTAGTCGCGCCGCTGGCGCTGATCGTCGCCGTGGGGATCGGATTGACAGTCACGGTGGTGGCCGCCGAGGTGGCGCTGCAGCCGCTGGCGTTGGTCACGGTGACGCTGTAATTGCCGCCGGTGGTGACGGTGATCGTCTGCGTGGTGGCGCCGTTGGACCAGAGCCATGACGCGCCGCTGCTGGCGGTGAGGTTCACGCTGCCGCCGGTGCAGAACGTCGTCGCGCCGCTGGGGGTGACGTTCGCGGTGGGCGGCGTGCAGGCGGCCGCGGTGGCGGCGGGGGAGAACTCGGAGGTGCCCTCTTCCACGTTCGTGCATCCGGCGTCGGCGTACGAGGTGGCGGTGGCGACGATCGGATCGCCAATCGACAACGTCCCGGCGGGGACGGTGATGGTGGTGGCGAGGGTGTTGCCGGCCAGGCAAGGGCCGACGGCCAGCGGGATCTTGCCTTCGCCGGAGGCGAGCGAGTCGGCCTCGAAGAACTGCACGCGCAGCGCGGTGGCGGCGGTCGTGGCGGAGGCGGAATTCATCGACACGGCGACGTCGACGTTGCCGCCGGCGATCTGCGCGCTGCCGATGACCGGGTAGTTCTGCTTGCCGTTCGCGCCGATGTCGGAGTCGGCGAGACCGTCGTCCTGCGCGTCGTTGCCGTCGTCGCCGAGGTCGATGCCGAGGGCGGTGTTGCCGTGGATCGAGTTACCGAGGATCTCGACGCCCTTGTTGTTGGCGACGGTGACGCCGTTGCCGCTGTTGTAGGCGATGGTGTTGGCGTCGCCGCCGCCGATGCCGCCGATGAGCAGCGGCGAGCCGGTGAGGACCTCGATGCCATCGCCGCCGTTGCCGAGGGCGCTGACGCCGTCGGCCGCGACCCCGATCAGGTTCGCGCGGATGAAGTTGTCGTTGTTGCCGGAGCCATCGACGACGATGCCGGCGCCGAGGTTGCCGGAGATGACGTTGCCGCTGCCGGTCGCGCCGAGGACGTTCGCGGTAGCGTAGCCCTCGATGTTGATGCCGATGCCGTTGCCGATGGCGGCGGAGCCGGCCGCGTTCGTGCCGATGTAGTTGTTCTTGACTGCGTTGGCGTTGACGTTGGCGCCGAGGAGCGGCTGCGCGTGGACGTCGCCGTCTGCCTGCGACCGCATGCTCATCGACGGCGGCATGTCGCCTTCGAGGTAGATGCCGTAGCTGCTGTTGCCGGAGATGACGTTGCGGTGGCCGCTGATCGAGCCGCCGATGGTGTTGTTCGACGCGGAGTCCTCGAGGCTGACGCCGATGTCGTTCGGGATGGCCGCGGTGCCGGCGGGGTTGGTGCCGATGGAGTTACCGGCCACCGTCACCGACGAGGAGCTGCCGTGGATGTCGATACCGGCGAAGGTATTGCCGGAGATGACGTTCCCCTCGCCGGCGTTCGATCCGCCGATGAGGACATTGGTCGCGTCGCCGATGTAGAGGCCGACCAGGTTACCGGCGGCGGCGTTGCCGGTGAGGTCGGTCCCGATCCAGTTGCCCTGCACGACCGCGTTCGAGACGGTATCGAGCTCGATCGCCGCGCCGGTGAAGCTGTGGATGATCAGGCCCTTGATGGTGGTGGAGTCGGCCTCGACGTTGAAGCCGTTCGAGGTGGCGCCGCTGCCGTCGACGGCGATGATCGGCGTGCCGGTGTAGCCGGGCTGGCTCGTACCGTCGATCGTGGCGGGGGACGAGATGGTCGGGAGGTCGCTGGTCAGGACGATCTCGTGCGCGCCCGGCGGGACGATGTTGAAGGTGATGCTGCAGGGCGACGCGCACTCGCCGCTGTTGTTGCGGGTGAGCGCCTCGCGCAGCGAGCCGGCGCCGCTGTCGGCGTCGGTGGTGACGACGATGCCGCTGACCTGCGCGGCGAAGGTGATCGGGCTGCTGTTGCCGGCCGTGAGCGTGTCGCCCGCCGTGCGTGTGGCGGTCAGGATGACTCCCGCATCGGCGGCGGAGTAGGTCACGCCGTAGATGGAGTCGGTCGCCGCGCCGGCGAAGAGCGTGACGGTGGTGTTGCCGCCGAGCGTGCCGGTGCAGCCGCCGCAGTTGCTGAGGTCCAGCTGGACGACGGTGTTGGCGAGAACCGGCGAGGGGTTCTCGTACTGATCGAGCGCCGTCACCTCGACGTCGAACGGAGCGTTCTGGAACGGCGTGCTGAGGAACGAGACGTCGGTGATCGCCAGCTCCACCGGCGCGGCGGGGGTGACGACGATGCTGAGCGGCGTGGGCGTGCCGGGGCCGCTCGTCTCCGTCGCTTCGATGAAGACCGTTTCGTCGGCGTAGAGCTTGAGCGAGGTGGTGCCGACGCCGGCGGTGAAGGTGATGACGGTGTTGTTGCCGAAGACGACGTCGGCCGCGGTCTTGTCGGTGGCGGTGGGGTCGGTGCCGTCCGGCGAGGCCATGGCCCCTTCCATGAGGATGGTCTTGTCGCCGGCGTAGCTGGTGACGACGTTGCCGAGACCGTCCTTGGCGGTGATGGTGACGTTGAAGGCGCTGCCGGCGGTGGCGGTGGCGGAGCCGGTGACCTCGAAGATCGTGGCGCCGCCGACGGAGGCGGGGTCGCCCGCGGTCCAGTCGCCGGCGTAGGAGCCGACGCCGGTGATGGAGGCGGTCTGCGCGCCGACCGTGCCGCCCGGCTGCGACCATGCCGCGCCGTCGTAGCGGCCGAGGACGTAGCTGGCCGGGGTGCCGTTCTCCATCGCCGCCGTCCAGTTGAAGGTGAGGTCGACGTTGCCGGTGACGGTGCCGGGATAGATCGTCCAGTAGGACTGCAGCAGGTTCGCGTTCGAGCCGCTGTTGTTCGGCTGCGGGCCCGATACGATCTCGACGTCGAGCGTGCCGGCGCTGCCGACGGTCACGGTGACCGGCGCGTAGCCGAGGGTGGTGCCGAGCGGGTAGAACGTCGCGCCGGGGCCGGCGGTGGCGCGGCTGAGACGGCCGTCGATCCAGCCGGAGGTGCGGACGATCGAGCCGGTGCTGTTGATATTGACGATGGCATTCGTGTCGAGGATGCCGTCGAGGGTGAGCGTGGCGCTGACGAAGCAGGTCACGTCGAAGGAGAGGGTGCCGCTGCTCTTGTCGATCCAGAGGTTCTCGAAGGCGGGCGCGGTGCCGCCGCTCCAGTTCTGGTTCGCGGTGCCGGTGGCCTTGACGGTGCCGCCGGGATTCGAAGTGATCGAGCCGTCCATCACCACGTCGCCGTTGAAGGCGAGCGTGCCGGTGCCGATACCGATGAACGTGCCGCTGTCGACGAGCGTCTTGCCGGTCACGGTCACGACGAAGCCGTTGAGCTGCAGGTCGCCGCCGCTGATGTGGAGGTCGTTGCCGACGTTGACGGCGCCGTTGAGGGTGACGCTGGCCGGGCCGGCGATGGTCAGGTCGTAGAAGGTCGTGGCGCCGACGGTGATCGGCGAGGTGGGGTCGAAGATGACCTGGCCGTTGTCGTGGTTGAACGTGCCGCTGTTGCTCCACGTGCCGCCGACGTTATGCGTCCAGCTGCCGGCGTTGACGGTGGCGGTGATGCTGACGTCGTCGCCGATGTCGAGCGCGCCGGTCAGGGTCTTGGCGCCGGAGCCGGCGAAGATCACGCTCCAGAAGGGGCTGGCGGAGATGTTCTGCGCGGACGTGCCGTTGAAGTTGACGGTGGAGCTGCCGGGGAGGAACGTGCCGCTCCTCGTCCAGTCACCACCGACAGCGTGGTTGAAGGAGGTGCCGGCGTTGAACGTGGCGGAGGTGGTGATCGAGACGTCGCCGAGGACGGTGAGGTCGGAGCTGGCGGTGAAGCTCGACTGGCCGGAGACGGTCAGGTCGCCCTGGACGTTGAGCGACGCGGCGCTGTAGCTCTTCGCGGCCGGAATGGTCGAGGTGAGGACGAGGTGGTGATAGGTCGTGTTGAAGAGGCTCTGGTTGCCGCCGTCGTAGGTGATGCTGTTGCCGCTGGCGCTGGCGGTCAGCGTGCCGAAGGAGGTGAAGACGTTGCCGCCCACTTTGAGCGACGAGTTCGCGGCGTTGGTCCAGTTCGAGGTGCCGGCGAGGCCGATCAGCGAGCCGTCGACGTCGACGTTGCCGTTATTGGTGATGGTGGAGCCGCTCGAGATCGTGAGGTTGCCGAGGAAGTTGAGATCGGAGCCGGCGTTGATGGTGCGGGTGGCCGCGGTGACGTGCGGGCCGATCAGGCCGGCGCTGCCGCTGATGGTGCCGCCGGCGCCGGTGAAGTTCATCGTGCCGCCGCCGCTGTAGATCGAGTTGTTGATGATGGCGCTGCCGGTGACTGTCAGAGCGAAGGTGCTGACGCCGAGGTATGCGCCGGTGTCGACGAGAAGACCGTTGGTGGTCACGTTGCCGTTCATCAGCGCGTTGGTATTCGTGTTGATGACGGCCAGGATGTTGTAGGTCGTGCCGCGCAGCGTCTGCGAGCCGCCGCCCTCGTATTTGACCGTGCCGGTGCCGGCGGTGAAGGTGCCGGTGTTCGAAAAGTCGCCGGAGATCCGGAGATCGCCGCCCGCGGCCATGTTGATGCTGCCGTTGCCGAGCACGTGGCCGGCGACGGTGGCGTTGTTGCCGTTCGTGGCGAACGTCCCGAGGCTGACGTTGAGGTTGCCGTTGACTGTGATCGGCGCGAGGAGCACCGCGCTGCCGTTCGATTTATTGATTTTGAAGTTGTCGAAAGTGTAGCCGCCGACGGTCTGAGTGGTGGCGGAGCCGGTGATCTCGAAGGTGGAGCCGGTGCCGGCGTTGATGGTGCCGCCCGCCGGAAGGCTGTTGAGGGTGAGCTGGAACGTGCCGCCGCCGGTGGTGAGGTCGATGACCGCGTTGAGCGGGTTGGTGCCGCCGAAGTTGAGGCCCGCGGTCTGGATGGTGCCGCCGGTCGAGCGGACCTTGCTCACGCCGCCTGCCGCGCCGTAGAGGGCGGTGGTGTTGGAGACGCTGAGCGTGGCGCCGGTGGCGACGACGATCTCGCTCGTGCCGGTGCCGGGATCGCCGAACTCGACGCCGAACGTGTTCGCGTTCGTCCCTGTGACCGACAGCGTCGCGCCGCTGCTCACCGTCACCGACGACGAGCCGCCGGGGCTGAAGGTGATGGACTTGACGGTGGTCGTACCGGCCTGGGTGAGCGTCAGGTTGACGCCGGCGCTGACGATGATGTCGTCCGCTCCCGTGAATGGTCCGGTCGGACTGGGGCTGTAATTCGCGGCGGTGTGAAAGTCACCGCTCGTATTGGCCGTGTACGTCGTCGCCGAGAGCGGGGCTGCCGCCATGAGGAGGACCACGGCGACACCGGCCAGCCGGGACGCAAAAGTACGCACGTTCATCTTGTTTCCTTCCGAAACAGGACCTGGGGATGGGACGATTTGGGAATGGGACCGCCCGCGCATTGTAGCAAAAGCTAAATAACTTCGGGAACGGGATGCGGGGGACAGCGGAAAGATAGGGCCGAACGGCCGGCAGCGCGGTGAGCTGGCTCACGACTCGTTCAAACACCCTGAGCGAGCGCAGCGAGTCGAAGGGTCAATCAAGGAGCGGCGCGAAGGCCGGCTTTCAGCGCTGCGCCTCGATCGACCCTTCGGCTTCGCTCACGCTGTGGGAAGACGGGCGCGGCGCTGCTGCCGATGACCAGCGGGATCGCCACGCCTTGATTGACCCTTCGACTCGCTGCGCTCGCTCAGGGTGTGGGGGGCAGACGACGGGGGACATGGAAAAGCGATGACGCGCATCCGTCCCTCGTCAGAGAATAGGAGACTCGATGCCGACTTTTGCCGACGATCCCAGCGCCTTTCGCAACGACTACAACAACTACCCGAACTGGATGGTGGAGCTCTGCGTCGCCTCGTACAACGAGCCGATGTCGACCGTCGTCAACTCGATCCCGAAGGAGTGGTCGCTGGTCTGGGGACCGGCCCAGCTGTCGAAGGAGGACGAGTCGTACTCGCGCGCCTTCATCGTCCGGCGCCAGGTGCCGTCCATCTTTCTCGACGAGTACACCGTGGTCATTCGCGGGACGAACTTCAAGAGCTGGGACTCGTGGATGCTCGAGGATTTCGACGTTCACAAGACCGAGCCGCTGTCGAAGCTCGTCCCCGAAGCGCCGGCCGGTGCGCGCATCGCGCAGGGGACGTACAACGGCATCCACGACCTGAACAACCTCACCGACCCGGTCACCGGTAAGACCATGGTGCAGTTCCTCCAGCAGGTGAAGCCGCCCACGCTCTATGTCACCGGCCACAGCCTCGGCGGGACGCTCACGCCGGTTTACTTTGCGTATCTCAACTCGGTGCTCTTCGGCGGTGGCCGCGGAAATTCGATGGCGCTCTGGTCGTTCGCCGGCCTCACTCCCGGCAACGCCGACTTCAACGCGTACCTGACCAGCCTCGGCAACCCGGAGTTTCCGTGGCGGCTGTTCAACACGCTCGACATCGCGCCGAACCTCTTCGGCAACCGCCACGCGCTCGACTCGATCTATCTCCCGACGAAGATGGATCTCGCCGAGCGCCTCCTGATCGATGGGCTGTTCCTGCGGGCCAAGGGCAACGGCTACGAGCAGCCGGCCGCCGGCGCCACCCCGCTCAAAGGGTGGATGCAGAAGGAGAAGCACTTCAAGTGGGCCGAGGAGGCGATGTACCAGCATCACTCCACGACGTATCAGCTGCTGGTGCAGGCGGCGTATCCGGTGAGGTCGACGACGTAGCCAGTGATCACGGGGAGCGGGCGTTCCGCCGGGCGTTCCGCCTGCGGGCAGGCGGATGTCCTTGGAACAGGACACCCGCAGCACCGCAAGGATGTCGCGACGCACCCAAGGATGTCGCGATGCACCGCGATGATCTCGCGATGCACCGCAAGGATCTCGCGATGCACCGCAAGGATGTCGCGATGCACGGCAAGGACCTCGCGATGGACCGCAAGGATGTCGCGATGCACCGCAAGGATGTCGCGATGCACCGCAAGGATCTCGCGATGCGTCGCAAGGATCTCGCGATGCACCGCAAGGATCTCGCGATGCACTGCAAGGAGCTCGCGATGCACTGCAAGGATCTCGCGATGCACTGCAAGGATCTCGCGATGGACCGCAAGGATGTCGCGATGCACCGCAAGGATGTCGCGATGCACCGCAAGGATGTCGCGATGCATCGTCAGGATCTCGCGATGCACCGCAAGGATGTCGCGAATCGTCGCAAGGGTCCTCGCGAACCGTCGCAAGGGTCCTCGCGAATCGTCGCAAGGGTCCTCGCGAATCGTCGCAAGGATCCTCGCGAATCGTCGCAAGGATCCTTGCGAATCGTCGCAAGGGTCTCGTGATTCATCGGTTCACCCGAACCGGATCGCGCGCGGGAAAGCGGTGGCGGTGCCGCGTCAGCTTTGCAGGGTGGCCAGGAGGGCGCCGAGGTTCCAGGTGTCCCACCCTTCGACCACTTTGCCGTCGCGGATGACCAGCCAGGTGGTGCCGCGGACGTCGACCGACTGGCGGGTGGCGGGGAAGCCGAAGCCGTCGCCGGTATGGGTGCCGACGGCGCGCCAGCGGACGGCCACGCGGTCTTCTTCGCCGACCACATCTTCGATGACCATGCGCACGTCGGGGAGTGCGGCCAGGAACATGGCGCGCATCTTCTTGAACTCCTCCGGGCCGCGCATGTCGCCGCCCTCGACGTGACCCTGCGAGTCGGGCGTCATCAGTTCATCGATCGATTCATCACGGCGCTGATTCCAGACTTCCTCGAACCAGCGGCGGGCAATGCTCTTCGGATCGCTCATGGGCTTCCCCCCGACTGCACGAGTGATGAAGGACGCGACAGCGGTGGTGCAGGGTGTGCAGCGACTCTATCAGTAATCGACCGCCTCGTCGCCGAGGTCGATCTTTCGCGTGCCGGTGAGAAGGGTGTACTTGTAGTCCTTCGTTTTCTCGAAGAACGTGGCCAGCGACATGGTGTCGTGATCCCAATCCCTGCGGTTCTCCGGCTTCTTCCGCTTCTGCTGTTTCTCCCATTCTTTTTTGCGGTTCGCGTCGATGTGGTCGACGTCGTAGGTGAGGACGAGATCGAACTTTGCGTTCTTGCCGCGCGCGTCGACGATCCACTGCAGAACCTCGCGCTCCGGGTTGCCATGCTGGCCGTCGCCGGAGAGGACGTAGGTATCGGCGACGATGCGCTCGAACAATTCCGGTTCGGCGTTGTTGTCGCTGCCGTGGTGCGGCACTTTGAAGATGTCGACTTTCATCTTCCCGCCCACTTCCATCAGCCCCCGTTTCTCGAGCCCGGTCAGCATCAGATCGCCGCGCGCATCGCCTGTCAGGAGGATGGTCTTCCCGCCGAACTCGGCGAGGCAGACGATGCTGGAGAGGTTCTTCACGCTCGGATCGGAGTAGGCGGCGAGCACCGCTTCGGCGGTCAGCCCCTTCTCCGCGATGTACTTGTCGAACTCTTTCTGCAGCGCTTCGATCTCCGCCTGCATCGGGCCGGTGATGGTGAACTCGAGCCCCTCGATCGAGACCGGCTTCGGCGTCCGCTCGAGCGTGATCAGTGTCGCTTTTCCCCCTTTGCTGAAGGGCGAATTGATCCTGCGGGTCTCCTGTGCTTCGGCCAGGAACTGCTGATCGTCGCGCAGCGTCCGTCCTTCGCCGTGACCGGCCAGGACCGCGGCGATGCTCTGCGCGTTGAACTCCGCTTTCTTTTCGTCCTCTTCGGCGAATTGCTCGCGGAACTGCTCGACCATCTCTTCGGGCGGGCGCCCGTCGACGCTGGCCTGCAGGCCCTTGGGCAGGGTCTTGTAATAGGCGTCGATGGCGTCATCGAGCACGTCGTTGAACACGTTCAACCAGAGCCGCTCCGCGCGAATGATGCGCTCCTCGGCCGGCACCTTCCCCTGGACCTCTTTTTTGAGCTGGGCGAAGAGCTTCTTGATGCCGACCAGATGGTCGCTGTCCATGTGGCTGACCATCACCAGTTCGAGCACGAGCTGCTCGACCTCGAGGTTCGCCACGATCTCTTCGAGGCGCGGGCGGAGGTGGTTGTTGTAGACCAGGCCGGGACCGCCGTCGATCAGCGCGACGTGCGGCTCGTCCCTCGTTCCCCAATGCAGCAGCAGGCAATCGCCTTCTTCGGCGGGAAGTGCTTCGAGAGTGAAGAGCATCGGTTTCTCCTTCAAATCGATTGCATGGCACGCAGGACGTCGACGAGTCCGTGTCCCTGGAAGTACCTCTCGCGTCCGAGATCGGTCGCGCTGTCGAGCAGAATCTGTTTGATGCGGCGCGGGTCGCCGATCAACTCCCGATGCCGCGAGATCAGCATGGCCGCGGCACCGCTGACGAATGGCGCGGACATGCTGGTGCCATCGAGCTCGCCGTCGGCATTGCCACGGATCGGCGCGCGAATGCGCTCGCCCGGCGCGACGATGTCGGGTTTGATCCGTCCGTCGCCGGTCGGCCCGCGGCTGGAGAAATAGCTCACGCCGTTGACGTGCGGCCGCGCCCCATGCGTTGAACCGACGGTGATGACCTCGCGCGCGTTGCCGGGGTCGGTGATGGAGGAGGAGACGAAGTTGCCGAAGCCGATCTCCATCTCGTTCCAGCCGCGATTGCCGGCCGCGGCGACGACCACCACCCCGGCGCCGACCAGACGGTCGCAGGCCACGCAAACCGGCGTGGAGCCGCAACCGTACGAGCGGACTTTGTGGGGGATGGACATGCTGATGTTCACGCCGTGAATGACCGGACCGCGGCTGCCGGCGCGGAGGTTGACGAACTGCACGTACTCGAGCGCCGCCAGCAGGGCGAACTCGGTCCGCTCGATGGAGTTGCGATGCACGACGCGGAGGTCGTAGAGGTCGATGTCGGGCGCGACACCCTGCAGGAAGATCTCGTCTTCGCCCTTACGCCAGTCGCCGCCGAGGATGCCGGCCACGTGCGTGCCGTGATCGGAGGGGAGGTCGGAGCCGTCGCCTTCCTCCGTGATCCGGATCAGCGGCTCGATGAGGTTCCAGTCGGGCTGCAGGCGGAGATTCAGTTGCTGGCCGATCAGGCGGAGGTTCTCGCGCGCTTTGTCATGAAAGCCGGGCACCGGGTTATTGGGGTCGCGGCCGGGGAGGCGATCGAGCTCCGCGATCACGTCGGTGATCACCTCCTCGCGCGTCTCTTCGTCCTTCAGGTCGAGATTCCGGACGAGCTGGATGGCGGTGAAGTCGAGTGTCTCTTTGATGCGCCTCCACGTTTTGGCATCCTTCTTCTTGCGCTTCTGCGTGTAGTGGTCGATGAAGGCGGGATGGGTCGTGGCGATGCCGGAGTCGATGACGGCCCAGGTGATGCCGCGGCAGGAGACGTCGAAGAGGCGCTTGGCCGCGTCGGCTTTGATCGCGCAGTTGGCCTCAGAGGCGAACTCCACCTCGCGATCGAGGAAGACGCGCTCGATCAGCTCCGGACGCTCGGGCCGCGCCTCGCGCTGCATGTCGGAGGGGATGGCGCGGGTGACGATCGGCCATGACCTGGCACCGCGTTCGAGCTCGATCATCCATCCTCTGGCGATCTCCTCGGCGTGCTTCTCGATCCAGTCGATGAGGCCGTCGCGGCCGACGCCGTCGAGTGCGGCCGGATCGTTCTCGAGCAGCACGAAGACGCCGAGCAGCGCGGCCAGCGGCGCCGCTTCGAGCACGCGATTGTCGATTTCGACGTTGATGCGCTGACCGTGCATCGCTTCGCGGTAGCGCGCCCCGAGGGTGTAGAGGATGCTCTGTGAGAGAGCCGTCTGCAGGTGCGGCTTGCCCTTCAGATCCGTCAGGTTCCTGCGGTGCCACCACGCCGTGAGCGGCAGAAGGATCTGCACCAGCTCGTCGAAGTAGATCGTCAGCGCGACGAAGTTTTCGAGCGGGGAGACATTCGGTGTGCCCCGCTCGTCTTTGTCAGGCAACGTCTTGCGGTATGCGGTAATCGCCTCGTGCAGCGCGTGGCCGACCATGATCGTGCTGGTGTCGCGCGCGGGGGCGACCAGCACACGCTGCGGTTTGTCGGGCTGTTTGGCGAACGCTAGCCAGACGTCGGAGACGACGCCGGCGTCCTGGATGAACTGCTCGAGCGCACCGTGGCGGGTGCGCCCGAGCAGAAAATACTCGACCACGAAGGCAGGGATTCGTGCCATGGACTCTCCTGAACCGATCTGTTCATAGGAGTGCCCGGGGACGACATTTCTCTACCCTGTGGCTTCAATCATTTACTGCGCCGGCACATAGGTCGGGTCCTGGGTCGTCTCGTCGATGATCGATCCGTAGGCGGTGACGCGGCCGTCGCCGTCGATGACGCGCACGGCGATGCGGGCGTTGTAGACGTTGCCGATGCCGAGGCTGCGGATCAGGGAGAACTGGCGGAACTCGTTCGCGGCGAGGTCGACCCGCAGCGTCGGAGTGGCCTTCGAATCGGGAAGCACGACCTGTAGTTCGACGGTGACCGGCTTGCCCGTCACCTCGACCACGCCGATGTTGGTGCGGTAGCGCGTCGAGTCTTCGACCTGGAGGATGTGCAGCGTGCGGCCGCTCTTCGCGGTGGCCTGCTCCGGCGTGACCGCGTTGATGAACTGGCCGAACGTACCGGCCTCGGTGCTGTTGTAAGTGCGGCCGGTGACGATGAGCGTGGCGGGGCTGGTGGTGTCGACGTGCACGGCGCCGCCGACGTTGGAGGTGTTGAAGAGGGTCCTCACCACGTCGTCGAGCGTCTGCACTTGTCGCGGCTGAAGGGTGGTCGTCGCGACCAGCGGCTCGCCGGCGCCGTTCATCGGGAAGAAGCGGAGCGTGACCGGCTGCGGGGCGGTGTCGGCATTGAAGAGGCGCATGTCGGTGCGCCACCTGGCATTGCCGGTCTGGAGATCGGCCACGCCCGGCAGGACGTAGCGCGAACCGCGGACGCCGTCGAGCGGCACGCCACTGACGAGCAGCGGATCGTTCGTGTTGTTGTCCACGACCGAGGCGTAGGCCGTGGCCTTGCCGTCGCCCCCCGTCACCGTCACTTCGATGCGGCCGTCATTGAGCGAGGTGATGCCGTTGGCCGCGAGGATGCCGTTGAGCTGTTTCTGCTGGCCGCCGGCCAGCTGCACCGGCAGCGAGAGCAGCTGCGTTCCGGAGGTGCTGAAGACGGTCAGCAGCGCCGTGGCGGCCTTGCCGGTTGCTTCGACGATGCCGACGTTGGTGCGGTACTGCGGCGACTGCGCGATCTGCTGCAGGCTGAGGATCTGCGGTACGGCGCCCGGCGCCACGCGGCCGATGAAGCCGCGCAGCGGGACCGCGGGGACGAACTGCCCGAGGGTGCCGTTGGCGGTGACGTTGTAGGTGCGGCTCGAGGCGACCGTCGCAAGCGAGGTCACTTCGGGGTTGTCGAGCGGGAGGATCTCCAGCGAGCCGTTCGCGCCGTCGCTCAGCGAACCGAGGCCGTACCAGTTGCGGATGATGTCGTCGAGCGCGGTGGTCGCTCCGGCATCGACGCTGATGGTGGTCTTCTTGACGCCGTCCTTCGAGCCGGCGGCCGGGGTGAAGGTGAGCTGGTAGCGCACCTTCTGGAAACCGGCATTGGTGAGGCGGATGTCGGACTGCCAGTGCGTCGATGCGGCGCCGTCGAGATGGCCGACGGTCGGGATGACCAGCGCGTGCTGCGACGCCTGCGGCTTGTTGCTGACCGGGGTCACCGGCGTGACGATGCTGATCGAGACCGGCACGCCGACGCTCGAGGTGGCGTGCGAGGCAACGCCCTCGGAGGCCGACGAGGTGATGGTCACGATTACCGTGGCGGTGAAGGTGCCGTTCGGCAGGTCGAGCGGATTCGCGCGGACCTGCAGGGTGACGCCCTGCGGCGGGATGACGCCGCTCGACGGGGAGACGGTCAGCCATTCGCGGTCGGTCATCGCGGTGAAGAGGAGGTTTTGATTCGCCTCACCCGGGATGAAGACCTCGTGTACGACCACCTCGTTCGAGCCGATCGGCACGGTCAGGTGCGGGTTCTTCGACTCCTTCGACGGCAGCGGGATGATGACCACCCGCACGGTCGGCGAATTGCCGCTCGCGACGCTGGTGCACTGCGTGAAGGCGCGGACGCGATAGAAGAACGGCGTGGCGCTGGCCGCTTCGCGCGTGAAGGCGAGCTGAGTGCCGGTGACGCTGGTCGTGGTGACCTGGGTGAAGCTGGCGTCGGAGCTTTCGTCGACTTCGTAGCGGACGGCGTTCGGAACCGCCTCCCACTCCAGGCGATAGGTCTGGCCGGAGCTGGCCTGACCGACGATGCTCGCGAGCGGCGCCGCCGGAACGTTGCAGACGTTGAAGCCGGCCGTGGCTGAGCGTACGTTGCCGCAGCCCTCGACCGTGGCAATGACGTACCAGCTGGAGGGACCGTTGAGCGGAACCGTGGCGGTCAGTGAGTTGGTGGCGCTGGTGCCGATTGAAACCGGTGCGGCGTCGTTCGAGGAGACGAAGACGTCGTAGCCGGTGGCGCCGCTGACCGCGCTCCACTGGAAGGTGATCGGAGAGCCGGCCGTCGCACCGCCCGTCGGCGCGAGAAGCGTCGGCGCGCGGGAGGCGCAGTCGGCGCCGGTGGTGAAGGTCACGCAGGAGGTGCTGGTGGTCGGGCAGTCGGCGCGCGTCGCTTCGATGCGCCACTCGTAGGTGGTGTTGCCTTCGAGGATGTAGGGGAGCGAGCCGCCGCTGGTCGATCCGAAGAGCGTCGTGCAGCCGCTGCCGGCCGGGCCGAGGTAGACCGTGTAGGTCGCGCCGGCGGTCTCGTTCCAGGTGAGGTCGCCGCTCGGCGGGACGTTGGTCGCACCCGGTGCCGGCTCCATCGCCACCGGGGCGGCGTCGGCGCATTCGATGGCGGTGAACTGCGTCGAGCTGTTGTTCCCGGTGTCGGGGTCGTGCGTCGATGAGGTGACGGTCGCGGCGAGCGACATCGGCGACGCGGCGCCGGCTTTCGCGCTGACGGTGATCGTCGCGCTGCCGGTGGTGAAGGTCGGGGTCGTGCAGGTGCGCGTTGCGCCGCTGCCGCTGCAGGTGAAGCCGGGGGCGCTGATGCTGTTGTAGGTGCCGCCGGAGAGCGAGAGCGTGACGGTGACGCCCGACGCGGTGTCGGGGCCGCCGTTGCCGACGAAAACAGAGTAGGTGACGTCCTGGCCGTCTTCCACCGGATCGGCCGATTCACCGATCGACACGTCGAGATCGGCCTGCGGCGAGACGTTCGTCGAGGCGTTGCTGGTGTTGTCGCCCGGATCCGGGTCAGTGGTGCTGCTGGTGACCTGCGCGCTGTTGGCGACCGTGCCGGTGCCGTTCGTAGCGAGAGTCAGGGTGATGGAGGCGCTGGCGCCGCTGGCCAGCGTGCCGAGGTTGCAGGTGACCGGGCCGGTGCCGCTGCAGCCAGGGGCGGAGACGAACGTGGCCAGACCGGAGAAGGTGTTGGTGAGGGTGACGCCGGTGGCGGCGTCGGGGCCGTCGTTCGTGACGGTAACGGTGAAGACGACGTGGTCGCCGTTGTAGACGGGGCCGCTGACGGTTTGTGCGACGCGCAGATCGCCGTTGGGGCCTTGCGCGATCAGGCGGTAGCTGGTCGGGGTGTAGGACGATTCGAAGGAGCCGCTGGGCGTCCAGGTCGGGAAGTTCTCCGTCGCGAAAGTGCTGCCGGGCGCCGACGGCCAGGTGACGAGATCGAAAGTCTGACCCTCACTCGGCGTGAAGCCGCCGAAGAGGGTGACGTCGACCGTGCCGTCGAGCACCGGCGTCTGCGAGAGGACCAGCTGGTCGTACTGCGTGCCGGCCGTCGTGCCGCCGATCTCCATCGCCAGCGTGCCGCTGCTGGTCTGCGTGTAGAGACCGGTGATCGTGAGCGTGCCGGGCGAGGTGCCGGGTGCGACGGTGCCGCTGTTGTTCACCGCGGCCGTAATCGTCCCGGTGCCACGGAGCAGGCCGCCGTTGATGTTGATCGCGAACGGCGAGGCGAGGTTGCCGCCGAGGAGCGAGGTCGTGCCGGCAGTCTGGGTGAAGCCGCCGGTAAAGCTGGTCGTTCCGGCGTTGAGGTTGACGGCGTCGGTGTTGGTGAAGACCGGGGCGAGGGTGCTGCCGGCGCTGTTCACGATCGCGTTATTGACGAATGAGCCGCCGCCGGTGCCGACGTTGATCGTGGTGCCGCTGAAGAGCGTGAATGTCGCCGATTCGTGGGTGATCGAGGCACCGTTGTCGAGGGTGAGGGAGTTCGGTGTCGAGTGATAGTTGAAGCCGTGAGTGACGAGCGCCCGGCCATCGAGGAACGTCGGGCTTGCGCCGGCCGGAATGATGCCGTTGCTGAGGGTCAGCAGGCCGCTGCCGGTGACCGTCCCGCCGTTCCACGTCAGCATCCCGTTCACCGCGACGTCGGCCGTGCCGGTGAGGACGGAGCCGCTGTTGAGAGTCAGGCCGTCGATCGTTGCCGGGCTGGTCGTGTTGACGACTGCGGTCCCGGTGATGTCAACGGTGCCGAGGATCAACGTACCGGCGAATGTGGACGTGCCGCCCCGAACCGTGACGACATTGTTGGAGTGGTACGAGGCGTCGATGCCGGAGCTCGCCGAGAAGGCGTGCGTACCGTCGAGCGTGAACACGCCGGTGCTGTTGATGAATGTGAAGTCGCCGCTGTGCGTGCCGCCGCTTGCGAGGAGCAGCTCACCCCACCCAATGTTGACGATACCGTCGTTGTCGAACGGCGGGTCGAAGGTGAATGCACCGGAGGTCCAGCCGTTGTCGCGGATGACCGTGGCGCCGGCGGCGTTATGAACCCTCGATGGCGTCGGCGCACAGATGCAGCTGAACGTGCCGTTCCAGTTGAGATCGAAGAGGCCGTTGTTGGTGAAGGTGATTCCGCCGCTGAGAGTGATCCGGGTCTCCTCGATTCCCGGTGCAACGCGGACGGTGCCGTCGTTCACGAACGGACGTGCCAGCGCCCGGGAGACGGCGTTGCCTTGCAGCGTCAACGTGGCCCCGCTGGCGACGGTGAACGTCCCGGTGCCGATGATGTTCCCGCCGCTCCACGTCCCGCCGTTCACCGTCACGTTGCCGCTGCCGTCCATCGTGCCGCCGGAGAGCAGCAGGTTGGGGATGGTGACGTTGGTGTGGAAGGTCGTGGTCCCCCCCGTGATCGCGATCGTGCCGCTGCCGGTAATCGTGGCCGGCGTGGTGACGGAGATGCCGCCCGAGAATTGGACGGTGGCCGCGGCGTTGATCGGGCCGCTGAGATTGGCGTCGGTGCCGAGGCGCAGCGTGCCGCTCGTCGAGCCGATGGTGCCGGTCGAGGTGACGGTGATGAAGATCGGCGCGGTGCCGGCGCCGCCGGTCTTGGCGAGCGTGCCGGCGTTGACGAGGTCTCCGCCGCCGCCCAGCGTGCGGTCACCGATGATGTTCATCGTTCCGGCGGCGTTGTTGTTCAGCATGCCGTTGACGCTCAGATTGCCGTCGTACTGCAGCGTGCCTTCGTTGGCCAGGACGCCGCCGGTGGCGATGGTCGTCGGCAGCGTGTTGTTGATGATGCCGGTCGTGACGATGACTACTGTGCCCGGCCCCTCGACCGTGCCGCCGTTCCAGACGAAGTCGTTGATCGCGAAGGGGGCGGCGCCCACCAGCTCGAGAGTGCCGTTGGTGATCTCGACGTTCGAGGCGGAGAAGTTGACGTTCGAGATGACGCGCGCGGCGCTGGCAGTGATCCGGAATTTGCCATTCCCGGTCATCGTGCCGCCGTTGATGGTGAAGGTGCCGCCGAAGATATCGACCAGGTTGCCCGCGTTCGCGGCGTTGATCGAGCCGCTGCTGATCGAGCCGCCGTTCGCGACGATGAGCGTCCCGCTGGTCGACTGCACTGTGCCGCTCACCTGCACCGGCACGTCGATGCGTGCGCCGCCCGAGCCGCTGCTCTTGGTCAGGGTGCCGGGGACGCTGATCACGTTCGAGCCGACGCCGTTCGTCAGGATGTCGCCATCGGCGAGCGAGAACGTGCCGCCGACGTTGAAGGTCGAGCCGTTGTCGAGGCTCAGCGGATAAATGCCGGCCGCGTAGTCGCCGGTGCCGTTCATCGTCAGCGTGCGGCCGTCGAGCACGCGAGTTGCCGTCGCGCCGGTCATCGTCAGCGTCGTGGTAACGGTGGTCGCGCCGGGCCCGGTCATCGTGCCGCCGCTCCAGACGAATGCGTTCGAGACGGTGAGATTGTCCCCGTTGATCGCGCCCGCGCCGAGGGTGGCGTTAGTGACGCTGACCGGCGTGTTGAGGACGAGCGTGGCGCCGTGCACGAAGAGGATGCCGCTGCCGGTGATGCTCGTCCCGGCGTTGAGGTTGTACGTCCCCGCTTCGAAGGTGAGCGTGTTCGCGCCGAGAGCCAGGGTGGCCGTGTTCGTGCCGCCACCGTTGAGGGCCAGCGTGCCGGCGTTGACGCTGATGACGCCCACCGAGCTGTTGTTGACCGGCGCCAGAATGTGCGCGGTGCCGCTGCCGGCCGACTTCACCAGCGAGGCGCGGTTGTCGAGGAGGGGCGAGCCGGCACCGTTGGAGACGATGTCAAAGTCGCCGGCGAGGTCGAACGTGCCGCTGTTCGAGAGCAGGCCGCCGTTGTCGATCGAGAGGAGGCTCGCGCCGGACGGCGCGTAGGTGATGCTGCCGCTGTTGGTGAGCTGGCGATCGTCGAGCGTGAGCTGCCCCGCCGAGGCGGTGAAGGTCGCGCTGCCGTTGTTGAACGTGCGGCCGGTGCCGCTGTGCGTTCCGCCGCTCCAGGTCCAGCCGTTGGTGATGAAGAAGTCGCCCGCGCCGGTGACGGTGCCGCCGGCCTGCGAGAAGCCGGTGCCGATCGTCGCTCCCGCCGCGCCGATGTCGAGCGTGCCGCTCAGCAGCTTGGTCAGGCCGCTGCCGCTGCTGGTCGCCCCGTTGAGCAGATGCGTGGCGGTGGTGAAGGCGAGATACGACCCGTTCACGGTGAAGGTGCCGGTGGACGTCCCGCCGCCCGCCAGCTCGAGCGCGCCGCTCGACACCGTGACGTCCTGCGCGTTGTTGACCGCCGCGTTGATGACCGCGAGGCCGGCCCCGCCGCTCTTGAAGATCGTGCCGCCGTTGTCGATGCGCGGATTCGAGACGCCATCGGTGCCGATGGTGTGATCGCCGAGGAACGTCAGCGAGGAACCGACGTTGTTCGTGATGTGGCCGCCGTTGTTGAGGTAGAGGACGCCGGGACCGGTGCCGATGTCGATGGAGGTGTTGTTGACGATATGCGCGCCGTTGTGGACGAAGGAGTTGCCGGTCAGCAGAAAGTCGAGCGACGAGCCGGTCAGCAGGTTCACCGTCAGCCCGTTGCCGAAGTAGCCGTCGTTGAAGGTGACGGTGCCGCGCACGTCGAGCGTGCCGGGGCCGTTGATGGTGCCGGGCTGGAAACTGACGTCGGTGACGTCGAATGTCGCGCCGGTGTTGATGTTGATTGCGCCGGTCAGCTTGATGTACCCGCCGCCGCTGAACGTCGATGGCGCCCCAGTGATGGTATGCGTGCCGGCGAACTCGATGAGCGTCCCGGCGTCGGCGTCGAAGTCGCCGCTGTGCGTGCCGTTCGAGATCACCAGCGCTCCGATCGTCACCTCGACCAGGTTGTTGTTGTGGAGCGGGACGTCGATGTTGGTGCCGAAGGCGCCGCCGCTCTTCCGGAACGTGCCGTTGTTGACAATGGAGGAGGCCGCGCCGCTGGTGGAGATGCCGGTGATGGTCTGCAGGTCGAAGAGTCCGGCGCTGTTGACGGTGACGTTCGTGCCGTCGTTGAACGCGAGGCTGCCGCCGGTGTAGGTCACCTCGCCGTTGACGCTGATCGTCGCACCGCTGCTGCTCGTCGCACCGGAAGTGACCGCGATTCGTCCCGGTCCGATGGTGGTGCGCTGCACGGTGGTCGTGCCGGCGCCGTCGAAGAGACCGCCCGCCCAGTCGAAGATCGAGAGCGCGCCGATGCTCAGCGAGCTGAGATTCGTGATCGTGCCGCCGCTGAGCCGCAACGTCGCGGAGGTGCCGCTGATCAACGAGGAACTGTCGAGCTGCAACCTGCCGCCGCTCTGCACGTCGACGACGCAGCCACCGCACGTCTGGGTGAGTTGGACAGGGTTCGGGATGACCGTGGTCACCGTCACAGTCGGCACGCTGGTGGTCACGAAGGCGTGATCGCCCGCCGCCACGCCGGGATAGACACCGGGCGGGGGATTGAGTCCGGACGGCGAGCCGATGCGCCAGGTGGTGTTGGTCGTCCAGTTGCCGCCGGCGGTGTCCGCGTAATAGTCAACGGCAAGAGCATTACCGGCAAAACAGAGCAAAAACACGACGAACAGGAACGCACGGCGAGCGGTCATGAATGGATCTCTCCTCGGATTGGATGCGGGGACTCTGACGGAATCAACGTTATTTTACAGTGATCCCGGCCACAAATCCGGTCCACATTGGCAACGCCAGCGTCCTCGACCGCCGCGGATCCGGTTTCCTTCCGGAGAGATGGTCGGTCTAAGTCGGTATGCAAAGCTCCACCCGCACCCTGACGATCCTGGCGGCGCTGCTCGCCGTTGCCGCCGCCTGCATCCTCGTCTTCGCGCAGAAAGCGCCCGCCGGCGGGACGGTTACGACGCGCGATGAGCGCTCCGCACCGCTGGCAGCCAGGCCGCCGATGCCGGCCATCGCGCCGGTCACTTTCTCCGATCCGGACGGGCAGGAGCTGATCCTCGAAGAGCTCTCGGCCCGGACCGCCATTCACGGCATGCTCTCGCTGACCGAGCTCGAATTCCGCTTCCGCAATCCACGCGCGGAGCGGATCGAGGGGCGCTTCAGCTGCACGCTGCCGGCGAACGCCGCCATCAGCCGTTTCGCGAAAGACGTGAACGGACAGCTGATGGAAGGGGAGGTGGTGGAGCGCCTGCGCGCCAATCAGGTCTACGAGCAGTTCCTCCACCAGATGCGTGATCCGGCCCTCCTCGAGCAGGACCAGGGCAACCGCTTCTCGGCGCGCATCTTCCCGATCGAGCCGAACGCGCCGGTGCACCTCGTCCTCTCGTATACGACCCTCTTGCCGCTGCGCGACGGCGTACGGACGTACTCGCTGCCGCTGCGCGGTCTGCCGAAGGTGAACAAGCTGACGTTCCGCGCGTTCGTCACCCCGGTACCGGGTGAAGAGCAGGTCGGCGGAACGAAGTCGTCGTCGTCGCTGAGCGGTCCCTCCGGTGCGCAGCGCAGCACCGCCGAGGTGATCTCGTTCGAGGAGCACGATCGCGCCCCCGAGCACGACGTCGTGCTGACCTGGCGGCCTACCGGCGAGGCGCCGCGCAATCGGGTCCTCCGCGCCGGCGACTTTTACCTCGGCGCCTTCACCGCTCCCGGCGATGCAGCGCGCGCAACCACGACCTCGACCAGCGAATGGCTGTTCTACGTCGACACCTCCGCCTCTTCGGCCGAAGGGGCCGAGCATCGCATTCGTGCGCTGGAGAACGTGCTCGCCGCGCTGCCGGCCCATCATCGGGTCACCCTCAAGGCGTTCGACAACGAGGTGGCGCAGCTCGCGAGCGGCACCGCCTCCGAGCTCTCCCGCTCGATCGCCGGTCTCCTCCGCACGCGTCTCTTCCTCGGCGGGACCGATCTCGGCGCGCTGTTCCGCGATGTCGCGCGCAACGCGGCGCCGTCGCGCGCGATCGTCATCGCCAGCGATCTCGTTCCGACCCTCGGCGATACGGAGCCGAAGGCGGTCACCGACGCCATCAATGCGCTGCCGAAGAACGCGACCATCCACGCGCTGATCCTCGGCAGCCGGATCGAGCAGGCGGTGGCGAAGGCGCTCATCGCGGGACGCGGCCGGATCGTGCGCGTGCCGTTCACCGACGCACTCGACCGCAATGCGTACGACGCGGCCGCGGAACTGCGCCGTCCACTCGGCACGTCGCTCGACGTCGCAGACGCCGGCGCGGAGTGGATCTATCCGACGCACTTTGACGATGTGCGCCCCGGCGATGAGGTGATCGTTCTTGGCAAGGCACGCGTCGGCGGCGACGTCGAGCCGCGGTTCGTCAACGCGCCGATGCTGGCGGCGGAGAAGACGCGCCTGCAGTCGGAGACGTTTGCGCCGCTGCTCGAGCGCGAGGCGTATCGCGCGTATCTCGAATATCTCGCGCAACGCGAAGCGACCGAGCCGTCCGACGCGGTGCGGCGGGCACTCGCGACCGAGCAGATCAAGATCTCGATCGAACAGCGCGTGGTCATCCCGCGGACGACCATGCTCGTGCTCGAAAGCGAATGGGAGTACCAGCGTTTCGGTCTCGATCGACGGGCGCTCGCGGCGATCCTGACCATCGATGCGGGCGGGATCGGACGGATCGATCGGCGCGTCGAGCAGCCGAGGGGAGTGCCGATGCCGGTGCCGGCCGTCGCACCGCCGCCTCAGATCCGTCCGGAGACTGGCGCGCCGCAGAAGACCGCGCCGCCGGTCGTAACCGCTCCGGTGGAGGCGGCAGCGCCCAGGGATTTGCTGCTTCCTTACTTTGAAGTCGACACAACCGAGGAAGTGCAGGCCACTCAGGGGTGGGCCGGCGACGTCGAAGCGGGCGTCGAAGGAGGCGTTGTGGGAGGCGTCGTCGGCGGCGTCGCCGGCGGCGTGCTCAGCACTGCTGCCAATGACGCCGCGCCGGAGCCGGAGCGCGCCATCTCCGTCACGGCCGAGGCTCCGGCTGCCGACAGGTCGAATCGTACCGGCGCCAGGAGGGTCATGCCTCCGCCAGCCACGCCTCCTCCTCCGCCGCGTCGCCAGGAAAAACGCGCCGACACGAGCTGGATCCAGCGCGAGCGTCCGACCCGCGCGCAGATCGCGGCGTTGCAATCGGAACTGCGCGAGAACCCTCGCGACCGCGAGCGCTACAACCAGCTCAGCGAGATGCTGGCGCTGGTCAACGACTGGGCGGCGTTGCGCACGCTCGCGCTGCAATGGCAGCCGTACGATCCGGAAAACCCGCAGGTCTACGAGCTCCTCGGCATGGCCGACGAGCATCTCGGCAATGAAAGCGAAGCGGCTCGCGCGAACGCGTCGCTGATCGAAGTGGCTCCCGGCAAGACGGAGCTCCTGCAGCGCGCCGGTCTCCTTCTGCTGCGCACGCGGAAAGCACGTCTCGCGGAGACGCCGCTGCGCCGCGCGCTCGAGTTGCGGCCCGACCGCGTCAATGGTTATCGCCACCTGGCGCTGATGCTCTGGCTCGATGGACGCCACGAAGAGGCGGCGAGGACGCTCGAATCCGCGACGCGCCAGCAGTTTCCGGCGTGGTACCGCGACGCGCAGCGCGTCGTGCGCGAGGAGCTCGGCTACGTCTACCGCGCCTGGATCGCGCACGAGCCGTCGCGCCGCACCGAGATCGAAACGCGTGCCCGCGAGTACGCGGTCGACCTCGAGCGCCGCGATGCGCTGCGCGTGACGCTGGCGTGGGAGACCGACGCGAACGACGTCGACCTGCACGTGGTCGATCCAAACGGCGACGAGTGCTTCTACGCGAACCAGTCGACCAGGTCGGGATTGCGGCTCTACGAAGACATCACCCAGGGCCTCGGCCCCGAGGTCATTCGCACCGAGCGCACGGAGAAGGGGACCTACCACGTCGGCGTCCGCTACTTCAACGCCGGTCCGATGGGCGTCAGCCGCGGGATCGTGGTGGTGATGCGCGGCGATGATGTCGCCATTCATCCTTTCCGGTTGGTGAAAGGCGGACGGGAGATCCGGTACGTGACGGCGGTGGCGGTGAAGTAGTGGTTGGCCCGCTCATACGTCGAGCAGTTGCACCGGATACATCGCCAGCACGGGATCAGCCGTAACGACGCTGAGCCCGTGCTGGATCGCCTGACAGACGAGGATGCGATCGAACGGATCGCGGTGGTGAAGCGGCAGCTCACCGAGATGCGCGACCGCGGCTTCGTCGAGCGGCAGCGGCGCGAAACCATGTTGCTCGCGCTGGTCGGCGAGCCAGGGGTAGGGCGGTTCCGGTAACGGCAGTTTGCCGAGCCGGTACTTCAGCGCGGCTTCCCACAGTGAAACGACGCTGATGTACACGTCGTCCGCGTTCTCGATCGCGGTACGCAGAGGGGCGGCGACCCGTCGGTCTCCGGTGATGTACCAGAGGAAGATGTGTGTGTCGAGCAACAGCCTCATTGCTCGAAATCGCGCAGTACGTCTTCCGGGAGCGGATCGTCGAAGTCATCCGGGACGACGAACGATCCCGCGGCCAGTCCAAACGGCCGCGGGCGCCGCACCGGTTCGATCGGCCGGATTTCCGCGACCGGCCGATCATCAGATGTGAGGATCAGCGTTTCACCTTCCAGGATGCGGTGAAGGACGCTCTCCGGATCGCGCTTGATCTCCTCGAACGTGACGTTCATCGACATTCAATGTAAGCGACGATCGCGCCCGCCGCTAGTTCATCTTGTCGATCATCTTCGGGTCGATCCGGTGAATGCGCATGTCGATCAGCTTCCGGGCGGGGATGTTCCGGTATCCGGCCGCGGCGAGCTCGCGAATGTACTGCGGGGTGACGCGGTGGATGCGCATCGAGACGAGGTCGTCGGCGGAGAGGTCTGTGTAGCCGAGGGCGCGGTATTCACGGATGAGCTCCGCGGTGACGCCGTGGATGCGGAAGTTGACCAGCTCGTCGTGGTCGACGTTGCTGTAGCCGAGCCGCTTCATCTCTTCCATGAACTCCGGCGTTGCGCCGTGGATGCGGCTGCTCTGGAGTTGCTCGAGCGAGAGATTCCAGCCGGCGGCGCGCGTGGCGCGGATGTAGTCGGGAGTCACTCTGTGGATGCGCGTGGCGACGAGCTCGTCGTGATCGAGGTCGCGGAAGCCGAGGGCGCGCAGCTCGCGGACGAGCTCCGGGGTGACGCGGAAGATGCGCATCGAGAGGTAGTCGTCGAGATCGGCCCGAATGCCTTCCGCATGCAGGGAGCGGATGAAGGCCGTGGAGACGTCGTGCAGCGCGAAGGCGAAGAGGTCGTCGTCATCCGCTGCGTCGTGGCGGATGCCGAGGCTGGCGATGCTGGCGTAGAAGTTCCGGTTCGGAACGAAGTGGAACTGGCCCGCCCCGTCGCCGTTGCGGAATGTGCCGTCGAAGGTGGCCACGCCCGCTTCGCGACGCAGCTCGAAGCGCACCGGTGTCGAGGTCGAGGCGTTCATCGCGGCGGCCGAGAGGCCGGCGAAGTCGGAGACGTTCATGGTCGTGCCCATGTTCATGCTCCGACCGCGGTTGAGGCCCATGTAGATGCGGCCGGCCGATTTCTCATCCTGGTTCGCGGTCCACGAGCCGTGAATGTCGGCCAGGGCAGCCGTGGCGACGAAGAGAAGCGCGGCGGCAACGCTGAAGGTCCGTTTCATGATCATTTCCCTTTCGACATTTCGCGGATGAACTTCGCGTCGACACCGGTCGCTCGGAGCTTGATGAGCTGCCGCGCGGTGAGGTCTTTGTACCCGGCCGCGGCGAGCTCGCGCACGTACGCGGCGTTGACGCCGACCGCCGCGAGCTTGATGGCGTCGCGCGAGGTGCTGATGGTCACGCCGGCCGCGCGCATGTCGGCGAGCCACTGCGAGGTGACGTCGACCGCTCTGAGCTTCGACAGCTCACGCAGGTCGGCCTCGGGGAAGATGCCGTGCATCTCCCGGACGTAGGCGAGGGAGATGTGCATCATCGCCAGCGAGTACAGCTCGTCCTCTTCGCTGCGCCCCTCGCGGCGATTGACCTTCACTCCGGCGTTGCGCACCTGGGTGAAGAAGTTGCCGTTCGGTGCGAAGGTGAACTGCCCCGCGCCGTCGCCGTTGCGGAAGGTGCCGTCGAAGGTGATGGTGCCGGCATCGGAGACGATCCGGAACTGCGCCGGCGTCTGCGTCGGGGCATTCACCTGCGCGTCGGTGAGACCCTGAAAGCTGGTCAGCTTGACGGTGTTGCCGTTGTGCGACCAGCCGCCGCGGGTCATGTTCAGGTAAAACTTCGACGGATCCTTCTCACCTCGGGTGAGCGTCCAGGCACCATGGATCTCCGCGGACAGAGCTGTCGCGGAGATGGTCAGCAGCAGGACCATCTGCAGAAGACGTTTCATGAAGTCCCCCGATTACTTGTTCTTGTTGTCTTTGGTTTTGTCGTCCGTGCGGTACTTCTTCATGTCGCGGATGAAGTCCTCGTCGACTCCCGCCGCGGCCAGGCGCGTCAGCTCGCGAACGGTGAGGTTCGAGTAGCCGGCCGCCGCCAGACGGCGCACGAAGTCGGGACGGACGCCCATGGCCGACAGCTTCGTCGCATCCTGCGCATCGACGATCTTCACACCGGCGGCGCGCATCTCTTTGATGTACTCCGGCGTCACGCCGACCGCGCGCAGACGCACGGCATCGCGCGGTGAGTCGATCGAGATGCCGGAGCCTCTCAGCCCCTCGACGTAGGCGCGCGTCACGCCGACCGCCTTCGCTTCGGCGATCTCCTTCGAGGTGACGCTCGGATAGACGGCGCGTATCTCGCGCGCATACTCGGCGGTCACGCCGACCGCCTTGAAGCGGGTGGCGTCATCGATGTCGGCGATCTCAAAGCCGGCTTTGCGGAGCGACTGAACGTATTCGGCGGTGATGCCCATCGCCCGCGCCTGGGCGATGTCGTCGTACGTGGCGTCGGCGTCGAGCGAGCGCACCTCGCGGATGTACTCCGGCTGCACGCCGAGGGCGCGGAGCTTCTTGACCGTGTTGAAGGAGTCGACCGGCACGCCGGCGCTCTTGAGGGAGTTGATGTACTCGCGCGTCACGCCGACCGCGCGGGCGCCGGCGATCTCGCCGAGCGACGCTTTCGGGAAGAGCGCGCGCATCTCGCTCAGGTACTCGGGAGTGACGCCACTCGCGCGGAGACGCACCAGCGCGTCGACCGAGAGGCTGCCGTCTTCGCGGCGGCCGTCGTCACTGTCGTCATCGCTGTCGCTGTCGTGCTCGTATTCGTCCTCACCGCCGCCGTGCTCCGCCCTGTCGGCGTGAGCCATCGCCCGCGCAATGGCGGGTGTGGGGGGGGCGGGAGCAACCATCGGAACCGGCGCAGCCATCGGAACCGGCGGGACCATCGGCGTGGGAGGGAGCGGCGCGATCGCGGCGATGTCGACGTTCGGGAAGTCGAAATCAAAGTCGAAGTCGGGCGGCTCCGGTGCTTCCGGCGGCTCCGGCAGGTCGAGATCGCGATCGAGGTCGGCGTCCAGCGCATCGATATCGACGTCGATGTCATCGAGGTCGAGGTCGATGTCGATATCGAGATCGTCGAGGTCGTGGAGGTCGGCGACGACCGGGCTGTCGTGCCGATCGATCACGTCGACGCGTGAGGCCGCGGCCTTCGCCGCCGCTTTGTTGTCGTCGTCGCGCTGCGCAAGGGCAGGGATGGCCGGAACGACCAGCGCGAGGCCGAGGATGCTCAGGAGAGCGATGGCCGCGGCCCAGCGCGAGGTGGTGGCGGTCGACTCGTCGCGGCTGATGGCGATGCGGCGGATGCGATCGAGGAGCGAGCCCCCGTTGGCGGCAACGGCAATCGTCGGCGCCGTGGCGCGCAGCTCTTCGAGACGCGTCAGCGCACGGGCGTACTGGATCGGATTACCGCAGACCGCAACGGCGAGGTCATCGCAGCAGTTCTCGCGCTCGATGCGCACCTGCGCCGAGATCCACCAGACCGCCGGGTGATAGAACATCAGCGTTTCGACGAACGCCTGCAGGAGATTGACGAAGAAATCGTGGCGGCGGATGTGCGCCAGCTCGTGAGCCAGGACCATCTCGATCTGCTCCGGCGTGAGGCCGGTCAGCGTCGAGCCGGGAAGGAGGACGATCGGGCGAAGCCAGCCGATCACCGACGGCACTTCGACGGCGCTCGATTCGAGCAGCGTCACCGCGCGGCGGAGCTGCAGCGCGCTGGCCAGCCGCTTCGCGATCCGCTGCCACTGGGTGCTGGCCGGCCGCGCGTCGCGGCGGGCGATACGCCGGGTCTGAACCCAGCCGAGCATCAGCCGCGACGAGAGCAGCACCACCCCGCAGAGCCAGGTCAGGACGATCCACGGCAGGGAGGTCTGCGCGGAGCGGGCGAACGTGGCGGCCCGGCTCTTCAGCGTCTCGGTGGCCTCGGCCGCGAAGATGATCTTCGGGACGTCAGCGAGCGTGAGCGGCTCGACCGTCTTCTCCGCCGTCATCACCGGCGGCGGCACGATCGGGTCGTATGCACGGTAGGCCGTGGCGACGCCGAGGACGAGCAGCAGCGCGAGGGCGGTGCAGGAGACGGCATAGCGGATGTCGGCGCTCTGGTTCTTGAGCAGGCGCAGCGCGGCGGCGAGGATGCCGGCCACGATCACCCCCTGCCAGAGCAGGTGCAGCAGGGCCCAGCCGATGGCGTGAGCGAGGGGACTGCTGAGGAGCGGCAGGGAGTTCATCGGGCGTCTCCTTCCATCTGATCGAGCAATGCACGAATCGCGGTCAGCTCCTCGGCCGATGCCTGACGGCCGGAGAGCGCCTGCATGACGAGCTTGGCGGGGGAACCGTGGAATGCGCGGTCCATCAGATCGCCGAGAAGCTGGCGCTGGGTGCGCTGCTCGCTGAGCTTCGTCGCGTAGACGTGAGCGCGCTGCGACTCATCGCGGACGACGAGGCCTTTGTCGGTCATGATCTGCAGGAGTTTGAGGACGGTAGTGTAGCCGCTGTCGTGCGTCACACTGAGCGCGTCGTGGACCTCGCGAACCGTGCTCGGACCGCGATCCCACAGGACGCGAAGAATGGCGAGCTCCGCATCGGTCGGCCGGGGAAGTGGTTTCTCAACCATCGAAATTGCCCTCCAGTTGCTGGTTCTACGGGAGGCTATACGAAAGGTTTCGTATGGTCAACGAAATTCTTCGTAGATGGCGGTGCTGAGATCGGAGAAACGGTATTTGTCGCGGATGAAACGGTTGAAGTAGCTGCCGACCGACTTTGCGCGCATGAGGGCGTCGTAGACCCGCTTCGGCACCTCGTAATACTGATAGACGAAGCCGGTCTGGAACTCGACCTCGAGCAGCTTTGATTTCGGCGAGTAGCCGACCGTGGCGATGACGGAAGAGTCGACAGGAACGCGCCGCATGTCGCGTCCGAGCAGCACCACAAAGACTCATTATTCCTCTGGAACTCATAAGTGTCTGCCCGGCGAACGTGCCTCAATCGTGTATTATCTGTAGTCATGCTGCGCACACTTCCGCTCGTCCTGCTCCTGGCCGGCACCGTCCTCGCGGCCGATTCTCCGCTCGTCGCCGCGGCCAAACGCTCGAATCGCAAGGCGTCGAAGACGCCGGTGATCACGAACGACACCGTCGGCGGAAGCCGCGGGCGGGTGTCGACGAGCACCCCGGCGGAAGTGACGGCGTCGACGAATGGCCAGCCGGCAAATGCGCAGCGTGCGAGCGCGACCGGCATGACCGCCGCTCCGGCGCCTGCCGCGCCGACCAAGGCTGCGGCGCCGACCGAGCCGGCTCCGGTGGTCGTGGTCTCGGCGAACCCGAGTTTCCCGACGACGACCGTGCGCAACATCGAGAAGAGCAGCACCGCCCAGACCAGCGCAACGACGAGCACCGCCCGCATCATCGAGGCGACGAGCGGAGCCCGGGTCATCGAGGCGCAGAGCACCGTGCAGACCACCAGCCCGCAGAGCACGGCCCGCAACATCGAGCCGCAGCAGACCAGCCGACCGCCGCTCTGATTCCCGGATTCAGCGGCGTTTCTTTTCGGTCAGCTGATGGCTGTCGGAGGCCTGCAGGTCGAGGCCGTAGACCTTCCGCAGCTCGGCGATCACCGCCAGCGATTCTTTCCCGAACGCCACTTTCCCTTCGAAGGCGTGCAGGACGATGCCTTCGAGGAGGTCGCCGAGCGACATGTCGTGGTACTCGGCGAGGCCCTTGAGCACTTTCAGGAGGCGCTTCTCCATCCGCACGCCGGTCTGGATCCGTTCGACTTCTGCCATGGTGGCATCGTACAGCGGTACCAGTGCCGGTTCCGATCTTGACAGTTGTTCAAAGACCGGTAATCTGGTTTTCCTCATGACCCGAAAGCGCTCCCTCCTCCCCTCAGCCATTGCTCTGTTCACCCTCACGGCCGGTTCGGTCTTCGCCGACGGCACCATCGAAACGAAGACGCGCGTGCAGATCGGCGGCGTCGTCGGCAGCATCGTCAACGTCTTCGGCGGCAAGGCCGCGCGTGAGGGCGTGACCAGCACCACGGCAGTCGATGGCAGCAAGCGCCTGACCCGCACCGGCGAGTCGGCGGGCGAGCTGGTCGACCTGTCGGCGGAGAAGGTCTACACCATCGATTACGGCCGCAAGACCTACCGCGTGCAGACCTTCGACGAGCTGCGCAAAGCGTACGAAGACGCGAAGAAGGAAGCGGAAGAAGAAGCCGCCGAAAACAAGAAGAGCGGCAAGAAGGATGAAGGTCCGGAGTACGAGGTCGACGTGGCGGTCAAGGAGACCGGCGCGAAAGAGACCATCAACGGCTTCTCGACGAAGCAGGTCATCACCACGATCACCGTGCGCGAGAAGGGGAAGAAGCTCGAGCAGTCGGGCGGCGCCGTGCTGACCGCCGACATGTGGATGGGCCCGAAGATCGCGGCCTCACGCGAGATCGCCCAGTTCAACGAAAAGTACTTCCGCGCCGTCTACGGCGACGCGCTCGCCGAGATGCAGCAGATGGCCGTGCTGATGGCCACCCAGCCGGCCTTCGCCAGGGCGATGAAGGAGTTCGCCAGAAAGCGCAACTCGTTCGACGGGGAAGCGATCCGCACCATCCTCCGCTTCGAGACCGTGGCCGCACCCGGCCAGCAGGCGGAGCAGGAAGAGTCGTCGGGTGGTGTCGTCGGCGGTCTGATCGGACGGGCCATGAAGAAGCGCCAGGAGTCCAAGGGCGAAGCGCAGCAGCCGGGCCGCGCGAAGCTGTTCGAGTCGACCAGCGAAGTGCTGCGCGCCGAGAACTCCGCCAGCGGCGTGGAACTGCCGGCAGGCTTCAAGCAGAAGTAACGCTCGTCTTATCCTGAGGAGCGCAGCGACGTGAGGATCTTCGGTGACACCGCCGTGATGTGGCGCGATGTCATCGGAGATCCCTCCCTGCGGCCGGGATCGACTCTGTCTCCACGATCCCCCCGATCACCGTGTCCTTTTCCCGCCAGCGCGCGTCGATCCACTGCTTGAAATGCTCGCGCACCGGACCGGGCTCGGTGATGGCGGTGGTGTAGAGCTCGCGGGGCGGGTCGATGCGGCGGACGCGGACGACGATGCGCGGGACGCGGTTGGTGGCGAAATCCCACATCGTGATCTGGTGGCCGGGGTAGACCACGGTCAGGTCGTAGACGCCGTCGAGCTGGTCGCCGAGAGAAGCCAGGACGAAGGCCACGCCGCCGACGCGCGGGCGGAGGAGATAGCGGTACGGCGACTGCTGCTCCGCATGCTTCGCCCGCGTGAAGCGCGTCCCCTCGACGTAATTGAGGATGGCCACCGGCACGTGGCGGAAACGCGAGCACGACTTGCGGGTGGTCTCCAGATCGCGGCCGCGTTTTTCGGGATGCTGCTCGAGGTACTCCTTCGAGTAGCGCCGCATGAACGGAAAGTCGAGGGCCATGGCCGCCTGCCCGACGATCGGCGCCCAGCGGAGCGTGTCCTTCAGAAAGAAGCGGACCAGTGCCGTGCGGCGGTGAAAGACCCGGAAGGCGACGAAGATGTCCACCCAGGAGAGATGATTGCTGAGGATGAGGTAATGACCGTCGCGATCGGCGTCGTCCGGACCTTCGACATCCCAGACCGTGTCGAGGAAGGCGTCGAGGATGCGGTTGTTCTGCCCCACCCAGCGCTCCCCCATCCAGGCGATGAAGCGGATGAGCAGGCCGCGCGCGCGGCCGCGCATGACCGGCTTGAGCAGGCCGAAGAGCGAAACCGGGACACCGACGAGCAGCAGGTTACCGCCGAGAAGGAGAGCGATGACGAGTCCGCGCAGCAAGCGGGCGTAGTCTAAGCAGAATGCACTCACTTGACCAACAGATCAGGGAACGACGGGGGGCCTCCGGCGGCCGGGCCGCGGGCCCGGACCCTTTGGTTGGCCCAGCCTCCGCGACACAGACTCGGATCTCGCGACAGAGAGTCGCGGAGGCTAGGCCAACCAATGGGGGTCCGGGGCCCCTGGCCCCGGCCGCCGGAGGCCCCTCGTCGTTCCTGATCTGTTGGTGAAGTACGTGGGGGCTACTCCGCCGAGCGGGAGGAGGCCATCGACGTGCCGGGGGCGATCGAGCGCACGTACGCCACCTTGCCGTCCGCGAACTGCCGGCTGGGGCTTTCGATGCGCGACGGCGTGGCGGTGATCCACGCTTCGAGCTGCTGCGGGGTGAGATCGGCGCGGTCGGCGAGGAGGCGCGCGGCGATGCCGGCGATGATCGGCGCGGCGAACGACGTGCCGCTGCGGAGGTTCGGCTTCTGGCCGCGGAAGTGATCGGCCGCGGTGATCGTCGCGCTGAAGATCGACTGCGCCGGCGCGAGCACTTCCACGCCGCCGCGGCAGCCGCCCATCCAGGCGGTGTTGTTCGCCGTCATGCCGCCGACGGTGATCAGACCGTCGAGCTTCGTGCCGAGGATGGCGGGGAAGCGGTCGATGAGTCCGGAGTCGCCACAGCCGCCGTCGGTGTTGTTCGCGGCGACCACGAAGAGGAAGCGCTTGCCGGTCGGATCGGGGCGGCCGTGCGCGTCGACGCCGGAGATCATGTCGCGCATCTTCCGCTCCACCGTCGCGAACGCCACCGGCTGCGAGCCGTCGTTGCTGGTCAGCCGCTCGAGCACCCAGCCGCTGATGTTGACGATGCCGGTGCGGAAGGTCGGCGACTTCGGATCCCAGGCGTGACGGATCACCGCGTCGAGCCCGTCGAGATAGGTGCGGGTCGTGGCCAGCCCCCGCTCGTTCATGACCCGGATGCTGAAGATCATCGCCTCGGGTGCCACGCCGACGTTGCGGCCGGCCACGATCGAGGCGACGCTCGTCCCGTGTGAAGCGGCGGCGAGCTCCTCGAAACCGTTGAAGCACGGTTCGATCGCTTTGTCGGAGCTCACGCAGAGGGAGTGGCCGATGTTGACGGACCGGGTGGCGTCGAAGCCGCCGATGATCCGGCTGGCACCGGTCGCGCTCAGGAACTCGCTGTGCGCGGCCATGATCCCGGTGTCCATGACGTAGACCACACTGCCGGCACCGCCGTTGCGGCGATCGAAGACGCCGTCGAGCTGTCCCTGGATCTGGTCGATCCGGTCGAGGTGCCACAGAAGGGACGAGCGTTCGTCGTCGGCGCAGCGCTCGAGCCTCGCGACGGAGTGGCTCGGATCGAGCGAGACTTCCGTCTCGCGACACTGAGTCGACACCATGTCGCCCGCGTAGGCGGACGAGACGACGAGCAAAGATAAGACCGCAGCGCGGACAATGGACCTTGCCAACCGGGGCTCCCTGATTTTTCTTGACCGTTCTTGGACCGAACGAACGCCAACTACATTGCAGGAATCAGAATCGGAAGGCAAGCAGATTTATTCGGCGTAACAAATGAATCACCTCGCTCACCTCTACCTCGCTTCTCCCGGTGCCGAATCGCTGATCGGCAACCTGGCCGGTGACTTCGTCAAAGGGGCGCTCGGCGACCGTTTTCCGAAGGGCATTCGCGACGGGATCATGCAGCACCGCCGCATCGACTCCTTTACCGACTCGCATCCGTCCGTGGCCGCCTTCCGGCGCGTGCTGATTCCGGAGCACGGGCACTACGCGCGGGTCATCGCCGACATGTTCTTCGACCACTTCCTCGCCTCGCGCTTCGAGGAGCTGACCGGCGAGCCGCTGGAGCTCTTTCTCGCGCGGACGTTCGCCACGATCGATCCGCACCAGGAGCTGCTGCCGGGCCGCCTGCGCGCGCTCTACCCGCGCATTCGCGACGACCGCTGGCTGGAGTCGTACCGGCACGTGGAGGCGATCCGCGGCGCGCTGCGGAACATCTCGTACCGCTTCTCGCGGCAGCCGAAGCTGGAGACGGCGGCGCGGCACCTGGTCGACTCACGCGACGAGCTGGAGGCGCGGTTCGATGAGTTTTTTCCGAATGTGGTCGCGTTCGCGAGGAGCTGATCTGGAGTGCGGTGGCAACGCCGCCGCTCTGTCACAGCCGCCGGAGGCGGCCGCCGCTCCGCGGCGTGTCGAGAGCGGTGGCGTCTGCCACCGCAGTCCAGATCACGTCTACTCGAACACCGGCCGCGGCGTGCCGGCCACGCACGACGTGTCGACCTTCTCCACCGACCCCGCCTTCACAAAGTCGTTCAGGATCTTGTTCGGACACGGGGTGCCCTTGCCGTGGCTGGCGTACGGGATGACCACATGCTTCGCGTTCGGCAGCGTCTCGACCAGCTCGTCGCCGAATCGCGGACTGGTGACCGGATCGAGCTCGCCCGAGAGGATCAACGTCGGGACGCTCACGCGGAGCGGCTGGCTGGCGCGCACGTCGCGCTCGCCGCGCGGAAAGATGCGGCAGGCGGCCAGCTGGACGTCGATGCGATACGAGCCGAGCAGCGTGCCGCGCGCCGCCTGGCGAGCTTTGGCGACGTCGAGGCGCGGCAGGTCGTCGGTGCAGGTCACGGCCACGAACATCCCTGTCACGAGATAGCGGCTGTTCTGCGCGACGCGCAGCGCCTGCCGGGCGAACATCGCCCGATCGCCATTCGCCGCGAGATGGATCATCTTCGGCAGGAGGACGTACGAATCCTGCGAGTAGAGCGTGTTGCGCATCACCTCGCCGAACAGACCGCGGCTGACCTTGGCGCGGACGTTGTTCGGCAGCACGACCTCGATGCCGCGCGCGGACGCTTCGTCGAGCAGGCGCGCCCACTCCTTCTCGAGCTCCGGGTACTTTGCGTGGCATGACGGATCCTCCGCGCAGAGGGCGAAGACGCGCTGCAGCGACTTCTCGGCGTCGGGGGCGTAGTGGCCGGGCATGATGAACGAGGGGGCGGTGGCGCCGTCGAGGATCGCGCCGCGGACGTTGGCGGGATAGCGGCGCATGTACTCGTGGGCGACGCGGGTGCCGTATGACGAGCCGTAGAGGTTGATCTGCCGGTAACCGAGCTTCCGGCGCACGAGCTCGACGTCCTCGACGATGTTGGAGGTGTGGTACTGCGTGAGGTCCCACTTCTCGGAGAGCTCGTCACGGCAGCGCGCCAGCACGTCGCCGGAGAAGAGGTCGACGAAGTAACCGGCCGGATCGGCTTCGCTCGCCTTCGTCTTGCAGGCCAGGAGGTTCCGCTCCGTCGCGCCACGGTAATCGGCGAAGACGATGTCGCGGGTCTGGTTCGCTTCCGCGAAGATCTCCGAGACCCACTCGATCGTCGTCACCGCCACCTGTCCGGGTCCGCCGGCCAGGAAGAAGATCGGATCGGCGTCGCGCTTCTCCTTCGCCGGCACGATCCGCACTTCGAGCGACAGCTGCCTGCCGTTCGGTTTCTTGTGGTTCTCCGGCACGTCGACGTAGCGGCGCTCCTCGGCGCCGGCAGAGAGGGCGAGGACGAACAGGAGCAGGAGCGGACGCGTCATGTCATTGCAGTACGTCAGGCGTGGACGGGAGTTGCGGCTGGCGATTACGATCCCGGGCATGAAGAGCGTCCAGGACACCTACGCCCCCTCCAATCAATGCTTCGGCTGCGGCCCGGCCAACGAGAAGGGGCTGCGCATCAAGTCGTTCGAGGAAGGCGGCGAGCTCGTTTGCGACTGGACCCCAGAGCCGCACCATCTCGCCTTCCCCGGCGTCGTGAACGGCGGCATCGTCGGCGCGCTCCTCGACTGCCACAGCAACTGGACCGCCGCGCTGCACATCATGAAAGCCCGCGGCGAAAATGTTTTCCCGCCGACCGTCACCTCCGACTTTCACGTCACCCTCAAACGCCCCACCCCGATCGACGCGACGCTGCACCTCCGCGCGCGAGTGGTCGAGTCAGCCGAAGATCGGGCCACGATCGAAGCAACGGTCGAGGCGAACGGGAAGGTGACGGCCACGTGCCGGGGAACGTTCGTGGCGGTGAAGGAAGGGCACCCGGCGTACTTTCGGTGGTGAGGGGTTTAGCTGTTGAGCTGTTGAGCTGTTGAGCTATTGAGCGAGAAGTGTTTTGAATCACTCATCACACTTCTCGCTGAATAGCTGAACAGCTCAATAGCTCAACAGCTATCCCCCGTGCTTCAGTAAAACCACGCCCCGCTCATAAGTCCGATTGCACCACTTGATCTTGGCCATCGCCTGCTCCGGCCCCGTCGCAGAGCGCGCAAAGCCAGCCGCGGCGTAGATCGGCTCGAGGTCGGTGAAGGGGATGCAGTAGACCTCGCGGCCGTTGGCGTGGCGGAGCAGCTCTTCGATGATCTTCTTCGCCACGCCGCGTCCGCGGAAGCGGTCGAGCACCAGCATTCCGCCGAGCTCCACCGCGTTCTCGCCGAGCGGCACGAGGCGGCCGGTGCCGGCGCGCTCGCCGTCGAGCTCGGCGATGATCTGCAGATCGCGGCTGAGGTCGGAGCGCTGGAAGCCGACCTCGGCGTAGCGGGCGTTCAGCCACGCTTCTTCGTCAGGAAGGGCGACGCGTAACTTCATCTCTGGCATCATAGAAAAAGCTCCCGTGAAACGTCTCCTCCCCCTGCTGCTCGTTCTCCTCGTCGCGACTCCTCTCGCTGCCGCGCGGCGCCGCGCCGTCGGCTCCGGCCCGATCGACTCGCCCGCGGCGTGGCTCCATCACTTTGCAATTCCGTACGACGGAGATCTCGCCGCATTCGTCGAGATGGTTCGCGACGCGCGGGTGGTGGCTCTCGGCGATGCCACGCATGGAACGCACGAGCTTTTCGCCTCGAAGCAGCGGCTGATTCCTCTCCTCGTCGCGCAGGGCTTCCGCACCATCGCCTTCGAAGCGCCATACGCCGAGTTCGCGAAGATCGACGAGTACCTGCTGCACGGCACCGGCGATCCGGCGCAGCTCATCGAGAGCCGGCGCTACTGGTTCTGGGACACGCAGGAAATACTCGAATTGGTTCGCTGGGCGCGCGCCGAGAACGAACGCGGTCTCACCCCGCCGATCCGCATCGCCGGCATCGACGCCACCGAACCGTTCACCGCCTCGCAGGTGGTGGTGCGCGCCGTGGGCGCCGTCGACCCGCAACTCGCCTACGCCATCGAAGGCAACTACGCCTGCCTCGGACCGGGCAAATACGTTCCGAGCTCGCTCTGCAAGCAACTGGTGCTCGAAGTGCGGCCGCAGCTCGAAGCGCGAGCTTTTTCCGACGAAGTCCTCCACGCCGCGCGAGTCGTCGAACAGGCGGAGGAAGTCGTCGCCACCGACCTCCTCGCACGCGATCAGATGATGGCGGAGAACGCGCTCTGGCTCGCCGATCGCGACGGCAAGCTGCTGATCGTGGGACACAACGAGCACTTCGGCCGCCTCCCCTACACGCTGCTCGATCCACAGCCGATCAAGTCCGCCGGCGCGTACCTCGCCGAGGCCATGAGCGACGACTACTTTGTCCTCGGATCGGTGCTGCTCGAAGGGACGTTCTTCGCCGTCGACTACGTGAACTACGTCGGCTCGATCAACGTGCAGACGATGACCGTCCCGCATCCCGAGGACGTCGCGCTGAAGTTCGCACAGGCCGGCATCGACGCGATGATCGTTCCGCTGCGCCGCGACCTGCCGGAGTGGCTGCGCGGGCCGCAACACATGCGCATCGGCGCCTCGGGAGTCCCCTCGCGCGAGCGCGCCACGCTCGACCTGACCGTCGATCTGGCACACAAGTACGACGCGGTGCTGTACATCCGCAGGTCGACGCCGAGCGGCGTGCGGCACTGGCCGACGTTCCGGTAGCAATCGCTACCGCCGGCTGGTCGCCTTCTTCTCCCGCCGCGGTTTCTCCCGCACCGCCTCCGCCGGCGCCCGAAACACGTACCACAGCCCGAACGCGATCGCGTACATCAGCACCATGCGGTAGCCGTGGCTGGCAACACCCCAGATGTTCCGTTCGAGGTCGCTGTAATGCACGCGGCTCCACGGCCCGAGCTTGGCGACGTAGATCGACATCACCTCCGCGACCGTGGCGATGACATGCGTCAGAGCCAGCGCCAGCGACGCGAGCACGAATCCGAGGATGTTCCGGTCGGAAATCGCGCGCGGGTGGATCGCGAAGAGCGCGCAGAGCAGGATGAAGTTGAAGGTCAGGTCGCGGAGCTGGATGCCGGGGCGTTTCGACCGCGGGTCGAAATCCTCGCGATCGACGGAGGTGAACTTGTCGTCGATCTTCTTGAGCCGCGTCACCGCCGGCTTCTCGAATGCGCGCAGGGTCATCTCCGCGCCGCGGGCGATCATCCGATCGTACTGCGGCGTGAAGGCAATCCAGAGGACGAGGCCGGCCACGAAGCCGGCCAGCGCTTTAAGCGCGGCTCGCAGCTCGATGCGGGGCAACGCGAGCACTCCAGGCGAGGAAGAAACCGATGGCCGCGATGATGATCACGATCTGCCAGACGGCGGTGTGGAAGAGATCGAAGAGCTTCGGCTGATAGGCGCCGAGGAGGTAGAGCGTGAGGATGCGGATCATGTTGATGATCTGCACGACGACCGCTCCCAGCGCCAGCCCCGCCGCGCGCGCCTTCAGCGACGCGGGGAAGGCCACGATGCAGGCGAGGAGGATCAGCATCGCCTCGACACCGTTGCAGCCGTTGTTGATGTTCACGGCGAAGCGCGAGCCGGCGACGGTCGTACCGCTGACCAGGACGTTCTGCCCGAGAAGGTTGAGCAGCACGCCCGAGACCCTGGCGATGCCGGCCGTGAACGGCACGATCACGTTGTCGTTGACCGGATTCCAGGCGATGAGCAGGTACGCGCCGATGAGGACCCCGAAGAATTTGAGCAGGAAGAGGAGCTGGTTGCGTTGCATTGGCCGGCGCGCAGTTTAGCAGCGGTGTGCGTGGGCGCTCCTGACGACGATCAAAAGAGGCGCCCGATGACCGCGCTGACCGCTGTCTCCACCCGCAGAATGCGCGGCCCGAGCGACACCGGAGTGAAGCCGATCCGCTGCAGCGACTCAACCTCCGCGGCGATAAACCCGCCCTCCGGCCCGATGGCGAGCGTCACCGGCTCGCGTACGTCGCGCGGGCATTCGAGCGCGGCGCCGGGATGCGGCACGAGCGGGCGCGTTCCTTCGACGATCGCCGGCAGCTCGTCCTCGACGAACGGGCGGAAGAGGCGCCGCATCTCGATCGAAGGCAACGCGGTGTCGCGCGCCTGCTCCAGGCCGAGGAGACGCTGCAGCAGCAGGTTCTCCTCAGCGAGCCGGGGCGACTTCCAGTAGCTCTTCTCCACGCGCCAGGCGTTGATCAGGTAGATGCGTTTGACCCCGAGGGAGGTCGCGCCGGCGATGACGCGGTTCAACACTTTCGGCCGCGGCAGCGCGAGGACGAGCGTGACCGGCAGCGGCTCCGGCGGCTCGCTCTGAAGCGTCACGTCTATTTCGAGCACGTCATCGAGCCGCGTCACGACGCCGCTTCCGATGCGGCCACCCAGCACGCCGACGGTCAGGGACGAGCCGACGACGGCGCGATGCACGCTCGTCACATGCGCGAGACGGCGGCCGTGCAATCGCACTCGCCCCTCATCAACGAAGTCATCCTCGAAAAGCAGAATCAGGTTCACGCGCGCGGAATCGTAAAGACAAACGCCGCTCCCGCGCCCGGTTTGTTGTCGAGCCGGATCGTGCCGCCGTGCAGCTCGACGAGCTGCCGTGCGATGGCCAGTCCCAGTCCCGCCCCGCCGGTCGTGCGCGAGCGTGCCGCATCGGCGCGATAGAAACGATCGAAGATCCGCTCCGCATGCTCGGCCGGCACGCCCGGTCCATCGTCTTCGACGCGCACGACCACGAACGCGCCATCGACAGCGGTCGACACGCGAATGGCCGAGCGCGCATACGTCAGCGCGTTCACCACCAGATTCAGCAGCACCTGCGTGATGCGCCGCGGATCGACGCGCACGATCTCGCCGTCCGCTTCGACGACGAGCTGCAGCCCGCGCTCGGCGATCCGCCGCCGGACGCTGTCGAGCGCCCTCGTGACCAGCTCGCGGACCTCGAGGTCCTCCCGTTCCAGCCGCAACTGGCCGGCTTCGGCGAGCGACAACTGCTGGAGGTCATCGATCAGCCGCGAGAGCGTCGCGGTGTCTTCCTCCATTGCCGCGAGGAACCGGGCGTCGGGCTCGAGGATGCCGTCCTGCACCGCTTCGAGCTGCACGCGGATGTTGGTCAGCGGCGTACGCAGCTCGTGCGCGACGTCGCTGACCATGTTCCGCCGCGCGCGCTCGTTCCGTTCCAGCGCGTCGGCCATGGCGTTGAACGCGTTCGCCAGCTCCCCCACCTCGTCGTTCCCGCGCACGTCGACGCGCGTGTCGAGCTTCCCGCTGGCCAGAGACCGCGCGCCGCGCGTCAGCGCCTCGACCGGTGCAAAGACGCGGCGGAAGAACATCACCATCACTGCCACCGCGAGCAACGCCGCGAACGCCAGGCCTGCCAGCAGCCAGCGATCGACCGACACACGGAAGCGTCCCGCTTCGGGCGGGCGCGGCATCGGCAGAAACCAGACCGTGCCGATCCCGGCGATCTTTGCGTTCATTCCCTTCAGGCGAATGACCTCGCGGTAATGGTCGCCCTCCCGGAAGCGCTTGAGGTCGAGGACATCGGGGCTCACCACCTCGACCTGGTAGGCCGCGACCTCGGGCGGGTAGACAGCGATCACCAGATCGTTTTCATCGGTCACGATCGTGCGCAGCCTCCACTGGGCGTACACGCGCCGCAACGATTCGCCCAGCTGCGCACGGCCGCCGGCGCGGATCATCACCGTGGCCCGCGAGCTCGCCTCCAGCCGCTGCTGCACGAGAAAGCGATTGAACTCGTGGATGATGGCGAAGCGGGAGAAGAAGCCGCCTGCCACCGCGACCGCGGTGATGATGATGGCCGTCGCGAGGACCAGCCTCCAGCGCAATGACCGGATCATTTCGCGAACCGGTAGCCAACGCCGAACACCGTGACGATCGCCTTTCCAGCTTCGCCGAGCTTCTTGCGCAGATTCATGATGTGCACGTCGACCGTGCGATCGAGTCCGTCGTACTCCTCGCCGAGGGCGCGCGAGACCAGCTCCTGTCGTGTGAACGTTCTTCCGGCCGAGCGCGCCAGCGCCTCGAGCAGGCGAAACTCCGTCGGCGTCACCGGCACGCTCTCCCCTTCCACGCGGATCTCGCGGCGGAGGCGATCGATGGCCAGCGTCCCCGCTTCGATCACGTCTTCTTCGGCGGCACGGCGCAGTACCGCGCGGATGCGCGCCATCAGCTCGCGCGGGCTGAACGGCTTGGTCACGTAGTCGTCGGCGCCGAGGTCGAGACCGGCCAGCTTGTCGTCCTCGGTGCTGCGCGCCGTCACCATGATGATGGCGGGATTGCCGCGCTCGCGCAGCGTACGACAGACCTCGAGGCCGTCGATGTGCGGCAGCATCAGGTCGAGCACGACCAGATGCGGATCGTGTTCGCGGGCGGCCTCGATGGCCCGCAGGCCGTCCTCGGCCATGACGACGTCATAGCCCTCGCGCTGGAGGTAGAGCGCGATCGTTTCGCGGGTACGCGGCTCGTCCTCGACGAGCAGGATGCGGCGGCGCATGAGCCCATCGTAGCGGACCGTGTGAAGAAGGAATGAAGCGATGCGATATGATCCCCCTCCATGGATATCGCGGTGCGCAATCAGGGCGATGTGACGATCGTCGACTTCAACGGCCGGCTGGCCATCGGTGTGAGCGACGGTCTCATGCCGCGCGTCATCGAGCAGATTCTCGGTGAAGGGGGCAAGAAGATCCTGCTCAACCTCTCCGAGATGGATTACATCGACAGCAACGGTCTCGGCGAGCTCGTGCAGGCCTTCCGCGAGAGCGGCCGGCGCGGCGCATCACTGCGTCTGCTCAAACCGCAGGACCGGGTGACCAAGACACTGCGGCTGACGAACCTCCTGCCGATGTTCAAGGTCTACGAGTCGGAAGATCAGGCCATCGCTGACTTTGCCGCGGGCGACAACGGCCAGTAATCACTCGGCCAGTAATCACTCGCCGGACGCGACTCTCGTTCCACTGCTCCGGTCCGGCACCGCGATCCGCGTGCTGTCGACGTCGGCTCCCCGCAGTTTCCGGAAGAGCGCCCAGTAGACACTGAGGGAGCGCTCCAGCATCCAGACCGGCGCAAAGAAGCAGGCGCGCAGCGGGAAAAACGCTCCGGCGCCGCTACGTCCGCGCAGGGCAACCGCGAACGAGGCGAAGGCGATCACCCCGGCGTAGCCGCCGGCCAGGCGCAGGCCGCCGATCGTGGCGAGCAGCAGCAGCATCGGTACGAGCGCGAAGAAGAAGGCCGACCTGATCGGCAGCGGGAAGTCGTCGCTGGCCTGACGCGGCCGATCGGCAATCCATTCGGAGAGCGCGGGCGGCTGCCTGCGCACGAACACATCGGCCGCAGCGTGGACCTCGGCACCGTGTGCGACGAGGCGGCGCATCGGGTCTTCGGTGCAGTCGACGCTGCTGAGGGTGCGCAGGGTGCGGAGCGCGCTCCGGCGGAAGCCGAACGTGGCGCCGTGATCGGGATGCGGCTCGATGCCCCGATGGACGAGCATCCGCGCCGCTTCCACGCCACCCCACCACGGCAGCGGATCGAGGTAATCCTGCGGCTCGACCACTTCGTGCAGGTCGAGCAGCTGGCAGAGCTGTTCGATGGCCAACGGCGTGTAGCGGACATCCGACGCCGCGACGATCACTTTGTCGCACGCCGCCGAACCGGCCGAAGCGCGGAGAAGATCGACCGAGCCGTTCATCTCCGGACGGACGGCTACATGCCTTCCCACCCAGCGCAACGTGCACGCATTGCGCTCGAACTGCAGGCGTGGCGACGGGTCGAGGATGACCACATCGCAATCGGCCAGACTGATCGTGGAAAGGTACCGCGCGAGCTCACGAAGCGCGTCCGGTTCTGCTGACGCGGGCTCGACGAGCACCACGTAACTGCACCGTCGCTCCTGGGGCTGTCTCGTTCTCATGTCGCCGCAAATAACAGCGAGGCGCGTGCCATCGCGCGGCTGGCATTCACCTTGCGCAGTGATGCCGCCGAGTCCTCTCCGAAAGGAAAACCTGCAGTGCGTATCTGGCCAGGCAAACCGTATCCCCTCGGCGCCACGTGGGATGGCGTCGGAACCAATTTTTCCGTCTTTTCCGAAGTGGCCACACGCGTGGAGCTCTGCCTCTTCGACGTGAACGGCCGCGAGACCCGCATCGACCTGCCGGAGGTCTCGGCGTTCATCTGGCACGGCTACCTCCCCAACATCGTGCCGGGGCAACGCTACGGCTATCGCGTGCACGGACCGTGGGAGCCGCAGAACGGCCACTGGTGCAACCCGAACAAGCTGCTGCTCGACCCGTACGGCAAAGCGGTCGAAGGCGAGGTGAAGTGGAACGAGGCGGTCTTTCCCTATCACTTCGAGAACCCGGAACGCTCGAGGAACGACGGAGACAGCGCGCAGTTCATGCCGAAGTCGGTGGTCATCAATCCCTACTTCGACTGGAAGGACGACCGGCGCCCGCAGACGCCGTGGCACCAGACCATCATTTACGAGGTGCACGTCAAAGGCTTCACCATGCGGCACCCCGGCATTCCGGAGAACCTGCGCGGCACTTACGCTGGTATGGCCCATCCGGCCGCCATCCGCTACCTCAAGCAACTCGGCGTCACCGCTGTGGAACTGCTGCCGGTGCATCAGTTCATCCACGCCAATCACCTGCTCGACCGTGGCCTGCGCAACTACTGGGGCTACGACTCGATCTCCTTCCTCGCGCCGCACAACGACTACGCCGCCAGCGGCCAGGTCGGCCAGCAGGTCACCGAGTTCAAGCAGATGGTGAGGGCCCTCCACTCCGAAGGGATCGAGGTCATCCTCGACGTGGTCTACAACCACACCGCCGAGGGCAATCACCTCGGGCCGGCGCTCTCGATGAAAGGGATCGACAACTCTGCCTACTACCGCACCGTCGCCGGACAGGAGCGGTACTACATGGACTACACCGGCACCGGCAACAGCCTCAACATGCGGCACCCGCACGTGCTGCAGCTGATCATGGACTCGCTGCGCTACTGGCACCTCGAGATGCACGTCGACGGCTTCCGCTTCGACCTCGCCTCGACGCTCGCGCGCGAGCAGCACGGCGTCGATCGCTACGGGGGCTTCCTCGACATCATCCATCAGGACCCCATCCTCTCCCGGGTCAAGCTCATCGCCGAGCCGTGGGACCTCGGCGAGGGCGGCTATCAGGTGGGCAATTTCCCCATCCTCTGGGCCGAGTGGAACGACAAATACCGCGACGCCGTGCGCCGCTACTGG
>DASWOB010000013.1:0-19087 GCA_036398925.1 Thermoanaerobaculia bacterium
GCCTAGCCTCCGCGATACATCCTCGGACCTCGCGACAGAGTGTCGCGGAGGCTAGGCCAACCAACGGGTCCGGGCCCGTGGCCCGGCCGCCGGAGGCCCCCCGTCTCCCTGATCTTCAGTCGCCGCCGAGGAGGTCGCCTAACGGACCGAGGATCGAGCCTTCGCCCTGGCGGCGTCCGGCCGGGTTGCCGGGCATCGCGGAGAAGACGCGGCTCGCGAAACGGCTGAACGGGAGGGATTGGATCCAGATCTTTCCGGGGCCGCGCAGCGTGGCGAAGAAGAGCCCTTCGCCGCCGAAGAGCGCCGTCTTCACGCCGCCGACGAACTGGATGTCGTAGCTGACCTGCGGTTGCAGCGCCACCAGGCAGCCGGTGTCGAGGCGGAGCGTCTCGCCGGCCGCGAGCTCGCGCTCGACGATCGCGCCGCTGGCGTGCACGAAGGCGAGGCCGTCGCCGTCGAGCTTCTGCAGGATGAAGCCCTCACCGCCGAAGAAGCCCGCTCCCAGTTTGCGCTGGAAAGCGATGCCGACCGAGATGCCCTTCGCGGCGCAGAGGAACGCATCCTTCTGGCAGAGCATCGTCCCGCCGAGCTGCCGCAGATCGAGCGGCACGATCCGGCCTGGATACGGCGAGGCGAAGGCCACCTTCTGCCGTGCGCCCCCTTTGTTCGCGAAGACCGTCATGAACAGCGACTCGCCAGTCAGCACGCGCTTGCCGGCCGACATCAGCATGCCCATCAGACCGCTGCCGCCTTTGTTCGAGCCATCGCCGAAGACCGTCTCCATCTCGATGCCCGGATCCATGTACATGAACGCGCCCGCTTCGGCGATACAGGCCTCGCGCGGATCGAGCGTGATCTCGACGAACTGCATCTCCGAGCCGATGATCTCGTAGTCGATTTCATCCGCCCGGGCGCCACCCTGGGGCGCCGGCGGAGGTGGGAGCGCCGCTCCACTGAACGCCGCCGCGAACTCGCCGCGCGACGTGACCGGCTCCCACGATCCCAGCCCTTGCGCATAGACGTGCGCGTTGCGCGGGATCTGTCCCGCGCGAATCCGCCGGACGACCTCCTCGGTCGGGTACGGTCCTTCCTGCCTTCCGTCGATTGCTACGTGCCACTGGTCCACTGTTCTCTCCTTTGATCGGGTCGCAGATGCGGTGCGGAAAACGGAACGGCTCCGCGCCATGCAACTCCATCGTATCGAAGAGAGGCCGCTCCGGGAGTGGCGACGCGCGAGCACCGTCGTCCGGTGTGGCCGTGTACGACGACGCGACCGTGGACGTGTAGTACGAGGCGTTCGGCGTAAAGGAGGGGACAAGCTGTACATCAAGCCGGAGGATCGGGTTACGCTTGGCCGGACTCTTGATGCGCATACTGTTCGTCATCACGCTCGCAGCGACCCTCCTCTACGCGCTCACCGGCATCGTCTATCCGGAGGGTGACTTCAGTGGCACGCTCGTCGTCAAGCCTCACCCCATGCATCCGGTGGAGTTCGGCGGAGGCGAGGAGGGTACGTGGGCCCGGCATCACCCCGGCCAACCGCTGCCGTGGTTCATGCAGAACGACCTGACGCGCATCTACCGGTTCAGTTGGGAGGAAGGGATTCCCGCCTGGCTCACCGCGTATCGGCTCGGATACCTCGCCGCGCACCTGGCCTGGGTCGCGCTTGCGGTCATCGGCGCGGTCAGGCTCGTCAAGGCTCTCGCGCGACGACACGGATCCGACGAGTCGTTCGAGCAGTTCCCCTGATGGCTTCGCTCGACTCGAGGTGTGTCACTTGCACAAGGCCCTGGCCGTGATTCGCATCGCGCTGGTTCTTCTGCTGGGATTCGCCGCCTGCGCCAGGGATGTCGAGACGGCGAGGGTCGAGACGGCGCCGGCCGTGAAGGCACCTGTGAGCACGCCGGTGGTGCCGGCGGCGCCGATCCGAACCAATCGCTCCTCGTACGTCGTCACGGGATCGCAGGGGCCGGAGTCGACGATCGTGGCCACGTTGCGCGCGCCCGCCGATCAGACGCTCTACATCCTCAACTGCAACGGTGCGTCAGGACTCACGATGCAGCGCAGGAGCGGTGACGAGTGGGTGTGGTCGTGGGTCGTGGGAATGGCTGCGTGCATGTCGCCGCCGATCGTCGTGCCGCCCGGCGGGGAGCACACGGGGCGGCTCTACCTGCACGAGCGCGCGGGCGCCGTGCCCGAGCCGGTAGGCGGCAGGCTCGTGTCGGGGACGTATCGCATGGTGTGGACCGGCGTGCTCACCGCTTTCGATTCGAACACGGAAGGATACGGGCCGGAGCTGCCGATGGAACAGCGCGTGTCGGCGCCGTTTACGATCCAGGTGCCGTGAGGCGGTTCCTCGGAGTTCCTCGGGTTCCTCGGCAGGATCGACCGCGCCGCCGAGGAACTCCGAGGAACCCTCCCCTCTACCGCTCCGCGATCGCCTTCAGCCGCGCCAGCGCATCGCTCCACAGCTTCTCGAAGTTCTCTTTCTGTTCCGCCTGGATGTCCATTTCGATGGTCAGCTCGGTGCCGTCGTTGCTGTCGGCGAAGGTGTAGTTCTCGTACGCCGGCGCCCACGCCTTGGCCGCCTCGCTTTCGGTGTCCTCGACGCCGTTCTGGACGACGCCGAGGTGCTCGACCGAAATGAACTCGTGCCTGCGATTCTCCCGGATGCGGCTGACCATCCCCCCTTCACCCTCTCCCTCGGACGGCCCGAGAAAGAGGATCTTCGAGCCCTCGCTCCAGTCGCCTTTGTAGTACGAGCCGGGGTGGAACGCGCTCGTCCAGTCGCGATAGGTCTCGTCCGCCAGCATCACGTCCCAGACGCGCTCCCGCGGAGCGTTGATGAAGATGTTCTGACGCAGTTTTTCCATCGCGAGATTCTATCGCGCCACCCACCTCTGCTTACGGGAACGAGATCCGATTGAATCGCGGATTGGTCAGCGTATTCGCGCGCGTGAGCGTCACCTCGATGTAATACGAGCGCTGCGCAAAGTTCCAGGTGAACGGGCCGAAGAAGTGGCTGATGCAGATGTTGGCTTCCGGCGTGTTCGGGTTGGTGAAGGTGGTGATGACGGTCTCGGTGACGCCGCACTGGTCGACTTCTTTGAGCCGCACCGTGACGCCGGCCCCGGCGTAGCCGACCCAGAACCCTCCCCAGCCGGGGTTCGAGATGTCACTGACGATCGGGTAGCGCGCCACGATCGTGCCGACCGCACCCGCCTTGAACTGCAGCGACTGTCCGCTGAACTCGTAGAGGGCGAGCGACGACTCGTCGATGGCACCGGTCGATCCGGTGGTGTTCCAGATCTGCGCCGACATCGGAAGCGTGAAGAGCAATACGGCGAGAATGAGCAGTTTCTTCATGGTGTCTCCTTCGTAGTGGAAGCTACGACCATGGCGAGCTCACCGATAGAGACATTTCGTGATCACTCCGCGTTCCCCCGCGAGCGCGCGGCCGCCGACAACGCACCGCCCGATTTCCTACATCCGACCTCCCCTTCCTTCCATTTCCGCCACGTCGCCACGGATCGATATTGATGTCGATACGTCAGTCACGCGGGACGTAAAGCGGGAGAGGAGGTGCCGGGCGCGAATCATTGGGACCGATGCAGCCGCAGTGCAGATCGTCGAACGACAACATCACTAATCACGGAGACACCCCATGGTGCAGAAAACCTCGTTGATGCGAGTCTTTTGTCTCGCTCTGCTTCTCGCCGCCTCAGCCGTGACGTCCCAGAGCGCCTTCGCGCAGGAGACCATCTCGGTCGCGGCGGTGCCCTTCCACCGCTTCATCACCCAGAACGAAAGCCTGGGCAACTTCCTCACCTCGAATTTCAGTGAAGGATCGTGCTGCCCGTACAACTATCGGTACCAGCCCTTCCCCTATCAGGCGGACATCGTCCCGCTCGTGCCGGGGTACGCGCCGCGCGCGGATCAGGGTCTGACGCCCGTGCACGCCTGGCAGGTCGACGAGCGTCCGCGGATTTACTACTACTATTCGATCTTCTACTACCCGCATGGAAGCAACTACCGCTACCTCGGCATCGTCGGCTATGCGATGGCGCGTGACGATCCGCGCGGGACGCCGTTCCACTACTGGTACAGCCAGTACTACGGCTTCTATTACACGCTGAGCGGCGAATATCCGCCGTGGGGCACCTTCCAGTACCAGGGCACCTCCTGGAGACTGCCGGTCGGCGGGACGTACCTGTTCGACGAGATCCGCTATGTCGACCCGTGCGGCGAGGACGCCGAGCAGCGGCGGCTCGAGTGTGAGATGAACCCCAACTCGCGCTGGAACCCCGACACCTGTAGTTGCGAGCCGATCTTCTGCAGATACTGCGATCAGCCGGTGTATTGAAGCGCCGGCTCTTGTGAGAATCGTGACCTGCCTCCCTTGCGGGTACGCTCGCGGGGAGGCAGGTCAGGCGGTGAGCTGTCGAGCCGGGAGAAGTGTTCGTTCCACCAAAGAACGACAACTTCCCTCGGTCCTCACGGCTGCCCGGGAATCCAGCCGGGCAATGCGGCGGCCTGCTTCACCCACGCCGTCATCTGCGCCTCGTCCAGATCGTCCTCGTGGATGTCGATCCAGCGCGCTTCCTTGCTCTTGCCACCGGGTGGAACGGGCTCGAGCGACGTGCCGCGGAAGAACGTGACCTTGACGTAGTTCGTGAAGACATGGAACGACACGAACAGGCCCTGACCTTCGATGCCGTACATCGGCGAGTTCCACTTCACCGACTTTTGCACGTTGGGCACGGCGCGCACGATGAGCGCGTCGAGGCGCTTGCCGATGGCGCGCTTCCAGCCCGGCATCGCGGCGATGTACGCCTGCACGGGGGCGTCGCCATCCGCCTTGGCGATCTGCGGGTTGCCGCCGGAGAGGAGGACCGGGGCGTTCTCGCCTTTGCGCGCTTTGGCCGGTTTGGCGTCACTCGCAGCAGACTTGGTCTTCGCACCTGCCGAGCTCCGTTTCTTCGACGGCGCGGCGTTGTGGGCGCCGTTATGCGCGACCGCGGCCTTCACCAGCGCCTGGAACGCGCGCGCGTCGACCTTCTCCCCTTCCTGGATGTCGATCGCCCTGCGGGTGTTGCCTTCCAGGCTCGAGTTGAAGAGGCCCGACGGGTCGGGAATGCTCGCCCCCCTGGCGAAGGTGAGCTTCACCACTTTCTTGTACGCCTCGCCGGTGCAGACGATCCCGTCGTGCGACCAGACCGGAACGCCCCACTTCCACTCCTCGGTCATCCCGGGGTCAGCTTTCAGGATCAGCTGCCGCATGCGGGCCAGGGTCTCCCCGCGCCATCCCTCCAGGTCGAGAATCCGTTGATCGATGAGCCGGGAAGCGGCCTCCCCGGTTGCTTGCTCGCCTTTGCTCATGAGGATCGCGATTATAGGTGCGACAGCCCGGCGAGAGGATGCGGTGCGACGCTACATCACCGGCGTCGCCAGCAGCCGCGCGGCCTGTTCCGGCGGCAGCGGGCGCGCGAAGTAGAAGCCCTGCGCGTAGGCGATGCCGAGGCCGCGCATCCGCTCGACGTGCTCGGCGGTCTCCAGCCCTTCCACCGTCACCTCCATCCCCAGCGTGCGCGCGAGGCTGGCCACGGTGCGGACGATCTCGTCGGCGCGCGTCGCGTCGGCGTCGAGCAGGAAGGAGCGGTCGATCTTGAGCATGTCGAACGGAAACTGCCGCAGAGAGCTGAGCGAGGAGTAGCCGGTGCCGAAGTCGTCGAGGCTGAGCCTGACGCGGATGTCGCGCAATGCGCGCAGCAGCTCCGCGGCCGCCTCGGCGTTCTCGATGAGCAGGCTCTCCGTCACTTCGAGATGCAGCCGCTCCGGCGTGATGCCGCTGGCCCCGATCGCCGCGGCGATGCGCTCGACCACGCTCGGCTGCAGAAGCTGCCGCGGCGAGAGATTGACGTGGATGTCGACGCCGTCCCACTCGCGCACCTGCCGCAGCGCCTCGCGCAGCACCCATTCGCCGATGTCGACGATCAGGCCGGTCTCCTCGGCGGTGGAGATGATCGCGTCGGCCGAAATGAGCGTGTCGCCGCGCTGCCAGCGCAGCAGCGCCTCGAAGCCGACCACGCGGCCGCTGACCATCTGAATGACCGGCTGGTAGTGCACCCGCAGCTCATCGCGCTCGATGGCGCGGCGGAGATCGGTCTCGAAGCCGAGCAGCTCGATGGTCCGCTCGTGCATGGCCGTATCGAACACTTCGTGCCGCGCCTTGCCGCGCGCCTTGGCGCGGTACATGGCGATGTCGGCGTCGCGCAGCACGTCCTGCGGATCGCTGTAGCCGGTGGTGCTGAGGGCGATGCCGATGCTGACGGTGGTGAAGACCTCCTGCGTGCCGACGCGAAACGGCACGAGCAGCTCGTCCTGGATGCGGCGTGCCGCGCGTACCGCGTCGGCTTCGTGCTCCATGCCGTCGATGAGCATCGCGAACTCGTCGCCGCCGAGGCGGGCCACCGTGTCGCTCGAGCGAACGAGGCTGTTCAGGCGTTGCGCGACCGCGACCAGCAGCTCGTCGCCGTGGAGATGGCCGAGGCTGTCGTTCACCACCTTGAAGCGATCGAGGTCGAGAAACAGCACCGCGAAGAGCGACTCGGGATGGCGGCGGTGCGACTCGATGGCGCGCGCCAGCCGGTCCATGAACAGCGCGCGATTGGGAAGCTGCGTCAGCCCGTCGTGAAAGGCGTCGTGCATCAGCCGCTCGACGGCGAGCTTCCGCTCCGTGACGTCGGTCTGCGAGCCGGCGATGCGCGTCGCGCCCTTTGCCGGCGCATCGTGGACGGCCAGCCCGCGGCTGAGCATCCAGCGATACGAGCCGTCGCGGCAGCGCATGCGATGCTCGCTCTCGAGGTGCGGCGTCTCGCCGCGCAGATGGAGGTTGACGGCGCTGCGAAGGATCTCCGCGTCGTCGGGATGGACGCGCGAGAACCATTCGTCGGGCGAGCTGCCGATCTCGTGCTCCTCATAGCCGAGCATCGACTTCCAGCGCGGCGAGTAATAGACGTCGTTCGTGCGGAGGTCCCACACCCACAGCCCGTCGTTCGCACCGCGCGCGGAGAGGGCATAGCGCGCCTCGCTCTCCCGCAACGCGCGAAGGGTCCGGCTCTGCTCGAGCGCGTAGCGGATCGAGCGTTCGAGGAGCGGCGCGTCGATCGCTCCTTTGACCAGATAGTCGGCCGCGCCGGCGCGCATGGCCACGAGGTCGATGTCGCCGCCGCCCTGACCGGTGAGCAGGATCATCGGCGCGGTCACGCCGAGGCCGCGCGCGCGTTCGAGCAGCTCCACGCCGTCGTGCTCGCCGAGGCGGTAGTCGATCAGGCAGACGTCGTGCGTGCTGTTCGCCAGTGCGCCCAGCGCCTCGTCGAACGACGAGATCCACTCCAGCTCGAAGGTGGTCCGCCGGGCGTCGGCCAGCAACTCGCGCGTGAGGACGTAGTCGTCCTCATCGTCCTCGACGAGGAGCAGTCGGACCGGACGCTGGTCGTGGTCAGTCAATGTGGTCAGGAGGCAGCTCGACGATCTCGATCCAGTAACGGCCGATGTCGCGCATGACCGCGACGAGGCCGTCGAAGCTGACCGGTTTGGTGATGAACGAGTTCGCGCCGAGATCGTAGGTGCGATAGATGTCCTCTTCCGCTTTCGACGTGGTGAGCACGACCACCGGGATGCGGCGCAGGTCGGGATCGGCCTTGATCTCCCGCAGCGCCTCACGGCCGTCCTTGCGCGGCATGTTGAGGTCGAGCAGGATCAGCCCGGGCGTGGGAGAGGCGGCGGCATCGGCGTAGCGGCCGCGGTGATAGAGGTAGTCGAGCAGCTCCTCGCCATCCTCGACGAAGCGGAGGTCGTTCACGACCCGGCTCTCCTCGAGGGCGTCCGCGGCGAGCATGCGGTCCTCTTCGTCGTCGTCGGCAAGCAGGATCACGATCGGCTTGTTGTTGTTCATCGTTTCACTCTCGATCCCGATTCGCTTCCTGGCGCAGCGGCAGCGTCACGATGAAGGTGGCTCCCTCGTTCGGCCGGCCGTGCGCGCGAATCTCTCCCCCGTGACGTTCCGCTATTTTGCGACAGATCGCCAGCCCGATTCCGGTTCCTTCGTAGTTCGAACGCGCGTGCAGCCGTTCGAAGAGCGTGAAAATGCGGTCGGCGTACTTTTCCTCGAAGCCGATGCCGTTGTCGGCCACGGTGAGGCGGCAGACCTCGTGCCGGGGGGCGCCGCGGATTTCGGCGCCGATCGCGACCAGCGGCGGGACTCCGGGACGCTGAAACTTGAGCGCGTTGGCCACGAGGTTCTGCAGCAGCTGCCGCATCTGCAGCGCATCGGCCTCGATCACCGGCAGCGCCCCGAGCTCGACCCGTCCGCCGCTGTCGTGCAGGCGCACCTCCAGGTCGTGGATCACCTCCCGCGCGGTCTCGGCGAGGTCGACGCGCACGAACGGCTGCGCCTTGGTGGTCACGCGCGAGAACGAGAGCAGGTCGTTGATCAGCACCTGCATCCGCCGGGCCGCCGACTGCATCCGTTCGATGTAGTCACGGGCCTGGTCGGGCAGCGCCTCGGCGTGTTTTTTCCGCAGCAGATCGCCGAAGGCCTGGATCTTCCGCAGCGGCTCCTGCAGGTCGTGCGAGGCGACATACGCAAAGTCTTCGAGCTCGCGGTTGCTCAGCTCCAGCCGGCGCAGCGCCGAGTGCAGTTCCTCCTCGGCGCGTTTGCGGGCGCGGATGTCGCGGGCGATCACGACCGCCCCTTCCTGCACGTCGTCCTCGCTCACCGGCGAGATCGAGACGCTGACGCTGACGGCTTCTCCATCCGCGTGGCGCAGCCGCCGCTCCTGATCGCGGATCGGGCCGCGGCGCGCCAGATCGCGCAGTGTCCGGGAGATGGTCTCGTCGCCCGACGTCTGCTCCAGCTTGTCGATCGAGCGGCCGATCAGGTCGGAGTCGCGATAGCCGAGCAGCTCGTGAACGGCGTGGTTCATGACCCGGATCGCGCCGCCCGCATCGATGACGAACAGCATGTCGGCCATCGTGTTGAGGATCTCGCGCGACGCGCGCGCCGCGGTGATCGGCTGAAAGCGGTGCCGCCGGATGGTGCTCCAGGCGACGAACATGAACGCGATCACCGGCACGAAGGCGATCGGCCGCATGCCCAGGCCGAACATCGGCAGCCAGTCCAGCGCCGCGACGTAGACCACGATGAAACTGAGCATCAGCGTGGCCACCCGCTTCCGCCTGCGGACGTCGGTGGTCCGCCGCCATTCGCCGATCCCCTCGAGCAACTGCGTCCCGAGCGCCCCCGCGAAGTAGAGGAGGAACGGAATCACCGCCGGCCCGGCCACCGGGTAGAAGCCCCAGCTGTGCCGGCTGATGCCGCCGACCATGCTGTTCGTGAACAACGCCACCCCGCAAAAGCCGGCCCCCACCACCCACGCCGCGTTGATGAGCAGCCGGCGCGACGACCGCAATCGCAAGGCGGTGGCCGTAAAGTCGTAGATCGCGGGCGGCAGAAAACAGATGGCCGCCAGCCCTACGCGCGCCGCGATCGTCGCCACGCCCGCCTCCCCCGTCGCGAACATCACCGCGAACGCGGTAAACCAGACCGCGACCAGCGCGATCATCCCGCAGAACAGCACCGCCACCCGCGACGCCCGCTGACGCGCGAAGATCACCCCCGCCAAAGCGAAGAGGACCACGGCCACCACCGCCCACGGCACGGCGTAGGCGTTCCATTCGAACATGTGCGCGGATTGTATGCGGCAGGGTCATGTGGTGTGGACTTCCAGCCCACCCCTCGTCTCCCGCGCCGTCACCCGGCACGAAACAACACGCACGCGATCCCGACGATGGCGATCACCACCGGTTCCGGCACGCGCCTCAGCCACACCAGGCACGCCAGCGTTCCGGCGAAGATCAGAATGGTCGGGACGTCGATGATGGCTCGCCGGGCGAGCACGTACACCGCGCCGGCGATCGCGCCCGTCGCCGCGGCAGTCACGCCGTCGACGAATGCTTTGAGGCGAGGGTTGTCGGCGAAGCGCGCGTAGAACGGCGCCGGGATGACCACGAAGAGATAGCACGGCAGGAAGACGCCGAGCGCCGCGAGGACGGCGCCGCCGAAGCCGTGCACGAGGTAGCCGATGAAAGCGACGGTGATGACCACCGGGCCGGGTGTGATCATGGCCACGGCCACGGCATCGAGGAACTGCTGATCGGTGAGCCAATGGTGCTCGCGCACGACACCGCTGTAGAGGAACGGCACGATGGCCAGGCCGCTGCCGAAGACGAACGCGCCCGCTTTCACGAAGAACCAGAACAGCGATCCGCTGGTCGCGGCGCCGGTGCCAGCCGATACCGCGGCGGTGCCGCTCGATAGGACGAGTGCGAGCGGAGGAGCAATCGACAGCGCGGCGGTCCCGCGCCTCTTCCCCACCTGCACGAGCAGCGTGGCAACGCCGCAGCCGAGGATGAGCGAGATCACTTCCGCCTCCAGCACCGCCGTGGAGATGGCGTTGGCGAGGAAGATCGCCCACAGCAACCGCTCCCGGCCGAGGGTCAGCCGCACCAGTTTGTACGCGCTGCGGAGGATGATCGCGATGACGGCCGCGCCGATGCCGTAGAAGGCGGCCTGCATCCAGGCCAGCCCGCCGAAGCGGACGTACGCGACGGAGATGCCGATCACCATCAGGAACGACGGCAGCACGAACGCGATCGCGACCAGCGTCGCCCCGAAGATGCCCCCCTTCGCCCATCCGAGGTAGATCGCCAGCTGCGCCGCGAGCGGCCCCGGTGCGAGCTGCGCGAGCGCGAGGCCTTTCACATACTCGTCCTTCGTCACCCAGCGGCGATCCTCCACCAGATCGCGTTGCATGGCACCGGCGAGGGCGATCGGCCCTCCGAAGCCGACCGTGCCGAGCCGCAAAAAGTAGCCGGCGAACGCGGTCAGCGACGGCGCCGGCGCGGCGCGCAGGTCGAGATCAGCGACCGCCACGCAGTTCCTCCGCGAGCGCTTCGACGTGCCGGCGGATCGCGGCCGCCGAGCCGTGGAGGTCCTCGCTCACCTTCGGTACGTCGTCCCAACGCTCGACGACGGCCCCACTGAGATCGATCGCCTCGAGGTTGCATTCGATGCTCACCACGCGCGCGGCGCGGCCGACGTCGCCCTCTTCGACGCGGCGCGGCTGGAAGGTGCGGACGTCGAATCCGTCACGCTCGAGAAAGTCGGCGACCGCCCCCGGCACCGCGGCGTACGGCTCTTCCGCGGCCGCGGCAACGGCGCGGTGCGGCAACGCACGATCCTCGGCAAGACGATTGAAGTAAGAGGCAGCGATGACGCTCTTCGCACCGCCGGCGGAGCAGAGAAAGAGGATCGTGTTCTTCACGGGCATGCCGCTAATCTAGCAGTTGCTATACACGCGCTGCAACTGTTAGCATCGGAGCATGCCGCGCTGGCTGATCCTCGTACACCGCATCCCTCCCCGTCCGCTCTACCTGCGCGCGAAGATGCGCCAGCGGCTGGCCGGAGTCGGCGCCGTGGCGGTCAAGAACGCCGTCTACCTTTTGCCCCATGGCCCGGAAGCGCTGGAGGATCTGCAGTGGATCGCGCAGGAGATCGTGACGGGCGGCGGCGACGCGCACCTGTTCGAGGGAGACTTCGTCGACGGGGTGGCCAGCGAGGCCGCGGTCGCCCAGTTCCGCGAGGCGCGCAACGCCGACTACGAGGCGCTCGCGGCGGATGCGCATGCCGCGATGAAAGCGGCACGCAGCGCCGCGGCCGTCGCGGAGCTGGCCGCCAGCCACACCCGGCTGAGCCGGCGGCTCGAGGAGATCCGGCGCATCGACTTCTTCGACGCCGACGCGCTCGTAGCAGCGGAAGAAGCGCTGGCCGCGATCGAGACGCGGCTGCAGAAAGACCGAAAGGTGGAGACGCGAATGCTGAAGGCAAACCCTGACTTGCGTGGCCGGACCTGGGTCACCCGCCCCGGCGTGAAGATCGACCGGATGGCGTCGGCGTGGTTCGTCCGCCGCTTCATCGATCCGAAGGCTCGCTTCCGTTTCGCCGAGCCGAACACGCCGAAGAAAGAAGGGGAAGTGCGTTTCGACATGGTGGGCGGCGACTTTACGCACGAAGAGGACCGCTGCACGTTCGAGACGCTGGTGGGGCGGGTCGGCCTGCCCGACAAGGGCGTGCGCGCCATCGCCGAGATCGTGCACGACCTCGACCTCAAGGACGGCAAGTACGGACGCGCCGAGGCCGCGGGCGTGCGCATGATGCTCGACGGCCTGATGGCGCGCACCGAAAGCGACGAAGAACGGATTGAACGGGCCATGGTCATCTTCGACGACCTGCACGAGGCCCTCGGCAGCAAAGGAAAGCGCAAGTGAGCGCGGGACGGTTGCGCCTGCACGGGAAAGCGGTTGCGGCGTGACGCGCATGCTCACGCAACGCGATCTGCGGACGATCCTCACGCCGGAGGATTGCCTGGCGAGCGTCGAGGAGGCGTTTCGCGCGTACGGAGAAGGACGGCTCGCCGCGCCGAAGAGTCTCGGTCTCCACGCCGCGGCCGGAACGTTCCACGTCAAGGCGGCCATCGCCGACGTTTGCGCGGTGAAGATCAACGCGAACTTTCCCGGAAACCCCCGGCAGCACCAGCTGCCGACCATTCAGGGCGTGATCGTCCTTTTCGATCTGGAGAAAGGCACGCCGCTGGCGATCCTCGATTCAGCGCTGATCACCACCTTGCGAACCGCCGCAGCGACGGCAGTTGCGGCAAAGTATCTCGCCCGCCACGACGCCGCAATCATCACGGTGATCGGCTGCGGAACGCAGGGTCGCGCCAGCCTCGAAGCACTGCGGCTCGTCCGTCCGATCCGCACCGCCTACGCGTACGACCTCGATGCCGCAACGTCGGCCCGTTTCGCGCGCGAGATGGCGCAGGACGGCCTGGACGTACACGCGGTCGCCACCTTCGACGACGCCGTCGCGGCCTCCGACATCGTCGTGACCTGCACGACCGCGCGCGCCGCGATCCTCGATGCCCGCCACCTCCACCCCGGCCTCTTCATCGCCGCCGTCGGCGCTGACAATCCGGAAAAACAGGAACTGACCCCCGCCCTCCTCCGCAAGAGCATCGTCGTCGCCGACATCCTCGAGCAATCCGCGACCATGGGCGACCTCCACCACGCGCTGGAAGCAGGCCTGCTGACACGCGACGACGTCCGCGGTGAGCTCGCGGACGTGATCTGCAGCCGCGTCCCCGGCCGCGAACGCGACGACCAGGTCTTCGTCTTCGACTCGACCGGCACCGCCCTGCAGGACGCAGCCGTGGCCTCGCTGGCCTGGTCGCGCGCCGTCGAGCGTGGGGTGGGACGCGAGGTGGCGTTTGCGTAAGGGGGCGGCGGTGATCAGCGATCGGCGTGCACTGTTTGCTCTCGATCCGCCGTCAGTCGCAGATGAACGCGTGACCGTCGCGAATCTGACGGTGAGGGGGTGATTGCTCACCGACGGTGAATGCCATATCCATCGCCTCGTTGGCGCGAGCGTCTGCGCTCAACCTCGCGACACTGCCAGTCCGCCGTTCCCTGGAAATGAGGGATAGCCTGGAAGCCCACACCACACGCCCGAACCGACTCCCATTCGCCCGATCTGGACTGCGGCAGCAACGCTGCCGCTCTCATACACGTGACGGAGTCACGCGCCGCTCCGACGGCGTGGGAAGAGCGGTGGGCGTTGTACCACCGCAGTCCATATCGGTACGGGTACGCGGAAACATGGCGTGACCGTCGAGCAGCTTCTGCGAGTCAGCCTGGATGAGAAGCTTGCGCGAGACGCGGAGCTCGAAGAGGCGGTGCGGGATGTTCTCGCGGAGAACGCCGAGCTTTACAGGCGGCTGGCGTAATTGCGAGCCCTTTCCGCCGAGGACGTCCTCTACATCCAAGCACGTGTGATCGAGCAGTCTGGCGGTTCGCGATGTCGAGCTGGCACCCGCACCGCTCCACCACTTCTGAGCGCAGCGTCAGCGCGTGAGCATCTCGAAGCCCGCACGGTAGCGGCGGCTGCCCGCGACCTTCGTGCCGTCGCGCAGCACGACGACAAAGTCGCCGTTGAACATCGGCTGCAGCTCGCGGACGCGATCGCCGTTGACGATCGACGAGCGTGAGACGCGGACAAAGCGCGCCGGATCGAGCCGCGCCTCGAGACTGGCCATCGTCTCGCGCAGGAGATGATGGCGCGCTCCGCTGTGCACCTCGACGTAGTTGCCTGCCGCTTCGAGTCGATCGACCTCGTCGACGTCGACGAGAATCACCCGTCCGTCGCCTTTGATCGCGAGCCGCTTCGCGTAATCCTGCGCCGGGCGCCCGAGCTCTCGGAGCGCGGCCGCGATCCGTCTGTCGAGCGACAGCTCGCCCTCCTCCAGCTGCTGCCCCGGCGCGTCCGCCAGCCGCCGCCGTGCGCGCTCGACCGCGGTGCGGAAGCGATGCCGGTCGATCGGCTTGAGCACGTAGTCGACCGCATGCACGTCGAACGCGCGCAGTGCATGCTCGTCGTAAGCGGTGACGAAGACGACCGCCGGCATGCGCGCGACACCGATCGCTTCGACGACGTCGAAGCCGCCGACCTCGGGCATCTGGATGTCGAGAAAGACGAGATCGGGTGCGAGCCCGGTGATTGCGTCGATCGCCGCCGCTCCATCACCACATTCGCCGACGACCTCGAGGTCGGCTTCGCCCCGCAGCCGCTGAAGGATGCCGCGCCGCGCGATCGGCTCGTCGTCGACGATGAGCACGCGAATCACGCGGGGATCTCCAGCGAGACGATCGTGCCGCCGTCGCCGTGACTGGCGAGAGCGAACGTATGACGCGCACCGTACTGCTGCTGCAATCGTGCGCGTGTGTTCGACAGACCGATGCCGTCGCGCGCACCGGCCGCGACCCCCGGCCCGTCGTCGCGCACGGTCAGCTGCAGCCGGCCGTTCCGTCGCACGGCAGCGATGTCGATCCGTCCCGCGGCGATGCGCCGCGCGATGCCATGACGGACCGCATTCTCGACGAGCGGCTGGAGGATGAGCGGAGGCACGAGAGCGTCGAGCGCCTCGCCGGCGACGTCGATGCGATAGGCAAAGCGGTTGGAGAAGCGGACGCGCTCGATCTCCAGATACGCCTCGACGAGCTCCAGCTCCTCGCGCAGCGGAACTTCGTGCTTGGCGGAGCTGTCGAGTGTTTTCCTCAGCAATCCACTGAGTCTCACGAGCACGTCGTCCGCGGCGTCGGCGTCCTCGCGCATCAACACGGACACGGTGTTGAGCGCGTTGAACAGAAAGTGCGGCTGCAGCTGCGCCTTGAGCGCGAGCAGCCGCGCTTCGGCGAACTGCCCTTCCAGACGCGAGAGCCGTGTGGTCTCGGCCACGATGACGAGCAGCCAGTAGGCAGGAAGGTCGAGCAGGAACGTCGATCCGAGGAGCCGGAGGAAGGTGGCGCTCCAGGAGCCGGCGGCGCTCGTCGCTCCGACCAGCGGAGCGACGAGCGCGAAGAGCGCGAGGTTGAGCAGCACGGCCACGACGCTTCCGGCTCCATGTACGAGCACACTGCGCAGCGCCCGTCCTCTGCCGAACGGGTAGCGCGCGGTGAGACGCAGAATCGCCGGCGTGAGGAGCGCCCAGATCCAGGCCCAGGCGAGCCAGATCGCGAGCGGGCGCACCCAGCCGATCGGCTCGCCGCGCATCGCTGCCGAGATGTGCGCCTGCGCTGCGAGCAGCACGCCGCAGAGCGTCCAGCCTGCAGTGATGATCAGCGCCCGTCGCACGTTGTTCAGCCTAAAGCAGAATGCTCTCACTTCACCCACGGATGAGGAGACGACGGGGGCCTCCGGCGGCCGGGGCCATCGGCCCCGGACCCCGTTGGTTGGCCTGGCCTCCGCGACACTCTGTCGCGAAATACGAGGCTGTGTCGCGGAGGCTAGGCCAACCAGCGGGTCCGGGCCCGCGGCCCGGCCGCCGGAGGCCTCCCGTCGTCTCCTGATCCGTGGGTCAAAGTGCGTGCGTTCTACTTAGCGCAGACCGAGCTGCCTCATCAGCCCGATCGTGTTGGCCGCGGTCCACTCCTCGGCGATCTTGCCGTTCTCGAAGCGGAAGATCGCGGTGCCGCTCACCTCCACCTTCCGGCCGGTCGCCGGGATGCCGTTCCCCGTTCCGGTATTCGTGCCGCGCGCGGTCCAGCGGACGGCGACGAGATCGCCCTCGGCGACCATGAGATCGACGTTCACAGTGAGGTCGGGAAATGCGGAGCGCCACCCCTTCGCCTCGTTCATGCCGTCTTCGTGAGTGAACGTCCTCGAGCCGCCGTGTCCGACGAAGTCGTCCGTGTACGGCACCGTGAAGATCCCGCGGCTCAACCCTTCTTCGTAGACCCGTCTCGCCAGCGCCTTGTTGATCGCGGTCTCGTCCCCGAAGCACGGCAGTGTCATGAAAACCAACAGCATCGTTGCAACCAGTTTCATTGTTTCTCCTTTCGCGGCGCATCGTGCCCGCGGCGTCCGGATCGGGCCACGACCTTGTGACGAGCGGAATCAGCGGCGTGACGAGCGGATGGAATTCCGCGCGGGCGAGAAGGCTCCTGACGCGCTGGCCGCGAGCTGGCGCGGTGGGGCTGCTCTGAGTCAGCGCGCGCGCCGGTAGTGCATGGCGACCGCGCCGCTGCGGAGCGGCTTCGCCGAGACCAGCTCGAGCCGTCGCGTGCTGGGCAGCCCGCTCTGGTACAGGGTCGGGCCGTGGCCGGCGATCCTGGGGTGGACGAGGAACTTGTACTCGTCGACCAGATCCAGCCGGTCCAGCTCGCTCGCGAGCTTGCCGCTACCGAGGAGCACGCCGGCCGGGGTCGCGTCCTTGAGCTTCTGCACGCCCGTGCGCAGGTCGCCGGCGATGTGGTGGCTGTTGGTCCACGGGAAGTCCTTTCGCGTCGACGACACCACGTACTTCGGCTTCGCCTCCAGCTTGACCGCCCACGCGCGTATCGCCGGCGGCGCCTCCACGTCCCCGCGGGCGACCGCCGGCCAGTAGCTCTCCATCATTTCGTAGGTGACGCGGCCCCACAGCATCGCCCCGGCCTCGTCCATGAGGCGGGTGAAGAAGGCGTGTGTCTCGTCGTCGGCGATTCCCTCCTGGTGATCGACGCAGCCGTCCAGGGTCACGTTGATGCTGAAGGTCAAGAGCCCCATGCCGCGAGTCTAAGCCATACGATGGCTGGAGGGAGTGGGGTCACACCTTCGACCTTTCGCGCGCCGCGCGAAACTCCTCAGAATGGAAAGAGTTTCGCTACAGCGGGTAGAGTTTGGTCAGGGGAGAGAAGAACGAAGGTGTGATCCCGCACTGGTAACTCGAGTTACGCCCTGGCATCCCGCCGCGCCAGCAGAGGTCCGCACTTCCGCTGCACCGGCTTCGCCGGCGCGAGACGCAGCCGCAGCGCCGATCCTTCCGTGTACAGCGGGAGCGTCGTCGCAAAGTACGGCGACGGCGCGCGCAGCGGCTCCTCCGCGCACGGATACACATGCTCATCCACGACGCAGCGCGTCCCCGGATCCCAGAGGCAACAGGTATAGGTGCACCAGCCGCTGGTCGTCGGCTCGCAGGAGCCCCACCCCTGGATCCCGGTGGGCACACACGTCAGACACGCCGCCCCCGCCACCGAAGCAACCGCCAGAGAAGCAACAAAGAGCAACACCAGTCGCACGGTCATGAACGCCTCCTCCTTCGAAGATTGAGTATGGACTTATGTCTTGACGTTCGGCAAGGGGCCTGGAACGTGGCTCGGCCGCGGCGACACCGGGGGGCAACCTTCGATCGCTTTTGGGGACACCGGGCTCACACCTTCGATCTTTTTCGCGCGCCGTCGGAAACTCCTCGGAATGGAAGGTGTCGCTATAGCGGGTAGAGCTTGATCATGGGAAGAGAAAAACGAAGGCGTGACCCCACTGATGCCCTCACATTGGGGTCACCCCCCACGTTGCACTCCGCGGCCAGATTGTGATCGCGGCGACGCGAATGGATGGTGGGCCCGCCGATGAACCACAATGCGACCAGCCGCCGCTGGAGCGGCGAAGCGTTCGGCCCCGACCCGTGAGCCAGGTGCGGATGGAAGATCACCGCGTCACCTGGATCGAGCGGGATGAGTGTTCGACGGCTCGTGTCGAAGACTCCTGCATTCGTTCCGGACGGGTCGTAATCGAAGGTGACTGCGCCGCCGGCGTGGGTGCCGGAGAGGACCTCGAACCCGCCGTTTACCTCATCCGCGCGATCGAGGGCGATCACCAGGTTTGCCCCGCCGTATTTCGCGATCGCGTCACGCTGCTGCCACGCGATGAACGCCGTGTCCTGATGCCAGGGAAAGCCAGTGCCTACCTCCGGCGCCTTCAGGTTGATTTGATCGACGATCCAGCGCGGCGAGCTCACGCCGACCGTCTCGATGAGCTTCAGGATCCGTCGATCATTGCGGAGGAGGGCCACCTCCACGCTGGCAGACGACGCAAACGTGATCTTTCGCAGCGCCCCCGGGCGAATCGCGCTCTCACCTCGGCGGCCGGTCGCCGATTGAACGGAATAGCGCGCGCCGTCGATCTCGGCATCTGCCAGCAGGTACGCACCTTTCGCCGCCAGCTCGTCACTCGCCGACCGAAGCGATTCGACGTCCCGGGGTGGGAGGAAGCCCTGAACCAGCGCCCACCCGTCCCGCTCGAAGCACTCGCGGAGCGTCGGTGCACCGGAAGCGGACCTGCGTGCGTGTTCCATTGCGCGCGATTGTGCCATCACCAGCGAGCAAGCAGCCCTGCTTCGCGCGTCTTCATTGAGTGGGAGTGAGTGGGGTCACACCTTCGACCTTTCGCGCGCCGCGCGAAACTCCTCGGAATGGAAAGAGTTTCGCTACGGCGGGTAGAGTTTGGTCATGGGAGAGAAGAACGAAGGTGTGACCCCAATGGCCTGAAGTTAAGAACTGAAGCGTACTGCCACTTCATATCGTGTGGTGACGTGCTTCCGTTCGGTGCGACGGAGGGGCCGGTAATTGCTGATCGTCTTGCGTTTGAGCGCGTGCG
>DASWOB010000014.1:0-9628 GCA_036398925.1 Thermoanaerobaculia bacterium
GCCTAGCCTCCGCGACACAGACTCGTATCTCGCGACAGCGTGTCGCGGAGGCTAGGCCAACCAACGGGTCCGGGCCCGCGGCCCGGCCGCCGGAGGCCCCGTCGTCTCCTCACCCGTGGGTCAAGTGCATGCGTTCACGCAACCCTGCGCTCCAGCCTCCGTATCGAGAGACATACGGAGGCTGGAGATGATGAAAACGCTGGTCGTGACCCTGTTCTCGATGACTCTCGCCGTGTCGGCCGGCGCCGCCACGCTCAATGAAACCGTCGACCGGACGTTCGACGTCAAGCCGGGGGCGAACGTGGCGCTCACCAACGTCAACGGCGGCATCCGCATCAGCTCGTGGGATCAGCCGCGTGTCCGCGTGATCGCGAAGAAGGAAGTGGACGGCGATCGCGACGACCTGCGCGAAGCGATGAAAGAGCTGCGCGTCGACATCCAGCAGCGCGACGGCGGCCTGGTCATCCAGACCCACTATCCGAAGGACAGCGGCGGCAACGGCGTCCTCGGCTGGCTCTTCGGCGATCGCATTGACGCGCAGGTGCAGTACGAGGTGACGGTCCCGCGCTCGATGAACCTCGACGTCCGCAACACCAACGGCTCCATCCGCGTCTCCGAGATCAACGGCAGCTTCGAGCTCGACACCACCAACGGCAAGATCGAGCTGACCCGCTGCGCCGGCGCCATCGACGCCTCGACCACCAACGGCTCCATCAACGCGGAGCTGATGAAGATCGCGAAGGGGCAGCCGCTCCGCTTCGAGACCACCAACGGCCGCGTGACGGTTGCGCTGCCGGGCGACTTTACGGGCGAGATCGACGCGGCGACGACCAACGGCTCGATCGACACCGACTTTCCGGTGACCACCACGCGCGTCGGCGGCAACTCGCTGCGCGGCGCCATCGGCAACGGCGGCGGGACGCAGCTCCGCGTCCGCACCACCAACGGCAGCGTCGATATCAAAAAGATGTAGCGCGGCGCTTGGTTGCGCGGTAGCGCCCTGGTGCGCTCCGCGCAATGCCCGCGTTCGACAGCGTCCCCGCCGGCACGGGAGGTTGCGACGGCGCATCCTCCCAGCCAAAGTCGGGAATCGTGAACGTGCCCCGGTGGCCCGCGCCGTTCACCTGGTTCTGCGCGAGCAGCGACGCTTCCTCCTCATCCGCGGCATTCACGATGGTGTTGCCGCGGATTTGGACGTTCGGGAAGTTCGCGGCAATCGAGAAGTGCTGTGATGCGCGAACGCCCTCCGGATTGACGATGAGGTTGTTGTAGACGAACACGTTGCGATTGGGGATGCGCGTGTAGTTCTCGCCGTCCGATAACAGCGTGTTGCCCCATCCTCCCATCGCCAGGTATTCGGCGCAGCGCGCGCGGGTCGGCTCGCCGGCCTCTCCGTCGCAGCTTCGGCCGCCATGGACGATCTCGACGAGGTGCGAGCGCGTTCCGACCCGCTCCAGCGTGTTGTGCGCAAGGAGGATGTTGTAGCCGCCGTTCACGCCGAGCCCTGCGCCTTCCGTCTCGTGGATGTGGTTGTTGACGACGCGCACGTCGTACGCCTCGTAATGCAGCCACGGCGGAGTCATGAACTGAAAGCCGGTTCCCTGCCCGGCCGTGAAGCCGCCGGTCCCGCAGCGCGAGATCTCGTTACCGTACACGAGCAGGTACGCCGAGCCGCCTTTCGCGTACGCGCACCAGTCCTCCGCGTCATAAATCTTGTTGTGGAGGAGGTGCCCGTACTGCACGGCCACGAGGTCGATGGCGTTGTCGTACGCGCCGTGGATCTCGGAGCGCTCGACGTAGACGTGTTGCGACTGGTTGGCCTTGAACGTCTCCTGCGCCTCGCGCGCGCCGCCGTCGAGATGGCAATCGCGCACGAGCAGGTGATCGCATTTCTCGCAGTGCACGACGTCGCCGGCCGGCAGCGGCCGCATGTCGAGGCCGATCAGGTAGAGGTAGCGGACGTCGTACAGGTTGAAGTCCCCCTCCACCCGCGCCGTGCGCGAGCCGTCGGCCGACTGGATGACGATCGGCGCGTTGCGGGTCCCCCAGCGTGACTCGAAGTAATGCGGGATGGTGTCGCGCCGGTGTACTCCGGCCATGAGCTGAATGCGTACGCCTTCGGTCAGCGTCGTCCCGGCCGGAATCCGCCGCCACGCCTCGCCGAGGGTCCGCAGTGCGCTGGTGCGGGAGGCACCGTCGCTGCTGTCGCTGCCGTGGACGGGATCGACCCAGACATCGCGCAGTGTGGGCGTGCCGGGATCGAACGCGAGAACCGCGAAGAGCAGGATGTGGGGGAGCACGAGGCTACGATGAGGGAGGAGCTCACTCCGCGCGGTGACGCCACTCACGCCGGCGACGGATCGTGTGCTTGTCGCGGCAGACCCGTCCGTTGCGCCGCAGGATCCAGACGATGGCCGGCACCCGCAGGAAGCGGAGGATGTCGACTGGCGCGGCGGGGATGACGCTCATCGCGGCGGCAAAGACCGCGGCACGGACCGGGGAAGAGGCTCGCATCGGCCGTTCGCAACGGATGCGGCGTGGCAATAACTCCCGCAGGAGGGCAGTTCGTGACGCCGCGCCGTGGCGACGTAGGAGACGAACGCCGGCGCGCCAGACCTTCGCAACGCCGCGGGAGTCATGCATGACCTCCGGCGACCTCGCGAACGTCTGAGCGTTGGATGTTTGTCAGGTCGTGGGAGTGGTGCGTGACATGCGGCGGCCTCGTCAACGTCTGAGCGTCAGATGTTCATGACGTCGCGGGTGTCGCCGGTGACATGCGATGACCTCGTGAACGTCTGAGCGCCAGATGTTCGTGAGTCGCGGGAGTCGCCGGTGACATGCGGCGACCTCGTCAACGTCTGAACGCCAGATGTTCATGACGTCGTGGGTGTCGTCGGTGACATGCGGCGACTTTCGTGAACATCTGAGCGCCAGATGTTGATGACGTCGCGGGTGTCATCGATGACATGCGATGACTCGTGAACGTCTGAGCGCCAGATGTTCATGACGTCGCGGGAGTCATGCATGACGTCTGACGACCTCGGGAACGTCTGAGCGTTAGATGTTGGTCCGGTCGTGGGAGTCGTGCGTGACATGCGGCGACCTCGTCAACATCTGAGTGCCAGATATTCGTGACGTCGCGGGAGTCATGCGGGACATGCGTCGACTCCGCGAACATCTGAACGCTGGACGTTCGTGAGATCGCCCACATCACACCGCCTCACGCCTGTTCGAAATAGCGCCGCCGCTCCCAGTCGGTGACCACCGCGTCGAACTTGCGCTGTTCGGTCTTGAAAAAGTGCAGGTAGTGCTCGACGACCTTCTCGCCGAAGACCTCGCGGGCGAAGGTCGATTCTTCAAGAGCCCGGATCGAGTCGACGAGGGAGTGCGGCACCTGCGGCAGCTGCTGGGCGGCATAGACGTCGCCTTCGAACGAGTCGGGCGGCTCGATCTGGTTCTCGATGCCGTCGAGGCCCGCGGCGAGGGTGGCGGCGAAGGCGAGGTACGGGTTGGCATCGGCGCCGGCGGTGCGGCATTCGATGCGCAGCGACGAGCCGTGGCCGACGATGCGGAAGCCGGCAGTGCGGTTGTCGTAGCTCCAGGCGACGCCGGTCGGGGCGAACGAGCCCGGCACGTAGCGTTTGTACGACGACGGGTATGGCGCGTAGAAGGCGAACAGCTCGCGGATGTGCTTCATCCAGCCGCCGAGGAACCAGCGGAAGGTGGGGGAGCACTTGATCTTCCCGGCAATCGTCTCGTCGCCGGCGAAGAGCGGCTGGCCGTCGGGCGACCAGAGGCTGATGTGGATGTGGCAGCTCGAGCCGGCGTAGCGCTCGTCCCACTTGGCCATGAAGGTGACGGACTTGCCGGCCGCCCAGGCGATCTCTTTCGCGGCGTGTTTGTAGATCGCGTGGCGATCGCACATCTCCAGGACGTCGGAGTAGCGGAGGCCGATCTCCTGCTGGCCCGGTCCCCATTCCCCTTTCGACGACTCGACCGGCACACCGCTGCGCTCGAGGTGCGAGCGGATGGCGCCGATCAGGAACTCCTCTTTGGTCCCCTGCAGGATGTGGTAGTCCTCGATCACGCGGCCGAGCGGCTCGATGTTGATGAAGCCCTTCTTCGCCACGTCGTCGTACGAATCCTTGAAGACGTAGAGCTCGAGCTCCGAGGCGGCCATGGCGGTGTAGCCGCGCTCCGCGGCGCGGGCGATCTGCTTGCGGAGGATGCCGCGCGGCGCGTACGGCACCAGCTCGTCCGACTCTTCCTCATAGACGTCGCACAGCACGAGCGCCGTCTTCGGCAGCCACGAGGCGACGCGCATGGTGTTGTAGTCGGGGAGGGGGCGGAAGTCGCCGTAGCCCTTGGCCCAGCTGGTGAACTGGTAGCCGGGCACCGGGTCCATGTCGATGTCGCACGCGAGGAGGTAATCGCACGCGTGCATGCCGTTCTCGACGACGTCTTCGATGAAGAAGCGTCCCACGATCCGCTTGCCGACCAGCCGCCCGTACATGTCGGGAAAGACCACCAGTACCGTCTCGATCTCGCCATCGGCGACCGAGCGTTTGAGTTGTTCGAGATCGATTCGTCCCTGCATAGTTTTCAGCTGTAGCGACTCAGCTTCTCAGCTGTTCAGGGAGAGCAGTCCTGAGCAGCTGAAGATCTGAGCAGCAGTGCAGCTAACCCCCGTCCACGTCGAGATAGACCGTTTTCCACTCCGTGTAATGGTCGAGCGCCTGCATCCCCAGCTCGCGTCCCAGGCCGCTCATCTTGACGCCGCCGAACGGACCTTCCACGTGCACGCTCGAGCCGGAGTTGATGGAGATGTTCCCGGTCTCGAAGGCGCGCGCCACGCGCATGGCCCGGCCGACGTCGCGGGTCCAGATCGAGCCGGAGAGTCCGTAGTCACTGTCGTTCGCGAGGCGGATCGCATCCGCTTCGTCACGGAACGGCATCACCGCCACGACCGGCCCGAAGATCTCCTCGCGCACGATGGTCATCTCCGGCTTCGCGTCGAGGAACACCGTTGGCTTCAGATAGCAGCCGGGATCGTCGGGACAGACCCCGCCGGTGGCGAGGGTGGCCCCTTCGTTCTTGCCTTTGTCGATGTAGCCGAGCACGCGCTCGCGGTGCGCGGTGTTGACGAGCGGCCCCATCTCCGTCTCGTCGCGCAGCGGATCGCCGACGCTCACCTTGTCGAAGGCTTCCACGAGCGCTTTCGCGAAGCGATCGTGCAGCGACTGCTCGACGAGGATGCGGCTGCGCGCGCAGCAGTCCTGCCCCGCGTTGCCGAGCGCTGAAGAAACGGCGGAGGCGATCGCCTTGTCAAAATCGCAGTCGGCGAAGATGACGTTCGCTGATTTGCCGCCGAGCTCCAGCGTCACCCGCTTGATCCCGTCGGCCGCGAGGCGCATCACGTTCTTGCCGACTTCGGTCGAGCCGGTGAAGGCGATCTTGCGCACCAGCGGATGCTTGACCAGCGCTTCGCCGATCACGGAGCCGGAGCCGGTCACAACGGAGAAGACTCCCTCCGGCAGTCCCGCTTCGAGCGCGAGCTCGGCGAGACGAACGGCGGTGAGCGGGGTCTGTTCGGCCGGCTTGAGGACGACGCAGTTCCCCATCGCCAGCGCCGGCGCCGACTTCCACGAGGTGATGGTGATCGGGAAGTTCCACGGCACGATGATCCCGCAGACGCCGAGCGGCTCGCGGAAGGTCATCAGCACGCCGGGGGCGGCGCCGGGGATGGTTTGTCCGGCGATCTTGTTCGTCGCGCCGGCGTAGTACTCGAAGACGTTCGCCGCCAGGCCGACTTCATCGCGCGAGTCGCGAATCGGCTTGCCGACGTTGCGCGATTCGAGCTGCGCCAGATCCTCGGCGTTCTCCCGGATCAGCGCGGCCAGTTTCAGGAGGAGTTGTCCCCGCTTCCGGGAGTTGATCCTGCGCCAGTCGCCGCGGAACGCGCGTTCGGCTGCTTCGACGGCGCGGGAGAGATCCGCGGTGTCGTGCTGCTCGACCTCCGTCAGCGGCGCGCCGGTGGCGGGCTCGATGAGCGTCGTGGGCATGTGCCGCGGCTGGTGCAAGCGCTAGTCCATAGCGCACAACGGGGGCCTCCGGCGGCCGGGCCGCGGGCCCGGACCCCATTGGTTGGCCTAGCCTCCGCGACACTCTGTCGCGAGATACGAGTGTGTGTCGCGGAGGCTAGGCCACCCAACGGGTCCGGGCCCGCGGCCCGGCCGCCGGAGGCCTCCGGTCGTTCCCTCATCCGTGGGCGCAGTGCGTGCGTTCTGCTTAGTCCACAGCGGGCATGTCCGTGGCCGGCTCGCCCCGCATGGTGTGCCACGCGATCGCTGCCAGCACGACTGCCGCTCCTGCAATGGCGTAGCCCGAGGGACGCTCGCCGAGGAAGAGCAGCACCCAGACGGGATTCGCCACCGGCTCGAGCATGCCGGTCAGCGAGGCCTGCGTGGCCGTGACGTGCTCGAGGCCCTTCACGAAAAAGACGTACGCCAGAGCGATCTGGAAGAGGCCGAGCAGCAGCAGCGCGACGAGCGACTTCCGGGAGAGCGCCAGGTCGCCGGCCACGGCCGGGAGCAGCATCACCACGGTGAAGACGTTCCCCCACGTGATGGCCGATTCCGCCGCGCCATGCTCGCGGCGCAGCGCGAGGATCAGCAAGGCGAAGAAGACGCTCGAGATCAGGGCCATCCCGTTGCCGGCCATGCCGCGCGTCTCGAACTTGCCGACGAAGAAGAGCGCCATCCCGCTGATCGCCACCACGATCGCGATGACGTCGCGCGCGCGCATGGCCTCCTTCAGCACGACCGGCGAGAGCAGCAGGACCCAGACGACGCCGGCGTACTGCAGAAAGATCGCGTTTGCCGCGGTCGTCCACTTCGTGGCGATGACGAAGGTGGTCAGGCAGGTGCCGTACGACAGGATAGCGATCAGAAATGCCGGCGTCGACGTCCACGTCCGCCGTCCCCACACGCCCCGGCCGAAGAAGAAAAAGAGAGCGATCGCGGCGAAGAGCGACCGGTAGAACGTCACCTTCAGCGCCGAGTCGGCCACCCCCTTGATGCCGATCCCCCCGGTCGACCAGAGCAGCGCGGCGAGAACGATGAAGAAGATGCCTTTACGACGATCCGACACGGGGGGCATTCTATGAAACGCGGAACGATGAAGGATGAACGATGAATCGGGTCATGACCGTTCCGCGTTCATCCTTTCGCGTTCATCGTTCGTTTGCTCGCCGCCGCCGATGTCGAACGGTGATCGCGTACCCGGCCAGCCCGTTCAACACCATGATCCCGTTCGTCACGGCAAAGACCCAGTTCTTCAGCAGGAGGCTGTAGATCGTGAAGCCGGTGGAGGCGGCGAGCTGGCCGATGAAGAGCCACGTCGAGACACCTTCGCTGGTGTGGTCGCGCCACTGCTTGAAGACCTGCTTGGCGATCGTCAGGATGAGGATGAGGGAGCTGATCCAGCCGATCGCCTCGATCATCGAATCAGTTCGCGAGGTAGGAACCGCGCTCCATCTTCGCCCGGATCTCGCTCTCGGACGGCTGCGGACAGGGGAGGGGCTCTTCGGGACGCGGCACGACCAGGGCGCATTCACGGACCACCTCCGCCATCACGTCCAGCTCGATCGGCTTGTTCATGGTGGCGGAGACGATCTCGGGGTCGAGGAACACGTCCACACGCGGATCGCGTACGGCCAGGATGAACGTCGTCGCGTCCGGCCGCTCTTCGCGGAACTGCTCGAGGAACTGCACCGCGCCGTCGTTCGGCAGATCCGTATCCACCATGATCAGCGCGTAATCGCAGGCGCGGACTTTTTCGAGCGCCTCCTTCGCGGTCGATGCCGTGTCCACGCCGAGGGGCTGATGGCGCAGCACGGTGAAGAGCATGACGCGCAGAGCGTCGTGACTCTCGACGATGAGCACTCGCGGTTCTGTCTGACTCATGAATCGGGGAAATCTCAAAAGCTGTGCCTAGTTCACGTTCTCAAACGGGACATGACACTAGTTCACGTCGTTCGGCGTGCCGTTCGTGAGCAGGGCCCGCGAATCGCTGTCCGGAGCGGGACACGACGCGTTCTGCGGCCGCTCAGCCATCGAGGAGAGACAACCGACCACCGTGTCGAGCAACAGATCGATATCGAACGGCTTGTGCATCGTGCCGGCCACCAGCGTCGTATCGAGGTTGCGCGGCTCGAGACCGGCCGTCAGCACCAGCACGACCGGGCGTGACTCGGCAGGCTCGCGCCCGAGGCATTCCAGGACCTCGTAGCCGCTCATGCGCGGCATCATCAGGTCGAGAAGCACGACCGCATAGAGGCACTGCCGGCACCGCTCCACCGCCTCCACCCCGTTCCGTGCCACATCCACTTTGTATCCACGCCGCCGCAGAACTGTGAACAGCAGGGCGCGGATGGCGTCGTCATCGTCGACGACGAGGATCCGTTTTTCCATTCGCCACGGTCGAACCGCAAACGTTGGTATGGCATCCGTGCAGGCCTGCCAGCCTCCGCACGAGATCCGCTTGCCATTCGCTCAACCTCCACGCGTCACATTGCAAATAACACGCGCAAAATCGTCCGATCTACTTGATCAGACGAGAGATCGCACGAAATTCATCCGTGCCCGCCACACGGATCAGCTCGAAGAGCGCCATCTCGGTCGAGCTCAGCTTCACACCATCCGACACCAGCCGGCGGAGGGCGAGCTCACGGTTCTCCGGCGTGCGCGAGGAGACGGCGTCGGCCACGACGTGCACGGCGTAACCGGCCATGACGAGGTCGCCGGCGGTCTGATAGACGCAGACGTGCGTCTCGACCCCCGCCAGCAGGATCTGGCGCCGCTCGAGCGCGGTCAGCTGCGCCTTGAACGGTGCGCAGCCGTGTGCCGAGAAGCATTCTTTCTCGATCGGCCGGTAGGCGTCGCCGAGCGCATTGCGGAGCGGCTCGATGCTAATGCCCAGGCCTTTCGTGTATTGCTCGGTCACGATCACCGGCACGCCGAGAATCTGCGCGCCGCGGATCAGGCGCTCGATGTTGCGCGCGGTGGCGTCGCCGTCGTGAATGACCGGCATCAGCCGCTCCTGCACGTCAACGACCACGAGGACGGTCTGGAGGCGATCGAGGCGACCCATGAAGCGGATGCTACACCGCACGCCGCCGCGGCCGCACGCAGGCGGGGTCGATCACCAGGAGCTCTCCCGATCGCGAGACCGGCAGGATGATCGGGGACTTCGCCCGATCGCGTGCCTTCGTGCCTTTTTCGTGCCTTCGTGCCTTTGGGGTCACAGCTTCGTTCTTCTCTTGCCATGATCTTGCTCTACGCCCTGTAGCGACATCTTCCATTCCGAGGAGTTTCCGGCGGCAAAGTTCTACGGGAATGCCGAAAAGTTGGCGGTCAGCAGCACCCGAGGGATCCTCGGTGTCGCTATGGCACGACCGTTACGCATCGAATTCGCAGGAGCGCTGTACCACGTCACCTCACGCGGCAATGAACGCCGGGCCATCTTCCGCAGTGATCGCGACCGGCGGACCTTTCTCGCAATGCTCGGACAGGCGGTGAAACGCTTCCGGTGGTCGGTTACGGCATACGTCCTGATGACGAACCACTTT
>DASWOB010000015.1:0-180952 GCA_036398925.1 Thermoanaerobaculia bacterium
GGAGAAATTCACCGCCAATCCGTTCACGCCGGGCACACGCATGTACAAGACCGGCGATCTGGCGCGCTGGACGGACGACGGCACGCTTCAGTACCTCGGCCGGCTGGACACGCAGGTCAAAGTCCGCGGCTTCCGGATCGAGCTCGGAGAGATCGAAGCGCGGCTCATCCAGCACCCGGCCATCCAGGATTGTGCCGTCATCGCCCAGGACCACGATACGGGCAAGCAACTGGTCGCCTTTTACCGCGCCAACGGCACCACGGCGGATCACCTCATCGAGCTACCGCCCGACGAACTGCGGACGCATGTTACGCAGTCACTGCCGGATTACATGGCGCCGGCTGCGTACGTGAGCCTGGTAGCCATTCCGCTGACCCCGAACGGCAAGGTCGATCGCCGGGCTCTGGCTCGGATGGATGTGACGATCGCATCAAGCCGCGAATACGTGGCCCCGCGGAACGACACGGAAAGAGCGTTGGTCGAAGTCTGGGCGCAGGTGCTGGACATGCCACCGGGGAAGATCGGTGTCAACGATAACTTCTTCGAGCTGGGTGGTCACTCGCTGCTCGCCACCCGCCTCATTGCAAAGATTCGCGGACGTCTGGACGTCGACCTGCCGCTGAAGGCGCTCTTCGAAGGCGCCACCGTCGCGCAGCTCGCGGTGCTCAGCGCGAAGGCCACCAGGAGCGACGTTCCGCCGATCGAGCGGATCGACCGTTCGCAATTCGAGACGTTGCCGCTGAGCTTTGCCCAGGAACGCCTCTGGTTCATCAATCAGCTGGAGCCCGACAGTCCCGGCTATAACCTTCCGATCGCTTACACCATCACCGGGCCGCTCGACATCGACCAATTGGATCAGGCGTTCAACCTGATCATCGCGCGGCACGAAAATCTGCGCACCCTGTTTCCCAGCGAACTGGGTCAGGCACATCAGCTGATTCTCGAGGCCGTCGATTTTCGGCTCGAGCGCATCGACCTGAGTTACGACACGAATGAGGAAGAGCGCCGCGGCAGGACCAAAGCAATCTGTGATGCCGAGGGCACGAGGCTCTTCGACCTCGCGAAAGGCCCGCTGCTCCGCGGTAAGGTGATCAAACTCTCCGAGCACGAGCACGTTCTCCTGCTCAACATGCATCACATCGTCAGTGATGGCTGGTCCCTCGGCATCCTGATCAAAGAGCTCGGCGCGATCATGGAGGCCTTCCGCGAAGGGCGGGTCCCCGAACTGGCGCCGCTGCCGGTTCAGTACGCCGACTTCAGCGTCTGGCAGAGACGGTGGCTCGAAGAGGGCGGGATGCTCGAGCAGCAGCTCGCGTACTGGCGGGAGAAGCTGAGCGGAGTGCCGGAGACTCTCGACCTGCTGACCGATTACCCCCGGCCGAGCGTGCAGAGCTTCGCCGGATTGACTCATGAGTTCCAGCTGGATCGCGAGCTGACGGATCGCCTCAAGCGGCTGGCCGAGCACGAGGGCGGCACACCCTTCATGATCCTGCTCGCCGCGTTCAATGTCCTGCTCTACCGCTACACGGGCCAGAACGACATCTGCGTGGGCAGTCCGATCGCCAATCGTCAGTACGAAGAGACGGAAAACCTGATCGGGATGTTCGTCAATACGCTGTCGTTACGCAGCAACGTAGAAGGTGCGGACTCGTTCGTCCGCCTGCTGGCGAAGGTGAAAGCGACCTGCCTCGAAGCGTACGAGCATCAGGACACGCCGTTCGCCAAAGTCGTCGACATGCTGCAGCCCGAGCGGAGTCTCGCCGTAACGCCGGTCTTTCAGGTCATGCTCGCCCTGCAGAACGTCGACACCGGCGAGCTGGACGAGCGCTTTCCACGCTATGGGCTGGAAGGCGGCATCAGCAAATTCGACCTCTCGGCCATGTTCATGGAAAGCTCGGAGGGGCTGGCCGGCTCCATCGTGTACAGCACCGCGCTGTACAAGCCGAATACCATCGAACGGCTGGCCGAGCATTTCATTGCACTGTGCCGCGCCATCACCACCACACCTGCCGCCAGGATCCGCGATCTCGACTTCATCGGCGCAGCGGAGCAGCAACGCCTCCTGGTCGATCTCAACGATACCGAGGCGGTTTACCCACGCGATCGATGCATTCATGAGCTGTTCACCGAACAGGTCGCGCTCCATGCGAGCGAAACCGCGGTCGTCTGCGGTGACGAACGGCTGACGTATCAGCAGCTGTATGACCGGAGCCACGATCTCGCGTTGTATCTGCAATCTCACGGCGTTCAGCCGGACAGCCTGGTGGGCCTGTGCCTGGACCGCTCAGTCAACATGATGGTCGGATTGCTGGCAGTCCTGCAGGCGGGCGGCGCCTACCTGCCGCTCGACCCTGAGTATCCGGATGACCGCCTGGCGTACCTGCTGCGCGACAGTGGAGCGACGATCGTCCTGACGCAGGAAACACAGCGCGATCGGCTGGCGCGTCTGGTCGCGGCGGACACGCGGCTCATCGCCATGGATGGGCAGCGCACGGAGATCGAAAATCACGTCGTCCGTCTGAAGGGCCGGGAAGTGACGCTGCAGCAGCATGTCCAGCCGCAGCATCTGGCGTATGTGATCTATACCTCCGGTTCCACCGGCCTCGCCAAGGGAGTGATGGTGGAGCATCGGTCGGTGGTGAACCTGTTCGGCGGATTGAAGACCGCTGTCTACGGTGGCGGTAAGCCTGCCGGCCTGCGCGTCTCGGTGAACGGCCCGCTGGCGTTCGATACCTCGGTCAAGCAGATCGTCCAGCTCCTTGACGGTCACCAGCTCGAGATCGTTCCGGAAGAGGTCCGCCGCGACGGTGATGCGTTGCTGCAATTCATCCGCGAGCGGAAAATCGAAGTCTTCGATTGCACCCCGTCTCAGCTCCGGATGTTGCTCGATGCCGGGCTGCTCGGCGAAGCATCGGACGGGTCGCAGCGTCCCTCGACGGAGGAGAGTCTGCAGATCGTCCTCGTCGGCGGCGAGCCGATCGACGAGGCGCTGTGGGCAACGCTGGCCGGCTCGGACATTCAATTCTTCAACGTGTACGGCCCGACCGAGTGCACCGTCGACGCCACGATCTGCGCCATTCGGGCGGAGAACGCGCCACAAACCATCGGCCAGCCGATCGCCAACACGCGGATCTACATCCTCGACCGCGACGGTCGCCCGCAGCCGCTCGGCGTACCGGGCGAATTGCACATCGCCGGTGACGGTGTCGCGCGTGGATATCTGAATCGTCCGGAGATGACGCAGGAGAAATTCGTCGCCAATCCCTTCGTGTCAGGCAGCCGCATGTACAAGACCGGCGATCTGGCGCGGTGGCTGGATGACGACAACGTGCAGTATCTCGGCAGAATCGACGCGCAGGTCAAGATCCGCGGCTTCCGCATCGAGCCGGGTGAGATCGAAACGCAACTGACGCTGCATCCGGAAATTCAGGAGAGTGCCGTCATTGCACAGGGTGACGGCGCGAACAAGCAGCTGATCGCCTTCTATCGCACCAGCGACAGCGCCGCTGATCGCGTCGTTCGTCTGCCGAACGACGAGCTGCGCGCGCATCTGCTCAAAACTCTGCCCGAATACATGCTGCCGGTGGCTTTCGTCAGTCTGGGTGCGATCCCGCTGAACCCGAACGGCAAAGTCGATCGTCGCGCGCTGGCGCGGATCGATGTGGCCATCACCTTCGGCCGCGATTATGTCGCTCCGCGCAACACGACCGAGAGGCAGTTGGTCGAGATCTGGGGAGAGGTGCTGAAGCTGGCGCCGGAGACGATCGGGGTCAACGACAGCTTCTTCGAGCTGGGTGGCCATTCGCTGCTCGCCACGCAATTGATCGCGAAAACCCGCCGCCGCCTGGACATCGATCTTCCCCTCAAGGCGTTGTTCGAGCGCCCGAGTGTGGCCCGGCTCGCCGAACGGATCGCAAATGCCGCGAAGAGCGACGTTCCGCCCATCCGCCGCATCAACCGCGCGCAGTTCGACCGGTTGCCGCTCAGCTTTGCGCAGGAGCGGCTGTGGTTCATCGACCAGCTCGAGCCCGGAAGTGCCGGCTACAACGTGCCGGTCGTGTTCAGCATCAGCAGGGAAGTGGATGTCCGCCAGCTGGACGAGGCATTCAATCTGATCATTGCCCGGCACGAGACGCTCCGCACGATCTTCCCCAGCGAGGAAGGGCGAGCCCAGCAACGGATTCTCGATCGGACCGACTTTCAGCTGGAACAGATCGATCTCAGTCACTACGCCAGCACCGAGGCGCGCGACAGCAAGGCAAACGAGATCTGTGAAGCGGACGCCGCGAGGCCTTTCGATCTCGCGCATGGTCCGCTCATTCGCGGCAAGATCATCAAACTCGCGGAACGCGAGCACATTCTCATGATCAACATGCACCACATCGCCACGGATGCGTGGTCGATCGCGGTGCTGATTAAAGAGCTGGGCCTGATCCTGGACGCCTTCCGCGACGGCCGCCGGCCGGAGCTGACGCCGCTGCCGATTCAGTACGTCGATTACAGCGTCTGGCAGCGCGCATGGCTCGAAGAGGGCGGGATGCTGAAGCGGCAGCTCGCCTACTGGGAAGAGAAGCTCACCGGCGTTCCGGCCAGTCTGGACCTGGCCACGGATCATCCGCGGCCGAGCGTGCAGAGCGTCGTGGGAGCGACCCACTCCTTCCTCGTCGAACCGCGGCTCACGCAAGAACTGAAAGCCCTCACCGAACAGCACGGCGGTACGCTCTTCATGGTCCTCCTCGCTGCGTTCAAGGTCCTGCTCTACCGCTACACGGGCCAGAGCGACATCTGCGTCGGCACGCCGATCGCCAATCGTCAATATGACGAGACCGAAGGCGTAATCGGGATGTTCGTCAATACCCTGGCGTTGCGCAGCCAGGTCGAGGGGGAGAACACGTTTGTGGCGTTCCTGGCCAGGGTGAGAGCGACCTGCCTGGAGGCGTACGAGCATCAGGACACGCCGTTCGAAAAGGTCGTGGACATGCTCCAGCCGGAGCGCAACCTGGCCATCAGCCCGATCTTTCAGGTGATGGTGATCCTGCAGAACGTCGAGATCGGGACGATCGACACGAGTTTCGCGCGCTATCCGCTCAAGAGCGAGTTCAGTAAGTTCGATCTCACCGCGACGTTCCAGGAGACGGCCGAGGGACTCTCGGGAACGTTCCGGTACGGCACGGCCCTCTATGAGCCACAGACCATCGAGCGGATGGGAGAGCACTTTCTCGCACTGTGTCAGGCCATCGTCGCCACACCGGCGGCCGCGATTCGCGGCCTGGATTACATCGCCGACACGGAGAAACGGCGGCTGTTGGCGGATTACAACAACGCGACGGACTTCGTGTCGTCCGGGATTGCGCCAACGGCCCGTTGTGTTCACGAGCTGTTCGCGGAACAGGTGGCGCAGCGTCCGGCACAGACCGCCGTCGTCTACGGACACGACGAGCTGACGTACCAGCAGCTCCATGACAGGAGCGACGATCTCGCGCTGTACCTGCAGTCGCTGGGCGTGCAGCCGGATGCTGTTGTCGGCCTCTGCGTGGAGCGGTCGCTGGATCTGGTGGTGGGTCTCCTCGGTACGCTCAAGGCAGGCGGAGCATATGTGCCCCTGGATGCCGAATACCCGGATGAACGCCTCGCGTACATGCTCGGAGACAGTCAGGCCACGATCGTCCTGACGCAGCAATCGCTGCGCGACCGGTTGGCCGCTCTGGTCCCCGCCGATGCCCGCATCATCGCGCTTGATGGCCAGTGGCCGGAGGTCGTGGAACAGGTCGCCGCGTTGCGCGCGGCCGACGTGCGGCTGGAGCAACGCGTCGAGCCGCATCACCTCGCGTATGTGATCTACACGTCTGGATCGACCGGCCGGGCCAAGGGTGTCATGGTCGAGCACCGTCACATCGTCCGTTACGCGACGGCCATTCAGGACAAGCTGGAGGTCCCGGAGGGCTCCGCCTTTGCGCACATCTCAACGTTTGCCGCGGATCTCGGCAACACGGTATTGTTTCCGTCGCTGCTGCACGGCGGGACGCTTCACATCCTGAGCAGGGATGTGATGACCGACGCCGACAGCTACGCCGCGTATTGCCGCACGAATCGCATCGACTGCCTCAAGATCACCCCGTCGCATCTCCAGGCGCTCCTGGCCGAACGAACAGAGTCCTGCCTGATTCCCGCACGTCGGCTGGTCCTGGGTGGCGAAGTTCTGTCGCGCGAAATCGTCGATTCGATTCGCCGGATCAATCCGGAATGCCGTATCTACAATCACTATGGACCGACCGAGTGCAGCGTGGGCGTGCTCTCCGGCGAAGTCCGCGCGGTCGCCCTCGCCGGCTCGCGGGGCTCCATCCCTCTCGGATCGCCGCTGAGCGGTACGCGGATCTACATCCTGGACGCTCAGGCGCAGCTGGTGCCTGCCGGGGTGCCGGGGGAGTTGTTCATCGGCGGCATGCAGGTCGCCCGCGGGTACCTGAATGCGCCGGAGTTGACGGCGGAGCGCTTCGTCGCGGATCGGTTCCATGCCGAGCCGGGAGCGCGGATGTACAAGACCGGCGACGTGGCGCGCTGGCTGCCGGATGGCACGATCGAGTTCCTGGGACGCAATGATTTTCAGGTGAAGATTCGCGGCTTCCGCATCGAGCTCGAAGAGATCGAGTCACGGCTGCGGGAGCATCCTGAGGTGCGCGAGGCAGTGGTGCTGGCGCGCGAGGACAGCGGCGGCGAGAAGCGGTTGGTGGCCTACTACACCCCGACCGCCGGAACCGTCGATGAGAGTACCGGAACCGAGCAGCAGCTGCGCGCGCACCTCGCGGCGGGCTTGCCCGAATACATGGTGCCGGCGGCGTTCGTCAGCCTCGCCGCCATACCGTTGACGCCGAATGGGAAGATCGATCGCCGCGCGCTGGCGCGGATCGACGTGACCATCACCTCCGGCCGTGAATACGAGGCGCCCCGTAACGACGTCGAACGGCAACTGGTCGAGATCTGGGCCGAAGTATTGAAGCTCGCGGCCGAAAATATCGGCGTGAACGACAGCTTCTTTGAGCTCGGCGGCCACTCGCTGCTGGCCACACAGCTGATCGCGAAAGTCCGCAGCCGGCTCAATATCAACGTGCCGCTGAAGGCCCTCTTCGAACGCCCGGCCGTCGCTCAATTCGCCGAGTTGCTTCCGACGGCCGCGAAAAGCGACATTCCGCCGATTCATCCCGTGGACCGCACGCAGTTCGAGCGGTTGCCGCTGAGCTTCTCACAGGAGCGGGTCTGGTTTTTCGACCAGCTGGAGCCGAACAGCGTGCGCTACAACATGCCGCGCGCCCTCACCATCAGTGGCGCGCTGGATGTCGACCAGCTGGAAGAGGCGTTCCGCTTCATCATCGCGCGGCACGAGAATCTGCGCACCGTCTTCCCGAGCCGCGATGGGCAAGCCCGGCAAGTGATCCTGGATACGCTCGACTTCACGCTCGAACGCCGGGACGTGAGTCACTACGCGACCAAAGAAGAGCGCGACGGAGCGGCTCGGCAGATCTGCCGCACCGACGCCGCCACGCCCTTCGATCTGGCGACCGGACCGCTGATCCGCGGCCAGATCATCAGGCTCGCCGACGACGAGCACATTCTCATGCTCACGATGCACCACATCATCAGTGACGGGTGGTCGACCGGAATCCTGATCAGGGAAATGAGCCTGATCCTCGAGGCACTCCGCGAAGGCCGGCAGCCCGAGCTGGCGCCACTGCCGATTCAATACGTCGATTACAGCGTGTGGCAACGAACGTGGCTGGAAGAGGGCGGTGTGCTCAAGCGGCAGCTCGCCTACTGGCAAGACAAGCTGGGGGGCGTCGCCGAAAGCCTGGATCTGACTACAGACTATCCCCGACCGAGCGTACAGAGCGTCGCCGGTGCCATGCACGCGTTCCCGCTCGATGCGCAGCTCACGGCGCAGCTCAAGACGCTGATCCAGCAGCGTGGCGGCACGCTCTACATGCTGATGCTGGCTGCCTTCAAGGTCCTGCTGTACCGCTACACGGGGCAGAGTGACATTTGCGTCGGGTCGCTCATCGCCAATCGGCAGTACGCCGAAACGGCAGGCCTGATCGGCATCTTCTTCAACACGCTGGCCCTGCGCAGCCAGGTCGATGGGAACGATACGTTCTCTGCCTTCCTGTCGCAGGTCAAGGCCACCTGTCTCGATGCGTACGAGCATCAGGACACGCCGTTCGAAAAAGTAGTGGACATGCTGCGACCTCAGCGGAACCTCGCCACCACGCCCATTTTCCAGGTGATGATGGTCGTGCAGAACCTCGATCAGGGAGACCTCGATCCGCACATGCGGCCCTACGGGATCGAAAGCGGCGTCAGCCAGTTCGATCTCACCGCCGGATTCCGCGAAACGCCTGATGGCATGACTGGCGTATTCGTCTACAGCACGGCTCTGTTCAAGCCGAAGACCATCGAGCGGATGGGCGAGCATTTCGTCGCCCTGTGCCGAGCGATCGTCGCGGCGCCCGCGGCGCGCATTCACGACCTCGACTATGTCGGCGATTCGGAGAAGCACCACCTGCTGATCGGCTTGAACGACACCCGTTCCGCGTACCCGACGGACAAGTGCATTCATCACCTCTTCGGCGAACAGGTGGCGCTCAGTCCTCACCAGACAGCCGTGGTGTCCGGCGACCAGCAGCTGAGCTACGAGGAACTGCATAGGAAAAGCACCGACCTCGCGCTGTACCTGCAATCCATCGGCGTCAAGCCGGACGTCGTGGTCGGTCTCTGCCTGGAACGGTCGCCCGAGATGATGGTCGGAATCATGGGAACAGTGCTGGCCGGAGGTGCTTACTTGCCCGCCGATCCGGCGTATCCGGACGACCGGTTGGCCTACATGCTCGAGGACAGTCAGGCAGGAATCGTCCTTACTCAGGCGAAATTCAAGCAGAAGCTAGCCTCCCTGCTGCTGGGTGACGTGACGTTGATCGCCCTCGATACGCAGTGGTCCGAGATCGTCACGTCGGTCGCCGCCCTGAAAGCGAAGCACATCGAGCTGCGGAAAGACGTCGGCCCGCGCGATGCCTGCTACGTCATCTATACCTCAGGCTCCACCGGAAAGCCGAAGGGTGTGCTGGTGGAGCATCAGGCGCTGGTGAACCGCATTCACTGGATGCAGAAGCGCTATCCCCTCGACGCCACGGACGTCGTGCTGCAGAAGACGCCGTATAGCTTCGACGTTTCGGTGTGGGAGTTCTTCTGGCCCATGATCACCGGCGCATCGCTGGTGTTCGCCGCACCGGAGGGACACAAGGACGTCCGGTACCTGGAAGCGCTCATCAACGACGCAAAGGTGACGACCCTGCACTTCGTTCCCTCCATGCTGCACACGTTTCTGGACCATGGCGGTGAGGGTTGCAGCAACGTGACGCAGATCTTCTGCAGCGGCGAGGCGCTGGATAAGAAGTCCGTCGATCGCTACAGGACCAGCTTCCCGAACGCCGCGCTCCACAACTTGTATGGCCCGACGGAAGCGGCGATCGACGTGACGGCCTACGACTGTTCGCAACTCGATTACCCCTTCGTCCCGATCGGCGCGCCGATCGACAACACGCAGATCTACATCCTGGATCAATACTCGCGGCCGCAGCCGATCGGCGTGCCTGGTGAGCTGCACATCGCCGGTGATGGTCTGGCACGCGGCTACCTCAATCGCCCCGAGCTCACAACAGAGCGATTCGTCGACAACCCATTCGTTGCCGGAACGCGGATGTACAAGACCGGCGATTTCGCCCGGTGGATGGACGACGGCAATATCCAGTACCTCGGCCGGCTCGACACGCAAGTCAAGATTCGCGGGTTCCGCATCGAGACAGGCGAGATCGAGGCACAGCTCAATCAACACCCCAGGATCAAGGACAGCGCCGTCATCGCCCGTGGCCAGGAAGCCGACAAGCAGCTCATCGCTTTCTACCGCGCCACCGACACGGCGGGAGATCGCCTCGTCGAATTGCCGTATGAAGAACTGCGCGCGCATCTGTTACGGACATTGCCGGACTACATGGTGCCGGCGGCATTCGTCAGCCTTGCCGCGATCCCGTTGAGCTCGAACGGGAAAGTCGATGCCCGCGCCCTGGCGCGCCTGGAGGTGACGCTGACGTCTGGGCAGGAGTATGTGGCTCCGCGTAATGAGCGAGAAAAGCTTCTGGTCGAGATCTGGGCCGAGGTGTTGAACCTCGCGCCGGAGAAGGTCGGGGTGAACGACAACTTCTTCGAGCTGGGAGGGCACTCGCTGCTGGCGGTGAGACTGATTGAACGGATGCGGCAGCGGGAGCTGCACGTCGACCTTCAGGCGTTGTTCACCGCGCCGACGCTGGCCCGGCTGGCCGCGGCCGTCCAGAGTTCCGCCGCGGCCGGCAGTGTCGCCGAAGCCACCATCGATTTCGAAAAGGAAGTCACCCTGGACCCGGGCATCGTGCTTCGAACCGAAGGCGCGACCGGCGAGATGAAGAATGCACTCCTGACGGGTTCGACCGGCTACGTAGGTGCTTTCCTGCTGGCCGATCTGCTGGCCGAAACTCACGCAAATATTCATTGTCTCGTTCGTGCCGCAACCATCGCGGACGGATACAAGAGGATCGAGGATCGGCTGAAATCCTTTGGCCTCTGGAACCCGCTGTTCCGCGAGCGCATCATTCCCGTCCTCGGTGACCTCAGCAGGCCGATGCTCGGGCTGACCCTCGAGCAGTTCGACGGCTTCGCTGCAAGTATCGACGTGATTTATCACAGCGGCGCCACGGTGAACTTCTACTACCCGTACAGTGTGCTCAAGCCGGCCAACGTGCTCAGTACTGTAGAGCTGATCCGCCTGACTAGCTTCGGCCGGAGCAAGTCGCTTCACTTCATTTCAACGCTTCACGTGGTCGCGCCGCGCAAGAGCACGCAGGCCGTCATTGGCGCGCAGGATCCTCTGCCCGATCCGGCGATCTACACGGATGGTTATGCCCAGAGCAAGTGGGTCGCCGAAAAGATCCTGGAAGTTGCCGCTTCACGAGGCATCCCGGTCGTAACCTACCGGCCGTCTCAGGTGATTGGGCACACGAAGACAGGGACGAGCAGTCTCGAAGACTTCGTGCCGTCTTTCATTCGCGGCTGCATGCAGGTGGGCTGTGTGCCGGAAGTAGAGGTCACCGACGAGCTCTATCTGGTGCCGATCGACTATGTGAGCCGTTCGGTCGTAGCCATTTCGCAGCGGCCGGAGGCCTTCGGCCGCGTATTCAATCTGACGAATTCAATCGGCACTCCTCGGCAGGTGCTGTTGGATTCTCTGCGCGCATTCGATCCTACGCTGCAAAAGGTGTCGTATCAGCAGTGGCGGGCGCGGATAATCGCAGATCCGGCCAACGCGTTGACTCGCTTCATCGGGGCGTTCCCCGACCGAAAGCGCGATGACGACAGCCAGCCCGGCCGGCCGGAGTTCGATTGCACGGAAGCGCTGAGGATCGCCAATGCGGCGGGCATCGAGCGCCCGCAAACAACCCAGCAATCGCTGCGAGCGTACTTTTACTATCTTTCCGAGCACACCCCGCGTCACCTGCAGGTCGGGGTGGACTAAACCAAGGCGCCATCCCCTCGAGTCGGATTGGAAGTCGCTACGTCGCCTGCTTCGCGACGGACATCACACGAGCGGCTGATCCGCAGCGCGTAGCCGCAGTCCACCCGCCTCCCTCAGGCGAGACTCATCCAGCAGCAACGATCGAATTGGAGAACCACCTTTATGCTCACAATGGAGCGGGTCAAAACAATATCGGTTCTGGCGGTCCCAGTCGCCATGGCCCTCAGCTCAAATCTGGTGATGTCACTGATCGACCTTGCAATGGTCGGGACGTTAGGGAACCACGCCGTAGGAGCGGCGGGCCTGGCCGCTTTCAGTTATGCGCTCATGCTGGCGTTCGTCGGTGGGATCGCGCCGGCGGTCCAGGGGATCGTCGCCCGCAGCCGAGGCGCCGGTTCCACGGCACCACAATGCCTGCCCCTCAATGGCGGCCTGCTGATCGCACTCGTGGTCGGAGTACCTCTGACGATCTTCTGCCTCTGGATCACCCCCTTTCTCTTCTCGGCCATCTCCTCCGATCCGGGGGTAACGGCGATCGGTATTCCCTACCTTCGCGTTCTCTATCTCTCCATCATCGCGACCGGAATGCACCGCGCGTTTCAGGGCTACTGGTCGGGGATCGAGAGGCCGAAGGTGTACATGGGCATCGTCTTCTTCATGGTGTGCCTGAACATTCTCGTGAATTACATGCTGATCTTCGGTCGTTTTGGCGCTCCCGCCTTGGGCGCGACGGGTGCCGCCATCGGTACGGTCATCTCTCTCTACGCCGGCGTTATCGTCAACTTCGTGATGGCGTATTTCAGGTTCGGAGGGGACGGCTTTCTCACGGCCAGACCGGAGGCGGCTCTTCTGAAGCGCATCTTCAGGATCGGCCTGCCTCTCGCGTTTCAGCAGTTCTTCCTTGCGGCCGGCTACGTCGTGTACTTGTGGCTCGTCGGCCAGGTCGGAACCGCCGAACTGGCCGCTTCGAACGTCCTGGTTAGGATTTCGCTGGTGCTGCTGATCCTCGCCTCGGCGTTGGGGATGGCCTCTGCGACCCTGGTCTCCCGGACCCTGGGGGCGGGTGATCCTGCCGGTGCTGCCCAGTGGGGGTGGGATTCGGGAAAGCTGGGTGTGATCGTGATTACGCTCCTGGGTCTTCCGATCCTGCTGTTCCCGCGGCTGTTTCTGTCCATCTTTCTCACGGACCCTCACACGATCGCCATCGCCATCATACCGATGCAGCTGACCGCCGCCACCGCTGGCTTGGGCAGTCTCATTTACGTCTTCGCGTACACCCTCTACAGTCTGGGTGACGGCAACCGTGTGACGATGGTTTCGGTGGGCACACAATGGTTCGTCTTCCTCCCCGCGGTCTGGTTCGTGGGTCCATATCTTCGTTATGGTCTGTTGGAGCTCTCGTTCGTGCAGGCGGCCTACGGCGCGCTCGCCACTCTGTTGATCACCGCACTCTGGGCGGGCGGCAGGTGGAAGACCATCAGGGCCTGATCGCATGCGCCACTACGGACATGACGTTGACGGGAGAAGGTCATGACAGAGCACGATCCGGCTGCATTTCACAAGCTGTATAGCCCGAGGCAGCCACGCGCCACGTATTACCGGAAGGATTTCGGCGATTACGTGCTGATGATCGCGTTGAGCGCGTTGGTGACCGGCGCCGCGTACGGGTTCGGTCATGGCATGTCCATCGCGGCGTACATTTTATGTGCTGCCGCAGTGGTGGCATTCACCCTGAGGCATGGCCTCGCGCTCACGGTTCCGCTGATCGTGCGGAGACCGCAGGACCTTCTCTACACGGTTCTCTACAAGCTCCGGAATCTGAAGTTCGCATACTTCGCTGCGGTGTCGTTGCTCGTGCTGGAAAGCATGCTGATCACCGCTTCGCCAAATCTACCCCATTACGTCCAGGCGATGCGCACGATGGGGTGGTATCTCTTCTATGTGCATTTCGGTGTGATCACGATCTACAGGACCGTCATCATGGTTGCTCATCTGGCCAGGAAGGAACTGGCCCGCGAGGTTCTGATGCAGACCTCGTGGAAGCGCGTGATCACCGGCAACACCAGCATGACGCTGGAGATCGTCCATGCGTATTGCAGCGGCTTGCTGGCACACATCATCCTAATAGCGCCCTGGTTTCTCGTGATCAAGTACGCGAAGTTCTCGGTGATCTTCCTGCCGGTAGTCTGTGTGCTCAATGTGTTGGTGCACCTCAAGTGGCTGAAGGTCATCAACGACTGGTTCTATCGCGATCACTGGCTTGCGCACAACGCCGAGATGGAGTTCATCTATCTGCATGGAAGCCATCACGACGCGATTCCGTCGGGAATGATCGCGGTGGCGGAGAATGGCTTTCTGGAAGGCTTCCTGCGGCTCACTCTCGGGACGCCGGTCACGTTCTACAACCCTCTGACTGCATTTCTGGCGATCACCATCGAGGTCCAGAAGGACATGGAGGCACATCAGTACATTCCCGGTGTGTTCCCTCGCTTGCCGCGGCGGATCGTGGAGGTGTCGCAGCATTCGACACATCACTACGGCCAGATCGAGCCGTATAGCTTCGGCATCAAGGTCGACCAGCCTGACAGCGGTGACCTCTACAAGAGACTATTCCGAGGCCTTCCGGATGGACTGCGGAACTCCGCGAAGCTCGACGAAGAGCTGACGGGATTCAAGTGGGATAACCCCACCCATCGGCGCACGCTCACCCTTTACGCGAAGTATCACAACTGGCAGATGAGAGACGTGGCCAGCACGCCGGCGGAAGTGACGCCAGAGGTGCCCCTTGGATAGGCAACGTGCGAACAAGGAATACGATGCGATCGTCGTAGGGTCCGGGCCTGCCGGCGCCACGATTGCGCGAGAATTGAGCAAACGTGGGAAACGCGTGCTGATTTTAGAGCGAGGAGGTGACGGGACTCTCCGAGAGGGCTCGAACGCGTTCATCCTCAATCGCGTCTTCGCAAGCGAGAATGTGCTCGCCGTTAGGGCGTTCTCCACGGGAGGCACGACGGCCGTCTACTTTGCAGTGGCCGACGATCCGTCATTGGAGCCTTTCCGCGCCGTCGGAATCGACCTCGCCGGTGCGCTCGCCGAAGCAAAACGGGAGCTACCGCTGGCGATCCTGCCCGACGAGTTGATCGGTGCTCAGGCGCTGCGGCTGCGGGCGAGCGCGGTGGCGCTGGGGTATTCGTGGAACAAAAGTCCGATGCTCGTCGACGTGTCCAAGTGCACTTCAGGCTATGCGTACGAGGCGAAATGGAACGCGAGAACCTATCTGGCGGAGGCTGTGACGAACGGGGCCACGCTGGTGACTCGGGCGAGGGTTCTGAAAGTGCTGGTCGAAAACGGCCGCGCCATTGGCGTCGAGTACGAGCTGAAGACGCCGAAAACGGAGCCGGAAGTATGTCGCGCCTTCGGAGCGAAGATCATTCTGTCCGCGGGTGGGGCCGCGTCGCCGATCATTCTTCGGAACAGCGGAATGGAGAATGTCGCAAATCGCGGGTTCTATTGCCACCCGAGCTTCGCTCTGTTCGGCACGAACGCGCGAATGAGCGCGGGCGACAACTTCATCGGTAGTATGGGCACCGTACTCGAAGGTGATATCGGCGTGGGCGACGGTAACCCTGCCCGCATGTTCTATCGGATGTTCATGCTGGCCAACCGTCGCTGGATCCGCGCGTTCTTTCATTCGAAAAGCATGGGCGTCGGCGTGATGGTCAAGGAAAGCCTGGGCGGAGGTCTTCAGCAGAACGGCCGTTACGACAAGCAATTCACGAGGGAAGATCTCGGCAAGCTCGCGAAGGGCGAAGCGGTGGCCCGGAAGATCATTCATCACGCAGGCGGAAAGCATATTTTCAAGTCACCGCTCTCCGCTGGCCAGATCGGCGGCGCCATACGCATCGGCGAGCACGTCGATGAAAACCTGCAGACGGAATACACGCACCTCCATGTCTGCGACGGCTCCGTGATTCCGGAGACGGTCAAAACGACTCCAACGCTGACTCTGATCTGTCTTGGTAAATATCTCGCCAGTCGCCTCGCGCCCGCGATGTGACGTAGTCGATCTGTTCATACCCGGTTGTGCCGGGGCCCGCCCAATCATTCAGCAATCAGAAGAGATTCGAATGGAGGTTTATCATGGCAGTTGATACTGCAATTTCCATTGACGAGGTGGTTGGCACCGACGCGCCGGTAGCGGTCGTGCCCCGAAATAGAGTGAGAAGGATTCTCAAAGGCTTGTTCCGCGCCGTCATCTATATTCTGGCGCTGTATTGTGTAGCCCGTCTGGGCTGGCGATTTTCAGGCTCCAATCGATGGGAGCTCGTGGCCGAGCGTGATGGCGCGAAAGTCTATTCCCTGAAGCAACCAGGGTCCGATCTCGTGCAGGTACGAGGGAGTGTACGCGTACGCTCGACGCTCGCCGGCGTCGTGGCATGGCTGCGGGACCCCCAGGCCTGCAAAGACGCTGGTTGTTACGCCAACACGGTCGAGCGCGTCGACGACCAGCTCGAGTACGACTATTTTCGGTTCAACATGAGACCTCCGTTCAAGCCGCGGGATTTCATGGTCAGAGCGCACTTTCACCAGATTCCGCGAACGAAAGAAATCTGGGCCGAATATGGAGCCGTACCGGACCGGGTGCCGCTCAACGAATGCTGCGTCCGGGTCACCAACATGAATACGACATGGAGATTTACCCCCGTCGGGAATGGCATGGTGGAAGCCGAGTACACCATGAACACGGACTGGGGCGGCTTCATCCCAGACCCCTTGTCCAACCTCGCGAAGCCGCGCTACCTGCTGTTTCAACTGCGACGCCTGCAGGGCATTCTGGATAAGGAAAAGTATCAGAGCGCGAAGTTCGACTTCGTTCAGGAACCTGTAACGACCGCACCGGCCGCACCGGCCGCGCCGGCAGCAGTAGGCGCTCGATAGACGCACCCCCTCCTCCTCTCGCCGCCAGGTTCCTCCATCCTTCAGGCAGTCGACACAAGGCCGATCTCATGCAAGCAAACGAGCAGTTGGCGGACGGAAGTGTGGACCGACAGGTCCGCGCGGCAGACATCGCCATCATTGGGATGGCGTGCCGGTTTCCGTACGCCGAAGACTATGACGAATACTGGCGAAACATCGCGGCGGGGAGGAACTGCATCCGCGAGGTGCCGGCCGCTCGCTGGAATTGGCGTGAGTACGCGGGTGAGCCTCGTGCCGACGGGAAAGGCGCGGGCCTGAGGTGGGGCGGCTTCATCGATGACATTGACAAGTTCGATCCCCTGTTCTTCGGTATCGCACCAAACGAGGCGGCGTTCATCGATCCCCAACACCGGCTCTTCCTCGAGGCCGCGTGGCATGCGGTAGAAGACGCCGGGTACAGCGTGGCCAGCCTTTCGGGCAAGGCGGTCGGCGTTTATGCCGGAGTGTCGAAGAACGACTACAGCGAGTTGATGCGTGAGAGTCGTCACGACATCGCTCCCTATATCTCGACCGGCACGGTGCACTCGATCCTCGCCAATCGGGTGTCGTTCCTGTTCAACCTTCGCGGTAGAAGTGAAGCCGTGGACACGGCCTGTTCCAGCAGTCTGGTTGCTTTGCACAATGCCATCCGCGATATCCAGAGCGGCGAGTGTGAAGCAGCCATTGTCGGCGGTGTCAATGCGCTGATCACGCCGACTATGTTCATCTCTCACAGCAAATCCGGAATGCTGTCGCCGGACGGTCAATGCAAGACGTTCAGCGCGGCTGCGAATGGCTACGTGCGGGCTGAAGGGGTCGGAGTCCTGTTCATCAAACCACTTCGCCTGGCATTGCGGGATCGTGATCACGTGCATGCCGTGATCAAGAGCTCGGCCGTCAACCACGGCGGACGCTCCAATTTCCTGACCTCGCCCAGTACGGCAGCCCAGGCGGCCGTGGTGATGAGCGCGCTCAGGCGCGGGAGTATTGATCCAGGATCGATGGACTACATCGAAGCGCATGGCACGGGTACGCCGTTGGGCGACCCGATCGAGATTGATGGGCTGAAGAAAGCATTCGCGCAGCTTGCCGGGGGGGTGCCGGCTCATGGCGAAGGCCAGCAGCCGTATTGCGCGGTCGGATCGGTGAAGACCAATGTCGGACACCTGGAAAGCGCATCCGGAATGGCCGGAATCATCAAAGTAGTCATGGCCATGAAGCACCGGCAGATCCCGGCGATCCGGAACTTCTACAGGCTGAATCCGTATCTCGAACTGGAGGGCAGTCCATTCTTCATCGCCACCGAGACAGCCCCCTGGGAAGCGAGAGGACACGCCAGAAGGGCAGGGGTCAGCTCCTTCGGGATGGGCGGGGTCAATGCCCATGTCGTTCTGGAGGAAGCTCCGCAGCGGGAGGCCGGGCCGGCGAGTGACGCAGGAGACTACGTCATCCCGTTATCGGCCAGGAAGGGCCGGCTCAAAGCCTATGCGGCATCATTACTGGATCATCTGCAGAATGGTGGGAGCGCGGCACGCCTGGCGTTGGGCGATATCGCGTTCACCCTGCAGGCGGGGAGGGACGTATTCGACGAACGGCTGGCGATCGTCTCCGGTTCGGTCGATGAATTGATCGCGGGCCTGGACAGCTACGTTACCGACGGCGTTATCCCGGTGCGACATGGCGATCAGTCGCCCAGCGTGCGACTGGCCGCGCAGTGGATGGAGGGTGCGAAAGTCACGTGGAGCGATGATTCCGCGCGTGCACCACGGCGCGTACCGCTCCCCACGTATCCATTTGCACGAAAACGGTGCTGGTTCACCGATGTTGGCGCGAAAGCTTTGCACATCGCAGTCAAGTCGGAACCCGGCCGTTCCGTGACGACTCTGAAAGCAACGGACTTCTTCATTCGAGACCATGTCGTGCAGGGGCGGGCGATGCTGCCCGGCGTCATGCACCTGGAACTAGCGCGGGCAGCCGCTCCGCGCTCCCGGGTCCTGAAGAACGTTTATTGGATCACTCCCATCGTCGTTGAGGGTGACGACGTTCAGGTTGAGGTCAAGCTGACGCCTCAGAACGACGAGACGGGTTTCGAGGTCGTTCGGAATGGTACGGTTCACAGCAAGGGCCGCCTGACTGACCTCCCTCCTGATCCCACCCATCACCAGGCACTGGACATCCCAGCGGTGCAGTCCAGGTGCGGCGTCACCAAGAGCAAGGCGGAGCTGTACGCGTTGCTGGAGGAACACGGCCTTGCTTACGGGAGCAGCTTTCAGGTCATCGAAAGTTGCGTCCTCAACGAGCGAGAAATTGTCGCGGAGCTGAAGCTTCCGGAAGAAGTACGCGACACCGCAGGAAACTATGAGCTTCATCCCAGCATGATGGATGGCGTCTTTCAGGCGATCACCGTCTTGAGCCTGCTCGGGCTCCAGCGTCTCGGAGAACAGTTCATCCCCTTCTACCTGGAGTCCGCCGAAATCGTCAGTCCAACGACGGACCGCTGCCTCGTCTATGCCACGGTAAAGGACGGGGGGAAGTTGCCGGCCTTCCATGCCAGTCTTTCGGATGCTGAAGGCAACGTCCTGGTCGACGTCCGTAACCTCCAGAAGCGGCCGATCACCGCAGGCCGGAGCCAGGAGGCGGTGACGGCGATGCCTCGCGACGTCTACTACCGGCCCGTGTGGCGCGAAAGAGAGCTCGATCCAAAGCCCGGCCCTGCGACAAAGTCACTCCTCCTTTTCGCAGACGACGAGAACGCGGTTCAGAGCTTCAGACAGTACTGGCCGCGGACGATCTCGCTCGTTCTGTCCGGGGCGGGCTATCGGCAGCTGGAAGACAATGTCTATGAGATCGATCTTCGGAACCCCGCCGACTATGAGAGGCTCCTGCAGGAGCTCAAGGCGCGGGAGCTGCCTCCTGCACAAGTGGCGTACCTGTGGAGCCTGAATGAGCAGTGCGACAATGAGCAGCGCGACGGGCTGGACCTCACGATTTACGCGATGCTTCATTTCACCCAGGCCGCGTTCAAGGTGAGGTTTCGCGAGAACGTGAATCTGGTCTATGTCCACGGGTTGCGGCAGGGTCATGTCCGCCCCATTCATTCGATGGTGGGAGGGTTTGCCAGAACCCTGAAGTATGAGAACCCAAAGTTCGATTACCACACCCTGGGTACCGACGCGACTCTGCTCGAGGATGTCGCCCGCTACGTATACGAGCAATTGGGTTCCAGTCCGAACGCGAGTCCCCTGCAGGAAGTCACCTATCGGGATGGGCACAAGCACGACCGTGTGATCGTCCGCGAGGCCGTGGCAGCTCAGGAGAGCGCGGGTGCTCTCGCTCCGATCCTGAAAGCGGGTGGCGTTTATCTCATATCCGGCGGCGCTGGTGGGTTGGGAGCGGTCGTATCCCGACATTTAGCCGAGCGATATCGCGCGACGATTCTCTGGCTGGGCAGATCGGAGAAGAGTGCCGCTCTTGCCGGTAAGATCGCCGACATCGGGCGAGCAGGCGGCACGTGCGAATACTTCAGCGTCGACATCACGGACAGGAAGGCGCTGACGGAGGTCTTCGCACGCATCAAGTCGGCTCATCCGGAGATCAACGGTGTCATTCACGCCGCGGGGGTGATCGAGGATGCGTTTATTCTCCGGAAGCAGAAGGAGTCGTTCGCAAGGGTTGTCGAGCCGAAGGTCCTGGGTGCGATCCATCTGGATGCGCTGACTCAGAACGAGAAGCTCGACTTCTTTGTCGTGTTTTCGTCTGTTGCGGCGCTGATGCCCAACCAGGGACAGTGTGATTATGCCGCCGCCAATAGCTTTCTCGACGCTTTCGCGGCGGCGCGGAACGAACTGACGGTCGACAAGCAGCGGTCGGGTGTCACGCTCGCGCTGAACTGGCCCCTTTGGGCGCAGGGCGGTATGCGCGTAACGCCAGAAGAGGAACGCCATTTCCTGCGCGTGTTCGGCATGAAGCCGCTGGCTACAGCCGATGGGCTGGAGATTCTCGAAATCGCGCTGGCGCTTGCGAGCAATCGATTTCCCGAGATCCATCAGCTCATCGCGGTCGGTGGGAATAGAGCCAAAATCGAGCGAAGCCTCGGCGTTGACACCACGGCCAGCCCGACAGTGGAGCTCGGGGTGGATGAGGCTCAGCCAAGCCAGCTCGAAACCGAGATCAGGTCCATCTTCGCTGCTCGGCTGGGCGTGCCCAGTCAAACGATTACCGATGAACGAACGCTCGGCGAGCTGGGGGTCGACTCGCTTGCCTTGATCGGCGTCATTCGAGACATCAATGAACGCTTCGGCACCGACCTCAGGCCCACCCTGCTGTTCGACATCAATACGATCGGCAAACTGGCGACGCACCTTGTCGCGATCGGCAGGAGCAAGGTGGTGATCGCGGCGTCGAATGAAGCGCCCCGGTGGAATCGCTCGCTCATTGACGTCGCTCAATCCGATGCCGCGGCGCGGGTATTTCGCAGGACTTTCCGGACCTCCGAGTTCTATCTGCGCGATCACGTCGTCGATGGACAGTACAACATGCCGGGCGCGTGTTACTTGGAGATGGCCCGCCAGGCTGGCGACCTGTTGTGGGGCGACAAGTCGGTCAAGACTCTGCTGCACAACTACTGGGCCAGTCCTCTCTCTTCGCCGGAAGAAGATTTCACGGCGCACGTTCAGCTTACGCCGAAGCAGAACCAGCTCACGTATGAAATTGTGAGCGTCACGCCGGCCGGTGAAAAGCGGCTGCACGCGATGGGTCAGATGACGCGGGACGCTGTCCCAACTCAGGCGGAAGCGAGGGTCGACCTCGGCGCGGTGACATCGCGATGCGACGAGATTCAGTACCCGGTGAAGATCTACGAACAAATCCATCGCGAAGGACTGCATGTCGGCGTGACCTTTCAACCGATGACGCAGATCTGCCTCAATGACGCTGAGGCTCTGGCGGCGCTGGCGTTGCCGGAGGAAGTGCAGGCCACGAGCGGCGATTACGTGCTGCACCCCGCTCTGCTGACTGGTGTCTTCCAGACCGCGCTGATCAGCAATCGGCGCGCGACGCCGAACAGCCGGCAATACATCCCCATCGGCATGGACGAGCTCGAAGTACTGGCTCCGATTCCGGCCGAGTGTCATGTCTATTGCCGGACGCGACCCTCGAATGCGCGGAACGAGGAGATCAGAAAGTTCGATCTGGAGGTTTGCCAGCCCGACGGGCTGGTGGTGGTGAGGCTGAAAGGGTTCTCCATTCGGGCCCTCAAGGAAGCGGCTAAGGCCGCTGACACGATCGAGACGGTCGAGGAACCGGCGCGCTCCGAGAGCAGCGAGGTCCTGATCGACGCGGTGCGGGTACTCATCCAAACCAAGCTGGCGAGCCATGCCGGCGTGCCGGCCGAGGAGATCGAATGGTTCGTGCCGTTCGATCAGTACGGCGTCACATCAGTTATGGTCGTGGAGCTCAACCAGACCTTCGAAGATATCCTCGGATCCATCCCGAAGACGCTGTTTTTCGAGTACCGGACCATCGCGGAGCTGGCCGAGTACTTTGTCGAAAATCACGCGGAGGTTCTGGCGCGGCTGCTGGTGGAGCGAACGAAACCTGTTCCAGCCGTGGTGGCCAGCGCCGATCGAAACGAGCCGACGGACGAAGCCCGTGTGTATCTGAGATCGTTGATTGCCGGACCAATCGGGCTCGCGGCCGAGGAAATCGATTTTCAGGCCAGTTTCGACGAGTACGGCGTCAACTCCGTGATGGTCGTCGAGCTGAACGAGATTTTCGAGACGGTGTTCGGGCCGCTGTCGAAGACTCTGTTCTTCGAGTATCGAAGCATCGATGAGCTGAGCCGGTACTTCCTCGAGGAGTATCGCGACAAGCTGCTGGCGGCATTGCCGCCGAAGCCTGTTGCCGTTGGACCGAGGAAGAGCGATGACCGACCTCCAGCCGGCGGTCCGGCCCGCGCCAGTGACGAACTGCCGCAGACCGGGTCGCACGTTCATCGCGCCAGTGGCGATGAGCGTCGCGATATCGCGATCGTCAGCGCCGCGGGACGGTTCCCTGGCGCACGGGACCTCGAGCAGTTCTGGGATGTGCTGAAAGAGGGACGCGATTGCATTACCGAGATTCCTCCCGACCGCTTCAACTATCGGAAGTATTTCGATGCCGATCCGGAGCAAAACGGGATTTACGGCAAGTGGGGCGGCTTCATCAGCGACGTGGATCGTTTCGATCCCGGGTTCTTCGGCATCTCCCCGCGTGAAGCGGAGCTGATCGATCCGCAGGAGCGTCTGCTTCTCGAAGTGGTCTGGGAGATGCTGGAGCGCGCCGGGTATACGAGGTCGCGGCTGCACCGGCTCTCCAACGGTCGGGTTGGCGTCTTTGTCGGTGCTCTCTGGCAACCGTATGAAAGCGCCGGCATTGAAGCGACGCTGGCCGGAAACGTCGTCGGGCCGAGCAGCCTTCTGTACAGCATCGCCAATCGGGTATCGTACTTTTTTGATCTCGTTGGCCCGAGTATGGCCATCGACACAGCCTGTTCCTCGTCGCTGACGGCTCTGCATCTCGCCTGTCAAAGTATTCGCGATGGCGAGAGTCAGTTTGCGATCGCCGCGGGCGTCAATCTGTCGCTGAGCGTCAGCAAGTACCTGTTCCTGTCGCGGTATCGGTTCCTCTCCACGGACGGCCGCTGCCGCAGTTATGGCGCGGGCGGTGACGGCTATGTACCCGGAGAAGGTGTTTGCGCGTTACTCCTGAAGCCACTGGCGAAAGCGGTCGCGGAGGGAGATTCAGTCCTAGCGGTGATCAAGGGGTCCGCGATCAATCATGGCGGTCGCACCAACGGGTACACCGTGCCGAACCCGAAGTCGCAGGGAAACGTCATTGCCACTGCTCTGGAGAGCTCGCGGATCGATCCGCGGAGCATCAGCTACATCGAAGGGCATGGTACCGGGACGTCTCTCGGTGACCCGATTGAGATCGCTGGCCTGGAGAAGGCGCTCGGCCTATCAAAAGAGAGCGACCGTTTCTGTGCGATCGGTTCGGTCAAGTCGAACATCGGCCACCTCGAAGCGGCCGCTGGCATCGCCTCCGTCATCAAGGTGATTCTGCAGATGCAGCATGGCCAGTTAGCGCCGTCGCTGCATTCGGAGCAATTGAACCCGAATATCGACTTCGCCAGGAGTCCGTTTCGCGTGCAGCGTGAGCTTGCGCCGTGGCCGCGGCCGACAGAACACACCGCGCGATCCGCCGGGGTCAGCTCTTTCGGTGCTGGCGGATCCAACGCGCATCTGATCCTGCAAGAATACGATGGTCCTCTGGCGCCGGTGGCAAGGAGCAACTCACATCCCGGCATAGCTGCGCTGTGTGTGTTCTCCGCCAGGAACGAGGAGCGACTGTTCGAGTTGGTCGGCCGATTCAGCGACTACCTCCGCGAAGCATCGCCCGACCTCCACGAACTGGCATACACACTTCAGCTCGGCCGCGAGGCCATGCGCGAGCGACTCGCGGTCGTGGCCGCGACCGTCGGCGACCTCAGAGTGGCACTTGCCGACTTTCTCGCGCATACGCGGCAACAGAGCAACTGGCGACGTGGGCGCGTGGCCGGGAGGGGCGCACAAACGGATGGCATCAGGAGCGGCCATGAAACGCCGGAGGCCTGGTGGGAGGGGAAGAGCCTCTTCGACATTGCTGAGGCGTGGGCCGGTGGCCGCAACGTCGACTGGGCTCATTTCTACGATGGACGCAACTACGCGTTTCTGCCGCTGCCGACGTATCCCTTTGCGCGCGAGCGCTACTGGCTCGATATGGCGGCGGGCGAGCCGGCGAGGGCGACAAACCTTGCGCGCCCGGCGCCGGCAGTCCTTCACCCGTTGCTCCACCGGGAGTTGGGCGGACAGCGTTACAGCTCGACGTTTACCGGCGAGGAGTTCTTCCTGGCCGATCATCAGGTACTGGCCGATGGTCGTTCGCTGCAGAAGGTCCTTCCGGCCGTTGCATGCCTGGAGATGGCGCGGGCGGCGATCGAGCGCGCATTCCCGGCGCCATCGCAGTCTCACCTGGAACTGCGCAATAGCGTGTGGCTGCAGCCGATCGTCGTCAGCCACGAAAAAGAGATCGGCATCGCGCTATCGGCGAGTGGGAATGACGAGATCGAGTACACAATCTACAGCCGCAATGGGGCGCAGGAAGTCCTTCATTGCCAAGGGCGCGCCGGCTGGAGGCACCAATCAGAGCCGATCCAGCTCGACCTCGAGCGGCTGGAGCGCCGGATGGCGCCGCGCGGAATCGACGCGGACAGCGTCTACTCCGCATTTGTGCGGACCGGCGGGCTTTATGGTCCGTCGTTCCAGGGAATCGTGGCGATTCATCAGGGTGCCGGCCAATTACTCGCATCCCTGCGGTTGCCTGCTGTCATCGACAACACGTTCAACGATTACGTCCTCCATCCCACTCTGATGGATAGCGCCCTCCAGGGCTACCTAGGACTCATCGACGATTGGTTCGATGGTTCTGGACGCACGCGGATGCCCTTCGCCCTCGAGTCCCTGCACATCCTGGCGCCCTGCACTCGGGAAATGGTCGCCTGGATGCGTTTCGCGCCGGGAAGCCACGCGGGTGATCAGGTCGTGAAGCTCGACATCGACCTTTGCGATGCAAGTGGACGCACGTGCGTGCGCATGAAGGGTTTCTCCGTGCGTGCGTTAATAGCGACGAAGGAGCGAGAGGAGCCGGCAGGGTTGATGACGCTCGCCCCCATGTGGGATGCGGTGCAACCGCCAGTGGGAGGGTCGGTGCCGGCGCCGCGCGGCCGAGTGGTCGTGATCGGCGGAGACGAGCAGCAGCACCGCGCATTGTCGGCGCAACGTGCGGGCATCGAAGTGCTGCAGGTCAATGGACGCGCCTCCGTGGAGGAAATCGCAGAGAAGCTGCACGGAGACGCTCGCATCGATCATCTCGTCTGGATCCTGCCGGTCACGAGCGGGCGATTGGAACACCTCATTGCCGACCAGGAAGACGGGGTGCTCCTCGGCTTTCGCCTGATCAAAGCCCTGCTGCGAGAAGGTTACGGTGCGAGTGAGCTCGGGTGGACGGTCGTTACGAGCGGGACGGAGCAGATCACCGCGCTCGAAAAGGTGAGTCCGAGTCACAGCAGCGTGCAGGGCCTGATCGGTTCAATGGCGAAGGAGTACCGAAACTGGAAGGTACGCCTGATCGATGTGGCAGGCAGCGTCTGGCCGTGGCGGGAACTGCTGGAGCTGACCCCGGACGAGCGTGGCGACGGCTACGCGTATCGCGAGGGACAGTGGTACAGGCGCCGGCTGCTGCAATGCGACGTCATGCCCGGCAAGCACAGTGAATTCAAACGTGCCGGCGTTTACGTCATCGTCGGCGGTGCGGGTGGCGTCGGAGAAGTGGTCAGCGAATACCTGATCCGGAGTTATGACGCGCGCGTGGTGTGGATCGGACGGCGGTCGCACGACGACGTGGTCGAGAAGGCACAGGAGCGCGTAGCCCCCGGCGTAGCAAATCGCCCTTTGTACATCGCGGCAGATGCGCGAAGCCGAGAGGATCTCAGCCGAGTTCGTGAAGAGATCAAAGACAGGTATGGACGGATCAACGGCGTCATCCATTCAGCGATCGTGCTGGCCGATAAAAGCCTGGCCAACATGGAGGAAGAGCAGTTCCGTGAGGCTCTATCGACGAAGGTCGACACGGCCGTGCAGCTTGCGCACGTGTTCGGCCGCGAGCCGCTCGACTTTATCCTCTACTTCTCGTCGCTGCAGAGCTTCCTCAAGGCGCCGGGACAGAGTAACTACGCCGCCGGATGCACATTCAGCGACACCTTCGCGGCATGGCAGTCGGCGAGCGCCGGTTACCCGGTCAAGGTGATGAACTGGGGCTACTGGGGCACTGTCGGAATTGTGGCGGCCCCGGAGTTTCGGGAGCGGATGGCGCGGATGGGGTGGGGATCCCTAGGTGCCGCAGAGGGGATGGCAGGGATCGAGCGCCTGTTGAGCGGCCCGCTCGACCAGATCGGGATGATCCGGACGGATGGCCCACAGGCGGCGCTGACGCTCGGCATCGAAACCGGGGAAACGATCTGGACTGCACGCGATGAAGCACCGTCATTGTGCGAGGACGTCCCTGCACACGATCCGCCGCAGGAGCTCACGACGTGGGAAGAGCAGCGGCGCGACTTCGACGCTGTTCTCGCGGAGCTGCTTTCGGCACAGATGGCGCCGATGGGCGAAGAGCCGCGCGTGACTGGAGACTATGAGCACTGGCTCGTGGAAAGCCGGCACATCCTGCACCGATATGGCCATTCACTGGACACGCGCACCGCAGACAAGGCACGACTGTGGTCTGAGTGGGAACGAACGAAGAATCAGTGGAATGCAGAGGGCATGAGGGCGCAGGTGGCTCTCGTCGAAACAACACTACTCAGCCTCGAAGCGATCCTGCGCGGTGAGAAACGTGCGACCGACGTGATGTTCCCGAACTCATCGCTGGCGTTGGTCGAAGGCGTCTACAAGAACAATGCAGTCGCGGACTACCTCAACCGCGTCATGGAGAACGTGGTGCGGTGGTATACCGAGGAGCGGCGGAAAACCACGGGGCCGAAGCTCCGCCTGCTCGAATTGGGAGCTGGAACGGGAGGGAGCAGTCAGGGCATCCTCCAGACGCTGGACGCATACCGCGACCATGTGGAGGAGTACTGCTACAGCGACGTCTCGAAACTGTTCCTGCTTCACGGCGAGAAGGCGTACGGGCCCGGGCGCGATTACCTGACGTACGCGGTCATTGACGTGGAGAAGGGGCTGCCGGAGCAGGGCGTCCAGCGTGGGACGTATGACGTGGTGATTGCCGCGAATGTGCTCCACGCCACAAAGCGACTACGCGAGACCTTGAGGAATGCGAAAACAGCATTGAAGGCGAACGGGCTGCTGATCCTCAATGAAATCACGGCGAAGAGTGTTTTCATGCATCTGACGTTCGGCCTGCTCTCCGGTTGGTGGGCGTTCGAAGACGGCGAACTGCGGATGGACGGCAGCCCGGGCCTGACCACCGAGGCGTGGAAGCGCGTTCTGGAGGAGGAAGGATTCCGCGGCGTCTCATTTCCGGCGCACGAGGCGCACGGGTTAGGACAGCAGATCATCGTCGCCGAAAGTGACGGCATCATCCGCCAGAAGCACTCCAGCCTCACTCAGCGGCGCAAGAAGCTTCCTGCGTTCGCTCCCTCACCGTCGCTTCCCGCCGTCGCCACCTCGGCTGAGTTTGTGGAGAAGATGGAAGCGTGGTTGGTGGATGCCGTCGGCGTGCTCCTGAAGGTGAAGCGGGAGAACGTCGACCTCGACGCGGAGCTGAGCGAGTTCGGCTTCGATTCCATCAGCCTGACCGGCTTTGCCAACCACGTAAACCACGCCTTCGCACTGGAGTTGATGCCGACCATCTTCTTCGAGCATCCGACCGTGCGGCGTTTTGCCGGGTACCTGGCAGAGAAGCACGGCAGGCAGCTGCTTGAACGATTCGGCGGCCGAGCGCGCGCGGTCGCGGCGACACCACGACTGCTCGAGGACGTGGAGCAGTGGCTGATCGAAGTCGTCGGTGTGCTGTTGAAGGTGAAGCGGGAAGATGTCGACGCGGATGCGGAGCTGAGTGAGTTCGGATTCGACTCCATCAGTCTGACCGGGTTTGCCAATCATGTGAATCAGGCCTATGCACTGGAGTTGATGCCGACGATCTTCTTCGAGTATCCGACCGTGAGGAGCCTCGCCGGATATCTGGTGGAGAAACATCCGGACCGGCTGGTCGCGAAATTCGGTGTGGCCGAAGCGGGCGCGCAGGAAGCGCCGGTCGCTAAAGTCGCCCGCTCTGTCCCGCCACCACGAACAGAGGTCGTGGACGCAACAGAGGCGATCGCGATCATCGGCATGAGCGGCCGCTTTCCGGGGGCCGAAGACCTGGACGCCTTCTGGGAAAACCTGAAGGCAGGCAAGGAGAGCGTCCGGGAGATTCCTCCCGAGCGTTGGGACTGGCGGGCCATGGCTGGTGAGGCGCGGGAGGACGGCAGCACGGGCGGTGCACAGTGGGGAGCGTTCATCGAGGGTGTCGATCAGTTCGATCCGCTGTTCTTCGGAATCTCTCCGCGAGAAGCGGAACGGATCGACCCGCAGCACCGGCTGACGATGATGTACGGGTGGAAAGCTTTCGAGGACGCTGGATACGGGCCGAAGCAATTGTCGGGAAGCCGCACGGCGATTTTCATCGGGACGACCAGTACCGGCTATGGTGAACTACTGTTCGGGGCCGGAATCGAGGGGTATACCGCGACCGGACTGGTGCCGTCTGTCGGTCCGAACCGCCTCAGTTACCTATTGAACCTGCATGGTCCGAGCGAGCCGATCGAGACGGCTTGCTCCAGTTCTCTCGTGGCCATACACCGGGCGGTGCGGTCGATCATGGCCGGCGACTGCGACATGGCACTGGTCGGAGGCGTGAACACGCTCTTTCCAACCTTGCACACCAGCTTCAACAAGGCCGGAATGCTCAGTCCGGACGGCAAGTGCAAGACATTCTCCAGCCATGCCGATGGATACGCGCGGGGCGAAGGCGTCGGCATGGTGGTGCTGAAGAAACTCAGTGCCGCCGAGCGGGATGGCGATCACATTTATGGATTGATCCGGGCCAGTGCTGAAAATCATGGCGGCCGTGCTCAGTCATTGACGGCGCCGAATCCTGTTGCGCAGGCCGAATTGATCAAAGACGCCTACCGGCGCGCCGCCGTGAGCCCCAGGAGCGTGACTTACATCGAGGCACACGGAACCGGTACGCCTTTAGGAGATCCGATCGAGATCAACGGTCTGAAGAGTGCGTTCCAGAGCCTGTACGACGAAGCGGGGGAGAAGGCGGCGGCCGGCTATTGTGGATTGGGCTCCGTGAAGACCAACATCGGGCATCTGGAGCTGGCGGCAGGGATCGCCGGACTGATCAAGACACTGCTTCAACTGAAGCACGGGACGCTCGTCCGCAGTCTCCACAGCGAAGAAGTGAACCCCTACATCCGGCTGGAGGACAGTCCTTTCTACATCGTGAAAGAGAACCAGCCGTGGGAGAGATCGAAGGACGAAAACGACGGAGAGTGGCCGCGCCGGGCAGGAATCAGCTCCTTCGGTTTCGGCGGAGTGAACGCGCATATCCTGGTGGAGGAGTATGCCGGCGCCGTCAGCGCCGGGCGTGACGCGAAGACCGGACCTGTGATGGTGGTGCTATCGGCCAGAACCGCGGAGCGGCTGCAGGAGCAGGCCATACAACTGCGGCAGTGGATTGAAATCCGGGAGCTCAGCGACAGCGAGCTCGCCAGCGTCGCCTATACGTTACAGGTGGGGCGCGAGGCGATGGAGCACCGACTGGCGATCACGGCCGGGGCGATGAAGGAGCTGGCCGCGAAGCTCGACGACTTCATCGAAGGAAAGAGCGGCATTGAAGGCCTCTACCGCGGAGAGGTGAAGCGGAACAGCGACACGCTGACCCTTTTCCGTGGCGATGACGAGTTGCGGGAAGCCGTGGGCAAATGGATCCAGCGCGGCAAATGGTCGAAGTTGTCGGATCTGTGGGTGAAGGGACTGGAGATCGAATGGGAGCAGTTTTACGGGGAGGAACCGCCGCGTCGGGTCAGCCTGCCGACGTATCCCTTTGCAAAGGTGCGGTGTTGGATCGATCGGCCGGCGACCAGGGATGTGCCGGCCGGGAGTGGCGCGCTCGTGGTCCTTCATCCCCTGTTGCACCGCAATACGTCCGATCTGAACGAGCTACGCTATAGCTCGACGTTCAGCGGCGAAGAATTCTTCCTGACCGATCACCAGATCCGTAACGGTCGCATCGCACAAAAGGTCCTGCCGGGCGTGGCCTATCTGGAGATGGCTCGCGCTGCGATCAGGCTGGCGTCCCCACGTCGAGAATCGAGCATCCTGGAACTACGCGACGTCGTCTGGCTGAAACCGGTCATCGTTACGGAGCCGAAGCAAGTCTCCATCACCTTGTCTGGAATCGACGACGGCTCCATCGATTATGAAATCTACAGTGTAGAGGCGGGCCAGGAGACCGTGCACTGCCAGGGCCGGGCCGTCTTCACTTCGCAACCTGCACCCGCCAGGCTCGACATCGAACAGCTCAGGCGGGAAATGGGACAGGGCAGATTGGAAGGATCCGCGGTGTATGCGATCTGCGACAGAATGGGCCTCCACTATGGCCCCGCGCACCGGGGGATCATGGCCATCGACCTCGGTGACAAACAACTGCTCGCGCAATTGCGGATGCCGGCCTGTGTCGCGTCGAACCAGCACGAGCATGTGCTACATCCCAGCGTGATGGACAGTGCTCTCCAGGCTTCTCTAGGTCTGCTCGTCGATCTGAACGACATTCCGGGCCGGCCGCCCGTGCCGTTTGCCGTCGACTCGGTGCGCATTGTGGCCGCCCCCACGGCAGAGATGTCTGCCTGGGTCCGTCACGCCAGGAACCGTAAACCGGATGACAAGACCATTACGGTGGACATCGACTTGTGCGACCAGCAAGGGAATGTCTGCGTCCAGATCCGAGGCCTTGCGGCGCGTCAGCTGGATGTCCCGGTGACGATCAGTCATCGTATTCCGCTTGCGCCGGGCCGTACAGTAGAAGTGGACGCGCCTTTCGATGATGCGTTTTATGAGAGTCTCATCGCCGACGTCGTGAATCACAGAGTGTCGGTCGATGAGGCGGTGGAGCTCGAATAGCATCCAGCAGATCCGCGCCAGGCCGCCTCACCACCGGCGTCTCGCCCGGCGGCACTTTCCCGATGATCTGTAAACCATCGAGGATTCAGCGCAAATGATCGATCATTCAGATCGAAAGGATCGTCCTTCCGACTGGAAAGACTTTGCTCGATGTCGAAAGGCCGCTGATTCAGGTCGAAAGGACCGTTCTTGCAGCGTGAAAGGCTTTGTTTCCGATCGAAAGGCCGATGAAGTCAAGTCGAGGGGCCGATCAGTCAGCCTGGAAAGAAATTCTTTAGCTCCGAAAGAGCGATCGATTCGGCTTGAAAGAATTTCTTTAAGTTCAGAAGGGTCGATCATTCAACGGGGAAAGAAGTTCTTTTCAGACCGAAAGATCGATCGAGCCAGCTGGAAATAAGTTCTTTTCAGTCTGAAAGGTCGATGGATCCAGCTGGAAAGAATTTGTTTCAGCTCGAAAGGATCGATCATTCAAGCCCGAAAGAACTTGTTTCAGGTGCGAAAGCCCGAGCGTTCAACCGTGAATGAATTCGATTCAGGTCGAGAGAACGGTCATTCAGCTCGGAATGAATTTGTTTCAGCCCGAAAGAGCGATCATTCGACTTGAAATAAATCGATTCACCTCCAACCCGCGCGAACTCCGGCATGGCTGATGGGTGGAAGGGCCGCAAAGGCCCCACTCCCTCCGCTCGTCCACCTGTAGTTTCATGGAGTTACGGCGGAGCACCCGGGTGAGCCGGCGCCAACGGGCCGCACCACCGCTCCCCCCTCGCCATCCTTCAACGTTTCCTTCCCACTTCCTTTTCAACGCTGCCCGCCGTCGCCGGGTGGTCCGGCATTTAGCTGTTCAGACAAGCGACCCACGGACGTGATCAAGATGAGACAACAGCTGAGGCAGATTTACGACGACTTGTCCAACGGCCGGCTTTCGCAGAGGGAAGCCCTGGAGAAGATCAAAAGCATCAAGCTCCAGGAGCAAGGCGCGATCGCTGCTGTCCTGCTGGCGACGCCGGTGTGGCAAGCGAGTGCCGCCGAGGCATCCTCCGGCGTCGGCTCCCGCGAATCCATGGAGCACCACGTCCTTCTGTGCGAGCCGGCGATGGCCGATGTCGAGAAGTTGGAAGCTCTGCTTCCGCGCAGTCACTGCCTGGTACTGGAGGCAGAACAACAGAAGAACATCGCGCAGCGCTACAGTGAGTACGCGATTGCGTGCTTCGAGCGGATCCAGGCGATCCTTCAGGCGAAGCCGCATGGAACGGTACTCGTCCAGGTTGTAATCACCGACCATGAGGAACACGCGCTGCTGGCGGGTCTGTCGGGACTACTCAGAACGGCCGCGTTGGAGAATCCTCAGATCATCGGCCAACTGATCCTCGTTCCAGCGGACGTGACAGCCGAGGAACTGGGCCGGCACCTGGAGCAAGAGAAGCGTCACGGCCTCGATCCATTGATCAAATATGAAAAGGACGTGCGGCAGATTCCGCATTGGCAAGAGATGGCGGCAGATGGGGACAAGCCACCCGTCCTCTTTCAGGATCGTGGCGTCTACCTGATCACCGGTGGGCTCGGAGGTCTGGGCGTTCTCTTCACGAAAGAGATCCTAGAGCAAACGAACGAGGCGCGGGTGGTGCTGACGGGGCGCGCGCCATTGAGCCCGGGGAAGCAGGCTGCCCTGGAAGGGCTGGCCGCGCAGCACGGCCGCGTGAGCTATCAGCAGGTGGACCTCGGCGATCTCGATCAGGTGAAGCAGCTCGTTGCCGGCATCAATGACGAGTACGGCCGGCTCGACGGCATCCTTCACAGCGCCGGGATGATCGCGGACAACTTCATTCTTAAAAAGTCCGCCGCCGAATTCGGTGAGGTGCTCGCGCCGAAGGTCACCGGAGCGTTCCATCTGGACCAGGCCACCCGGAACGTCGAGCTCGATTTCTTCGTACTCTTCTCTTCCGTTGCCGGTGCGATGGGCAACGTGGGACAAGCCGATTATGCGGCCGCGAATGCTTTCATGGACCGCTTTGCGGCGTATCGCAACCGGCAGGTGGACTCCGGACAGCGGCACGGTCGCACGCGGTCGATCAACTGGCCATTGTGGGAAGCGGGAGGATTGGGCGCCGACGAGCCGACGCGGGAGCTGCTGCAACAGACCACGGGCATCCAGCCCATGCGAACGGCCACAGGGCTGGACGCGTTCTATCGAAGCCTGGCGTTGCCCTACGACCAGCTCCTCGTTGTCGAGGGTGATCTCACCCGGATACGCCAGGCGCTACATACCGGGCGGCCAGCCGAGCCGGATGTGTCGCCTCTTCCGACCACGCACGAAGTATCCGGAGCAGCTGAGACAGGGACTGCGGCGATCGACGCGGCCAGCCTTCTGGAAACCGCCGAAGAATACCTGCGGAGGGAACTCGCGGAGCTGCTGAAACTCCCGTTCGACGCCATCGATCCGCAGGCCGCGCTCGAGAAATACGGAATCGATTCGATCCTGGCGATGAAACTGACGACTCATCTGGAGAAGGCGTTTGGCGCGCTCCCGAAGACGTTGTTCTTCGAATATCAGACCATTCGGGAACTGACCGGATATTTTCTCGAGGGGCATGCGGTGCGGCTGGCCACGCTGCTCCCCCCGACGGCCGAGGCCAGCGGCTCGATGGAAGCTCGCGAAGCGCAGCCGGAAGCGGCGGAACCGCAGCCAAAGGTCGAAAGCAGACGTGCCCCCAGCCGTCGCGTCAGTCGACGCGATGAGGTCCGTGCGCCGGAGAAAGCGGAGGAGCCGATCGCCATTATTGGGTTGAGCGGCCGCTATCCCGAGTCGGTCAACCTCGAGGCGTTCTGGCAGAACCTGCGCGACGGGAAAGATTGCATCACGGAAGTACCGAAAGAGCGCTGGGACTGGCGCGAGTACTACAGCGAAGACCGCACCGAGGCCGGACGTCACTACAGCAAGTGGGGCGGCTTCATTGCCGGTCTCGATGAGTTCGACCCGTTGTTCTTCAATATCTCGCCCAAAGAAGCGAAGTCGATCGATCCTCAGGAGCGGCTGTTCCTGCAGCACGCGTGGATGGCGTTGGAAGACGCGGGATACACGCGCGCGAGCCTCCAGGTCGCGTCCGAGAACGACCTGCCGGGACAGGTCGGGGTCTATGTCGGCGTCATGTATAGCGAATACCAGTTGTTCGGCGCCGAAGCCAACGCGCAGGGCAAACCGTTGGGCGTCGCCAGCAGCCCCTCCAGCATCGCCAATCGCGTGTCGTATGCGCTCAACCTGCATGGCCCCAGCGTGGCGCTGGATACGATGTGCTCTTCCTCATTGACGGCCATCCATTTCGCCTGTCTCGATCTGCAACTGGGACGCACCCATCTGGCGATCGCCGGCGGAGTCAACATCAGCATTCACCCGAACAAGTACCTCGTACTCAGCGCCGGGCAGTTCATCTCCAGTGACGGCCACTGCCAGAGCTTCGGCGAAGGCGGCGACGGGTATATCCCGGGAGAAGGTGTGGGGGCGGTCCTGTTGAAGCGCCTCTCCGACGCGGAGCGGGACGGCGATCACATTTACGGGATCATTCGAGGCAGCGCGCTCAATCACGGCGGGAAGACCAACGGCTACACCGTCCCGAATCCTCAGGCGCAAGCCAGCGCGATCCGGCGCGCACTGGCGGAATCGCATACCGACGCCCGCCACATCAGCTACATCGAGGCCCATGGTACGGGCACGACGCTGGGCGACCCGATCGAGATCGCGGCGTTGAGTAAGGCCTTTCACGAATATACGCAGGACATCGGGTTCTGCCTGATCGGATCGGCCAAATCAAATATCGGGCATTGCGAGGCCGCGGCCGGCATCGCCGGGCTGACCAAAGTCCTGTTGCAGATGCAGCATCAGGAGATCGTGTCGTCGCTGCATTCGGCGGAGTTGAATCCCCACATTGATTTCACCAGCAACCCGTTTGTGGTGAATCAGGTCTTACGGCCGTGGGAGCAGCCGGTGATCGACGGCCGGAAGCTGCCGCGGATCGCCGGGATCTCGTCCTTCGGTGCCGGCGGATCGAATGCCCACATGATCGTCGAGGAGTATCGGCCACCGGTATCACGACAGGCTGTTGCCGGGCCGCTCGTCATCCTGCTTTCGGCTCGAACGCCCGAGCAGCTCCAGCAGAAAGCCGTCGAACTGCTGGACTTCGTCCGCTCCTCGCCGGCCTCGATCGATCTGGCATCGATAGCCTATACGCTTCAGGTGGGCCGGGAGGCGATGGACGAGCGCCTCGCTCTCGTCGTCAGCTCGGTCGAACAGTTCGTTGAAAAACTTCGAGCCTATGTCGAGGGACAGCAAAGTATCCAGGACGTCTACCGCGGTCAGGTGAGGCGCAACACGGAGGCTCTGTCGGTGTTCAGCGCCGACGCCGACCTGAAGCAGACCGTCGACAAATGGATCGCCAGCCGGAAACTCTCCAGGCTGGCCGACCTGTGGGTGAAGGGGCTGGAACTGGACTGGAGCAAGTTGTATGGCGGCGCCACGCCTCGCCGTATGAGCCTCCCCACGTATCCCTTTGCCAGGGAGCGCTATTGGATCGACGTGCCGGCCGCGACCAGGCCGGTCATCGCCAAAAGCGTCGAAAGCGTCAAAAGGGTCGCCACCGCCGTCCTTCATCCCCTGCTCCACGGCAACACTTCGGACCTCAGCAGCCAAGGCTACAGCTCGACGTTCCGCGGCGACGAATTCTTCCTGAAAGACCATCAGGTGAATGGTCAGAACGTCCTGCCCGCCGCGGCCTGTCTGGAGATGGCGCGAGCCGCGGTAGAAAAGGCAGCGCGCGTGTCACCGGAAGCATCCGTGGAGCTGCGGCATGTGGCCTGGGCGCAGCCGATCGTCGTTGCTGCGGACACGGAGGTCAGCATTGCACTGCTGCCGAAAGAGCCGGACCAGATCGATTTTGAGATCTACAGCAAGAACGGCGAAGAGGAGATCGTCCATTGCCAGGGCCGTGCGATTCTCGGCCGTCAACCGGTGCCGCCACGACTTGATCTCGAGCACCTCGAGCAACGGCTGGTGGAAGGCCAGCTCGAGCCAGGCAGCCTTTATGAGGCGGCCGCTCGCACGGGTCTCGTCTATGGACCGTCGTTCCAGGGAATCGCCACCGTTAATCGTGGTGCCGGCGAGATATTGGCCGGACTGCGACTGCCGCGGAGCGTGGAAGAGACGTCAGGAGACTATGTCCTTCATCCCACCGTCGTGCAGAGCGCCCTGCAGGTTTGTGCGGCGTTGATCAACCCCTCGCCCGAAGGCTCAGAGCCGCGAGTGCTCGCCGCGCTCGACACGCTGCACATCGTGTCGCCTTGCCGGAGGGAGATGGTTGCGTGGGTGCGTTACGCGGGGGGTGATGGCGCGATCGACCTGTGTGACGACCAGGGGAATGTCTGCGTGCAGATGAGAGGCATCAGCTGGCGGGCGTCGTCAGTGGATGCGGTCGACGCTGCCGCTGGCCAGGCGGCGTCGCCGGCGATCCCTGCTTCGTCCGGCAGAATCACTCTTGCCGCGACAGGTCCGCGAGAAATCGCTTTCATCCCAAATCAGCAGGCTCCAACGCCGGTCGAGCGGAAAAAGCCGGCGGCGATCTCACTGGCGGCGCCGAATGCTCTGGCTTCGACAGCGCCTCTCGGAAGACCGACCATTACGCTCGCAAGCACCGTCCCGGGCGCGCCTGCGGATGGAGGCGCTGCCTCGGCCACAAGATTGTACGACCGCGGCAACGGCATCTTTTCTCTGGAAATCAGTGCGCCGCGCACACCAGAGACAATTGCTCACATCCTGCAGGCGTTGGCCCGAGTGCAACAGGAGCCGTCGGCGAAGGTGCTGATGCTCGGCGGTATCGAGCGCGCCTTTTCAAACGACGGACGAGAGGAGTACAACGAAGCGGTCGAGCGAGAGCTCTTTCTCGGCCTGGTGTCGTTTCCGTATCCCATCATCGCCGTGCTGCAAGGTGACGTGGTCGGTGCCGGCTTCCTGGCTGCTGCGCTGTGTGACTTCATGGTGTGCGACGAGGACGCACGCTACGGATTCACCAACCCGGACCGCGGCTTTTACCCGACGGCGGCCGAGGCGTTGTTGTTGGGCGAGCGCTTTGGCGATGCCCGGGCACAAGACCTCCTGTACGGAGCACCGCGTTCGACCGGCAAGCAATTACGGGCGAAAGGGTGGACCTGCCCCGTTCTGCCGTCGGCTCAGGTCGAGGCGCACGCAGAACAATTGGCTGCGACGTTGGCTGCGAAGTCGCAGGCAGCGCTCCGGCTTTTGAAGCAGCATCTGTCCCGTCGTTTGACAAGTGTGGTGAACGAGCTGATGCGCGTTGGCATCACCGAGGAATCCGTGTCCACGATCATCTCGCCGGCTGAGCATGTGCTCGTCCTCGAGTTCGGTGAGGTGAAGGAGCTCGTAGCGCATCTTCAGGACATTGCTACGACCAGGGCGCTCCCCGACCACAAAGCGGTGGTACTCGTCAGCAAGCACTCGGCATTTCTGCCTGACGTTGCCGACGATGTCGTTCTGGACATGCAGCGGCTGATTCTCGAGTCGCCGATTCCGATCGTTGCGGCTTTGACGGGGAGCGCCACGGGCAACGCATGGCTCATTGCGCAGTTCTGCGATGCCGCTGTTTACAGCCGCCAAGACGCTTATTCAGCCGCCCACATCGCGCAAACGGCCGCCGCGGCCTTTGCGTATCGACTTGGCAGTGAGGCAGCCCGCGAGATCCTGCTGACGGGCGCTGAGTATTCGGGAGGTGATCTCCGGAATCGCATCGGGTCGTTGACGGTGGTGGAGCCCGACCAGGTGCTATCTGCGGCGGTCGGCGTCGCGACCTCCTGGGCCAGGTTGCCTCGCGAAACGTTGGCCGCATGGAAGAAGCAGACCGCGGCGACCCTGCACGAGAAGATTCGTAGCGTCGGAACGGTGATCCCGTCCGAGCCGAACGTCGGCACATTCGAGCAACTCGCTGCGCCAACTGCCATCCCTCTGCGTTCGAAAGCCGTGACCGCAACCGCTCACCCGGGGGGCATCGTGGTCGTGAAGATGGAGGATCGTGAAGCAAAGAACATGTTCTCCGATGCCTTGGTCGAGGGCATCAGAGAAGCCTTCGCACAGATCGAGCAGACGCCGGGATACAAGGTCGTGATCCTCACCGGCTACGACAGCCATTTCGCCTCCGGTGGCACCAAAGAGACCTTGCTGGCCATTCAACAAGGCACGCGCAAATTCACTGACGACAAGATCTTTCAGACGCCGCTGGACTGCAAGCTTCCCGTCATCGCGGCCATGCAAGGCCATGGTATCGGCGCCGGCTGGTGTCTCGGGATGTTCGCTGACGTAGTCGTGCTGGCGGACGAAAGCCGCTATGTGAGTCCGTACATGGAGTACGGCTTCACCCCGGGAGCTGGTGCGACCTACATCCTTCCGGAGATGATCGGCCAGGATCTCGCGCGAGAAAGCCTGCTGACCGCGCAGTCCTATACAGGCCGCGAGCTGAAAGAGCGCGGGCTGACCCTGCGCGTGCTGCCTCGGAGTGAGGTGTATCCGGCGGCCATGGCCTTGGCTGAACAGATCGCACACGGATCGCGCGGTCACCTGATCAGCCTCAAACAACACCTGGCGGGAGACGTTCGCGAGCGGCTCGAAGAGACGTACTCACGTGAGCTGGCGATGCACGATGAGACCTTCGTGGGCCAGTCCGACACATTGGCCAGGATCCAGAGCCAGTTTCACCAGGAGACCGTCTTGCCGCCGGCAGCCCCGCTGCAGTTGTCGGCCGCCGCCGCGAACCCACAGATCGTCAGCGACGTTCTGCCTGCCGTCACCGCGGTCCTGAAGACACTCCTTGCGAACGAACTGCAGATGCGAGAGAGCGACGTCGACGACGCGGCGCAGTTCGTCGATCTGGGCCTCGACTCCATCGGTGGCGTGACCTGGATGCGCAAGATCAACGAGAAGTACGGAACGTCGATCGAAGCGACGAAGATCTACGCCTACCCAACCCTCGGCCAGCTCAGTCGGCATGTCAGGGATGAGGCAGAACAGCACGGTACGCTGCCGACGCCGGATGCACCTGTCGCGGTACCCGCTCCGGTGGCGCCGCGGATCGACCTTCCGTCGGCACACAAGATCGCTCCGACTACGCACGCGGTGGAAAAGCTCACGTCGTGGCGCAGTCGCACGACATCTAGGTTCACGACCGCTTCCGGCCCTCGTCCTTCAGAGCTGATCGCGGTCATTGGTATGGCCGGTCAGTTCCCCCAGGCCAGGAACGTGGACGAATTCTGGCAGAACATCGCGGAGGGAAAGGACTGCATTACCGAGGTCCCACGCGAACGTTGGGATGTGAATGTCTACTATCACGCCGGCGACGCGGTGGCAGGCAAGACGAACAGCAAATCGCTTGGCGCGCTGGAAGAATACGATCTGTTCGATCCGCTCTTCTTCAACATATCGCCGACCGAAGCGGAGTACATGGATCCGCAGCAGCGCCTGTTCCTGCAGGCATGCTGGCAGAGCATCGAGGACGCTGGATACGACCCGCGGGTCTTGTCGGGCAGCAAATGCGGCGTCTTCGTCGGCTGCTCCGCGGGCGACTATCAACAATTGTCGCGAGAGCATCAATTGAGCGCGCAGGGTTTCACGGGCAGCGCGATGTCGATCCTTGCGGCGCGCATTTCCTACCATCTCAATCTGCAAGGGCCATGTATCTCCATCGATACGGCCTGTTCTTCATCTCTGGTCGCCATCGCAGAGGCCTGTGACAGTCTCGTCGCTGGCGACAGCGAGGTAGCTTTGGCCGGCGGCGTCTGTGTGCTGGCCGGGCCTGACATGCACATCAAAACGGCGCAGGCAGGCATGCTCTCGCCGGCCGGCAGGTGCTTCAGCTTCGACCAGCGAGCGGACGGTTTCGTCCCGGGAGAAGCGGTGGGGGTCGTCCTGCTGAAGAGGCTGGCCGACGCGGAACGCGATCAGGATGTCATTTACGGTGTCATTCAGGGATGGAACGTCAATCAGGACGGGAAGAGCAATGGGATCACCGCGCCCAACCCCGAATCGCAGACTCGGATCGAGCAGTATGTTTACGACAAATACGAGATCGACCCGGCCAACATCGGATTGATCGAGGCCCACGGCACCGGCACGAAACTCGGTGACCCGATCGAAGTCGAGGGCCTGAAGCAGGCCTTCGCGAAGTACACCGAGGATAGGGCGTACTGCGCGTTGGGGTCAGTGAAGAGCAACATCGGTCATACCTTGACCGCGGCGGGAGTCGCCGGTGTGATCAAGCTCCTCCTGGCGCTGAAGCATCAGCAGCTGCCCCCCACCATCAACTTCGAAAAGCTCAACGAGCACATCGACCTGCAGAACAGCCCCTTTTACGTCAACAGCGAACTGCAGAATTGGACGCGCAAAGGATCCGGGAGACGCCAGGCGGCGATCAGCTCGTTCGGCTTCAGCGGCACCAACGCCCACATGGTGATCGGCGAATACCTGCCGCCGGCCGGCGTCAAACGGCCGGTGACGGTCGCCACACAGAGCACGAAGATGATCGTCGTGCTGTCCGCCAGAACGGCAGCACAACTTCAGCAGAAAGCGCGCGATCTTCTGACCTTTCTTCGCCGGCAGGCGGCCTCCATCGATCTGATGGAGCTGGCCTATACGCTCCAGGTGGGCCGGGAGCCGATGGCAGAACGGCTGGGATTCCTGGTGAGCTCGGTCGAGCAGCTGGCTGAAAAGCTCGAGGCTTACGCGAGCGGCGAAACGGAGATCGAGGACTTCTATCACGGGCAGGTAAAACGCGGCAAAGAGAGCCTGAGCGTCATCAGCCAGGATGATGACGTGAAAGAGGCGATCGTCACGAAGTGGATCGCCACGAGGAAGCTCTCGAAGCTGCTGAACCTCTGGGTCAAAGGTCTGGAGCTGGATTGGAATCAGCTCTATAGCGATGCCAAGCCGGCGCGGATCAGCCTCCCGGTCTATCCATTTGCCAGGGAGCGGTACTGGATCGACGCAGCGTCCACCCAGCCGGCCACAACCGACGGACAGGTGTTGGTTGGGACCATCGTCCATCCTTTGCTGCACAGCAACACGTCGACGGTGAGCGACCAGCGGTTCAGCTCACGATTCACCGGCGCTGAGTTCTTTCTGTCCGATCATGTGATCAGGGGCGCCAGGCTGTTGCCGGGCGTGTGCTATCTGGAAATGGCGCGCGCCGCGGTGATGACGTCGGCCACCGAATGTGGCGCCGACGATCGCGCAGCGGTTCGATTGACCAATGTGTTGTGGATCTCGCCGATCATCGTCGATGCGCCGCAGCGTGTCGACATCAGTGTGTACGCGGACGAGCAGGGAGTGCTCGACTACGAGATCCATAGCGATGCTGGCTTGGGCGGAATCGCTGAAGAGGTTGTGCACGGCCGCGGCCGTGCGTCTTTTGGCGTACGTGATCACAGTGACGACGATGCGCAGCTCGACTGGCCGGCGCTGAAGGCGGCGTGCACGACGAGTATCGACGCCGCGCGTTGCTACGACGCGTTCAGCTCTCTTGGAATGGACTATGGCCCGGCGCAGCGCGGCATCAGGAGCCTCCACCTCGGCCGGAGTGCCGCCGGTGAGCGTTATGTGCTGGCGGACGTGGAGCTGCCGGCCTGCGTGAGTGAAACGCGCGAGCAATTTGTCCTGCATCCGAGTGTACTGGACAGTGCACTGCAGGCCTCCCTGGCGCTGGCGGCTCGCGATTCTGGTTCGGATCACGCTTTCGACTTCGGGGGAGGAGCCGACCGGCCGATCGTTCCGTTCGCACTCGATGAGATCGAGATACTGGATCGCAGTCCGGCGCACGCGTACGTCTACATTCGCGAAAGCGCGGCTCGCGGTAGTGGTCGAGACCACTCGGACGCGAACAGACTGCCGAAGTTGGACTTTGATATCTGCGATGAGAGCGGTCGTGTGTGTGTCCGGCTGAAAGGATTGACGACCCGGCACCTGAAACGTGAGCTCGCGGAGAAGACGCAAAACGCATCAGCGCCGGTCAGGAACGAGTCGCTGGTCTCGACCGTACGGTTGGTGCCGCGCTGGGACGTCGTCATCCCGCCAGCGCGTGCGCAATGGCCGCCAGCTGAATCACGCATCCTGCTGGTTGGCGGGTCCGCGGCGCAGCAGCAGGCGGTTCGAGCGCGGTTTCGCGATGTGAGCGTGATGGCGCTCGACTACGACGATGAGATTCTCGACCTCGTCGAAGAGATCCACGCCAGGGCCGCCATCGATCATGTGCTGTGGCTGACACCGGCCTCTGAGCCAAAAGCCGTCGCGGATGACCGCCTGATTCGAGAGCAGAGGCCTGGAGTGCTCGGCGGCTTTCGGCTGATCAAAGCGTTGCTGCGGCTGGGTTATGCGACCAGCGATCTGGGCTGGACCATTATGACGTGGCAAACACAGGCGACCGCGCCGGGCGAACCGATTCAGCCGTCGCACGCCAGCGTTCACGGGCTGGTCGGCTCACTGGCGAAAGAATACGAACGGTGGAAGATCCGGCTCGTCGACCTGCCGCTGACGGGTGAATGGCCGATCGATCGAGTGTTGACCTTACCCGCCGATGCACGCGGCGACGCGGTGGTGTATCGAGCCGGCGAGTGGTATCGGCAGCAGCTACTGCCATGCGAGCTTCAGGTGTCGGCCGAGTCGACATATCGCCAGGGAGGCGTGTATGTCGTCATCGGCGGTGCGGGTGGAATTGGCGAAGTCCTCAGCGAGTACCTGATCAGGACGTACGGCGCACAGATGATCTGGATCGGTCGCCGCGCGCTGAATGCGGAGATCCAGACGAAGCTCGAGCGGCTCGGCCGCCTGGGGTCTGCTCCGATGTACTTGCAGGCGGATGCAACGGATCGCGATGCGCTGACACGCGCCTACGAAGAGATCACGGCGCAGCACGGCCAGGTGCATGGTCTCGTGCATGCCGCGATCGCACTTTTCGATCAGAGCCTCGCACAGATGGATGAGGAGCGCTTCCAGGTGAGCCTGGCGGCGAAGGTGGACGTCAGTGTCCGCATGGGGCAGGTATTCGCGGGCGAGCAGTTGGACTTCGTCCTCTTCTTCTCATCGCTGGCGAGCTTCGCCAAGTCCGCCGGACAGAGCAACTATTCGGCTGGGTGCACGTTCGAGGATGCTTTCGCGCATCAGCTCTCGCTGTCGTGGTCATGCCCGGTCAAGATCATGAACTGGGGATATTGGGGGAACCGAGGGATCGTTGCCTCTGCGGCATATCGAAGCCAGATGGAGCAGCGTGGTATCGGCTCCATTGAAGATGACGAAGGCATGGCAGCGTTGGAGCAGTTGCTGTCGGCGCCCTTCTCGCAGATGGCCCTCTTCAAGGGCAAGCCGGGTGCACTGAGCGCATTGGCTGTGTCGCAGGGCGGCCGGATCACCATCGCCGCGGAGCGGCTGCCGACTCTCATCGATCAAACCGCTCCGAGCACCGGCCGTGTCTTTCCGCTCGGGCAGGACTTCGGAAAAGCAGAGGACATGCAGCGCCTGATCGCGCAGTTGCTGTTCGATCGACTGCGCTTGCTGGGCCTATTCAACGACAGGATTGAATCGACGGCGGCCTGGAAGCAGGAGATCAAACTTCCCGCCGTCTACGACCGCTGGTTGGACGAGAGCTTGCGCGTTCTGGCGGGTGAAGGCTATCTCGCGGTCGAGGATGGGCGTTGCACCATCATCGCGCGCGATGTGCCGGACGGCGCCGCGTTGTGGAGCGAGTGGGATTCACGGAAAGCCGGATGGCGCGACGACGCAAACCTGAGCGCACAGGTAAGGCTCGTCGACGCGACGTTACGCGCGCTGCCTGAGATTCTGACGGGGAAGCGGCCGGCGACCGAGATCATGTTCCCGGGCTCATCGATGGAGTTGGTCGAAGGCATCTACAAGCACAATCCGGTGGCCGACTACTTCAATGCGGTTCTCGCTGACGCTGTGGTGGAACTCGTTCGGGCCCGGCGTAAGCAGGACCCGGGGGCTCGGATCAGAATCATCGAGATCGGTGCTGGAACCGGGGGCGCCAGCGAAGGCCTGTTCAGACGTCTCGAGCCGCATGAGGACGTCGTCGAGTACTGCTATACCGATCTCTCCAAAGCGTTCCTGATGCATGCCGAGCAGGCATATGGCCCCACTACGCCCTATCTGACCTACCGCGTATTCAACGTCGAGCAGGCGGTCGAGCCGCAAGGGATGGAGCTCGGCGGGTACGATCTGGCGATCGCGGTCAATGTCCTGCACGCAACCAGGAATATTCGCCACACGTTGCAGAACGCCAAAGCTCTACTCGCGCCGAACGGCGTTCTGTTGCTGAACGAGTTGGCGGCGCATAGCCTGTCCGGCCACCTGACCTTTGGCTTGTTGGAAGGGTGGTGGTCTTACGAGGATGTGCCGTTACGGATTCCCGGTACGCCGAGCCTCGCGCCGGAGACGTGGCAGCGGGTCCTCGAGAGCGAAGGCTTCCGGAGCGTCCGCTTTCCCGCATCTGCGTCGCATACACGCGGCCAGCAGATCATTCTGGCCGAAAGCGACGGCGTCATCCGGCAGCATCAAACGAAAGAGCCGGACGCTGGTCTCGCGATGGAGCTGAAGCAACAAACAGAGCAATCGCGCGGTCATGTCGCGGCCAGACCGGAACCTCCGCAACGGATCACTCTCGTGGCCACCAGCCAGGGCCACGATCCGGAAAAGCTGCGGGAACGGGCGACCGTGTGCTTGATGAAGGTGGTGAGCGAGACGCTCAGGGTCCCACTTGATCAAATCGATTCCAGTGAAGAGCTGGAAAAGTACGGCATCGATTCGATCCTCGTCCTCAGGATGGTCGATGCGCTGAGCGGCGTATTCGCGGAAATCGCCAGCACGGTCTTCTTCCAGTATCGGACCATTGACGCGTTGGTCGATCACTTCATTGCCACGGAAAAAGCGGCCGTGATGCGCTGGGTCGGAGTGGACGCGCCTGTAGTGGCAAAGGTGCCGGCAGGGGCCGATGAAAGCGCTTCGCGCCCAACCTTGTCGCCGGCGTTGAAGCCGGTTGGTCGTCGCCGCCGCCGCAATCAGGTCGGCGCCGTCACAGATACGCGATCCACGCGCGACCGTGTGGAATCGGCCGAAACACGAACAGAGGACATCGCCATCATCGGGTTGAGCGGTCGCTACCCGGAGGCCGTCGAGCTCGAGGCGTTCTGGCGCAATCTGCGCGAGGGGAAGGACTGCATCGTCGAGGTCCCGAAAGAGCGTTGGGACTGGCGGGAGTACTTCAGCGAAGATCGCAATGAAAGCGGACAGCATTACAGCAAGTGGGGTGGCTTCATCGAAGGCGTCGATAAATTCGATCCGGTGTTCTTCGGCATCGCCCCGAAAGAAGCGAAGCAGATCGATCCCCAGGAGCGCCTGTTCCTGCAGCATGCCTGGATGGCGATCGAGGACGCGGGCTACACCCGCGCGACTCTGCACGCGGCGTCCGCGCAGGATCTGCCTGGCCAGGTCGGCGTGTACGCCGGCGTCATGTACAACGAATACCAGTTATTTGGCGCGGAAGCCTCTCTGCGAGGGAACCCGCAGGCCGTTCCAGGCAGTGTGGCCAGTATCGCGAATCGTGTGTCCTACGTCCTGAACCTGCATGGGCCCAGCATGACCGTGGACACCATGTGCTCTTCGTCTCTTACCGCCATCCATCTCGCCTGCCAGGATCTGAAACTCGGCCGAACGAGTCTGGCGATTGCCGGAGGGGTCAACGTCACGGTTCACCCCAATAAATACCTCGTGCTCAGCGCCGGGCAGTTCATCTCCAGCGACGGCCAGTGCCAGAGCTTTGGCGATGGCGGCGACGGGTTTGCTCCCGCGGAAGGGGTGGGCGTAGCCATCCTGAAACGACTCTCCGATGCGAAGCGAGACGGCGATCACATTTACGGTGTCATTCGCGGCAGCGCGCTCACACATGGCGGCAAGACGAACGGCTACTCGGTCCCGAATCCGGAAGCACAAGCCAGCGTGGTCAGCCGGGCATTGGCAGAAGCGCACGTCGATGCGCGGCACATCAGCTACATCGAAGCCCATGGCACGGGGACGAAGCTGGGAGATCCGATCGAAATCGCCGCACTGAGCAAGGCGTTCCGGCATACGACGCAAGACGCCGCATTCTGCCTCGTCGGCTCGGTCAAGTCGAACATCGGGCACTGCGAATCCGCCGCGGGTATCGCGGGGCTGACCAAGGTCCTGCTGCAGATGCAGCATCAGGAGATCGTTCCGTCGCTGCACTCGGCGCAAACGAATTCTCACATCGATTTCGCGCGGAGCCCGTTCACCGTCAATCAGTCCCTGAGAAAATGGGAGCAGCCGGTGATCGACGGCCATCAACTGCCGCGCATTGCCGGAATCTCATCCTTCGGAGCGGGCGGCTCGAACGCGCATCTGATCGTGGAGGAGTATCCGCAGCCGGCATTGCAGCCGATCTCTCTTGAGCAGGTGGTCATCCTGCTCTCGGCGCGAACGGCAGAGCAACTGCAGCAGAAGGCCAGCGATCTATTCGACTTTGTTCTCGTGCGACGGAGCACCATCGACCTCGTTGCCATCGCTTACACGCTGCAGACCGGCCGCGAAGCGATGGAGGAGCGGCTTGCCTTCGTGGTGAGCTCGGTGGATCAACTGGTGGAAAAGCTTCAGGCACACGTGGCTGGTGCGCAAGGAATCGAAGACGCGTATCGAGGACAGGTGAAGCGCAACAAAGAGGCACTCTCGCTGTTCAAGACCGACGCCGACCTGCAACAAACGATCGACAAATGGATCGCCCACAAGAAGCTCTCCAAGCTGGCGGACCTGTGGGTGAAAGGTCTGGAGCTGGATTGGCGGCAACTTTACGGCGAGCAGACGCCGTCGCGTATCAGCCTGCCGACGTACCCCTTTGCCAAAGAGCGCTACTGGATCGATGTCGCGGCCGCCGGACCCGTGGCCACTCAACGGAATGAAGCGGCGGTCCTGCATCCCTTGCTGCACAGCAACATGTCCAACCTGAGCGAGCAACGCTTCCGCTCCACGTTTACGGGGGCCGAGTTCTTTCTCGCGGACTACCAGGTGCAGGCGAACGGGCATGGCGCGCAGAAAATCCTCCCTGCCGTGGCGTATCTGGAAATGGCGCGCGTCGCCATCGTGCAGTCATTGCCCGACGGCTCGCACTCCAGCGGTGTGGAACTGCGCGATGTGGTCTGGGCGCAGCCGATCGTCTTCGATGAGACGACGCAGATCACGGTAGCGCTGGTGGCAAACGACGACGGCGAGGTCGACTGCGAGATCTACAGCCAGGATGGCGAGCAGGAGATCGTCCACTTCCAGGGCCGCGCCGTATCGAGCCATGAGCCGGCGCAGGCAATGCTCGACCTCCAGCAACTGGCGCGGCGGACGGGAGACGGGAAGCAGGATTCGGACAGCGTTTACGCGGCTTCGGCGCGGATGGGCCTCATTTACGGACCGGCGTTCCGAGGAATCACGGCGATCCAGCAGGGACGTGAAGAATTACTGGCATATCTGCGACTGCCGAGTACCGTGGCCGACACGTCGGCCGAGTATGTCCTTCATCCGAGTTTGATGGACGCCGCGCTCCACGCATCCGTGGCGTTGTTCCGTTCGTCTGAAGGCGGCGACCAGCTGCGACTGCCATCGACCGTGGAATCGCTGCGGATCCTCTCGCCGTGCACGCCTCAGATGGTGGTGTGGGCGCGGTACGCCTCGGGCAGCAAAGCGGCCGATACCGTAGCCAGGCTGGATATCGATGTCTGTGATGAGCGGGGCAACATCGCAGTGCAGTTGCGAGGCGTGAGCTGGCAGACCGTGCCAATGGACAGCATTGCGCCAAATAGTAGTGCCTTGGCATCGTACGGCAGTCCTGCGGCACTGACGAAGGTATCCGATCCGGCACGGGTACCGAAAGAGATCGCGTTCATCGCAGCGACACCCGCTCCCGCGGCAGCGCCGCGATCCGGGCGCATTTCACTGGCTGCCCCCACTACGCTGGCGCCGCCCACGGAGCTCGCGTTCGATCACGCGCCGCAACGCACGGCTGGAAGACCGTCCATCACGCTTACAACGGCACCAACTCTTTTGACCGAGGCCGCGGGAGCTTCTCGCGTCCGTCTGTACGATGGCGGCGACGGCACCTTCTCCATCCAGGTTGCCGCATCCGACGGTACGAATGCAGCCGCAATCGTAATCGCGCACTTGCAAGAGGCATTGACGCGAGTGCAGCAGGAGGAGTCGCTCAAGGTGCTGACGATCAGCGGCCTCGAGCGCTGTTTCGCAGGCGGCGGAAGAGAAGACTACAACGCGGCCGTCGCACAGAACCTGTATCGGGCACTTGCATCGTTCCCCTATCCTGTCATTGCCGCCCTGCACGACGCCACGATCGGCGCCGGATTCCTGGCTGCCGCGCTCTGCGACTTCATGGTGTGCAACGAGGATGCGTTCTACGGATATACCGACGAAAGCGGGTATCTGTACCCAACGCCAGTCGAGATGCTGTTGTTCAGCGAACGATTCGGGGAGGTCGCCGCGCACGACATTCTCTTCGGTGCGAAGACTTCGAGCGGCAGGCAACTGCGCGCGAAAGGGTGGACGTGCCCGATCGTGCCAGCGACACAGGTCGGACCTAGCGCACAGACGCTCGCATCCGCGATGGCCGCGAAGTCGCGGGATGCGTTACGGCTGCTGAAGACGCATCTGGCTCGGCATCTGGTCGCTCTGGCTGATGGACTGGCGCGAGTGGAGCCGACGTCGCTCGCAGCCGAGACGACGGCGAGTGCGGAAGCCATCGTATCGTCGTCGAAGCATTTCGCTCTCGACACCGCTGCGAGGAACGTTCTGGTCATCAAGATCCGCGCTGCGAACGAGAGCGTCGCGGCCAACGAACTGGCGGCCGATCTCAGCCAACTCCTGGGCCAGCTTCAGCAGAACGGCGCCCATAGTGGGATCGTTCTCGTCAGCGAAGCTGGCGCATTTCTGGGCGGCATGAAGCACGAGCCAGCGGACGATGTCGTACGCGATCTGCAACAGCTGATTGCCGTGTTGAAGATACCGGTGGTCGCCGCCCTGGCCGGTGGCGCCAGAGGCGTCGCGTGGTTCATCGGTCAAGCTTGCGACGCTGCCGTCTACAGTGAGACAGGCGTTTACTCCTCTACCTATGTCGGTGGGAGAGTGGAAAGCGCGCAAACGGCTGCTGAGGTATTCACGCACCGGCTCGGCAGCACTACAGGCATCGAGGTCTTGCTCACCGGCGCCGATTACAGCGGTGCTGAGCTGAAGGAACGCGTAGGCGCGCTGACCGTTGTGGCGGACGATGCGGTCCTGCCTGCCGCAATCGAACTGGCTCAGTCGCTAGCCGAACTGCCACGGGCCACCGTCGCCTCCTGGAAGCAGCACACCGCGACCAGCCTTCGCGAGGCGGTCCGCAGCATACCGACGGATCGCGAACAGGAGGATGTCGCTGACCTGCTGCCGGTGGGGCCATCCGTGCCGGCCACCGTTGCGTTGCAGTCCAACGTGGTCACAACCACGGCATACCCGGGCGGCGTCGTGGTCATCGAAATGGCCGATCGGGAAGCAAAGAACATGTTTTCCGAGGCGCTCGTCGACGGGCTCACTGAAGCCTTCGCTCATGTCGAGCGGACGGCAGGCTACAAGGTCGTCGTCCTGACGGGCTACGACACCTATTTCGCTTCCGGGGGGACCAAAGAGAGCTTGCTGGCCATCCAGCAGGGGAAGGCGAGGTTCACCGATTCCAAGGTCTGTCAGCTCCCGCTGGATTGCAAGCTGCCGGTGATCGCAGCGATGGCCGGACACGGCATCGGTGGTGGCTGGACGCTGGGTATGTTCGCCGACATCGTGCTGCTGAGCGACGAGAGCCAGTACCTGAATCCGTACATGAAATATGGATTCACGCCCGGTGCCGGCGCGACGTTGATTCTCGGCGAGAAGATCGGGTATGACCTGACGCGAGAAAGCCTCTTCACGGCGGAGCCGTTTGTCGGCCGCCAGTTGCGGGAGAGATTGCGCACGCTCCGAGCGTTCCCTCGGAATGATGTGTTGCCTGCAGCGATGGCGTTAGCAACAGAAATCGCGCAAGGCTCCGGCCACCGTCTGAGGGCGCTCAAGCGTCGATTGACCGGATCAGTTCGCGCTGCACTGAACGAGACGTACCGCCTCGAACTGGCCATGCACGACCGGACCTTCGTCGGCCAGTCGGCCGCCCTGGAGCAGGTTCAGGCGAACTTCTTCGGACAGAGCGATGCGTCACCGGCTACGCCCCAGGCAGCGTCGGCCACACCGGCGCAGCCATCTCCCTCGATGGATACGCCGTCTGCGGTCGAGGCGAGCCTGAGGACGCTGTTCGCAAACGAGCTGCAGATGCGTGAGAGCGATGTCGACGAGAATGTGCAGTTCGTCGATCTCGGCCTCGATTCAATCAGCGCCGTGACGTGGATCCGCAAGATCAACGAAAAGTATCGAACGTCGATCGAAGCGACGAAGGTCTACAGTCACCCTACGCTGGCGCAGCTCAGTCGCCATGTCCACGAAGAAGCATCGCGGCTCGTTACGGTACCCAGTGCAGGCGCCTCTCCTGTACCGCCAGCACCCGCCACGCCGCGCGAGAGCACCTCGGCGGACGCCAGGACCCTCCCGAAGGTCACGGCGCAGAAGCTCATCTCACGGCGCAGCCGCGCGGCGCGGCGGAACGTCGCCAGCGCACCCGCCCGTGAATCGTCGCGGACCATTGCGGTGATCGGGATGGCCGGACAATTCCCTCAGGCCAACAATCTGGAAGAGTTCTGGCGAATCATTGCCGAGGGGAGGGACTGCATCACCCCGGTTTCGGCGGAGCGCTGGGATCTGGATTCCTACTATCAGGCGGGCGATGTCGCGCCAGGGAAGACCAACTGCCAGTGGCTCGGAGCGCTGGACGAATACGACCTCTTCGACCCGCTCTTCTTCAATATCGCGCCGAACGAGGCCGAATACATGGACCCGCAGCAGCGTGTCTTTCTGCAGGCGTGCTGGCACAGCATCGAGAATGCCGGCTACGACGCGCGCGTGTTGTCGGGAAGCAAGTGCGGCGTCTATGTCGGATGTGCCACCGGCGACTATCACCAGTTGTCGCGCGCACACCAGTTGACGGCGCAGGGTTTCACCGGCACGGCCACCTCCATTCTTGCTGCGCGGATTTCGTATTTTCTTAACCTGCAGGGCCCCTGCGTATCGATTGACACTGCCTGTTCGTCATCGCTGGTTGCCATCGCCCAGGCTTGTGATGGCCTGACCTCCGGCGATACGGACCTGGCGCTGGCCGGCGGGGTCTATGTGATGGCCGGCCCGGAGATGCATATCCGGACCGCGCAGGCGGCCATGCTTTCGCCGGAGGGGAGGTGCTTCTCTTTCGACCAGCGGGCGAATGGCTTCGTCGTCGGGGAAGGAGTCGGCGTCGTGGTGCTGAAGCGGCTGGCCGACGCGGAGCGCGACGGCGACATCATTTACGGGGTCATCGAGGGATGGGGTGTCAATCAGGACGGGAAGACCAACGGGATCACCGCGCCCAATCCGGAGTCGCAAACGCGCCTCGAACAGCACGTCTACGACAAATACGGCATCGATCCGGAGAATATTCAGCTGGTTGAAGCTCATGGCACGGCCACGAAGCTGGGTGACCCCATCGAGGTCGAAGCACTGAAAGCATCGTTCCGAAAGTACACACGGAAAACAGGCTACTCCGCTCTTGGATCAGTGAAGAGCAATATCGGCCACTGCCTGACGGCAGCCGGAATCTCCGGCGTGATCAAGCTGCTCCTCGCGCTGAAGCACAGACAGCTACCTCCCGTCGCCAACTTCGAGCACCTCAACGAGCACATCGATCTGAGGGACAGTCCGTTCTACGTCAACACGCAGCTGCGGGAGTGGGAGCTGAGCGGCGGGACGAAACGTCAGGCCGCGGTCAGCTCGTTCGGCTTCAGTGGGACCAATGCCCATCTCGTCATCGGCGAGTATCAGTCGGCTGCTGGCGCGGAGCGACCAGTTGCCGTCGTTCCGGAAGACACGCAAACGATCATTCCGCTCTCTGCCAGGACCGCGGAACAGCTTCGCCAGAAAGCGCGCGATCTGCTGGCCTTCCTTCGTGGCGGCAGGCCGTCCGGCGATCTCCACGACATTGCCTATACGCTGCAGGTCGGCCGAGCGGCGATGGATGAACGCATCGGCTTCGTGGTGAGCTCAGTCGATCAGCTGGCGTCGAAGCTCCAGGCGTATGTCGATGGCGTACAGACGATTGCCGACACCTATCACGGACAGGTGAGGCGCAGCAAAGAAGCAGTCGCGCTATTCACCAACGATGCGGACCTCGCCGAAACCGTCGGCAAATGGATCGCTGACAAACGGCTCCCGAAGCTGGCGGATCTGTGGGTCAAAGGCCTCGAGCTCGATTGGCACAAGCTGTATGGCGACGTCAGGCCGCGGCGCGTCGATCTGCCGGCGTATCCTTTCGCCAAAGAGCGCTACTGGATCGACACCGCGCCGATGCAGCAGAGCGCAGTCGTGTCATCGACAACGGCGGTCCTTCATCCGCTGTTGCACAGCAATACGTCCGATCTGAGTCAGCACCGCTATAGCTCGACATTTACTGGCGAGGAGCCCTTCATCGTCGATCGTGGCGGTGAGAAGATCCTGCCGCCCTTCGCGTGTCTGGAGATGGCACGCGCCGCGATCGCGCGCGCCTTGCCGGCGCCACCCGGCGCGACGCTGCTGGAACTGCACGATACGGTCTGGGCGCAGCCGATCGCCATCGTCGCCGGGAAGCCGCTCAGCATCACGTTGTCTGCTCGAGACGACGAGCAGATCGGCTTCGAGATCGAGAGCCAGGATGTGGCGGGGCAGGAGATCATCCACTGTCAGGGCCGCGCCCTCTGGAGTCGTGACCCGGCACCGGTCGCGCTCGACCTCGAGCGGCTTCAGGCGAACGGTGAATCATTGGCGCACCTGCGACTCCCGAGTGCGCTGACAAACAGCTCGGCCGATTTCCTGCTGCATCCCCATTCAATGGACGCCGCGCTGCAGGCGGCGATTGCGTTGACCAGTGGCGGGGCGGGCGCAGTTCACCCGCGCTGGCCGCTGGCGCTGAGAACGCTGCGGATCGTGTCGCGATGTACCGACGAGATGGTGGCCCGGCCGCGGCATGCACCCGGCGCGCAGGCGACGGACGATGTCGTCCAGATTGATATCGATCTGTGCGATGCGCGTGGGACCGTCTGTGTGCAGATGCAGGGGCTGTCATTGCAGGTGATGAGCGCCAATATCGGTACGACCGCCACGCGAGATCAAGAGATCGGCAGTCTGCTTGCCGCTCCGGCATGGGAGGCGGTCGAGATGGATGCCGCCGCGGGTGAGTTCGTATACGCGGAGCATCATGTCGTCCTTTGCGAGGTCTCAACGGTTGAGCCGACGGAGTTGGAGCCGCTGGTGCCGGGTGCACACTGCGTGTCACTGCAAGCCGGGTTGCTCGAGAACGTTGCGCAGCGTTACAGCGGCTACGCGGCGGCGTGCTTTGAGGTGATCCAGGAAATCCTCGAGCAGAAATCGAAAGACAAGGTGCTCGTCCAGATCGTGGTCGCGAACCATGAGGAGCAAGCCATATTCGCCGGACTCTCCGCATTGCTCAAGACGGCGGCACTGGAGAATCCCCGCCTCACCGGTCAGCTCATCCTCATCGCGCCCGATACGACGCCGGGCGAACTGGCTCCGCGCCTGCGAGACGAGAAGCGCCGCGGCCTCGATCCGCTGGTTCGGTACGAGCACGGCGCGCGGCAGCTCCTGCGCTGGCAAGAGGTCGCGGCGGACCCGGACATGTCGCGGGTCGCGTTCAACGATCAGGGTGTCTATCTGATCACCGGCGGGATGGGCGCTCTCGGTCTCCTCTTCGCCAGGGAGATCCTCGCGCAGACCTCCAGGGCGAGGGTGGTGTTGACGGGACGCTCGGAATGGAGCGCGGAAGCGCAAAGGAGGCTGGACACTCTGTCGGTGCAACCGGGTCGTGTCACCTATCGGCAGGTGGATCTCGGCGACGCCGATCAGGTCGAGCGCCTGATCGCTGGCATTCGCGACGAGTATCACCAGCTGAACGGCATCCTGCACTGTGCGGGCATGATTGCGGACAGCGTGATGGTGAAAAAGGAACGCGCCGAATTCCGCCACGTCCTGGCGCCGAAGGTCGCTGGCACGTTCCATCTCGACCAGGCCACACACGACGTGGAACTCGATTTCTTCGTGCTGTTCTCTTCCGTGGCCGCGGCGTTGGGGAACATCGGACAAGCCGATTACGCGACCGCGAACGCGTTCATGGACCAGTTCGCGGCCGATCGCAATCGGCAGGTCGCCGCAGGGCGCCGGTATGGGCGAACTCGATCGATCAATTGGCCATTGTGGCGCGCGGGGGGGATGGCCATCGATCACGCCACGCAGGAGCTGGTGCACCGCGCCACCGGCGTGCAACCGATGCATACCGCAACCGGCCTGCAGGCGTTCTACCGCAGCCTCTCGTTGCCGTATGACCAGGTGCTGGTCGTGGAAGGCATTCGGCCGAGGATCACCGCGTACCTGCAGAAGGCACGACTCTTCGCCTCATCTTCTCGGCCGCACGCAGCCTCTCGGTCCGGGCAGGCGACCGCGGGAAGCGCGACGGCCGTCAGCACGAATCAACTCCAGCAACAACTCAAGTCGCTGCTGACCGCGGTGCTGGGCGTCGACCAGGCGGCCATCGATGACGAGCAGCCGTTCGTTGACTTTGGTCTCGACTCCTTCCTGGGCGCGCAGTTGATTGTGGCGATCAACAAGTCCTATAGCACCGAGCTGTCCCACCTCCGTCTCTTCGACTATTCGACGGTGAAGGAGTTTGCGGAATTCCTGGAACAGGAAATCCGGAAGTTGCCAGCTGTTCCGCAGGAGAGCGTCGTGGCGCCCGCCCCCTCTTCCGTTCCGATGGCCCATTCGTTCCCGATCCTCACCAGGGCACCGCGGGCCGCTCGTAAAACAACAGGCGCGCGCGGGCCCGCGGAAGACAAGATCGCGATCATAGGAATGTCCGGACGATACCCGCAAGCGAAGGACCTGAATCAGTATTGGGAAAATCTAGTGGAAGGCAGGAGCGCTGTTGCCGAGGTGCCTGCATCCCGGTGGGACGTCAACCGTTACTACGATCCTGACCGCACCAGGACCGATACGACGTACTCGAAATGGTTAGGGGCGCTGGACGACGTCGATCGTTTCGATCCGCTGTTCTTCCGTATCTCTCCGCAGGAGGCTGAGTACATCGATCCTCAGCACCGTCTGTTCCTGCAGGAGAGCTACAGGGCGTTCGAGGATGCGGGCTACTCCACGGCCACCCTGAGCAATAAAAAATGTGGCGTATACCTCGGCATTTCAACCAGCGACTACATGTCGCTCCTGGCCCGCAAAGGGGTTCTGTCAGCGCCGGTCACCAGTAACAGCTACGCCATCGCGGCCGCGCGGATCGCGTACCACCTGAATCTGAAGGGTCCGGCCATCTCGGTCGATACGGCCTGCTCGTCTTCGCTCGTCGCGATTCATCTGGCTTCCCAGGCCATCCTCAGCGGTGAGATCGACATGGCCTTGGCAGGAGGGGTCAGTTTGTGGCTGACCCCCGAATCTTACGTGGCCATGAGCCAGGCCGGGATGTTCTCTCCGACAGGGCAATGCAAGACGTTCGACGATTCGGCTGATGGGATCGTCAATGGCGAAGGAGTGGGCGCTTTGGTGCTCAAGCGCCTCAGCGACGCCGAGAAGGACGGCGACGTCATCTACGGTGTCATTCTCGGCTCAGGTCTCAACCAGGACGGCAGGACGAACGGCATCACGGCGCCGAGTGTCAACAGTCAGATTGAGCTCGAACGTGGCATCTATGCCCGACATCAGATCGATCCGGAGAGCATCAGTTACATCGAGACTCACGGTACGGGAACGAAGCTGGGCGATCCGATCGAGCTGGAAGCGATTGCGACCGTCTTTCGTGAAAAGACGGCGAAGAAGAACTTCTGCGCGTTGGGTTCCGTGAAGAGCAACCTCGGACATACCACAGCAGCCGCGGGCGTGGCCGGCATTCAAAAGGTTCTGCTGTCGATGCGGCATCGAACACTGGTGCCTACGCTGCACGTAACCAAGGAAAACTCCCGGTTTGATTTCAGGAACTCACCCTTCTACATCAGTCGCGAAACGAAGGCCTGGGATGTGCCCGAAGGTTCTCTGCGGCGTGCCGCCGTCAGCTCGTTCGGCTTCAGCGGCACCAACGCACATCTCGTTATTGAGGAATACGCATCGCCCGTCGAGCCGGCAGCGCGGCCCACCGCAAACTCGCCCGTCATTGTTCCTCTTTCGGCCAGGACCGCGGAAGCGCTTCGCCAGAAGTCGCGGGAGCTTCTGCAGTTCCTGCGCGCGGCGACGCAGCCGCTGGATCTGGCGGCCCTTGCCTACACTCTGCAAATCGGCAGGGAGGCAATGGCGGTGCGCGTTGGCCTCGTGGTGACGTCCGTCGAGCAGTTGGCCGAGAAACTGAGCGCATATGCCAGCGGCGATCGAGATGTCGAGGGCCTTCAGCAGGGCCTGATCGAGCCCGGCAACGTGGTGACGACGACCGGTCGCGACGAAGACTCTGACGAGGCGATCGAGCGGTGGATTAGGCACAAGGAGCTCACGCCGCTTCTGAATGCCTGGATTCGAGGCTCCGCCTTCGACTGGAACAGGCTTTATGGCGGCGCGACGTCTCGGCGCATCAACTTGCCGACGTACCCGTTTGCCAGAGAACGTTGCTGGATCGACGAGTCGCTCTCGGAGGAACCGTCGGACAACCACCTCGCTGCTGATGCAGACATGAAAACGATCGAAGACATCATCAATCAGATTGCTGATGACACGATCGACAGTGGCTACGCCGCGCAAGCGCTGCGGGCGCTGGTGTAAAAGACCGCGGGCTTCACCCCCCTCCTCCCTCCCCGCATCAATCGCAGTAGATGGTCCACCCAGAGAGACCCATAAATGATCGACTTTATCGAGTACGTGGTTGCGGAACTCAAAAGCAAAAGACTGTCGAAGGCGGATGCCGTACGGCTCGTTCAGCAGTTTTCTCGCCGCTCTACGACACCGGCAACGGCATCTCTCATTCACCCGCTACTGCACCGCAATATTTCCGATCTGAACGAGCAGCGGTATAGCTCGATATTCACTGGGCACGAGCTCTTTCTGGCCGATCATCAGGTAGCCGTGAACGGCCGCGCGGGTCAGAAGGTGCTGCCCGGAGTCGCCTATCTGGAGATGGTCCGCGCGGCCATCGAACAGGCATTGCCACTGCCCTCCGAACCGACGGTGCTGGAACTGCACAACACGGTCTGGGCACAGCCAATCGTCGTCAGTGAGAGCAAGCAGGTCGACATCGCGTTGTCGGTGAACGACGGCAACCAGGTCGACTACGAGATCTACAGCCAGGACGCGGATCAGGAGATCGTCCATTGCCAGGGCCGTGCGTTGTGGAGCCCCAAGCCGCCTCCTGTCACCCTTGATCTCGAGCAACTCGAGCGCGAAATGACGCGGGGCAAGCTGGAGCCCGACACCGTGTACGCGGCGTGCGCCCGGATGGGGCTGATGTATGGGCCGTCGTTTCAAGGCATCACGGCCATCCATCGAGGGGCCGGTCAGGTACTGACGCAGTTGCGGCTGCCTGCGAGCGCGACCGGCGCCGCAGACTACGTCCTGCACCCGAGCTTGATGGATGGCGCCCTGCAGGCGGCGATCGGATTGGCCGACAATGGACCCGAGTCCGTTCAGGCACGACTGCCCTTTGCTCTGGAGACGTTGCGAATCCTCTCCCCGTGTACCTCGGACATGTTCGCGTGGCTGCGTTACGTACCGGGCAGCCAGGCCACGGACAGGGTCGTCAAGCTGGATATCGATCTGTGCGATGAACAGGGGAATGTCTGCATCCAGATGCGTGGATTCTCCTGGCGTGCGTTGGGCAACGCAGCACAGAGCCCATCGACCGGCAGCCTTCTGGCCGTACCGATCTGGCAGCCGAATGGCGTCGAGACCGCCGGTGACGCCGGTACTCTGGCATTCGCAGAAAGTCACGTAATCCTGTGCGACCTGTCGCACCTCGACGTGCCGCACACGCTGTCCCTGAAAGCAGAGCGGCAGAAGAACCTTGCAGAGCGCTTCAGCGAGTACGCGCTTTCATGTTTCGACCGGATCCAGTCACTCCTTCGGGCCAAGCTGAAAGGCAAGGTACTGGTCCAGGTCGTCGTTGCCGATGATCAGGAGCAAGCCGTGCTTGCCGGCCTATCGGGATTGCTGAAGACGGCGGCACTGGAAAATCCGCTGTTCATCGGGCAGCTCATCCTCGTACCGCCCGCCATCACAGCGGAAGAACTGCAATGGCATCTGGAGGACGAGAAACGCGGCGGGCTGGATCCCCTGATCCGATATGAACAAAGCGTGCGCCAGGTCTTGCGTTGGCAGGAGGTCTCGGTAGATCCGGAACAGCCACCGGTTGCCTTCCACGACCACGGCGTCTACCTGATCACCGGTGGGCTCGGTGGACTGGGCGTGCTCTTCGCCAGAGAGATTCTCGAGCAGACCCGCAACGCACGGGTGGTTGTGACGGGGCGCTCCGGATTGAGCGCGGAGAAAAAAGCGCAGCTCCATGAACTATCCCCCCAGGCCGGTCGGGTCACCTATCGAGAGCTCGACCTGGGAAACCGGGACCAGGTCCGGCAGCTCATTGAGACTGTCAAGGACGAATACGGACAGCTGAACGGTATCCTTCATTGTGCCGGGATGATTGAGGACCAGTTCATCCTGAAGAAGAACAGTATCGAATTTGCCGAGGTTCTCGCGCCGAAAGTCACCGGCACGTACAACCTCGATCAGGCCAGCCGGGACGTTGAGCTCGACTTCCTGGTGTTGTTTTCGTCTGCCGCCGCTGCGATGGGGAATCCCGGGCAGGCCGATTACGCCACGGCGAACGGTTTCATGGATCACTTTGCCGCGTATCGGAATCAGCAGGTGAGCGCGAAGCTACGGCATGGGCGCACCAGGTCGATCAACTGGCCGTTGTGGCAAGCCGGAGGAATGGCGATCGATGCCGCGAGTCAGGAACGGCTGCAACAAACCAGCGGCATGCAGCCGCTGCAGACGACAACTGGTGTGCAGGCGTTCTATCGCAGCCTTGCGGCGCCCGGTGACCAGATGCTCGTGGTGGAAGGCGATCGCGTCCAGATCCGCCGAGCACTGTTTGCCGGCCCCGCCGCGCCAGCTGAACGGCAAGAGGAGCAACCCGCGATTGCTGCCGAGATCGATCGGGAGAGTCTCGCGGAAAAGACCGAACTGTATCTGCGCAGGCAATTTTCGGAGCTGTTGAAACTGCCGGCGCAGCAAATCGATCCGCGAGCCGCTCTGGAGAACTACGGAATCGACTCCATTCTGGCGATGAAGCTGACCAACCAGTTGGAGACGACGTTCGGCTCATTGTCCAAGACCCTGTTCTTCGAATATCAAACCATCCGTGAGCTGGCGGAATACTTCATCGCCCAGCATTCGGCGCTCTTGATCGCGCTTTTGGCACCCGCCACGACTCACGCCAGCGAGGCCGTACCACCGGCCGCGACGGTTTTGACCGCGCCCGCGAGGCTGGCGTCGAGCCGGCGTTCGAACCGCCGGCGGAGCGCCGTCACGGATGCGACAAAAGCTGAGGAGCCGATCGCCATCATCGGGTTGAGCGGACGGTACCCCGAGGCCGTCAATCTCGAAACCTACTGGAGCAACCTGCGCGACGGGAAAGATTGCATCGTCGAGGTGCCGCGGGAGCGCTGGGACTGGCGGGAGTATTTCAGCGAAGATCGCAGTGAAGGCGGACACCATTACAGCAAGTGGGGTGGCTTCATTGCGGGCGTCGATGAGTTCGACCCGCTGTTCTTCAACATCCCTCCGGTCGGTGCAGAGCTCATCGATCCTCAAGAGCGCCTCTTCCTGCAGCATGCGTGGATGGCCATCGAAGATGCCGGCTACACCCGTGCGAGCCTGCAGGTGCCGTACGAGCACGATCTCCCGGGGCAGGTGGGCGTGTATGTCGGCGTCATGTATGCCGAGTATCAGCTGTTCGGCGCCGAAGCGACCGCTCGAGGGGAACGACTCGGAGTGCCCGGCAGCGTAGCCAGCATCTCCAATCGTGTCTCTTACGCCCTCAACCTGCACGGGCCCAGCATGACGCTGGACACGATGTGCTCTTCGTCGTTGACGGCCATTCACATTGCTTGCGAGGACCTGAAGCGTGGGCGAACCAGTCTGGCGATTGCCGGCGGGGTCAACGTCACCATCCATCCCAATAAATACCTGGTGCTCAGCGAGGGGCAGTTCATCTCCAGTGATGGCCACTGCCAGAGCTTCGGCGAGGGCGGTGACGGGTACATCCCCGGGGAAGGCGTCGGCGTCGTCGTCCTGAAACGCTTGTCCGAGGCGGAGCGGGCCGGCGATCACATCTACGGAATCATACGAGGCAGCGCGCTCTCGCATGGCGGCAAGACCAATGGATACTCGGTGCCGAACCCGCAGGCGCAGACCGGCGCCATCAGCCGGGCATTGACTGAATCCCATATCGACGCGCGACACATCAGCTACATCGAAGCTCATGGGACCGGCACAAAGCTGGGCGATCCCATCGAGATCGCTGCACTGAATAAAGCTTTTCAGAAATACACCACAGACACGCAGTTCTGCCTGATCGGGTCCGCCAAATCGAATATCGGCCATTGTGAGTCCGCTGCCGGAATTGCCGGATTGACCAAGATCCTGCTGCAGATGGAGCATCAGCAGATCGTCCCGTCGCTGCATTCGGCGCGGCTCAATCCTTACATCGACTTTGAGAAGAGCCCGTTCCTTGTCAATCAGGAGTTGAAAACGTGGGAGCAGCCTGTAATCGACGGCCGCACTCTGCCACGCATCGCCGGGCTCTCGTCGTTCGGCGCGGGCGGATCGAACGCCCACATGATCGTGGAGGAACATCAACCGCCGGTCCGGCAACCGATGGCATTTGTGGAGGTGGTGATCCTGCTGTCGGCGAGGACGGCGGAGCAGTTGGAGCAGAAGGCGCGCGACCTCTTGGACTTTCTACGGCCGCGGCGGAACACCATCGATCTGGTGGGCGTCGCCTACACGCTCCAGGTAGGACGGGAGCCAATGGATGAGCGCCTCGCGTTCATCGTGAGCTCGGCAGCGCAGCTGATCGAGAAGCTCCAAGCCCATGTAGCCGGCCAGCAGCGGATCGAAGACAGCTGGCTCGGCCAGGTGAAGCGAAACAACGAGACCCTTTCACTATTCAGCACCGACAGTGACCTTCAGGAAGCGATCGGCCGATGGATGGCCGGCAGGAAACTATCCAAGCTCCTGGACCTGTGGGTCAAAGGCCTGGAGGTGGATTGGAACAAGCTGTACGGAGACATCACACCGCCGCGAGTCAGCCTGCCCGCGTATCCGTTTGCCCGAGAGCGCTATTGGATCGACACCACGGCGGGCAAACAGGGTGCGGCGATCAGCACGTTGCCGTCAGTCGCGGCGCCTTCGGTCATTCACCCGCTGCTGCACACCAACACCTCCGATCTGAGCCAGCAGCGCTACAGCTCGACCTTGACGGGCGAAGAGTTCTTCCTTGTTGACCATCAGGTGTCGGCGAACGGCCGCCCGAGTCAAAAGGTGTTGCCCGGTGTCGCTTATCTGGAAATGGCGCGTGCCGCGATCGAGCAGGCGGTGCCGGCGCGTCCGGATGCGATGATGCTGGAACTGCACAACACGGTCTGGGCGCAACCGATCGTCGTCACCGAGAAGAAGCAAGTCAGCATTGCGCTGTCGTCCAGCGACGACGAGCAGCTCGATTACGAAATCTACAGCGAGGACGCGGACCAGGAGGTCGTTCACTGCCAAGGTCGCGCGGTGTTCAGCCGCCAGCCCGCGCCGGCGAAGCTCGACCTTGAGCGGCTCGAGGCGCGGATGGAGGAAGGCTCACTGGAGGCGGATGGCGTTTACGCGACGCTTACCCGGATGGGGCTTGTGTATGGCCCGGCGTTTCAAGGTATCACCGCCCTCCAGCGAGGGAGCGGCGAGTTACTGGCGCGGCTGCGACTGCCCAGTAGCGTCGTAGAAAGCGCGGGCGACTACATCCTTCATCCGAGTCTGATGGATGGTGCGCTGCAGGCAGCGGTCGGGTTGGTGGACGTCGGGGCCGACCCGACGCAGCCGCGGGTGCCGTTTGCGCTGGACACGTTGCGCATCATCGCGCCATGCACGCCGGAGATGATGGCTTGGGTGCGTTACGCCGCCGGCAGTCAGGCCGCGGACAACGTCGTCAGACTGGATGTTGACCTGTGCGATGCGCTCGGGAACGTCTGTGTCCAGATGCACGGATTCTCTTCGCGTGTGATGACCGTACCGGAGAAGGTGACGGGGAGTCTGCTGGCGACGCCGGTCTGGCTGACGAGCGGTGTGGAGGTCCTGGCCGGCGCGAAAGACAGCAAATACTCGGAGCATCACGTCGTTCTGTGCGAGCTGTCGAACGTCGACGCCGGAGAGGTGGCCACGTTGCTGCCGCACAGCCGATGCTTGTCCCTGGAAGCGGGGAAGCAGGAACGGATTGCGCAGCGCTACGGCGATTACGCGCTCGCGTGCCTGGAACGTATCCAGGAAATCCTCGGGGCCAGGCCTGAGGGCAAGGTGCTCTTCCAGATCGTCGTTCCTGACTACGAGGAGCAGGCGCTGCTGGCTGGACTGTCGGGATTGCTGAAGACGGCCGCGCTGGAGAATCCGCACTTCGTCAATCAGCTCATCCTCGTGCCGGCGGAGACGACGGCCGAGGAACTGGCGAGCTGGCTGAGAGCCGAACAGGCGGGTGCGGTGGAAGCGCTGATCCGGTACGAACAGAGCACGCGCCAGGTGCTCCGCTGGCAGGAAGTGCCGGCCAGCGCGGATCAGGCCCCGATCGCGTTCAAGGACGGCGGTGTCTACCTGATCACCGGCGGCCTCGGTGGGCTGGGGACTCTGTTCGCCCGTGAAATCCTTGAGCAGAGCGGCGACGCGCGCGTCGTCCTGACCGGGCGCTCGGCAATGAACGCCGAAACGAAAGCGCGCCTGGAGACGTTGTCCGCACCCGGGCGCGTCGGCTATCGGCAAGTGGACCTGAGTGACCTCGATCAGGTCAAGCGTCTCATCGCGGCCGTCAATTACGAGCACCACCAGCTCAACGGCATCCTTCACTGCTCCGGCATGATTGCGGACCACTTCATCCTGAACAAGGCCGGAGCGGAATTCAGCGAGGTGCTGGAGCCGAAAGTCACCGGTACGTACAACCTCGACCAGGCCAGCCGGCTCCTCGAGCTCGACTTCTTCGTGCTGTTCTCTTCTGTTGCCGGTGCGCTGGGGAACGTGGGACAGGCGGATTACGCCACGGCGAATGGCTTCATGGACCAGCTGGCGGCGTACCGCAACCGGCAGGTGGCGGCGAGGCAGCGTCATGGGCGCACGCTGTCGATCAACTGGCCGTTGTGGCAAGCCGGCGGGATGGGCATCGATCCGGCCGCACAGGAACTGCTGCAACAGACCACCGGCATGCAACCCCTGCAGACTGTCACCGGCATGCAGGCCTTTCATCGCAGCCTGTCGTTGCCCTACGACCAGATGCTGGTCGTGGAAGGTGACCTCACCATCCTGCGCCGGGCTCTGCTTGCCGGTCCCGCGATGGCGGCCGAACCGGAAGCGGAACAGCCGGCGCTCGCGATGGTCGTCGATGACAGCTTTGCGGAGAAGACGCGCGACTACCTGCGCAAGCAATTGTCGGCATTGCTGAAAATGCCGTCCCACCGGATCGATCCACAAGCTCCACTCGAGACCTACGGAATCGACTCCATCCTGTCGCTGAAGCTGACGAATCAGCTGGAGAAAACGTTCGGCTCACTCTCCAAGACCCTGTTCTTCGAATATCAGACCATTCACGAGCTCGGTGACTACTTCACCGCTCATCATTCCGCGCAATTGAGCGCGCTGCTGTCTCCGGCCTCCGCCCGTCAGAGCGATGCCGTGCAGGTTCTCCCTTCCGCCGCCACGAAGCTGGTCTCGAGCCGCCGGTTCAGTCACCTGCAGAGTGCTGCACCACCCCCGGCCATCAACGACGAGCCGATTGCGATCGTCGGATTGAGCGGACGGTATCCCGAAGCGCTCGATCTCGAAGCGTATTGGGTCAATCTGCGTGACGGCAAAGACTGTATCAGCGAAGTTCCGACGGAGCGCTGGAACTGGCGGGAGTACTTCAGCGATGATCGCCAGCAAAGCGGCCACCATTACAGCAAGTGGGGCGGCTTCATCGCCGGGGTGGATGAATTCGACCCGTTGTTCTTCAGCATCTCGCCGGTCGATGCGGAGCTCATCGACCCGCAGGAGCGCCTCTTCCTGCAGCACGCGTGGATGGCGATGGAAGACGCCGGATACACCCGCGCCAGTCTCCAGGTTCCATACGAGCACGATCTGCCGGGCCAGGTCGGCGTGTACGCGGGCGTCATGTACAACGAATACCAGCTGTTCGGTGCTGAAGCCGCCGCGCGCGGCAAGCGCCTCGGCATTCCGGGCAGTACCGCTAGCATCGCCAATCGCGTGTCGTACGCCCTCAACCTGCACGGTCCCAGCGTGACGCTGGACACCATGTGCTCTTCCTCGCTGACGGCCATCCATTACGCCTGTCAGGATCTGAAGCTGGGCCGCACCAGCGTCGCCATCGCCGGAGGGGTCAACGTCACCGTACATCCGAACAAGTACCTGGTGCTCAGCGCCGGGCAATTCATCTCCAGCGACGGCCACTGCCAGAGTTTCGGCGAAGGCGGTGACGGGTACATCCCGGGCGAAGGCGTGGGGGTGGTGGTCCTGAAGCGCCTGTCAGAGGCGAAACGAGACGGCGACCACATTTACGGGCTCATTCGAGGCAGCGCGCTCAATCACGGCGGCAAGACCAACGGTTATACCGTTCCGAATCCGCAGGCACAGGCGACCGCGATCAGCCGCGCATTGGCTGAATCACACATTGACGCACGCCATATCAGTTACGTCGAGGCGCATGGCACCGGGACGACTCTGGGAGATCCGATCGAGATCGCCGCCCTCAGCAAGGCGTTCCATCAGGATACGCAGGACACCGAATTCTGCCGGATCGGATCGGTAAAATCGAACATCGGCCATTGCGAATCCGCCGCGGGCGTTGCGGGGCTCACGAAAGTCCTGTTGCAGATGCAGCATCAGCAAATAGTGCCGTCGCTCCATTCGGCGCAGTTGAATCCGCACATCGACTTTGCGCGGAGCCCCTTCATCGTCAATCAGTCGTTGAGAACGTGGGAGCAGCCGGTGATCGACGGCAGGAAGCTGCCACGCATCGCCGGCCTCTCGTCCTTCGGTGCCGGCGGGTCGAATGCACACCTTCTCATCGAGGAGTATCAGCCGGCGGTGTCCCCGTCGCTGACTCTCGTGCCGGTGGTCATCCTCCTTTCCGCCAGGACGGGCGAGCAACTGGAGCAGAAAGTCCGTGATCTGCTCGACTTCGTTCAGCCTCGGCTGAATGCCATCGATCTGGTCGACCTGGCGTATACCCTTCAGGTCGGCCGGGAGCCGATGGAGGAACGCCTCGGCTTCGTCGTGAGCTCGGCCGAAGAGTTGATCGACAAGCTGCGCGCTTATGCGGCCGGCGAGCAGGGGCTCGAGGATGTCTATCAGGGCCAGGTGAAGCGGAGCAACGAAACACTGTCGGTGTTCAGCACCGATGGCGACCTGCAGCAAACGGTCGATAAATGGATCGGCAACAATAAAGTCGCCAAGCTGCTGGACCTGTGGGTCAAAGGGCTCGAGCTGGACTGGAGCAAGCTTTACGGCGAAGCCCGGCCGCGCCGGATCAGTCTACCGACATATCCGTTCGCCCGGGAACGCTACTGGATCGACACCGCAACCGGTGGGGAGGTGGCCGTGAACGGGCTCGCAACGGCGGTCCTTCACCCATTGCTGCACAGCAACACCTCCGATCTCAGCGAACAACGCTATCGCTCGGCATTTACCGGAGACGAATTCTTCATTGCGGATCATCAGGTCAAGGCGGACGGGCGCGCGGCCAGCAAGGTCCTGCCCGGTGTCGCCTATCTGGAAATGGCGCGGGCGGCGGTCGAAGAGGCATGGCGCACGCGGCCCGAAGCGACCGTGCTCGAGTTGCGTAATGTCGTCTGGGCGCAGCCGATCGTCGTGACGCAGGCTCGTCAGATCAGTCTCGCGCTGGCCGCCAACGATCGCGAGCAGGTCGAATACGAGATCTATAGCCACAATGGAGGCGAGGAGACCGTCCATTGTCAGGGCATCGCGGTCGCAAGCCGCGAGCCGGCGCCGCAGAGGCTCGATCTCGAGCAGCTCGCCGGACAGATGGATCGCGGACTATTGCAGCCGGACGGCGTCTACGCGGCGTTTGCCCGGATCGGTCTGAATTACGGACCTGCCCTTCAGGGGATCAGCAGCATCCAGCGAGGCACCGGCCAGATCCTGGCGCGGCTCCGGTTGCCGGCAACGGTCGAGGAGACGTCGGGCGATTACGTCCTTCATCCCAGTCTGATGGACAGCGCGATACAGGCGGCCGTCGGCCTGGTCGAGGATCTGGCCACGTTGTCAACCGAGGCGCGAGTGCCGTTTGCGCTCGACGTGCTGCGCATTGTCTCGCCCTGCACCTCGGCCATGGTCAGCTGGGTGCGTCATTCAGCCGGAAGTCAGGCGGGGGATCCGGTCGTCAAGCTGGACATCGACCTGTGCGACGAGCGCGGGAATGTCTGTGTGCAAATGCGCGGGTTGTCTTCGCGTGCACTGCGGGGAGCCGTCGATATGGCTGCCGCGCCAGGCAACGCGATCGGCAGTCTGCTGGCCGTCCCGGTCTGGCAAGCGGACAATCTCGCAGCCGGCCGATCGATGGAATTCGCGGAGCACCATGTTGCTCTGTGCGAGATGTCGTCGATCGACACTGAGCAACTCCAGTCTCTGCTTCCGCAGAGTCACTCGTTGTCGCTGCAATTCAAGGAGGGCGAGAGCATTTCGCAGCGTTATAGCGACTATGCCGTTGCCTGTTTTGAACGGGTGCAAAGCATCCTTTGCGGCAAGCCGCAGGGCCAGGTGCTGGTCCAGATTGTCGTTCCTGACCATCAGGAACGAGTGCTGTTCGCAGGCCTGTCGGCGTTATTGAAGACGGCGGCGCTGGAAAATCCCCGGTTCACCGGTCAGCTCATGCTCGTTTCCGCCGGCGCGACGGCCGAGGAACTGGCACGGCAGTTCCAGAACGAGAAGAGCCACGGGGCGGATGCGGTGGTCCGGTACAGTCAGGGCAAACGAGAAGTGTTGCGTTGGCAGGAGGTACCGGCAGAGCTCGAGCAGTCACCGCTGGCGTTCCGCGAGGACGGTGTTTACCTCATCACCGGTGGGTTCGGAGGTTTGGGCCTTCTCTTCGCCAAGGAAATCCTCGAGCGGACCGGCAAAGGACGGGTGGTGCTGACGGGACGATCCGCCCTCACCGCGAAAAAGCAGGGCCTTCTGGATGCATTGTCCGGGCAGGCCGCGCGGGTGAGCTACCGGCAACTGGACCTCGGTGATGCGAAGGAGGTCAGTCAGCGAATCACCTCCATCCGTGGCGAGTACGGACGACTGAACGGGATCCTGCACAGTGCCGGCATGATCTCCGATCACTTCATTGTGAAGAAGGGCGGCTCCGAGTTCGAGCAGGTGCTGGCTCCGAAGGTCACCGGGACGTTCCACCTCGATCATGCCAGCCGCGATGTGGAACTGGATTTCTTCGTGCTGTTTTCGTCGATTGCCGGTGCGATGGGGAATCTGGGCCAGGCGGATTATGCGACCGCGAATGGCTTCATGGACCAGTTTGCGTCGTATCGCAATCGGCAGGTGACAGCGAAAGAACGGCACGGGCGCACGCGCTCCATCAACTGGCCGCTATGGCAAGCGGGCGGGATGGAGATCGGGCCGGCCACCCTGGAACTGTTGCAACAGACCACTGGCATGCAGCCGATGCAGACCGCAGCCGGAATGCAGGCGTTCTACCGGAGCCTGGTGTTGCCCCACGATCAGGTGCTGGTCGTGGAAGGAGACCTCGGCCGGATCCGCCATGCATTGCTTGCCTCGCCGGCGATCCTGTTCGAGCCGCAGCCGGAACGGACGACAGCGGTGGTGGTCGTTCCGGAGAGCTTCGCCGTAAAGGCGGAGGACTACCTGCGGACGGAGTTCTCGGCACTCTTGAAAGTGCCGTTTCGGAAGATCGACCCGCAGGCCGCGCTGGAGCGGTACGGAATCGATTCGATTCTGGCGATGAAGCTGACGAACCAGCTGGAAAAGACGTTCGGCTCGCTCTCCAAGACGCTGTTCTTTGAATACCAGAGCATCGCCGCGCTGGCCGCGTATTTCATGAAGGCGCATCCGGCCACACTGCGGGAGAAGGTGGGGCCGCTCCACGAACACCCCAAAGCCGACGTTGCTCATCGAGCCGTCATCGAAAAGCCGACAGCGATTCCGGCGGGACGAACGAGGAGCCGGCGACCGGGTTCCAGCACGACGGAGCCGATCGACATCGCCATCGTCGGACTGGCCGGACGATATCCCCAGGCGAAGAACCTGCAGGAGTTCTGGCGGAACCTGCAAGGCGGCCGCGATTGCATCACCGAGGTTCCGTCAGGCCGATGGGATCACGATCTGTACTTCGATCCCGATCCGAACAAGCCCGGGAAGAGCTACAGCAAGTGGGGCGGGTTCATCGACGACGTCGACAAATTCGATCCGCTGTTCTTCAACATCTCGCCGAAAGAAGCCGCATTGCTCGATCCGCAGGAGCGCCTGTTTCTCGAGACGGCGTGGCAAACCATCGAAGACGCCGGCTACACGAAAGACAGCATCTCCGGAGGGCGCGTCGGCGTCTACGTGGGAGTGATGTGGGGGCAGTACGAGCTCTTCGGCGTCGAATCGATGCTCCGAGGCAATGCGGACTTTGCCGGCTCGTCGCTCGCCTCCATCGCCAATCGGGTCTCCTACTTTTTCGACTTCCACGGTCCCAGTCTGGCGCTGGATACGATGTGTTCTTCCTCGCTGACCGCGATTCACCTCGCGTGCGAAGAGCTGCGGCGAGGGGAGATCGATGCGGCCATTGCCGGCGGCGTCAATGTCACCATCCATCCGTACAAGTATCTGAGCCTGAGCCAGGGTAAGTTCATCTCCAGCGACGGCAAGTGTCGAAGCTTTGGAGCGGGCGGGGATGGCTACGTGCCGGGCGAGGGCGTGGGAGCCGTTCTGCTGAAGCCGCTGGCGCAGGCCCTGCGCGACGGAGACCAGATTTACGCGACGATCAAGTCGAGCACCGTCAATCACGGCGGAAAGACCAACGGCTATACGGTCCCAAATCCGAATGCCCAGGGCGGCTTGATCCTCGATGCTCTGAGGAAGGCCAACATCGGCCCCGAAACGTTGAGCTATGTCGAGACGCACGGAACCGGCACGTCGCTCGGAGATCCGATCGAGATCACCGGCTTGCTGCAAGCGTTCGAAGGCTCCACGGAGGAAAAGCAGTTCTGTGCCATCGGGTCGGTGAAATCGAACATCGGACATCTGGAATCGGCGGCGGGCATCGCCGCGGTCACCAAAGCGCTGCTGCAGATCCGGCACAACCAGCTGGTTCCGTCATTACATGCGGAGCCTCTGAATCCGAACATCGATTTCGACAATTCGCCGTTCCGCGTCCAGACGGAGCTGGCGGACTGGAAGCGCACGTCTGCGCATCCGCGGCGTGTGGGCGTGAGCTCATTCGGCGCCGGCGGATCGAACGCGCATCTCATTCTGGAAGAGTACGTCGACCCCCGAGAACCGCGGGCCGCGTCACAGGCGCCGGCGCCCGAGATCTTCGTCCTCTCGGCGAAGACCCCGGACGCGCTTCGTCGTTACGCCGAGAAAGTCGCTGATTTCCTCGGCGACGCCACGGATGTTTCGCTGGCCAGCATGGCCCATACCTCACAGGTGGGGCGCACGCCGATGGACGCACGGCTGGCGATCGTCGCGTCGAGCGTCGGGGATCTGCGAAGCAAGCTGACCGAGTGGATCAATCCGGGAGGTAGCGCTGCTGACCTGGAACGTGTCTTCTACGGCAACCTCAAGGAGGCGCACTCCAGCGCGGCCAATCTCATCGATGGGGCGGCAGGAGAGGCTTTCGTCGAAGCCCTGCTGGCGAGCCGCGATCTGGAAAGGATCGCCGGACTGTGGGTGCTCGGTGCCGGCATCGATTGGTCTCTCCTGTACCGGAACGGGAGCCCGACAAGAGTCACCCTGCCGACGTACCCCTTCGCGAAGGAAAGGTACTGGATCGATCAGGAAAAGCCATCGCTGCGTCTGGTCCCGCAAGTTACGCAGACTCCTGTGGCGGTCGAGGCGCCGAAGCAGGCAGAGGAAAAGCGGAGGACTTATTACTACCCGCAATGGGCGCCGAAGGCCCTTGCCGCGCGCAGCGACAGACGGTCGGGCCATGGTCCCATCCTGATCCTCGATCCCTCGGACGCGCTGTTCCTGGCGATGAACAAGCAGCGGCAGGACGGCTTCGCGGCCGAATCGATCGTCCTGGTGAAACCAGGAAAGTCGTTCCAGCAGATTGCGCCGGATACGTACACCATTGATCCCGAACGGGAAGAACAATTCCACGAGCTACTCGCGCATCTGGAGAGCAGAAAACTGCTTCCCGGCGTCGTGCTGCATCACGCTTCGGAAACGTGCGGCCTCGAAGTCGAACAACAGGTCGCGCAGCAGCTGAATCAGGGGCTCTATGCGCTGTTCAACCTGTGCAGGGCCTTGATGAAGATGAAGCACCAGGTGCCGCTCAGAGTCATGTCGGTCTTCTCCAGCCATTCGAAGGGGACGACTCCATTGGGCGCTGCCATCGGTGGATTCTTCAAGACGCTCACGCTCGAGGAACCTGGATATCTCACGAAGACAATCGACATCGAAAGCAGTACGGCGAGCGATGGCCAGGCCTCTCTTCTGGAGAAGGCTGCTCTCATCCGTGACGAGCTCAGTGAAGATGACTGGACCGGCCAGGAGATCCGTTATCGAGACCACGGACAAACGCGCTTCGTGTGGCTGCTGGTGGCGCAGACCGGTGCGGAAAACAAGTCGGCGCCGCTGCCACTGAGGCAGAACGGTGTCTATCTGATCACCGGCGGCTTCGGCGGCCTCGGAATCATCTTCGCCGAATACCTGGCGAAGAACTTCCGGTCGAAATTGATCCTCATCGGGCGCTCCGCGCCGGATGCAAGGCAACAACAAACAGTGAGCCGGCTGGAGGGTTACGGTGCCGAGGTCCTGACTCTGCAGGCCGACGTCGCCAAACGGGAAGACATGGAGAGGTGCGTGCGGGAGGCGAAAGCGCGCTTCTCGGGGCTCAACGGAGTCATTCATGCGGCAGGCGTGAATCGCGACGCATTCATTCTCCGGAAGACGATGGCAGAGATCGAGGCGGTGCTGGCCCCTAAGGTTTTCGGCACGATCCACGTGGATCTGGCCACGCGCGGTGAGTATCTGGACTTTTTCGCCCTGTTCTCTTCTGTCGCCGGCGTGATCGGGAACGTCGGGCAGAGCGATTACGCCTTCGGAAATCGCTTCCTCGATGCGTTTGCGGAGAACCGGGAGATTCTCAAGCGAGCAGAGAAGCGTTCGGGCCGCACGCTCTCCATCAATTGGCCGCTGTGGGAAGACGGCGGAATGGCCATCCCTCAGGATGCGATCGCGCTTCTCGAAAAGCAGACCGGCATCTCGCCTCTGTCGACGCAGGACGGCATCCGCTATTGGGAAGATTTCCTGACCTCGGATGCGGTGCAAGCCGTCCCTTTGTACGGAACCCCGTCCCGGATCGCCGCCTTCGTGGCCCGGCAGCCGGTGAAGGCATATCGAGACACGCCGGCACCGACGGGCATAGATGCGGCGACGCTCTTTCAAAGGACAGAAGCCTACCTGAAGGCGCTGATCGGCGAAGAGATCAAGCTGACCCCGGACCGGATCGGTTCGTCCGATCCTCTGGAGTCCTTCGGTATCGATTCCGTGATGATCAACCGGATCAATGCGCAGTTGGAGAATGATCTTGGCGCATTGCCGAAAACACTGCTGTACGAACATCAGACGGTCGGCGCGCTCGCAACTTACCTCGTGCGTGAGACGCGAGAAGCTTTGACGGCGCGGTTCGGCTCCGGCGGTCCCGCCGCTGAGCCTTCCCTTCCGGCGCCGGTCGAGGAGCCTTCGATCCGATACGAGGCCGTGCCGGCAAACGGACGCGACGAGCTCGAGGCAATCGCAATCATCGGTGTCCATGGCTACTACCCTCAATCCGAGAACCTCGCCGAATACTGGGAAAACCTGAAACAAGGACGAGATCTGGCCGGCCTGGTACCAGCGAATCGCTGGGACTACGAGGAGTTCTATCATCCGGATCCGTCCGCGGCCGCGGACGGGAAGATCTATGGAAAGTGGGGCGCCTTCCTGGACCACCACGACAAGTTCGATCCCCGCTTCTTCAAGATCTCGACCGCGGAAGCGCGCATGATCGATCCCCAGGAGCGTCTGTTCCTGGAGTCGGTATGGGGCGCCATCGAAGACGCTGGTTACACGAGAGAGCGGCTGCAGACGCGCTTTCCGAAGGCAGGAAGCGCGGACGTGGGCGTCTTCGTCGGCGTGACCACGAACTCCTACAACCTATGGGCGCCCGAAGAGCGGAGCCGCGGAAACTTTGTCGCTCCGACAGCCATGCCGTGGTCCATCGCGAACCGCGTCTCCTACTTTTTCGACTTCAACGGTCCGAGTTTGCCCATCGATACGGCCTGTTCGTCGTCGCTGGTGGCAATTCATCTCGCCAGTGAGAGCCTCAGGCGTGGTGAATGCCAGGTGGCCATTGCGGGCGGCGTGAACCTCTATCTGCATCCCGCGAAGTATCACTCGCTCTGTCAGAGACGAATGATTTCGCCCGATGGGAAGACGCACAGCTACGGCGCCGGCGAGGATGGTTTTACGCCCGGCGAGGGAGTGGGCACGCTCGTGCTCAAGCCAGTCAGCAAAGCGATCGAGGATCACGATCACATTTATGCCGTCATCCGCGCGAGCGCGTATGACCATAGCGGCCGGTCGAACGGATACTCTGCGCCCAATCCGATCTCACAGGCCACCCTGATCAGTCATACCCTCCAGAAGGCGAACATTCATCCCGACACCATCAGCTACGTCGAGGGGCACGGCACGGGGACACAACTGGGCGACAGCCTCGAGATCGCCGCATTGACGCGGGCATTTCGCGAACGGACGGAGAGAAAGCAGTTCTGTCCGATCGGTTCCGTGAAAGCCAATCTCGGGCATGCGGAGTCGGCGGCCGGTATCGCCGGTGTGGCGAAGGTCCTCCTGCAGATGGAGCACCATCAGCTGGCTCCTTCCATCCATTCCGACCAGCCGAACCCGAACATCGAATTCGAGAGCTCGCCGTTCTACCTGCAACACGGCCTCGCGGAATGGCCGTCATCTCCTGCCCACCCGCGCCGCGCACTCGTCAATTCCTTCGGAGCGGGAGGGGTGAACGCATGCGTGGTCCTGGAAGAATACGAAGGCGCGACGTCGATCGCCGGCGTGCAGCAAGCCGGCCCCTGTCTGTTCACGCTCTCGGCAAGGAACGAGGAACGGCTTCGTGAGTATGTCGACCGTCTTGTGGCCCGCCTGCGAGTGGAGCCCGGCATCGACCTCGCCAGCCTGTGCTACACGTTGCAGACCGGGCGGGAAGCGATGGAGGAGCGGCTGTCGGCTGTCGTTTCCGACGTCGATGAGCTCCTCGCGCGGCTGGACGATTGGAGCAAACGAGGATCCGCGGCCAGCCTGTACCGAGGCAGTCTCGATCCGCGCCGCGGCTGGAAGCGCTCGTCGAAGCTTTCAATGACGGCGACCGGCCGGCTGACGGAGCTGGCCTCGCGGTGGGTTGCCGGCGAGGACGTGGAGTGGGAGAGTCTCTATTCGACCACACCTCGGCGGATTCCTCTGCCGGGGTATCCTTTTGCGCGGGAACGTTACTGGCTGTCGGACGCCCTGATTCCGGAACGATCGACGCCGCCCGGTGCCACGCTGCATCCGCTGATTGCCTACAACTCCTCGACGTTGAAAGACGTCAGTTTCAACTCGTCGCTGGCGGACACCGCATTTTATGCGGTCGATCACAGGGTCAATGAGGAGGCGATCTTGCCAGGAGCAGCGTTCCTGGAGATGGCCTGCATCTCGGGAAGCATCGTCGGCGAGCAGAGGATCCGGAAGATCACGGATGTGGTCTGGATGCAGCCGTTGAGTTTCCGGACTGGCGCGCAGGCGCTTCGGACTGTATTGCGACGCACCGGTTACGGCGCCGAGTATGAGATCTCGTCCTTTGACGCCGAAAACGAGGCCGTGATTCATTCCGAAGGCAGGCTCGCGTTCCGGAACGGCTCGGCGCATCCAGCGGAAGCCGAGGGCCGCATACCGCTCGAAACGCTGAAGGCGCGTTGCGCGGCACCGGAAGCTGGGCGCGCCTGTTACGACAGGTTCAGCCAGCACGGCCTGCAGTACGGGCCCGCCTTCCAGACGATCCAGGAGTTGTACGTCCATGGCTCCTTCGCTCTGTCGAAGCTGAGGATCGCCGACGATTTGAAAGGCGACTTCGGCCAATACATTCTTCATCCCAGCATCATCGACGGTGCCCTGCAGACGGTGGCCGGTCTGGCCGGAAGCGAGTCAGGGCAGACGCTCTATCTGCCGTTTGCGGTCGACGAGATCGAGATCATCCGGCCGGTGACGCAGACGTGTTACGCATACGCTGAATTTTCCGACGCCCGGCCACAAAAAAAGGCCGGAGTCATGAAGTTCAACGTTCGGCTCGTGAACGAAAGTGGAGACGTGCTGATCGCCTTCAGGAACCTGTACGTCAGGCCGGTCGCCAGGCCGCTGACGGGTAGCCCCGCTCTCGCGGCCGTAAAAGAGGCTGCGACAGGGCGGCTGCTCACGACCTCCGGAGGCGCCATCGGATGAACCAACCTGAAGCGGCTGCACAGCAGCCTGACGCGCTGGCGCCGCGCGTCATTGCCCTGCACATGTGCCACCTGACCATGAAGAATTACAACTATCTCGTGGTCGATCCAGTGAGTCTGCAATCCGTGATCGTCGACCCGGCCTGGGAAATGGCAAAGATCGATCAGGCACTGGCGGATGCGGGGGCGGAACTGAGCGGCATCCTGTTGACCCATTCTCATCCCGATCACATCGATCTGGCCAGGCCGCTGGCGGAAAAATACGACTGTCCGATCTGGATGTCGGACGCGGAGATCGCCGCGTCCGGGTTCAGCGCCAGCCGGTTGATCGGCATCGAGGAAAGCTCATGGAAGATCGGCGGGATGCTGATCGAGCCGATCTTCACGCCCGGTCACACCAAGGGCAGCACGTGCTACCGGATCGGAGAGAACCTGTTCACCGGCGACGTTCTGTTCTCCGAGGGATGTGGCATCTGTGCCGACACCCCGGCCGCGTATGCGATGTTCGCGAGCCTCGAGCGCCTGAAGAACCGGATCACGCCACAGACGCGCATTTTTCCCGGCCATTCCTACGGCCAGTTGCCGGGCAGGACGATGGCCCAGTTACGGCAGGAGAACATCTACCTTCAGTTCTCGACCAAAGAATCGTTCGCCGCCTTCCGGCTGAGGAGCGGGCAGGACAAGGCCAGGCTTTATACCTTCCACTAACGAGCCCCGTTGTTCAGGGCGTGATTTCCAAGGAGAACCTATGACGGCGGTGGGGATCGAAGCAATCAACGTATTCGCGGGCAGTGCCTGCATCGATGTAGACAAGCTCGCCAGACATCGCAAGCTGGACATGACTCGTTTTGCCAACCTGCTGATGAAGGAGAGAACCGTCCCTCTGCCTTACGAGGATCCGGTCACGTTCGGCGTGAATGCAGCCAGGCCATTGATCGAGGCCATGAGCGCGGAAGAACGAGACCGGATCGAAATGGTCGTCAGTTGTACCGAATCATCCTTCGACTTCGGCAAGTCGTTGAGCACCTACTTTCACAAGCTCCTCGGTTTGAACCGCAACTGCCGGTTGTTCGAGGTGAAAAACGCCTGCTACTCCGGTGTGGCCGGTCTGCAGATGGCGATCAACTTCGTCTTGTCGGGAGCTTCGCCCGGGGCGAAGGCATTGGTGATCGCAACGGACGTTGCCCGGCTCTTGATCCCGGAAGGGGGAGAAGCGCTCTCACTGGAGTTTTCGCTCATCGAGCCGAGCAGCGGAGCCGGTGCGGTGGCGATGATCGTCAGCGACACGCCGCATGTGTTCCAGATCGACGTCGGAGCGAACGGCTATTACGGGTTCGAGGTGATGGATACGTGCCGCCCCATTCCCGATGGTGATGCGGGCGATCCCGATCTTTCGCTGCTGTCGTATCTGGACTGTTTCGAGGGTGCCTTTCGGGAGTACCAGAAGCGTGTGGAGGGTGCGAACCTCGGCACGTCCTTCAGCTATCTGGCGATGCACACGCCGTTCGGAGGGATGGTCAAGGGAGCGCATCGCGACATGATGCGCAAACAGATCAAGGCTAACCCGAAGGAGATCGAAGCCGATTTCGAGCGCCGGGTGTTGCCGGGCCTGAACTATTGCCAGCGCGTGGGGAACATCATGGGAGCGACCACCATGCTCTCGCTGATCAGCACGATCGAGCACGGCAACTTCGACACCCCGCAGCGAGTCGGTTGCTTTTCGTACGGGTCGGGCTGCTGTTCGGAGTTCTTCAGCGGCGTGGTCACGAAGGACGGTCAGGAGCGCGTGCGCGCGCTGCGGATCAAAGAGCAACTGGACCGACGGTACGAGCTCACGATGGCCGAATACGACAGCCTGCTCGTCGGCAACAACGACGTCAAGTTCGGCACGCGCAATGTCGTGCTGAACACCAGCTTTCTCCCTCAGGCGAGGACCGCCCAGGGGAAGGACACCGTCTTCCTGACCGACATCAAGGAGTATCGTCGAGAGTACGACCGGATCGCCGTGTAAATCGCCGTGAATAGCGACGATCGCGATGAAGGAGACCGCTATCGACGACGAAAGAGAGGCCTGTCAACAGCGGCAGAATCGGCGATGTACGCGAGGTGTGGCGCGGCGAAGGCCGCGCCGTTTGCTATAGTCGCGCGCGCAAGATCCCCCCTGCTTCCAAGGAGTGCACATGGCGCGCATCACCGGCATCGGCGGCGTCTTCTTCAAGGCGAATGACCCCAAGGCCCTCGGGACGTGGTACGAGAAGCACCTCGGCCTCTCTTTCGAGGAGTGGGGCGGCGCGATCCTGAAGTGGCCCGACGACAAGGCCGAGGACCAGGGCCTTACCGTCTGGAGCCTCGCCAGGAGTGACAGCCAGTGGTTCGCGCCAAGCGCCTCGTCGTTCATGATCAACTACCGCGTCGACGACATGGACGGGCTGCTCGCGCAGTTGCAGGCCGCCGGCGTGGCCATCCATCAGGGCCCGGAGAAGGCCGAGAACGGCACGTTCGCGTGGGTGATCGATCCCGAAGGGAACAAGGTGGAGCTCTGGGAGCCGAAGAACTGGGATCCCGCGAACAAGGAGTAAGGTTGCGCGGCATGCCGGCATGACGCGGTGAGGCACAGGACGGCCGCTGGATAGCGCTGTGGCTCGAATTGCGCACGGGCCTTCGCCGGAGTGTGAGTGTGAATCGCCGTCAGCCGTCCACTGCTGCGTTACTCGCGGCCACGATCGTCGTGGTCGTTTCGCTCATCGCGCTCGTCCTTCTTCCGCTCGTCGTGCGGCGGCAGACCGAGCATTACCGGATCGAGAACGAGCGACACGCTGATCCGGCCCGCGCGGCACTGAACGAGATCAACTACCGCCTGAGCCAGCAGATCGCGGCCCTGACGCGGGCGGCGGCGACACGCGACGAGCGGCACCTCGAACGGTACAGCCAGCTGATCCCGCCTCAGGATGCGGCGGTGAGGTCGCTGGGTGCACACGTCGGCGCGATCAATCCGGAGTTCGACTCGGCCTTCCGGGAATTGCAGCAGCGCCTCGCGACGTGGCACTCCGCCGTAGAGCGCAGGGTCGAGCTTCCGCGACTGCCGTTCGATGCGAACTACCCCGCCGTCATCGAGACGGTTCATCACCTGGACGAGGCAATCACCGCGTACCAGGGCACACGTCGCGAACGGGTCCGCGCCCTCGCGCGGATGCAGGTATGGGTAACGTTCGGACTGGTCCTGCTCGCGTCCGTCGCCGCGTCGCTCTTCCTCTGGATGGTGCGGCGCCTGCGAACGTTCGCCGCGATGCTCACCGAGGAGTCGGCGGCGCGGCAGGAGGCACTCGAGCGGCAACAGGAGCTCGTCCGCATCCGCGACGAGATCCTCGGCGTGGTGTCGCATGACCTGCGCAGCCCGCTCACAACGATCGCGCTGAGCGCGCAGCTGATCCCCGGCGGTTTGCCCGACGAGCAGACCGAGCACGTGCAGACGATCGTCGCCGCGACGCGGCGCATGGAACGGCTCATTCACGACCTGCTCGATGCCACTAAAGCGGAGCAAGGGAAGCTTTCCATCCGGCGCGACACCATCGATCCGACCGCGGTTGCGCGAGACGTGATCGCCAGTCAGGAGCCGATCGCCGCCTCGAAGCAGATCGATTTCCAGACGTCGGTGGCCGACGGTCTGCCGCAGGTTTCGGGAGACGGAGATCGCCTGGCCCAGGCGCTGACGAACCTCATCGGCAACGCCTTCAAGTTCACCCCGGCCGGCGGGGTCGTGCGGCTGTCGGTCGCGCAACGAGACGGCAAGGTGCGCTTCGAGGTTGCGGACAGCGGACCGGGGATCGCCCCGAGCGACCTTCCGCATCTGTTCGAGCCGTTCTGGCAGGCGAAGAAGACCGCTCACCTGGGCGCAGGGCTCGGCCTGAAGATCACGCGAGCGATCGTGGAGGCTCACGACGGCTCGATCGAGGTCAGCAACCTCCCGGGAGGCGGGGCGTGCTTCGGTGTGGAATTGCCGGCGATGGGCGGATGACGCACACCTCGACCGACTTCATTGGGAATCGCTTTGCTCGTCCTCGTCGACCGCCTGGCTGGGCATGACGCAGCAACAAAATAGCCCGCCTTCCGGCGGGCTGGTCTTGGGATTGAATTGGTTGCGGGGGGAGGATTTGAACCTCCGACCTTTGGGTTATGAGCCCAACGAGCTACCAGGCTGCTCCACCCCGCGTCAATGCCTCGTGTTCCCCGAAGCGGCGCGCATGATCGCATCGGCGCCGACTCGCGTCAAGGACCCACTCTAACCGGCTCACCCCGGTTCCTATTTCCACGGCAGGCTGGCGTGAATTTTTCTTGGGGCGCTGGTGGATGATGCTCTTCAGGCCGGTGATTCTGCTCTTGGTTGCGCTCTCCGCGGAGGGGGCGTTGCTGCCCGGGTTCCGCGTGGAGAAGGTGGCGTCGCTGCCTGCCGGCAAGTACGCGACCTCCATCGCGGTCGATTCGAACGGGACGCTCTACTTCACCACGACCGACGGCGATCTGTATCGCGGCGCCGAGCGGGTCGCGCACCTGCCGACCTTCGCCGACGGGAACAGCGGGCTGCTCGGGATGGCGCTGGTGGACGAGGAGACGGCGGTCGTTCATTACACGAACGCGCCGATCACGCGGCATGTCATCTCGACGGTCGACCTGACGACGGGGCAGGAGACGGTTCTGCACGAGCTGGTGGCGGACATCAGCATGCCGGACCGGCCGGCGCCGACGGAGCATCACGGCGGCAATCCGACCGTCGCTCCCGATGGCTCGGTCTATTTCGGCATTGGCGACTTTGGCGGCGGCGTCATCGCCATGGACCCGAAGTGGAACGCCGGCAAGATCTGGAGGATCGCGCCGGATGGGACGCTCGAGCAGTTCGCGCGCGGGCTCCGCAACCCGTACGACATGGCGTGGGATCCGGACACGCAGCGGCTGTTCGTGACGGACAACGGCGCACTGGCCGGCGACGAGGTACACCTCATCACGAAGGGCGATTACTGCGGCTGGCCGTTCACGTACGGCAACCTCGCGCCGATCGAAGGGGCCGTGCCGCCCGATTACGTCTGGGAGGACACGACCGCGCCGACCGGCGTCGCGTATCTCACCGGCGCCAACAGTTACCTGCGGCGCGGCGGTTTTCTCGTCGGCGGATTCGTCAGCGGCGCGCTCTACCTGTTCCCGAGTCTTCAGAAGCCGATCGCGGAGCCGCTGCGCCTCGTCGACCGGGGATTCGGCAACATTCTCGATGTGGTGGAGTCGGTCGACGGGACGATTTTCTTCACGAACGGCGTGGCCATCCATCGGCTCGATTTTCCGAAGCGGGGCGACTGTAACGGCGACGGCGTGGTGAACGTGCAGGACATCCTGGCGCTGAACCGCGAGCTGGCGGATGGCGATCCGCATCGCGCACACGAGGCTCAGTCCGGTCTGAACGCCGGTTCCTGGGGCTGCGATGCCGATGCGGACGGGCTGATCGGCAGCGCCGATCTCGAGGCGCTCTCCCGGAAGGTCGGCCGCCACCGCGCTGTCCGGCGCCGCTGAATAACGTCCTCGAAACGAGGCACTTCGGCGCGTCTCTCCCGAGGCGGATTCAGGCATCGCTGATGCAGTAGGTGAGCTTGTTATTTGAAGGAGGCTCACCATGAAGCAACCGCACAAACCTGTGCTGGCGCTGATGCTCACCCTCTCGCTGATGGCCGGAGTGGCCGAAGCGCAGACGCAGGTGAAATCGGGCTGGAACCTGTTCAGCCCGCAGCAGGACGTCGAGATCGGGGCGCAGTCGGCCGCCGAGGCCGAGCGGCAGATGCCGATTCTCCGCGATCAGAACGTCGAGGCGTACATCAATCAGATCGGTCAGAAACTGGCGCGCAACGCCGGCGGCCCGCAGTTCAACTATCGGTTCAAGGTGGTCAACGCCTCGGACATCAACGCATTCGCGCTGCCGGGCGGCTACATTTATATCAACCGCGGCATCATCGAGAATGCCCGTAACGAGGGTGAGGTCGCGGGCGTCGTCGCGCACGAGATCGCTCACTCGGCGCTCCGCCACGGCACGCACCAGGCCTCGAAGGCCTATGCCGCGCAGGCGGGTCTGTCGATCCTCGGCGGTCTGCTCGGTGGCAAAGTGGGGCAGAACACTGCCCAGATCCTCAACACCGTCGGCGGCGTCGGCCTGAACGCGCTCTTCCTCAAGTTCAGCCGCGACCTCGAAACGCAGGCGGACGTCCGCGGCGCGCAGATCCTCGCCGCCAGCGGCTACTCGCCGGCGGACATGGTCAGCTTCTTCCACCAACTGGAGAAAGTCGACAAGTCGCGCAAGACCACCTGGCTCTCGCATCACCCAGCACCGCCGGACCGCATTGCGCGCATCAACAAGGAAGCGCAGGCGCTCCGCGTGACCTCGAGCCCGACCACGAACGTGGCGGAGCTCAACAACGTGAAGACCAACCTTCGCCGGCACGGAGCCGCTCCGACGATGGCGCAGATCGCTCGGGGGGGGACCACTTCGGCGAGCAACCTGCCGCCGATGACCTCGGGCAGCAACTCGCAGTCGGCCATCGGACGGGTCGAAGCCCCGTCGAACCGGTTCCGCACGTACACCGCGAAATCGGGCCTGTTCCAGATCGCCTACCCGGAGAACTGGCGCGTGTACGAGAGCGGCTCGACCGCGGTCACGATCGCTCCGCCGGGCGGCGTCGGCGACGTCGGCGGCCGTACGGAAGTGGTTTACGGCGTGATGGTGAATCACTACGACCCGTTCGGGAACACCAGCAGGAACTATCTCCGGCGCAACGGTGGTACCTCGGGACAAAGCACGACGCTGCAGGCGGCGACGAATGACCTTCTCGCGCAGATTCAGCAGGGCAGCCCGCATCTGAAGCTGATCCGCAACTCGGCGCAGCAGGTCAATCTCGACGGACGCACCGGCATTGCGGCCAGTCTCACCGGCCGTAATCCGAACACCAACGTCAACGAGCGGGTCACGGTGGTGACGCGCCAGTTGCCGGACGAGCACTTGATTTATCTGCTGTTCGTCACGCCGGAGCAGGATGTGAAGAGTTACAGCAGCGTTCTCAACCAGATGGTGCAGTCGATTCAGTTCGACGAAACCCGCAGGCATTAACCGGTTCGCCGGCGGCGTTATCATCCGTTCGGGAGGAACAAGAGATGTACGATGAAATGATCGTCGAGCCGATGCGGCGTGAGCTCACGCGGCTCGGAATCGAAGAGACCCGGACGGCAGCAGACGTGGACGCGGTCCTCGGATCGCGGCAGGGGACGGTCCTGGTGGTCGTCAACTCCGTCTGCGGATGCGCCGCCGGCAATGCCCGCCCGGCCGTAGCGATGGCCGTCGAGCACGAGACGAAACCGGATCGGATGATCACGGTTTTCGCCGGCAACGACCGCGAGGCGACCCAGCGCGCCCGCGAGTACTTTGTCGGCTATCGCCCTTCTTCGCCCGCCATCGCCCTCCTCAAGGATGGGCAGGTGGTGAAGATGCTGGAGCGTTATCAGATCGAGGGCCGCGCCGCGCACGACATCGCGCGCGAGCTGGTCTCGGCGTTCGACGAGCACTGCGCGACGGCGGCGGTGCAGTAAGACGGTTCCTCGGTTCCTCGGAGTTCCTCGGTTCCTCGGCGCAAGGCTGAGGACTCCGAGGAACCCGAGGAACTCCGAGGAACTCCGAGGAACCGCTTCACCCGGCAGGCTTCTCGCTTAGCGGCTCTCCATGACCGACTTCGAGGACCGCATCCGGCGCATGGCGCGTGAGGCGATGAGTGAGCTCGGCCGCGAGGGCAGCGAAATCGACGATGTCGTCGAGCCGCCCGGGGCCGACTACTGCGTGATCTCGTTCACCAATCCCGACCTGAAACCGATCGAAATTCCGAGGCCGATCGGCGCGGGGGAATCGCAGGAGCTCGATGAGATTCGCCGCGCGCTCCAGTACCGTTTCGGGAGCTGATCGGGGCGTAAGCGGGCGCATCCGCGAGCCGCCGAACGCGACGGCCTCCGTGCGGGCACCAACGACGTTCACGAGTAAATCGACGCCTTCGATGAGCGCAACAATGACCGCGTGAACGCAACAGCGGCAGCCAGGAACGCAACGATAGCCTCCGCGAACGCAACAATGCGATTCGTGATCGTAAGGTTGCGTTCGGGGATCGCAATGTTACGTGCCGTGAACGTAACTTCATGCCCGGGGGAACGCAACGTTGCGTTCGTGGAACACAAAGTTACGTATCGCGAGCGCAACGTTATGTTCGCGTAGCCCATTGTTGCGTTCGCGGAAGCGATCGTTGCGTTCCTGGCTGCCGCTGTTGCGTTCGTGACGGGCCTGGTTGCGTTCACCGACCGCGTGAGTGTGCTTCGTGAGCGCGCACTTGCACTCCACGATCGCGACGTTGCGCCCGTTCTGCCCGTCGTCGCGATCGCGGAGCGCGTGGATGTCTTCGGCGGCCTGCTGAAGCGAGTGAGCGTTCTGCTCAGAACGTCGATGCGATCGTGAGTGAGCCGCGGGTGGTGTGCTCGCTCTTGTCGATAGCGGCATCGAGGCGGATGCGATCGCCGACGCCGATGCCGGCGGTCACGTGGTCTTCGTCTTCATCGCGCAGGAGCGTGTTGTAGGACAGGAGCCACGCCGGCGCATCGGCCTGGATGCGGATGCGATGGGCGGGATCGCGCCACCATCCGGCACGCAGAGAGACCGGGATGCGGGTGGGGATGCGCACCTCGCCGCCGGCGTGCAGCTCGGTGACGTCGGGCATGACGTAGAGGAAGAGGTCGTCCGCGGTCGTCGTGAAGGGGTTCACGCCCGCGAGCATCTTGTTGTAGCGGACGCGCACCGCGTCGATCGCAATGGTGACGTTCGGGGCGACGTCGAAGGCGAGGCCGGCCCCGTACGACGACGGCGTGTTGAACGAGCGGACCGGATAGACGATCTGCGGATCGGAAAACGTCCGCGTGGCGGCGAACTTTGCGCCGCTGCGGTACGACGCCCCCGCGCGGACGGTCGGCGAGATCTGCCACTGACCGCCGGCGCTCCAGGTGACCCGCGAGCCGTTCGCGCGATTCTCCACACCATCGGCGCTGGCGCGTTCCTCCAGGTGCGCGTACTGCACGGAGGCGCCGAAGGAAACCGGTCCGCGGCCGAACGCCACCACCCCGCCCATGCGGCGCAGTGAAACGCGTGTGTCGGCGCGCAACGCGACCGGCGTATCGAAGAAGGCGAAGTTGCAATGGTCCTCGGACGGCGCGGCCTCACCGAAGAGGGGGCAGTCGGTGGACGGGACGAGTTGATTGTCGCGGATGCCGATGACCACACCGGCGCGCTCACCGCGCGGCAGCGCGTTCGTCGAGAACGAGCTGTTCATCGGCTCGTCGACGAAGAGCGCCAGCGTTGCCGCGCGCGTCGGAATGACGACGGTGGCGCTCTGAATGCCGCTCGATTTCGCCGCCAGCGACATCGTCTGGAAGCTGCCGATCGTGCCGGAGGTGATGAATTCCGTTTCGGCCGTGCTGCGCCGTGCGTCGACCGAGACGCGCCGTTCGCGGATGCGCGCGAGTGCGGCCGGGTTCGTGGAGAACGTATCTTCGAGCGCCTCGGACGTACCGCCCATTGCGGCGTTGCGGGCGCCGGGCGCTTCGAAGCGGAAGCGCATGCCGGCGAATGATTCGTAGTCCTGTGCGAGGAGAGAGGGGGCGAGGAACAGAGCTCCCGTGAGGAGCAGTCGTGTGAGTTTCACTGATCGTCCTTTCGAAACTGCTGCGTCCTCGAGGCATCCACTCGGACGCGGGCAACCACGAAAGGTTCTGCGGCGTTACACGCTCGCTCGCGGTTTGCGCGTGCGGGTTTTCGGCGCACTCGCGGTCGGCGCATCGGCTTTGTCCTCCGCCACCGCGAAGAACGAACGGCCGCGAATGTTCTCGTCCACTTTGAGGCCGTGCTGCAGCGGCGGGAATGCCCGCTGCTCGCAATCGACGCGCTCGCACAAGCGGCAGGTGACGCCGATCGGCACCGCCGCCTCGATGTTCTCGAGGTCGTAGCCGTCGGCGTAGACGAGCTTCCTCGCGTCCTTCACCGGACAGCCGATGCCGACCGCCATCAGAGCGTCGCCCGATGCGTAGCCGTAGCTCTTGCGGATCGTGCGCGCAACGCAAAAGTACGCCGTGCCGTCCGGCATCTTGGAGAGCTGCGTGCGGATGCGTCCCGGCGTGAGAAACGCCGCGTGCACGTCCCAGCGGGGGCAGCTGCCGGAGAAGCGGGCGAAGCGAATGCCGGTGCCGGAAAAGCGCTTGGAGATGTTGCCGGCGATGTCGACCCGCACGAAGTGGAACGGCGCGCCGACGGAGCCCGGCTTGCGCAGCGTGGTCAGACGATGGCAGACCTGCTCCCAGCTGGCGGTGTAGTGATGCTGCAGCAGCTCGATGTCGTAGCGCACTTCCTCCGTCATGCGGAAGAAGTCGTCGTAAGGCATGAGCAGCGCACCGGCGAAGTAGTTCGCCAGCGCGATGCGGCAGAGCTTCATCGACTCCGGCGCGGTGAGGTTCTTCTGCGAGCGCTCGATGACCGTGTCGATGACCGCTGCGCCGTCGATCAGTCCCAGTTGATACGCGATCTGGAACTGCCGGCTCCACGGCGGCAGCACCTCGGACAGTGACAGCGTCCGGGCCACCGGATCGAAGTGGCGGATCATCCCGCGGTCGCGGCTGACCGGCATGAGCCGCACTTCGATGCCATGCCGCTCGCGCAGGTATGAGACCAGCGAGCGATACATGTCGGAGCGATCGAAGTTCGCCCGCCGTGCGATCTCCTCGGCGGCCGCTTCGAGCTCCGGGAAGTAGTTGATGTTCTCCTGGATGACGTCGGAGACCTCTTCGCTCGGCAGGTGGGCCGGATCGATGCCGGAGAAGGCGCGGCCGTCATAGAGCTGCGACGCGAGGTCGCGCATCGATTCCGTCGACGCGCGGTAGGCGTGAAAGAGCGCGATCACCGCGCGTGCGGCGGCCGGGTTCTCGGCGATCTCGCGCACCTCGTTCGTCGTCAGCGAGTGCTCTTCGAAGAGCGGATCGCCGAAGACTTCCTGCAGGTCGCCGGCCAGGCGCGCGTGGCTGTCGTCGGCGAATGCGCCGAGGTCGACCTTCAGCGTCTGCGCGAGCTTGACCAGCAGGTGCGCGGGGAGCGGCCGCTGGTTGTGCTCGATGAGGTTCAGGTAGCTCGGCGAGATGTCGAGTTTCTGGGCGAGCTGGGTCTGCGTGAGCTGTTCGCGGCGGCGCAGCGCGCGGACTTTGGTACCGAGGCGGGCGGCGTTCTGGGCGGCTCCTGGCATGGTTCCTTCAGTATCTCTCCGAATACCCGCCGACGCGCTGTTGATTTACAATCTTTTACAGCTTCACAGCGCATTCCTTACAACCTGCCACAGCGTAACAGCCGGAAAACGGCCGTTTTCTTGACGCTGGCAGGAACCGTGCTCATATTTTTACACGATGACGGAGTTGGTAATCGAAACATCGATCGACGTCCGGGGAGAGGTTCTTCCCGAGTACGAAGTCGTGCTCAGCGATGACGCGCTGGAGTTCGTGGCGCTGCTGCATCGCGAGTTCAACGCGCGGCGCCTCGAGCTTTTGCAGCAACGCGAGGAGCGGAAGACGCGCCTCGATGCCGGCGAGCTGCCGGACTTTCTGCCGGAGACGAAAGAGATCCGCGAGAGCGACTGGACCGTCGCTCCGATTCCTGCCGATCTGCAGGATCGCCGCGTGGAGATCACCGGCCCGGTCGACCGGAAGATGATCATCAACGCGCTGAACTCCGGCGCGAACGTCTTCATGGCCGATTTCGAGGACGCGAACGCGCCGACGTGGGCCAACTGCATCGAAGGGCAGCTCAACCTGCGCGACGCGGTGCGCCGCACCATCTCGTTCGACAGCGGCGCGAAGCAGTACACGCTGGGCGACAAGACCGCGACGCTGCTGGTGCGGCCGCGCGGATGGCATCTCACCGAGGATCACGTGCTGGTGGATGGAGAACCGGTCAGCGCCAGCCTCTTCGACTTCGGTCTCTACTTTTTTCACAATGCGAAGGAAGCGCTCGCGCGCGGCACCGGCCCCTATTTCTATCTGCCGAAGATGGAGTCGCATCATGAGGCGCGGCTCTGGAACAACGTCTTCGTCCGCGCGCAGGAGGAGCTCGGCGTTCCGCACGGCAGCATCCGGGCCACGGTCCTGATCGAGACGATCCTGGCGGCGTTCGAGATGCACGAGATCCTCTACGAGCTGCGCGATCACAGCGCGGGGCTCAACTGCGGGCGCTGGGATTACATCTTTTCGTTCATCAAAAAGTTCCGGGCGCACCCGCGCTTCCTCACCCCCGACCGCGGGCAGATCACGATGGACAAGGCTTTCCTGGCCGCGTACGTCGACCTGCTGATCCAGACCTGTCATCGCCGCGGCATTCACGCCATGGGCGGCATGGCCGCGCAGATCCCGATCAAGAACGACGACGCGGCGAACGACGCCGCCACGGCGAAAGTGGCCGCCGACAAGCTGCGCGAGGTGAAGGCGGGGCACGACGGCACCTGGGTCGCGCACCCCGGCCTCGTGGCCACCGCCAAGAACGTCTTCGACGAGCACATGCCGAACGCGAATCAGATCGATCGCAAGCGTGAGGACGTGAAGATCACGCGCGACGATCTGCTGCGGATCCCCGAGGGGGCGATCACCGAGAAAGGCTTCCGGCAGAACGTCAACGTCGGAATCCTCTACGTCGAGGCGTGGCTCGGCGGCAGCGGCGCGGTGCCGCTGTACAACCTGATGGAAGACGCGGCTACGGCCGAGATCTCGCGCACGCAGCTCTGGCAATGGATTCACCACCGCGCCACGCTCGACGACGGCCGGGCCGTCACCGCGGAGCTCTACACGCGCATCCGCGACGAGGAACTGGCCACGATCCGCGAGCGCCTCGGCGACGAGCGGGTGGCCAAGGGCTACCTCGAGCGCGCCGCGCGCATTTTCGACGAGCTGATTCTCGCCCCGACGCTCGCCGATTTTCTGACCTTGCCTGCATACCGCGACCTCGTCGCGATCGAAACGAATGGAGAGTAGATGATGGCCCGATTGAAGGAAGTACGAGACCCGAAGCGCATTGAACGCGACTGGGAGACCGATCCGCGCTGGGAAGGGATCACGCGCGAATACACGGCCGAGGACGTGCTGCGGCTGCGCGGTTCGATCGACATCGAGTACACGCTGGCCGAGCTCGGGGCGGAGCGCCTCTGGCGGCTGATGCAGGAAGAGCCGTACATCCACTCGCTCGGTGCGCTGACCGGCAATCAGGCCGTGCAGCAGGTGCGCGCGGGGCTGAAGGCCATCTACCTGTCGGGCTGGCAGGTGGCGGCCGATGCGAACCTCGCCGGTCACATGTATCCGGACCAGAGCCTCTATCCGTCGAACTCGGTGCCGCAGGTCGTCAAGCGGATCAATCAGGCGCTGCAGCGCGCCGACCAGATCGATTCGGTCGAAGGGAAGAACGGCACGTACTGGTTCGCCCCGATCGTGGCCGACGCGGAAGCGGGCTTCGGCGGTGCGCTGAACGCGTTCGAGCTGATGAAGATGATGATCGAGGCCGGTGCGGCCGCGGTCCATTTCGAAGACCAGCTGGCCTCCGAGAAAAAGTGCGGTCACCTAGGCGGCAAGGTGCTGGTGCCGGTGTCGCAGTTCATCAAGACGCTGCTGGCGGCGCGCCTCGCGGCCGACGTCTGCGGCGTGCCGACGCTGGTCATCGCACGCACCGACGCGCACAGCGCGACGCTTCTGACCAGCGACGTCGACGAGCGCGATCACGCGTTCCTGACCGGCGAGCGGACGCCGGAAGGCTTCTTCCGCATCAAGCAGGGGCTGGAGATGGCCATCGCCCGAGCGATCGCTTATGCCCCGTACGCCGACGTGCTGTGGTGCGAGACCTCGACCCCTGACATCGAGGAAGCGCGCGAGTTCGCGACGCGCGTGCACGAGAAGTTCCCCGGCAAGATGCTGGCGTACAACTGCTCGCCGTCGTTCAACTGGGCCAAGAAGCTGACGCCGCAGGAGATCGAGACCTTCCAGCAGCAGCTCGGCGAGATGGGCTACAAGTTCCAGTTCGTCACGCTGGCCGGTTTCCACGCGCTCAATCACTCGATGTTCGAGCTCGCGCGGCAGTACCGCGAAGAGGGCATGGCCGCGTACTCGCGCCTCCAGCAGGCCGAGTTCGCATCGGAAGCAAACGGCTACACCGCCACGCGTCACCAGCGCGAGGTCGGCACCGGCTACTTCGACGAGGTGGCGAAGATCGTCAGCTCGGGCGAGTCGTCGACCACCGCCCTCGCCGGCTCGACCGAAGCAGCGCAGTTCTAATGGAGAAAATCATGGAAGACATCCGCAGCTACGTACGGGACGAAGAAGATCCCCGCCACATCGACGACCAGGATCGCGTGGAGTACAGCGCCTCGCCGACCGACGACGAAGTGCCGTTTCACATTCCGCGCGACTGACGTCGCGCGGAGGGCCGAGGGCGGAGGGACGAGGGCCGAGGGGGTGCGTCGCGAGAGCGATCCCTCTCGGCTCTTTGTTTCTCCCTCGGCCCTCGGCCCTGCCTCACCGTCCATCGCGTCACGGACTCAATCCACTTCGTCACCGCCTGATCGCCGCATCGGCACGTCCTTCCGAGAATCGCCCTAATTCGATTCTCGGGAGGGTTCATGAAACGCAGTCTCCTCTTCATTCTTCTTCTGCTTGCCGCGTCGGGTGCGCATGCGGCGGACGGCTATTTCGCTGTGCCGCCGTGCCGGCTGCTCGATACGCGGCTGGCGGCGGATGGTCCGGTGCTGACGGCCAACCAGCAACGCTTCGTGCAGGTGGCCGGCAAGTGCAACGTGCCGCCGGATGCGACGGCCGTTTCGATGAACGTGGTGGTCGTCAGCCCGACCAGCTTCGGCCACTTCATCATCGCGCCGGGCAACGTGGCGCCGGCAGGAACGAGCGCGCTCAATTTCTCGGCGAACCAGAACCGCGCCAATCACGCCATCTGGAAGCTCGGCAACGGCGGCATCAATCTCTATCCCGCCGGCGTCAGCTACACGGCGCACGTGGTGATCGACGTCGACGGCTATTTCTCTCCGTCGATGACGCCGATCTCGACGCCGGCCGTCGGCCCGCTTGATTACCAGGCCGTTCGGGAATGCCGCGTGCGCGATACGCGGCTCGGCGACGCGCCGATCGTGAACAACGAGTTCCGGGCGATGGATGTGAAGGGCGTCTGCGGCATCCCTGACCTGGCCACGTCGATGGCCGCGCGGCTGCACGCCGTGAATCCGACCTCATTCGGCCACATGCGGCTCTACTCGTCCGACGAGCCGGCGCCACCGATCGTGTCGGCGCTCAACATCCCCAACGAAGGGGTGAACGCCGTCACCACGAACGGCGCGGTGGTGAAACTCGGGACGAGTCCCGGCGACGTCACCGCCACCTACTTTGGCTACAACGCCAACGTCACGGCGCAGACGCATGCGGTGCTCGACGTCAGCGGCTACTTCCGCCGTTCGGCGCCCGCGCCCGGCCTGCGCTTCGTGCCGCTCAATCCCTGCCGTGCCGTCGACACGCGCAACGGCACACCGCTCGGCAGCAGCGCCGTCTCGTATCAGCTCGGCGGACAGTGCGGCGTGCCGAGCGGAGCGAAGGCGGTCAGCGCGAACTTCACGGTGCTTGCGCCGAACGGGCAGGGGCACCTGGTCGCCCACGCCGCCGGCGAGCCGGAGCCGCTCTTCAGCACGATGAGCTTCTCGTACAACGACCCCGCCGTCGCCAGCTCCGCCATCGTGCGGATGAACGACGACCGCATTGAGATCATCCCGCGCATCTTCGCCGGCTCCACGCCGCAGGCGCACCTGCTGATCGACATCAGCGGCTATTGGGTGGAGGGCTGCGACCCCGCCATGACCTTCTGCCAGGAGGCGGCCACCAGCGCACAGGTCCATCCGAACACCGCGCGCGGCGGCGTCGCCAACACCCCGTTCCACAACGCCGACGTCGACCGGGTGAATCTCTTCAACGGAAACCTCAACATCAACCTGCCGCTCGGCATCACCTATCCGGTCGGCCCGTCGCTCTCGTACGGCTTTTCGCTCGCTTACAACTCGAACATGTGGCGCAGCGCGGAATCGGACGGCGCCCCCGAGCCCGATCAGCAGTTCAACGCCGGCCTCGGATGGCAGGTCACGCACGGCCGGCTGTACGCACCGTTCTCGCGCCCTCCCGGTGACACACGCTGGGTCTACGTCGGCATGGACGGGTCGGAGCACGTCTTCTTCGAGCGTCTCCGCCACGCCGACGCCGAAGATCCGGGCGACGACCCGCTGAATCCGCAGTTCCAGACCTGGTACTACACGCGCGACGGCTCGTACCTGCGCCTCACGCATCGCACCACGCACAGCGCCGGGCAGTTCCCCTCGAACGCGGCGATCCGCAGCCGCCTCGAGCTGCCCAACGGAGAGATTCACTACTTTGACGGCCAGGGACGTCCGGTCGAGATCCGTGACCGCTTCGGCACGACCGAAAGCCCCGACAACTGGATTCGCTTCAGCTACGCGAACGACCGCGTGACAATCACCGACAGCTGGAGCCGAACGCACACGATCCACACCGCGATCCGCTCGAACGCGCAGACCGTCTCGCGCGTCGAGATGGCGGCGGTGAACGGCGCGACGAATGTCGTCACGTTCACCTATGCGGATCACGCCGTGTGGCGGCCCTGCCAGACCCAGGGCGATCTGCAGATCACCGTGCCGCTGCTGCAGAGCGTTCACTTTTCACCGGACAACGATCCCTCGACGCCGAACGAGTGGTCGTATCAGATGGAGGATTACGTCTCCACGACCGACATCGGGACCAGCGGCGACAACTGCCGCTCGGCCGGCGCGCTCGAACAGCTTCGTCTGCCGACCGGCGGCAAGCTGCGCTGGACCTATCGGAACGTGTCGTTTCCGCAGGCCTCGACCACGCGCCGCTTCTTCCAGCGCGCGAACGGCGTGGCCACCCGCGCCACACTCATGGCGAACAACGCGGTGATCGGCACCTGGTCCTACCTGATGAGCGGCGCGACGTCGGGTGACTTCAGCGAGTCCGTCACCACGCTCACCGATCCGCTGGGCGTGGTCTCGAAGTCGTACTTTTCGGTCTACGCCTCGAGCGGGGCGCATGCTGAAGGGTTCAAAGGCTCGGAGTACGGCCTGCCGCTGACGCATCGCGCCTCGCGGCTCGATCCGACCGATGCTCCTGGTCTGTTCCTCTCCGCGGAGATTTTCGAGCCCGGATCGGCGACGCCGGTGCGCAGCACGTGGGTGCGCTACGAGCAGGACGCCGGCGTCGGCACCTCGTTCGATACCATGACCAACGTCAACTCGCGCATGGCCGAGGATCGCATCGTGTACGAGGACGACTGCGAGACCGGAAGTGGACCCGCGTGCACGCATCGCTTCAAATCGACCCTGCGCACCGGCTGGGACAATCTCGGCCACTACCGCACCACCACCCTCGGCGGCAATTTCCAGGCGGCGAACTTCCAGCGGACGGAGACGACCTACAACCCCTCCGGCGTTCGCCCGGCGGTGAGCGCGCCGTGGATCCTGGAGACGTACAACGCCGCCTCCGTCGATGCGGGCAGCGGCAACGTCACGTACACCAGCTTCAACTTCGACGGCTCGACAGGCGCACTCTCGTCCAAGCGCGTGCATTACCTCGGCAACTCGACGTCGAATGCGCGCGACGTGGTGACGACCTTCACGCGCGGAGCGGGACACCGCGGGTTCGTCACCAGCGAGACCGCCAGCGGGAGTGACACCGGCGGCAGCTTCGTGAAGAACTACACGATCAGTTGCGGTGCCCTGGCCACCTCGCGCGTGCAGGGAGCATCGCATCCGGACGTCGACCGCACCATCGACTGCTCGACGGGGCTGATCGCCTCGGAGCGCGATCGCATCGGCCTCACCACCAGCTACAGCTACGATCTCACCGGCCGGCGCACGCTCCTGCGTCCTCCCGGTGAAGCGGATCACATCACCACCTTCACGTACCTGAGCAACGGCCTGCGCGTCACCACCAGCCGCCGCAGCGGCGGCGTCGACCTGCAGAAGACGGAGCTCGAGTACGACGAGCTCGGACGGGCGCGCAGCCAGACCCGCTTCCGCACGGAGTACAACTCCGCCGGCTCGCTGATCACGAAGCGCGACGTGCAGAAGCAGACCTACGACGCGGCCGGTCACCTAGCCACGCAGTCGACCGTCGTCGACTCCAGCCTCTCCGCGAATCCGCCGACGGTGAAGTACCAGCAGTTCGATGCCTTCGGCCGCACGCGGCGCATCGTCAACCCCGACGGTGCCATCATCACAGTGGCCTACACCGGCGAGTTTTCGAAGAGCGAGACCACGAAAGTCGGACGCTCCTTCTCCTCGACCGGCGTGCTGCAGCAGGACACCGCGCAGAAGACGCAGCGCTACGACCGGATGGGGCGCCTCTGGAAGATTATCGAGGAAGGGGAGGACGCGCCGGACAACAGCGGCTCCGTCCGTTGCGGAACGCCCACCGGCGTTTCCAGCAGCCCATTCGACTGCTACACCGACACGATCTACACCTACGACGAGGGCGGCCGTCTCGCCCGCGTCTCGCAGCAGAACGACCGCGGCACGCAGACGCGCGAGTTCCGCCACGACCCGCGCGGTTTTCTCGAGGCGGAGATTCACCCCGAGCTCGACTTCATCGCGGGTAACACCATCGACGTGCAGTACGGCAACTACAACGCCCTCGGCATGGCCGGCTTCCGGCGCGATGCGACGAACCGCCTCGACTACCGGTACGACGCCTTCGCGCGGATGGAGCAGGTCGACGAGACCATCGGCGGCACTTCGCGCGCGCTCAAGAAGTATCGCTTCGGCACTGGCAACGCCGATCGCAGCAACGGCCGCGTGGTCGAGGCCACCCGCTTCAACTACCGCAACGTCGGCGGCACCGATCAGGTCATCGGCATCACCGAGACCATCCAGTACATGGGCGTCAGCGGCCGCGTCTCGTCGCACACCCTGCGCTCGGCCCAGGCCCTCGGCGCGACCGATTCTGTGCTGAACGGCGTGACCGGCAACGAGTCGTTCACCACCGGCTTCACGTACGACAACCTCGGCCTCATGACGCGGATCGACTATCCGCAGTGCAACTTCGGTCAGGCGCAGTGCAACGCCTCGATCGCGGCCGCGCGCGCGGTGTCGTTCCAGTATCGCGACGGCCTGCTGGTCAACATCCCCGGTTTCACCGGACAGACCGTACCGGGAATCGCCGGCTCCGGCATCACCTATCACGCTAACGGCCTCTGGAACCGCGTCGCGCACGCGAACGGCGCTGTCTACACGCAGCACAACGACCCGCAGGGGATGCCGCGCCCGCAGAGCTACGAGCTGGTGCGCCCCTCGGTCACCAACACCATCGGACCGTACGTCTACGACGACTCCGGCAACGTGGTGAAGATCGGCAACGAGAAACATCTCTACGATCTCACCTCGCGCGTCTGGAAGTCGCAGATGGGCGATGGCATCTACGGCCAGGAATTCCGCTACGACGGCTTCGGCAACATCCTGAACATCGAGTCGGGTGTGCAGGCCAACGACCGCGCCACGCCGACCGCCGCGGCCACGAACCGCCTGACTGGCGCCACGTACGACAGCACCGGGCGGATGACCTCCTGGAACGGACGGACGTACGCGTACGACGCGGCGGGCGATCTGGCCTCCGAGTCGATCCCGGCCACCGCGTCGTGGGCCGCCGAGACCTGGTACTACATGTACACGGTCGACGGTGAGCGGGTCTGGTCGTTCAGCCAGGCCATCAACGGCCGGCCGCGTCGCGACCGCTGGACTCTGCGCGGTCTGGGCAACGAGATCCTCCGCGAGTACTACGCCGAGAACTACGCCGGCTGGGGCAACGCGAAGGACTACATCTGGCGCGACGGCCGTCACCTGCTGGCCACCGTTTCGCCGGCCGATGGGACGCGGCACTTCTTCGCCGATCACCTCCGCTCGACGCGCCTGATTCTGGACGCGGCGGGCAACAACGTCCCGTACATGTACTCGTTCCTGCCGTTCGGCGAGCAGTTCGGAACGCCGGGACCGGCGGCCGAGCCGACCTCGCGCAATGAGCGGCACCGCTTTGCCGGCCACGAGCGCGATCTGCACGATCCGTCGAACTTCGCCGACGATCTCGACTACATGCACGCTCGTCACTACAACCCGCTCCTCGGCCGCTTCACCAGTGTTGACCGTGGCGCGCCGAGCCTCTCCATTCCACAGTCGTGGAACCGCTACGCCTACGCGCTGAACCGGCCCACCGTCCTGCGCGATCCGAACGGCCGCGCCAGCGGCATCAACTATGACGAGCTCGCCCAACAGATCGGCCCTCTGGCCGGCTGGGTGTGGTTCAACGTCGACGGGCCGGTGGCCGTTGCCGAGAAGTCGGTGGTCATCGGTTCGGTTGCCGTCATCTCGTTCGTCTCCGGTGTGGGTGTCGATGTCTTCCTGACTGTCACCGGCGTTCGTTTCACGGGCGACGTCGAGCAGGATCTGCAAAGGCAGGCCGCGAGCGCGATGACGGAATGGGGTATCCCGTACAACTCCGGCTCACGCGTCTTCCCCATGACCGCCATCGTCACGTCATGGATTCCGAAGGCCGCCGGACTGCTGGGCCTCGACCTGCGAGCCGAAACGTCCTACGACCTGACCAAGAGTCAGCAGTCGATGATCGACTTCGAGAAGTGGGAGGTCTCGTTCGTGCCGATCCTCTCCATCCACGACGAGATCACCGTGACGACCACATGGGAAAAGCTGCCGTACCTGCCGACCAACTTCCCGACGCAGTACGTCGACCTCAGTCTTCTGCAATGACCTAAATCTCGAAATCCGACAACCGTTCCCGATACATCCTCGAGAGCGGCGCGATGGCGCCGCTCTCGAGATGGAGGTGGTAATCGCCATGCGAGACGGGGGTCATCTCACGCACTTTGCGGATGTTGACGATGTGCGAGCGGTGGGTGCGGATGAAGCGGGCGGGGTCGAGGCGCAGCTCGATGGCGGTCAGCGTGCAGCGGAAGAGCGAGGAGGCGTGGGCGGTGTGGATCTTCACGTAGTTGCCGACCGACTCGATGTGCTCGATCTGCGCGGCGTCGACCAGGACCATCCGTTCGTTGAAGCGCAGGAAGAGACGCTCGATGTAGCGGCGGCCGTTCTGCGGCGGCAGGCCGGGGCCGTGCTCGCGCAGGGCGAGCTTGCGGCGGACGCGCTCGAGCGCACGCTGGAAGCGGGCCGGCTCGATCGGCTTGAGCACGTAATCGACCGGCGCGACGTCGAAGGCATCGGAGGCGTACTGCTCGAAGGCGGTGGTGAAGACGATCAGCGGCGCGTCGTCGTCGATCAGCGTGCGCGCGGCCTCGATGCCGCTCGACGCCGGCATTTCTACGTCGAGGAAAATCACGTCGGGATCGAGCGATTCGATGAAGCTCGACAGCTCGTGCGCGCTCGCGCATTCGCCGACGATCGACACGTCATCCTCGGCCGCGAGCACCTGGCGCAGGCGCGTGCGAGCCAGCTCCTCGTCATCGACGATCAATGCCTTCATGCTTCCCCCCTGGCGGTCTGATACGGGAAACGGCAGGAGACGACGAAGCGCGCTTCGTCGCTGCTGATGTCGAGCCGCGCGTTCGCGCCGTAGAGGCTGCGCAGCCGCGAGGCGACGTAGCGCAGGCCATGGCCGAACGCGACTTTCTTTATGGCCCGCGGCGCGTCGTTCTCCACCGCGACGATCAGGCGCTGCCGCTTGCGGACGATCGAGACGACTACCGACGCCCCTTCGCTCAACCGGCTGACGCCATGCTTCACCGCGTTCTCCACCAGCGGCTGCAGGAGAAGGCGCGGCACTTTCGCGTCAGCAGCGCGTGGCGCGATCTCCCAGCGCGTGCGGAGGCGGGTACCGTGACGTAGCGTCTGGATGTAGAGGTAGTCGTCGATCGCCGCGCGCTCTTCGCCCAGCGACCACTCCTGACGTCCGGCCGTGCGCACCGCGAGGCGGACGAACTGCGTGAGCCGCTCGGTCATGGCGATGGCATCCTTCGGCCGTTCGTGCAGCAGCGCGACGATTGAGTTGAGCGCGTTGAAGAGAAAGTGCGGATGCAGTCGCGACTCGAGCGTCTGCGCTTCCGCGACCGTAATCGCGTCGGCGAGGCGGGCGTTGGCGATGCGCACCTCGACCAGCTTCCGCGACCAGGCGATGGCGAACGTCAGCGCGGCGATGCCGGCGGCGATCATGACGTTGCGCATGGCCAGGAAGGGGATGATCCGCGTGACGATGAAGGTGCCCGACACCGGCTCGCCGTGCAGCAAGAACGCGCCGGTCACGACCAGCCCCGCCACGAGGTAGATCAACGCCGCCACGGAGACGATCGCCCAGCGAAGCCGCAGCGCGACCAGCTTCGTGACCGCCCAGGCCAGCAGCGGCGCGAAGACGATCCAGAGCAGGATCGCGTAGCCGCGCACGAGCAGGAAGATGTTCGGCTCGCCCTCCCGCAGCGGCGCCTGGATGTAGACGTCGCTGGCGACGCTGAACAGGAGATACGAAGGCACTCCGAACAGGAGCAGGCGATCGAGGCGGTTCCGCGCGGCAGCAGAGCTGGTGCTCTCCGGCGGCGGCAACGTGGCAGCATCGCTACCTGACTCCGACGCACGCAGGAGCGCACGCACGTGCCGGCTGAGCCGGTGCAGCAACCGCTCGGCCTCGACGATCCGCTCTACGGCCACGACCACGATCCGTTCGAGCGCCTCGATGATCAGCGCCGGCTGCAACTGCCGCTGCAGCGCGTCGGCGGTCCGCGACGCGATCTCCGCGTCGATGCGGATCCGCTCCCGCGCCTCGGCCAGCACCTCGCGATGCTGGATGACGGCCCAGGTGATGCCGCTAACGATCAGGTAAGTGAACGCGTGCGTGGGGAAGTTGATGATCAGCAGCGGCACGAGGAACTGCGTGGTCATCTCCCACGTCAGCGGGCCGGGCCACATCGCCAGGCCGAACAGATGCGTGAACGTCGACTGGCCGAACGACAGCGCGATCAGGATGACCACGTGCCGGGCGATGGCGCGGAACGGTGTGCGGCCGAGGGGGTAGTGCTCGGCGAGCCAGGAGACGAACGTTGCGACCAGGCCGGCCGCGGCCCAGACCACGAGGACGGCGAAGATCATCCCCTGATCGTCGATGCCGCGGGTGACGCGCAGCAGGGCCACCGTACCGATGCGCGTGGCGATGCCAAAGCCGGCCACCGCCGCACCGAGACGCATCCTTTCGCGCCAGGTCATTACTTCCGTATACGCAGGAAAGTGGCGTTGCTCTGTGACGGGACGGTCAATCTGTCTGTGCGATCATGCGCGCACCATGATCCGCGTCCTCGTCCGTTCCCTCCTCCTTGCGACTGCTCTGCCCGTCCTTGCCTCGGCGCCCTCGGCGCCCGAACCTCCGGCCGATCTGAAGACTCCCCCGGCCGATGCGGAAAAGACCGCCAGCGGCCTGGTCACGAAGAAGTTGGCCGACGGCACCGGCAGCGAGCACGCCCGGCCGAACGACCTGGCGCGGCTGCACTACACGGTCTGGAAAGACGACGGCACGCTCGTGCAGCACGTCGAAGCGCCGAAGTCGGCCACGCTTCCGCTCTACAACATGATCCCCGGCTGGGGCGAGGCGGTGGCGAAGATGGTCACGGGCGAGAAGCGCCGCGCCTGGATCCCGATCGAGCTGACCGGCGGCAAGACCAAGACCGGCCTGGTCATCGATAGCGAGCTGCTGGAGATCATCAAAGCGCCGGACGTGCCGGAAGATGTCTCCGAGGTACCGGCCAACGCCACCAAGACCGGCTCGGGCCTGGCGTACCGCATCCTGCGCGAAGGATCGGGCGAGGCGCAGCCGAAGCGCCGCAGCACGGTCGTCGTGCACTACAGCGGCTGGTCGACGGACGGCAAGATGTTCGACAGCTCAGTGCTGCGCGGCAAACCGGCCGAGTTCCCCCTCGACGCCGTGATCGCCGGCTGGACCGAGGGCGTACAGCTCATGAAAGTCGGTGAAAAGCGCCGCTTCTGGATCCCGGCGCGTTTGGCGTATGCGAAAGACCCGACCAAGCCGCAGGGGATGCTGGTGTTCGATATCGAGCTGCTGGCGATCAAGTAACGGCGCTTCGGGCGAGCTCGCCCACCTGGGTCTTAGCTGTTGAGCTATTGAGCTGTTGAGCGAGGAAGTATGTTGTGGTTCAAAGCCACTCATCGCTCAATAGCTCCCCTACGCTGTCATCGTGAACGAAGTGAAGGACCCCCTGGCGCAGGCGCGAGCCGTGGCACACCCGCCCGGCCCCGCCTGTTCCACGGGGTCCTTCACTTCGTTCAGGATGACAGCGTAGGGGGGGCAGGACGACAGCCGGGACGACAGCCCGGGGTCTTAGCTGTTGAGCTATTGAGCTGTTAAGTGAGGAAGTGTGTTGTGGTTAAAAAACACTCCTCGCTCAATAGCTCAATAGCTCAATAGCTCAACAGCTCCTCCGTTCGGGACGAGCAGCGTAGCGGAGCCCTCTCCCTAAAAAATCATCTCGTCGTCGTGCAGCCCAAAATAGTGCCCGAGCTCATGGATGACGGTGTCGCGGATCTCTTCGACGGCGTCTCTTCGTCCGCGGGCGACGCGCAGGATCGGGCCGCGGAAGATGGCGATCTGGTCGGGGAGGGTGGGCATCATGTCGAAGGTGCGGTGGGTGCGGGCGATGCCGCGATAGAGGCCGAGCAGCTCGCCTCCTTCGTCCTCCAGCGCCTCGAGGTCGTCGGCGGTCGGCTCTTCCTCGACCACAATCGCGATGTTGTCGAGAAGGTCGGCGAACTCGCTCGGCAACTCGGCCAGCGCCTCTTCGACGAGCGTTTCGAAATCTCTCTGGGTGAGATGCATCGCTCGCGATGTTAGCGCGCCCTGGTGAGCAGCGGCGCACGCTGCTCACCATCAGGAACGTTCGTTACCAGCCGGGGGTGATGTTGAAGCCGTAGACGATCTCTTCGTCCGGCCGCTGGAACGGCTTGGCGGCGTAGACCTCGATCGGGATGTAGGCCAGGAGGATGCGCAGGCCGAGGCCGACGCTGAAGACCGGGACGCGCTCGCGGGTGCGCGTCTCGTAGACCAGCTCCGGTGTCTGGCCTTTGCGCCAGGCGGCGCCGGCATCGGCGAAGGCCATGATCTCGGTCGGGACGAACGGCGCGTCGATCAGACCGTAGCCGGCCACGCCGAGGAGCGGCGCGCGGACTTCCAGGCTGGCCGCGGCGATGCGCGAGCCGACCAGGCGATCGAAGACCGGGCAGTCGTTCTGACCCGGCGCGGTGTCGCACTCGGTCGGATCGATCGAATACGGATCGTAACCACGCACCAGCGACCCCTGCCCGAGGTACAGCGGCGAGATGCGGGTGTCCTCGGCGCCCGATCCATAGCGGCCGTAATGCAGGCCGCGCACGGCCACAGTGACAGGGCGGAGGAAGAAGTACTTGCGCCAGTCGGCGAGCGCGGTCTGGAAGTTCATGTCGCCGCGCAATGCCTCGACTTCATAGCGGTAACGCGTGCCGTTGATCGGCGAGATGAAGCCGAACACCGAGCTGTCGCCGACGAAGGCGGTCGATGCCTTGGTGAGGTTCAGCGTGAAGCCCCCCTCGAGGTCCTCCCGCTGGCGGTCGATGATCTGGTTGCCGACCACGATGAAGGTCTCGAGCGAGCGGCTGTACGCGTAGCGCTGGATGCCGGCCGCCCCTTCGAGGCGGCGGGTGGTGCTGAACGGATACTGCGCCAGCGCCGAAAGGTCGGTGATCATCTGCGTCTCGCGCAGCTCTTCGTAGATGTCGGCCAGGACGTTCTGGCCGTCGACGTTCACGACCTCCTGGTAGTAGCCGACGCTCCCGTAGGTGTAGGGGATGTGGACGAGGTCGGCGCCCCAGTTCAGGCGGCTGGTCTGGTTGAGGTAGAACAGCTCGCCGCCGAGTTGCTCGGCGAGGTTCGACGAGCCGCTGCCGCCGCCACCCTGGAACGTGAAGCCGACGTTGTGCTCGCCGAGGACGTCCGAGAAGAAGGCGGTGACGCTGCCGCCCGCACCGACGCCGAACTCACCGACGCCGACGCCGAGCGTCGGGGGGCCGAGGTAGGCCAGGCGCAGGTCGGCGCTGTAGGGACGCTGGGCGTACTGCGCGGAGGCGGGCGGAAGCCCCTCCTCCGGACGTTCCAGATACGCGGTGATCTCCGAGCCGGTGCCGCGCAGAGGAGGAAGCACCGCGCCGCGAGGAGCCGTTCCGGCCGCTGCAGGCTCCTGTGCCACGACTGCGGTCGTCGGCGTGGAAGGCGGCAGCGTGTAGATGTTGTAGTTGTCGTCCTCAAAGACCGAGAAGGCGATGTCGCCGCTGCGCGACGCGACGGTCAGGGCTGGCGACATGTCGGTGATGCCGGCGATGCCGGTGTCGACCGCGGTGACGCGTCCGATGCGCCCGTCGGCGATTCCGTAGCGGTAGAGATCGGGGATGCCGTCCGGATTGGCGATGAAGTAGATGCTCTGTCCGTCCGGCGCCCACTGCGGGTTGATGTGCTTCGAGCCGGGGAAGACGTTCAGCTCGCGGATCTGGCCGCTCTGCACGTCGATGGTGGCGAGGCCCATGTCCTCGAAGCGGAGCTGCTCGAGCAGCGTGCCGGCGCCGCGATCGGAGACGAAGGCGATCGTCTTGCCGTCGGGCGAGAAGGCCGGCTGCAGGTCGGCGTACTTGTCGCTCGTGAGGCGGCGCACCTCGCGCGTTTCGGTGTTGAAGAGATAGAGGTCGGAGACGCCGGTAGTCTGACCGGAGAGGGCGATGGTGCGGCCGTCGGGGGACCAGGCCACGTTCAGGATCGCCTCGAGCCCCGGCACGCTGATGTGGTCCGTATCGCGGGTCTCGACGTCGACGATGGAGAGGAAGTTGTCGCCGCGTGCGAAGGTGACGAAGGCGAGCCGTTTGTTGTCCGGTGCCCATGCACCGGCCGATTCGATGAACCGCAGCGATTCAAAGTGCGGATCGCGGTCGGACGAGACGAGCTTTCGGATCACCTTGCCGGTCTTCGCGTCGGCCAGGAAGAGATCGATCGAGAAGAGCTCGCGCGCCGAGAGGAAAGCGAGATAGCGTCCGTCGGGGCTCAGCGCGGGACCGACGTTCAATTCGGTCTGGCGGCGGCGGGGCGGCTTCTTTCCTTCCGGAACGACGAAGCCTTTCTTGCCGATCAGCGGTTCCTGCGGCAGGTGCGGACGGGTCTCGACCACCGGGTTGTACAGCTCACGCGCGGACGCTTCCCAGTCGGCGAAGAGCTGCTTGGCGGAGATGCCGAGGGCGCGCTCGACGGCCTGCTCCGGACCGACGGTGCCGGCGGCGAGGAAGTAGCGGATCACCGCCTCATCGCCGAAGCGCGCGCCGATGTAGGCCATCAGCGCCTGGCCGTAGCGGTAGGGGAAGTAGCGCGGATCGCGGGTGATCTCGCGGATGTCCGGCATCCGGTTGTGGATCGTGGCGTCGCGGATCCACATGGAGGTGAGCGGGTCGACCCGCCCCTTCGAGAGGTACTCCGCCATTCCTTCGACGATCCACAGCGGGAGCTGCTCGAGGTTGAAACGCCGCCGCTGCTGGTTGGCGTTCGACGCGATGTCGTACTGGAAGACGTGCACGATCTCGTGTCCGAGGACGTGATCGTTCTGCGCGTAGTCGCCGGTCAGAGGCAGCACCACGCGATTCATGAACGCGTCGGTGAAACCTCCGGTGCCTTCACCGAGTGGCCCACCGGTGGTGGTCGTCTGGTGGAAGTCGGCGGGGTTGGCGTAGAGGACGATCGGCTTCCTGCGGAAGGAGTGGTTGAAGACGCGCGAGAGACGTGCGTACCACCGCTCCGCCATGCGGCCGACGTCGTGGACGACGTCCTCTTCCTGCGGGTAGTAGTAGATGTCGAAGTGCTCGGTCTGGAGCACGCGAAAATCGAAGTTCTCCCACTGGACCTTGTTCTGCCCGAAGTACTGCGCCTCGGAAACGGGAGCGAGCAGAAGCAGGAGAGAAACCGCAAGGGCAACTCGAACAACATCACGCATTGCACACCTCGGTGTAAGTTGAACGCCGAAGCGGCTGCGGCTGCAAGCCCTGCGCCGGTCCTTCAGACGGGCGCGAAGCCCGCCCGCTATTTACGCCCGTAACATTTTGAACGCGTGCATCCACTGCCCCGTGCGCGCGCCGTGCAGCACCCAGACGAGGCACATCGGCTCGAGCAGGCGCGAGGAGTCGATCCCGCCGAGGTCGATCACCCCCCAGCCAAAGTGTTCGCAGATCTGCGACACGATCTTCTTCGCGTCGTCATCGTCACCGCAGATGAACATGTCGGGCGGCCCGCCCGGGAGCTCCGGCTTGATCATCAGCGCGTTGCCGACCGTGTTGAACGCCTTCACCACCCGCGCCGCCGGGATGTGCCGCTGGATCTGCTCCCCCAGCGAGTCGTTGTGTCCGACGGACAGCCGGGGCGGCATCCCTCCGCTGAAATCGAGGGGGTTGGTCGTGTCGATGACCACTTTGTTCTCGAATTGTTCGCGGCCAGCCAGGTCGAGGACCTCGAGCGTGGCGATGCCGAGGGTGGCCAGCACCACGATGTCGCCGTAGCGCGCGGTCTCCTCGAACGTGCCGATCGACGCGCGCGGCCCGACGGTATCGGCCCAGCCGCGGAGCTTCTCGTGATCGCGCGTGCCGATCATCACGTCATGGCCGAGACCGGCGAAGCCGGCGGCCAGCACACGGCCCACGTCGCCAGAACCGAGAACACCGACACGTACCTTTTGCATCGTCAGAGTGTACTGCGGCGCGCATGTTGCTGGCTTTTGCCTTCATGCGTTACACATCCCTGCTTCTCTCGCTCCTTCTTGCCACCAGCGCGCTCGCGCAGTCCGTCGAGCCGAACGACCTGATCATTCCGCAGACCGGCTCGAACCGGCTGATCATTCCGGTGGCCGGCTCCCTTCCCGGCGCCGCCGGCACGTTCTTCCGCAGCGACATCAACGTCATCAACTTCCGTAACGCCGACCAGCGCGTCGAGATGCACTGGCTGCCCCAGGGCTCCGCCGGCGACAGCGTGGCCGACCGCACCATCAGCGTCGGCCCTCGCAGCGGCTTCTCGTCCGAGGACTTTGTCACCAACATCCTCGGCACCTCCGGTCTCGGCGCCATCGAGATCATCGCCGTGACGTCGACGGGTGAAGTCGACCCGAACGGCCTCCTGCACGCCACCTCGCGCATCTGGACGCCGGTCCCCAACTCCACCGAAGGGACCATGTCACAGACCTTCCCCGGCATCATCCTCACGCCGAGCAACGTCCAGACGAAGTGGATCTTCGGCGTCCGCCGCGACCCGCGCTATCGCCTCAACGTCGGCATCACCAACAACTCCACGGTTGCGCAGCGCTTCCGCATCACCACCATCGGCAGCCAGACCGGCGGCGGCGAGACGGTGGAGCTCGAGATCCCCGGCCGCTCCATGCAGCAGGTCAACATGCCCGGCACCGCCAACGGCACCTTCCAGATCGTCGTGCAGAACATCAGCCTCACCACGGTCGTGACCACCTGGCAGACCTGGGCCAGCTCGATCGACAACGTGACGGGCGACGCCTGGTCGCAGGTGGGGTTCCCGGCGGCTTCGCAGTAGCGCGCCGCTGCACATTCGTGCCCGAGGGCTGAGCTGTTGAGCTATTGAGCTATTGAGCTATCGAGCGAGGAAGTATGTTGTGATCAAACAAACACTTCTCGCTCAACAGCTCAATAGCTCAACAGCCCATTACATCTTCGCGGCCTTGTTATCCGTCGGGCTGATGGTCTTGCCGTGGCCGTGCATCTCCTCCGGGTAGCCGGTCGGCTGGGTGGTCATACTGCCGTCGGCGTGCTCGGTGGGGCCGAGGCCGCCGCCGGTCTGGTGGCGCATGCGGCTGAGCACGGCCATGAGCACGCAGAAGCCGATGAAGACGCCGAGGAGGCCGAGAATCATGCCGGTCATAGGAGCGGGACGGCGCATTGAGCGTGCCAGAATGGCCGCGTGAAGCTGCTGATCGTCGTCGTTCTCCTGCTGGTCATCGCGGTCGCCGCGCTGCTGTGGGCATCGACGTCGATGCCCGGCCGCTCGTACCGCGGGCTGCTCGCGCCGGCCACCGAGGCGCAGAAGGCGCTGGCCGCGGAGCTGCGCCGCGACGTGCAGGCGCTCTGCAAGAACGGGCCGCGCAGCGTCTTCGCCCCGGCGTCCCTGCGTGCCGCGGCGGTCTACATCGAGCGCGCCTTTCGCGCGGCCGGCTACGAGGTGGACGAGCAGGAGTACACGGTGGAGACCGTGGTCTGCCAGAACCTTGGCGTGGAGGTGCGCGGTACGTCGAAGGCGGACGAGATCGTGCTGATCGGGGCGCATTACGACTCGGTCGACGAGTCGCCGGGCGCCGATGACAACGCCAGCGGCGTCGCCTCGATGCTGGCCCTGGCGCGGCGGATGCGCGATGCGAAGCCGGCCCGCACCATCCGCTTCGTCGCCTTTACCAACGAAGAGCCGCCGCATTTCAAGACCGGCCAGATGGGGAGCTATCGCTACGCGCGCCGCTCCAATGAGCGCGGCGAGAAGATCGTGGCCATGCTCAGCCTCGAATCGATGGGCTACTACCAGACCGGCGCGAAGACGCAGCGCTATCCGCCGCCGCTCGACCGCCTCTACCCCGACACCGCCGACTTCATCGCCTTCGCCGGCAACCTCGGGTCGGGCGAGCTGGTGCGCCGCTGCGTGGCCACGGTCCGGGCGCGCGGCAACTTCCCGGTGGAAGGCGCCGCGCTGCCGGAGGTGATCCAGGAGATCGGCTGGAGCGATCAGTGGTCGTTCTGGCAGTTCGGCGCCAAGGGGCTCATGGTCACGGACACGGCCCTCTTCCGCAATCCGAACTATCACCGCTCGAGCGACACACCCGAGACGCTCGATTACGGACGCATGGCGCGCGTGGTCGAGGAACTGCAGCCGGTGATCGAGGAGCTGGCGCGATGATCCGTCCGCTGATCACCGTCGAGCCGCTCCGCGCGCACGACGGCATGCAGCTGGTCGTCGAGCGCCATCTGGTCGAGGCGCCGCGAGCGCGCGTGGTGATCCTGCACGGCTACGCCGAGCATCGCCGGCGCTACGACCGGATCATGCAGCCGCTCGTCGCGCACGGCTTCGAGTGCATCGCCGCCGACCTGCGCGGCCATGGCGATTCGACCGGACAGCGCGGCCATGTCTCGCGCTTCAGCGACTACCTCGACGACCTGCAGCGCATCGTGGCCACCGTAGGGAGGGACGCGCCGCGCTATCTCGTCGGCCACAGCCTGGGCGGCCTGATCTCGCTGCAATACGTGCTGAAGAACGCGACGGACTTTGACGGCGTCGCGGTGAGCAGTCCGTTCGTGCGCAGCGCGTTCGCGGTCTCGCGTACGCAGGTGGCGCTGGCGCGGGTGGCCCAGGTGGTCGCGCCGCGGCTGCCGTTCCGCAGCCCGTTACGCGCGGAGCAGGTCAGCCGCGATCCCGAAGAGGTCGCGCTCTACGCCAACGATCCGGCCGTCTTCCGCACCACCACGCCTCGCTGGTACAGCGAGGTGACCGAAGCGCAGAAGGAGATCTTCGCCCGCGCCCCCGAGATCCATCTGCCGCTGCTGATGCTCCTCGGCACGGCCGATTCGATCGCCGATCCTCGCGGCGGGATGGAGGTCTTCGAGCGGCTCGGCAGCGCCGACAAATCGCTCGAGGTCTACCCCGGCTACTTTCACGAGGTCTTCAACGACGTCGGCCGGGAAGCGCCGATCGCGAGGCTGGTGGGGTGGCTCGAGACTCAGTGCGCGTCGACCGCCTCCAGCCGCGGCTGACCCCAGCTCTCCACGATGCCGATGCGATCGTCGACCTGCTGTTCTGCTGCGTCGAGCATCCGCTGCACGGTGGTCTGATCGAACTGCGCGAGGTTCGGCCAGTCGTTCGTCAGCGCCGGCGCCAGCGCGACGACGAAGAGATTCTGCCGGCTCAGACGATCGATGTGCTGCGAGCGCTCGAAGAGGAAGCCGGGCAGGCGTCCGGCGTTCATCACCAGCCGGCCCGGACGCCAGGTGAAGGTGGGAGCCACCGCGTCGTGCGGCGCTCCTTCGAGCGGATTGGCCGAGTGGACGATCAGGACCTGCTTCGCGTCGACCGCCTTCGCCGCGTCGACCGGGATGTTGTTCGAATAGCCGCCGTCGACGAACCACTGCGCGCCGTCACGAACGCCCACGCCTGCCCGTTCCAGGTTGCGCTCTGCGCCCAGCCCCCGCCCCCTTGGGATCTCCACCTTGTGCGCCGCGAAGATGGGGAAGGGTGAGCCGGAGGCGATCACGACGTCGCGCACGAAGGCGTGGCACTGCGGGCCGATGACCTTCGCGCAGGGGTCGTTCGTCTTCGCGGTGGTGGTCGGATATTTCCACCACTGCACGCCGTCGACTTGCGGGCTGGCGGCCTCGTGCTGGTCGGCGGAGGGATGGAAGAGGAAGTAATTCGTTCCGTCGCGCTCGAGCAGGTTGGCCGTGACGATGAACCGCGCGGTAGGCGCAAACGAGGAGCCGCGCGTCTTCTGGAACTTCTCGATGGTGGAGGTGATGTAGCTGGTGGCCTGGCGGTTGCCGTAAATGGCCGGTGCGATGACGAAGTTCCACCAGAGCACGCCCATCGACGTCACGGCCAGCATGCGCGCGTAGCGGCGCGGCAGGAGCGCGCCGTTGCGATGTTCGCCGGTGAGGAAGGTCAGCGCCTTTCTGCTGATCGGGAACCGCGGCGCGAGCTTGACGATCAGCAGGCCGGAGAGCGTCGCCGCAACGAGGAGCGTCTTCCAGAACGACGGCGTCATCTCCAGCGAATGGATGTAGCCGTCGGTGAGCCACGACATCGTCACGACGGCACCGAGGGTGATGCCGACGTGCAGCAGCACGAGCGTCAGGCCGAGGAAGAACGGTTCGACGTCGTCGATCGAGTACCGGGTGTCGTGATTCGCCGCGATTGCCACCGCCACCACCAGGAAGACGATGCCGAGGGAGGCCAGGAATGCCGCCAGCTTCAGGTCGAGCGACTCCGCGGTCAGGAAGGCGAACGAGAAGAACTCATGCGGGCTGTTGCGCGGCCAGCAGAGCACCGCGGTCGCGTAGACGGTGCAGATCGTGAGCAGGAGCGGCGCTCCTCTGCGTGACCGCTGCGCCCGCGCGTAGAGATACGTCACGATCGCCAGCACGACCAGTACCGCGAACGCCCCCATCTGCGCGGCCCGTCCGCGCGGTGCGCCGACCGCCCACAACACGAAGATGACGCCCAGCATCGCCACGAACACTTCGGAGAGCCGTTGCTGCATCGTGCCGGCCCGCTGCGTCATCCGGAGCAGCAGGAGCGGCGCGCCGATGAACATCAGGCCGAGCACGGTGAAGGCGATGCCGAACGTGACCGGCTGATCGAGCAGGCCGTCGGGCCGATTCGCGAACAGCGCGAGTGCGAGCATCACCACGCCTGTGACCAGGAGGATCAGCGCGTGGCGGCGCGTCGGCCGCGGCGTGTGCTGGCCCGCGCCCGCATCGACGATGCAGTGATCGGCGAACATCACCAGCAGCGCCATGATCGAGTAGAACATCCCCTCGATGACCGGCACGTCCTCGATCGCTTCCCCGCCGATGACCTTACGGACCAGCAGCGGCGCGGCGACGAAGAGGATGGCGATCGGGATGAGCCGCCCGCGCCAGGAGGGGTTCGGCGTCGGTCCGCGCTGATAGAACGGCGACCTGGCGAGGCTGGTGAAGAACGCCAGCAGGATGCAGAAGATCAGGAAGGCCACGCCGATGCTGACGTACTGCGGCAGGTCGGTGAAGCCGAAGACGTCGTGGGTGTCGAGCGTGCGCTGGTTCGGCTTCCAGAGCAGCTGCACGAGATCGGCCTTGTCGTTCGGCTGCAGCTGGGAGACGAAGAACCCGAGTAGCGCGCCGCCGCTCGTACCGATCACGGTGCGCACCGCCAGCGACTTCTCGTCGCTCTCCTCCTGCGTCGCGTTGCGGAGCTGGCCGCCTTTGTAGAGCGTGCCGATGATGCCGGTCTGGTAGGCCGCCTTCACGCCGCCGCCCGGCAGCACCAGTGCGAGCTGGTCTTCGCCCGAGCGGCGCTGCTGCTGGCGGATGAGCCGCAGCGATTCGTCAGGGGTGAAGGCGTAGATGCGCGTGCCGTAGAGCGGTTCCGGCTCGAGGATGTGCCGGAACTCGGGATGCTCGAGCACCGTGTCGAGCGCGGTGCCGAGCTCCTGCCCTTTGACGTCGACGAACTTCGAGCCGCTCGGCAGCTCGCCGCTGAAGTGATCTTTCGCTTTCTGCTGCGACATCACCAGCCGCTCGCGCGTGGCGTCGCTGCCGGGCGGCAGCGCGGCCTGCTCGAGCACTTCCTCGCCGGGGAAGAAGAGGATCTTCGCGTTGCCGGCCAGCGGCTGGCGATCGCGGGCCACCGCCTCGATGCAACCGTCGATCGAGTTGCAGTCGAGGGTGAAGCGGGTCGCGGCGAAGAACGTCTGCCAGACGCGGTCGCGCTGCTTCGCGCGATCGTGCTCCGGCAACTGCAGGAGCTTCGTCTCGAAATGCTCCGCCGCGCGCTTGACCGGATCGAGGAAACCGGTGGTCGAGAGATGCGAGGCGAGGGCGAGGGTCGTGGCCGGCCTGGCCTCGCTCGCATAAACCTCGTCGAGGAAGCGCTTGTATTCATCGTCGCGCATGGCGGTGCGCTGCCAGCGGCCGTGTACTTTCGAAGCGGTGAAAGCCACGCGCGGGATGCGCGGCATGGCCGTGCCGTCCGGCGCCTGCAGCTCGGACAGTGGCCGCGTGCCGAGCATCCAGAGCGCAAAGTCGGTCACGACCGCGGCATCGATGCTCTCCTCCTGCAACCACTCCAGCATCTGGTAATCGCTGCCGAACGCAAGCCGGATCTCCAGCGGCCGGACGCCGCCGCAGACGTCGCGATAGTGCGAGCGGAGCGCGGCCACCGCCAGGTCAGTCGTTGCCGCGTTGCTGCGCTCGCGGGGGATGCCGAGGCGGATGGTGTTGGGCCGCGCGTCACCGCAATCGACGGCTCCGGCGGCGCGTGCAGACGCGGCGGTGCCGAGGAGTACGAAGAGGACGACGACAGCAACGGCGAGCCGGATGCGCTGTGCCATGGGTGATTTCCTTTTTGGTTGTTCTGTCAGTATAGATGGAGGGACGCCCGCGAGCGTTTCACGCTGGCCATACAATTCGCGGCCGTGCCCGCCATCTTCTTCACCGGTTTCCCCGGCTTTCTCGGCTCCGAGCTGCTGCCGCGGGTGCTCTCGCGCGGCGACGACTACGCGCTCTGCCTCGTCCAGCCGAAGTTCCGCGCCCTGGCCGAAGAGCGGACCCGCTCCATGCCGGCCGTGGCCGATCGCATCCGCTTCATCGAAGGCGACATCACCCAGCCGCTGACGCACGTCGACGCGAGCGACATCCGCGAGGTGTGGCACCTCGCCGCGGTCTACGACCTGGCCGTGAAGCGCGACCTGGCGGTGAAGGTGAACGTCGACGGGACGCGGAACGTGCTCGATCTCGCCGAGCGCTGCCCGAAGCTCGAGCGCGTCCACTACGTCAGCACCTGCTACGTCAGCGGCCGGTTCCCCGGCGTCTTCTTCGAGAGCGACCTGGAAAAGGCCTCGCGCTTCAACAACTACTACGAGGAGACGAAACAGCTCGCCGAGGTGGAGATGCGCGCGCGGATGAGCGCCGGGATGCCGGCCACGATCTACCGCCCCTCGGTCGTCGTCGGCGACAGCGCCACCGGCGCCACACAAAAGTTCGACGGGCCGTATTTCGTCATCCAGTGGCTCGACCGCCAGCCGAAACTGGCCGTCCTGCCGACGGTCGGCCGCCCCTCGCAATTCACCTTCAACTGCGTGCCGCGCGACTTCATCATCGCCGCCATCGAGCACCTCAGCGCGCAGCCGTCGTCCCTCGGCAAGACCTACGCCCTGGCCGACCCTCGCCCGCTCACTGTCGACGAGACCATCGACGTCATTGCCGGCGCCCTCGGCCGCAAGGTCCTGCGCATCCCGCTGCCGCTGTCGGTGGCGAAGGCCTCGATCAACTACGTCCCGGGCGTCTACCGGCTGATGCGCATTCCCTCCGCCGCCGTCGATTACTTCGTCCACCCGACCCACTACGACACGCGCAACACCGCCGCCGATCTCGCCGGCAGCGGGATCGCCGCGCCGTCGCTGCCGAGCTATGTCGCGAACCTGGTGAAGTTCGTCCGCGCGCATCCGGAGATCGGGTCTGCTGCGATGGTGTGAGTTTCCGCCCCGGCCGGCACCCACCACCCTGAGCGGAGCGCAGCGGAGTCGAAGGGTCAACCAAGGCGCGGCGCTGCTGCCGATGACCGACGTGATCGCCGCGCCTTGATTGACCCTTCGACTCGCTTCGCTCGCTCAGGGATTGGGGGAACGGGGAAACCCGCGCGCACAGACCACCGTAAACTTCGCATATGCACCGCCTCGCGAAAATCATCACCCACCCCCGCGAGGTCATCCGGCCGATCCTCGATCAGCCGCGCGATCGTGCCGCGATCTGGCTGGTTCTCGCCGCCGCTTTCGTCTCTTCCCTCGGTGATGCGAACGTTCCGGCCACCAGTCTGGCCGTTCGCAATTACCCGCTGGCGCTGGTCGTCGCGGTGAGTGTCGGCGTGATCGTGGTGGCGGGGCTGGTGACGGTTGGGCTGTTCTATCTGTTCGGGTGGGTGACGACGCTGCTCGGCCGTCTGTTCGACGGAACGGGGAAGCCGCGCGAGCTGCGCTCGGCCCTGGCGTGGGGGGTCGTGCCGCTGATCTGGTCGGTGCTCTACCGGCTGCCGGCGGCGTTCTTCTTCGACGACAGTCCGGCGCGCGGCCGCGTGGCCAGCGAGGGGATCGTGCTCGATCCGGGGCGTTTCGCCAACGGCTGCGGCTGGGCGATCGTGACCGCGTTTCTCGACCTGCTGGTGATCGGGCTCTGCATCTGGGTCTCGAGCAACACGATCGCCGAGGCGCATCGCTTCTCGTCGCTGCGCGGCCTGGCGACGTATCTGCTGGCGATCGTCAGCCCGCTGGTGGTGGCGCTCGCCGGGATATTGACGGTGGTCTTCTAACGCACCTCGTCCCAGATCTTCACGTCCTTGCTTTCCTTGAGGAAGAGTGAGCCGACGATGAAGGTCAGCAGGGCGATCGAGATCGGGTACCAGAGCCCCGCGTAGATGTGCCCCGTCCGCGCGACGACGGCCGTGGCGATGAGCGGGGTGAAGCCGCCGAACCAGCCGTTGCCGATGTGGTACGGCAGTGAGAGCGAGGTGTAGCGGATCTTTGCCGGGAAAGCTTCGACCAGGAACGCCGCGATCGGGCCGTAGACCATGGTCACGAAGATCACCTGGATGAAGACCAGCAGCGTCATCACCACCGGCTGCAGCGGCTCGGAGGCCGCTTTCATGGCCTGGTAGATCGGGTAGTACGACAGCGCGGCGATGAGATTGCCGGCCATCATGATCTTCTTGCGGCCGAAGCGGTCGGAGAGCGCGCCGGCCACGATGAAGAACGGCGTGCCGAGGGCCAGGGCGATGGCCACGATGATGTTCGCCTTGATGAAGTCGACCTTCAGCACGTTCTGCAGGAAGAAGAGCGCGTAGAACTGCCCCGTGTACCAGACCACCGCCTGTCCCGCGGCCGCGCCGAAGAGCACCAGCAGCATCACCCGCCAGTTGCGCCCCGAGCCGAGTGAGTCGCGCAGCGGCGTGGTGGAGGTCTTACCGGCTGCCTTGAGCGAGGTGAAGAGCGGCGACTCGCGCAGGCGCACGCGGATGTAGAGCGACATCGCCACGAGCAGGATCGACAGCAGGAAGGGGATGCGCCACCCCCAGCTCTTGAAGTCGGCCTCGGTCATCGAGATGCGCACCAGCAGGATGACGCCGAGGGAGACGAACAGTCCGAGCGTGGCCGTGGTCTGGATGAAGCTCGTGTAGAAGCCGCGGCGGTGATCGGGGACATGCTCCGCGACGTAGACCGCCGCGCCGCCGTACTCGCCGCCGAGGGCCAGCCCCTGCGCGAGACGCAACACCACCAGGGTGATCGGCGCGAAGATGCCCCACTGCGCGTACGTCGGCAGCAGGCCGATCATGAACGTCGCGCCACCCATGATCAGCAGCGTGACCAGGAACGCGTACTTGCGGCCGACCAGGTCACCGATGCGCCCGAAGACGATCGCCCCGAACGGCCGCACCGCGAAGCCGGTGGCGAACGTGGCCAGGGTGAGCAGGAAGCCGGCGGTCGGGTTCTCCCTCGGGAAGAACAGCCCCGACATGATCGCGGCCAGACTGCCGAAGATGTAAAAGTCGTACCACTCGATCATCGTCCCCGCGGCCGCGGCGGCAATGACTTTCCAGACGGAGGGATCGGCTTCCGTGCGCTGCTCGGTCGTCGGCATGGCCGGGCATTATCGCCTCATCAGCATCACCGTGAAGCACCACCCTGAGCGAGCGTCAGCGAGTCGAAGGGTCAACCAAGGCGCGGCGCAGCCGCTGATGACCAGCCGGATCGCGGCGCAGGACACGCTCGGTTTCGCCGGACGCGCGTTCGGTTTCGCCCGCGACGCGCGTGGTTTCGCCCGCGACGCGCGTGGTTTCGCCCGCGACGCGCGTGGTTTCGCCCGCGACGCGCGTGGTTTCGCCCGCGACGCGCGTGGTTTCGGCCGCGACACGCGTGGTTTCGGCCGCGACGCGCGTGGTTTCGGTCGCGACGCGCGTGGTTTCGGTCGCGACGCGCGTGGTTTCGGTCGCGACGCGCGTGGTTTCGGTCGCGACGCGCGTGGTTTCGGTCGCGACGCGCGTGGTTTCGCCCGCGACACGCGAGGTTTCGGCCGCGACGCGCGTGGTTTTGGTCGCGACGCGCGTGGTTTTTGGTCGCGACGCGCGTGGTTTTGGCCGCGACGCGCGTGGTTTTGGCCGCGACGCGCGTGGTTTCGGCCGCGACACGCGTGGTTTCGGCCGCGACACGCGTGGTTTGGTCGCGACGTTCCTCGCTCCGGGGTGCAGCAGCGCGGCGCCTTGGTTGACCCTTCGGCTTCGCTCAGGGTTTGGAGGCTGGTTCGGAGGCGTACAGCCGCACCGACTCTTCCCACTCGATGAGGCGGGCCCGGATGTCGCCGTTGCCGAGTTTTTCGCCGCCGCGGGGGTCGACCAGGTCGATTTTATAGCCAGGGGCGTTCGGCGTGAGGCTGTCGACGATGACGTCGAGGGTGAAGGCGCGGTCCGTCTTCGCGGTGAACCAGTGGATGTTGTTGCGGTCGGACGACATGGTGGAGACGGCGCCGACGCCGATGGTCTCGTCGACGGTCGGCCGGATCACGAGGTGCTGCGGCTCGTCGGCGATGCGGTCGTAGTTGCGGACGTGCAGGCTGCCGGAGATGACCATGTGCGCGGAGGCCATGTGGCGGTGCCCGTGCGGCGTGATGGCTTTGTTCTTTTCGAGGCCGAAGATGGCCGCACCGTAGACCAGCTTCGTGCCGTCGGGCCGCGGGAGCTGTACGAACTGCTTGGTCCCGCCGTCGCTGGTGAACTTGAAGTCGCGCTCGAGCTTCGCAAAGTTGATGGCTCGGAGGAGCTCCTCGAGCTCGATCTGCCTGGCCAGCTCCTCGACGTTGTACTGCCACGCCGCGCCGGTCATCGTCCCCGCCTTCAGGCTCTTCGCGATGTGCTGCTGCGCGTCGACCCACTCCCCGACCGAGCGGGTGACGCGCTCGGCGAGGAGATGGCGGGTGCCGATGATCTGGGCGAACAGGGCGAGTGAGACGGAGCCGATGAAGTCGCGACGATCCATTTTGAGTTCCTCGGGTTCCGCGTTCGCTTTACCGCGTTACCGCCTTCGCACTCGCGGCGGCAATGAGCACCTTCTCCGGTTTGACCGAGACTCCGGTTTCGAGCGCGGTCGTGAGACGCGCGTCGTGGCCGTAGATGTCGTCGAAAAAGTGGACGTCACCGTTGGCGCGGGCCACGGCCGTCGTGTAGAGGATCACCACCGGCACCGGCTGGGCGAGCTTGACGTAGATGTCGTCGCGGTCGCCTTTGATGGTGGCGCGGATCTTCTCTTCGCTCCACTTCGGGTCGTTCTTCAGCGTCCACGCGGCCAGCGCGACCGGGTCTTCGACGCGCACGCAGCCGTGGCTGAAGTCGCGGCGCTCGCGGGCGAAGAGCGACTGCTGCGGGGTGGAGTGCAGGTAGACGTTGTTGTCGTTCGGGAAGAGGAACTTCATCAGGCCGAGGGCGTTCGAAGTGCCGGGCTTCTGCCGGACGGTGTAGTGGAAGTCGCGCAGGCGCTGGTACGTCTGGTCGCTGACCGACGAGCCGAGCGAGCGGCCGGCGCCGTCCACCACTTCGTAGTTGTGCTTCGCGAGGTAGCCGCGGTCTTTGGCCAGCTTCGGCACGATCTCGCCGCGTTGAATGCTCGGCGGGACGCTCCAGTAGGGGCGGAAGACGACGTGCTTGATGTCGCCGCCGAAGACCGGGGTCTGCGTCGACGACGCCTTGCCGACCACGACGCGCATGGAGAGCGTTTCAGTGCCGCGCGCTTCGAGGCGGAACTCCGGGATGTTGACGACGATCGAGGCGGGGGCGGTGATCTCCGGCATCCAGCGGGCGCGCTCGAGGGCCAGCTCGATCTGGCGGACGCGATGCGCGGCCGGGACGTTGAGCGCTGCGAACGTTCTCTTGCTCACCACACCGTCCGCGTGGAGGCCGTGGCGCGACTGGAAGTGCTTCACGGCGTCGACGATGGCGCCGTCGTATGTGGTGCCCAAGACCTTCGCGTCGGCGGCGAGGTCGCCGAAGCGGCGGAGTTTCTCCGCGAGCCGCGGCAGCGCCTCATAGGTCGCGCCTCTGGTCAGTTTGGTGACCACCGGCAGCTGCACGTCGGGCTGCGCGGCGATGCCGCGCCAGGTGGCGAGGGCGGTCACGAGGCGGCGGTATTCGTCCGATTGCGGCTCGAGCTTCGCGACGATCGCGTTCGCGTCGCCGTTGGCCATCTGCGCGACGACGCCCGCGAGGTAGACCTGTTTGGCCTGGACGGAGTAGTCGAAGCGGACGCTCTTCGGGTTGACCCGGCCGACGCGCAGGTCGGAGGCATAACGCATCGCCGCAACGGTCATCGCCACGTCGAAACGCGCCAGGGCGTCGTCGCCACGAAGTGCGGCCAGGCGCTGCTGCCACTGTCCGCCGGCGTAATCGAACGGGCGAAGGCCCTTCGCGTCGGCACGCTCGAAGAGATTGATGGTTGCCGCCGCCTGCGCGGTCGGACGGCCGTTGCGCGTCCACGCCAGGGCGAAGCCGTTCGGCGCGTAGAAGCTGCGGACATCGTCGGTATACGTGCCGAAGGAGGCGTCGTCGATACGGCCCGCTTCGACGATCGCGCGCACCCGCTGCGCGACCGGAGTGGCCGGCGCGACGTCGACCGTCTGCGCCATGAGATTGCCCGAAACCAGGAGGAGAACCAGCAGTGCCTTACGCATGCCCCTCAACTTAGGAAGGGTTCGTGGCAGAAGTGTGGCGCAATGCTGGGGAGATTCAGGGTTTTGGGGACGCGATTGTGACCGCGCGCACGACTGTGGCGTTCGCGCGTCATGGGAGTCACCCGAGCGATGAGCGATGAGCGATGAGCGATGAGCGATGAGCGATGAGCGATGAGCGATGAACGATGAACGATGAGCGATGAACGATGAGCGATGAACGATGAACGATGAGCGATGAACGATGAACAAAGGCGGAGTGCCCCGTTCATCGCTCATCGCTCATCGCTCATCGTCCATCGCTCGGGCTTACGCCTGGCGCAACGTGATCACCGTGATCTCCCCGTGCACGCCGAGTCTCGACGGTGGTCCCCAGTAGCCGGTGCCGCGGTTCACGTACAGCCAGGTGCTGCCGACTTTGTGGAGGCCGGAGACGATCGGCTGGAAGAAGCGGATCACCAGGTTGAAGGGGAAGAACTGGCCGCCGTGGGTGTGGCCGGAGAGCTGGAGGTCGACGCCGAGCGTGCTCGCTTCCTGCGCGGTTTGCGGGCGGTGGGAGAGCAGCACTTTCACGGCGTCGCGGGGAGCGCCGGCGACGGCGGCTTTCGTGTCCTGCTTGTGGGTGCCGCGGCCGACAGGGTCGGTCACGCCGGCGATCACCAGGCCGTTGCGGACGACGCGGTGCTCGTTTTTGAGGAAGGTCACGCCGAGTCGCTCGAGGGCGGCGATCCAGTCGGCCGGCTTCCAGTAGTACTCGTGGTTGCCGGTGACGTAGTAGATGCCGTCGCGCGTGCGGAGATCGCGCAGCGGCTCGATGTGATCGCCGAACTCGGCGAAGTCGCTGTCGGCAAAGTCGCCGGTGATGACCATGGCGTCGGCGTTGAGGGTGTTGGTGCGATCGACCAGCGACTGCACGAAGCGCCGCTGGATGGTCGGGCCGACGTGGACGTCGCTCCACTGCACGATTCGGTAGCCGTCGAGCTCCTCCGGCAGGTTGTCGATCGGCACCTTCACGTTCACGACGCGCGGGCAGCGCGCCTGGAAGAGCCCGATCAGCGAGAGGACGCCCGCCGCGCCGAGGATGGCCAGCGCCACCGGACGCGGATCGACGGCCGGCCACTGCTGCGCCTGGAAAGCCCAGCGGGCGAAGGCGTACGCGCCGCGGGCCAGGTCGGTCACGAGAACCAGCGCCAGCAGCAGCGAAAAGACCGCCATCGTCGCGTAGCCGGCCCACGAGGTGAGCGGCTTCCCGCGGAAGAGCATCGGCAGGATCGGCAGCGCCGCCAGCAGCATCAGCCCGCTCCACGCCATCCACGGCGCCACGTTCATCGCCGCGGCACCGATCAGCAGCGGCCGCCCCGCGTAGATGAAGAGGGAGATCCAGACCGCCAGGAAGAGGGCGATCCGTGGGGAAGCGCTGAGAGTAAGCGTGCGGATGCGTGCCATCGACTCTCCTGGAACGCGGGTGGGGGGCGGGCTATTCGGGCTCCCGGGATACGAGCTGTTCAGCTACTCAGCTACTCAGCTATTCAGGAGAACCTGCCATGCCTGAATAGCTGAACAGCTGAGCGGCTACCCCGGTTCAGTAGTTGCACCACTCCACGGCGTAACGAAAGGAGACCAACCAATGTGGAGACCTCGCGGTGATCGAGAGCGTTTCATCGGGTCGTATGACCCGGAGCACGAGATGCCGGATCCGGATCGCGGGCGCGGCGAGCGCTGGCAGTCCGATGCGTACCGGCACAATGCCCACGACTCGCGATTCGCCTATCGCTGGAACCCGGATCGCGTGGAAGGGCGTTTCGAGGGACCGCGTCACGACTTCGATCGCGACCGCTTCGAGGGTGACGCGCGCGATCGCGAGCGTGAGCGCGGGATGAATCGCGGCGCCGGCGGCAACTACGGCAATTACGGCAGCCCCGGCGGCGGCTACAGCGGCAGCGGCTACGGCAGTGGTGGCTACGGCGGCGGCAGCTACGGCGGCGGCAGCTACGGCAGCGGCGGATACGGCGGCGGCGCCGGCAATCACGGCGGCGGCCAGCAGTGGGATCGCTCCGGCTTCGACCGCGGCTATGACGCGTACCGCGGCACGAACGATCGCGATCGAGGCGACTACGGACGCGGCTTTGCGGGTGGTTACGGTGGCGGCGCGAATCGTGGCGGCAACGACTACGATCGACCACGCGAGTACGGCGGCGGCCGGGATTCGGGTCGCGACTTCGGCGGCTATGACCGCGGACGCGATTACAGCCGCGGCAGCTACGGCGGCGGGTACGGCGGCTCGCGTGGCGGATCGGGCGGTGGCTACAGCAGCGGCTCCTGGGGCTCCGGCAGCAGCGGCAGCTATGGCGACGACTTCAGCGGACGGGGCGGCTACGGCGGCTTCGACGATGACGACCGCGGCAGCTGGGGCGGCTACGGCCGGGACAACGACCGCGAGACCGGCAGCTGGGGCGGTTACGGACGCGACGATCGCGATCGCTGGCGGCGCTGAAGCCCGCCCGGCGGCGTGAACGGCACGTCGGTGTAACCCGAATGAACCTCCTGCATCGAATATTCGAGGCGAGGCAACTCGTTTCATGACGATGCAGGAGGCACGCGGTGAACCTGAAACTACAGATCCTTTTCTCGGCGGCGCTGGCGCTGTTCGGTTGCGCGCAGTCCCAATCGGCGCCGCTCCCCGCGGCGGCCACAGCGAGTAAAGGAGAAGCAATGACGCAGCAGCAGTTTGCCAAGCCGTCCGATGACGAGCTGAAAAAGAAGCTGACCAGGATCCAGTACGACGTCACCCAGCACGAGGGGACGGAACCGCCGTTCCGCAACGAGTACTGGGACAACAAAGAGCCCGGCATCTACGTCGACGTGGTCAGCGGCGAGCCGCTCTTCTCCTCGCTGGACAAGTTCGATTCCGGCACCGGCTGGCCGAGCTTCACAAAGCCGCTCGCGCCGGAGAACATCACCGAGAAGAAGGACCGGAAGCTCTGGATGGTGCGCACCGAGGTCCGCTCGAAGAACGCCGACTCGCACCTGGGTCATGTGTTCGACGACGGTCCGGCACCGACCGGCCTGCGCTACTGCATGAACTCCGCGTCGATGCGCTTCATCCCCGCCTCGAAGCTCGAGGCCGAGGGGTACGGGCAGTACGCGAAGCTGTTCGAAGAGCAGCCGGCCGCCGATCCGAAGAGCCTCAAGACCGCGACCATCGCAGGCGGTTGCTTCTGGGGTGTCGAGGAGCTGATCCGGAAGATGCCGGGTGTCGTCGACACGGAAGTCGGCTACACCGGCGGCACCGTTCCGAACGCGACGTACCAGAACCACGAGGGGCACGCGGAGGCGATCAGGATCACCTACGATCCGTCGCGCCTAAAGTACGAGGAGATCCTGGAGTTCTTCTTTAAGCTGCACGACCCGACCACGCTCAACCGGCAGGGGAACGACGTCGGCACGTCGTACCGTTCGGCGATCTTCTACCACGATGACGAGCAGCGCCAGGTGGCCGAGCGCGTCAAGGCGAAGGTCGACCAGTCGGGCGCCTGGAAGCGTCCGGTGGTGACGGAGATCGTCCCGGCCAGGGAGTGGTGGACCGCCGAGGCGTACCACCAGGATTACCTGCAGAAGAATCCGGGCGGCTACACGTGCCACTACGTGCGGCCGGTGAAGTTCGATTGATGGCTCTTGGCTGTTAGCGCTTAGCTTTTAGGAGAACGGGCGGCGCGGAGGTTCGCGCCGCCTTTTCTTTTAGCTGCTCAGCTACTCAGCTGCACAGCTGTTCAGGCGGTCGGGTCGCACTCGCCGCCTGAACAGCTGAATAGCTGAGCAGCTGAGCCGCTGAATAGCTGAATCGCTACTTCTCCCTCATCTTCACGAACGCGACCGTGAGCACCAGCAGCAGCGTCACGCCGTTGGCGGCGATGATCACGCCGTCCTTTTTCAGGATGCCGTAGACCAGCCAGAGCGAGACACCGGTGGAGAACATCGCCAGGTAGCCCCAGGAGAAATCTTCGGCGCTGCGGGAGCGCCAGGTGCGGACGACTTGCGGGAGCCAGGCTGCGGTGGTGCCGAAGGCGGCCAGGCCGCCGATCACGGTGATGAAGATGGGGTTCATGAGGGGCGCAGCAGGAGCAGGTCGCGGGCCAACGTGACGTTCATCGCCTCGAGCGACTCGAGCCGCTCCCGTTCTCTCGTGCGCAGCCCGCGATATGACGAGGCGAGCACGTCGCGGATCGACTCGCGCTCGAGATGCGCAACATGGCGCACGCGCTCCAGCCGCTCGAGCGTGAACCGCGGCGCGAACAGGTCGATGGTGCGCTGGACGCGGTCGCGCTCGATCCCTTCGCCTTGAACGGCCGCGCGCAGCTCGATGAGGTCGTCCGGTCCGGCAATGGCGAGCAGCAGCGTGCCGTCGGTGCGGATCACGCGGCGAAACTCCTCCGGCTGCAATCGCGCGGTGATCGACGCGACCGTGTGAAAGGAGGCATCGGCGTAGGGGAGGAAGCGGTCGGCGTTTGCCACGATCCAGTGGCAGTCGGGCCAACGCTTCGCGGCGAGCTCGATGGCAGGCACCGAGAGATCGATCCCGTGCGCTTCGGCTCCGTATGCGGCCTGAAACGCGGCGGTGTGATGCCCCTCGCCGCAACCGACGTCGAGCAGCGCCTCCCCCTCGCGCATCGGCACGAGCTCGACGATCGCGCGCACGAGCGGCTCCGTGTGACCGCGGTCGAGAAAGCGCCGCCGTGCGTTGACCGCCTCCGCGGTGTCGCCCGGCACTTTCGACTTTTTGTCCTGCGGCTGCAGCAGGTTGACGTAGCCGCTGCGCGCCACGTCGAATGAATGCCCGCGTTCACAGACCCAGCGGCGCTCCTCGCGGGTCAGCGGAGTGCGGCAATCGCGCACGGTACAGAGCAGCACGCCGCGGAGTTTAACGGGGCGCGAACGTAAAGCGGTGTGGTGCGGGCTTCCTCCAGCCCACCCTCGTTCCCCGAACACAAGGTGTGTGCTGAAAGCCCACACCACACCGCTACGCGTCGGCGCCTGAATAGCGGAAGCGCGAGACCTCGCTCTCGAAGTCGCTGCCGCTGCGGACGAGGCTTTGGACGGTGGTGTTGAACTCGCGGGCCATGTCGTCGTTCTTCTGCGCGATGTCGAGCATGACCCGCGAGGCGTCGGCGATGCGGTCGGTCTCTTCGAGCTGGCGTTCCAGGAGGTCGCGCATGGCGCGGGCATCCTCGGCGATCCGTTCGAGGGCGGTGGTGATCCCTTTGCCGGCGCTCGACTGTTCCTCGGTGGCGTTCTTGACCTGCGCGGCGATGTCGCGCACGCGCTCCGATTCCTGGGCGAGCAGCTGCGTGCCGCGGGCCTGTTCGGTGGTGGCGCGGTTGATCTCGCTGATGTGATCGGACATGCGCGAGGTGACCTGATGCAGCCGCCGGCTGGCCTGCGCCTGCTCTTCGAGCGCGCGGGAGATGCGCGTGGCCATCTCGAACGATTGCGTGGCGCTGCCGACGATCTTCGAGAGCGATGCCGAGGCATCCTCGGCCAGCCGCACGTTCTCTTCGACGCGGGTGACTCCCTCGTGCATCTTCAGCACGGCCTGCTTCGAGCCGCTCTGCACCGCTTTGATGATCGAGCCGATCTCTTTCGTCGAGCCGCGGGTGCGCTCGGCCAGCTCGCGGATCTCGTCGGCGACGACGGTGAAGCCGGCGCCCTGTTCGCCCGCCTGCGCGGCGATGATCGCGGCGTTGAGGGAGAGGAGGTTGGTGCGGTTCGCGACCTCTTCGATCACGTTCAGGATCTGGCTGATCTGCCCGACGGAGCTCTGCAGCTCGTCGATGGTCCGGGCGGTGCTCATCGCCACTTCGTGCGAGGCGGTGATCCCTTCCACCGTCCGATGCACCGCGGCGCCGCCCGCTTCCGCGTCGACACGCACCTGCTGCGCGATCTCGGCAGTGGTCTGCGCGGTGCCGCGCAGTTCGGTGACGGTCGAATCCATCTCCGCGACGAACGACAGCACTTCGTCGCCAATGCTGGCCAGCACCTCGGTGCGGTTCGACATCTCGACCATGGTTGCGTTCATCTGTGTGGTCGACGACGAGGTCTTCTCCACCGACTGGAAGAGGTAGTCCATGCTCCGCGCGACCTCCTCGGCCGAGGCTTGCAGCTCGAGCGCGCGGCTCGACGCATCGGCGGTGAGATCGCTCACGCCGTCGGCTGCACCGAGGACGCCGCCGATACCACCACGCACGTTCTCGAGAGCCATCGACGAGCTTTCGGTCAGCTCGGTCTGGTCCTTGGCGCGCGCGATGAGCGACTCGGTGCCGCCGGTGATGACGCGCACACCGTCGGTGATCGTCGAGCCGCTGCCGCCGACGCGTCCGAGGAGACGGCGGAGGTTCTGGCGCGTCTCGCCGAAGCTGTCGGCGAGCTGGCCCACTTCGTCGTCGGCGAAGACCTGCGGCGCCGCGTCGAAGTTGCCCTGGGCGAGCTCGCCCGAGAAGGCGCTGAGCTGCCGCATCGGCTTGGTGATGTCGCGGGCGAGGAAGAGCGTCGCCGCGCCGAAGACCAGCGTCGTCAGGAGTGCGACGAGCAGCGTGTAGTACTCGATCTGCCGCGGGATGTTGGCGTACGGTGCCCAGGGGATGCCCAGTACGAGGATGGAGTTGTCGCGCAGCTTGCCGAACTTCGTGACGTGCGGTCCGACGAAGCCGCTGCTGTCGCCGTTGCCGATGCGCCGGATGGCCGCGACCTCGCCTGGCTCGAGCGGATCGCGCGTGCTGGTGAGCTTCCCCTGCGGGTCGATGTGGTGCAGGGCGTAGTCGTTCGGGATGTAGTGGCGCAGCTCGTCGAGTCCGGCCCCGTCGAACCTGGCCATGATGCTGGCGTTGTCGTAGACGGCCTGGAAGCGCTCCGCGGAGGTATTGATGGCCAGCTTTTCGAGCGTCGTGGAGACCCGCGACGAGACGAGCTGCACGAGCGCGAGCGAGGAGATCGCGAGCGAGCCGATGAAGATGATGGCGATCTTCTTGCCGAGGGGGATCGGCCGGCCGGTAAAGTGCACGCGCCGTCCCGCGGCCACCGTGACGAGGCGATGCTTGCCCATGGCGTAGCCCCAGACGATGGAGACGAACGCGGCGATGAGCGACGCGGTGAGGAAGTAGCCGAAGCCGAGCAGCGAGCGGTGGAAGAGCACCGCACCGATCAGCGCGAAGACGATCCCGCCGCCGCCCCAGAGGGCGACCGAGAGGAACTTGGTGCGGTCGAGCACGCCCGACATCGCCGCGGAGAGGTCGCCCTTCCCCTCGAGCGCCGCCTCCACCCGCGCCAGCAGCGGGCGCATCGACAACGCGAAAGTCACGCAGCCGCCGAGGTACGTCACCACGAGCAGCCCGAGCAGCGCCAGCGCACGGCTGGTCGAAAACTGCTCGACCTGCATCAGGAACAGCAGGGCCGGCGGAATGCTGATCAGCGCCGGCGGAACGAGCAGCCAGAGGAGGTACTTGTTCGTGAAGGACATGGGAGGCTGGCGATTATACGGGGGTCGCTACGGAGCCAGCTGAACCGCTGACAACAATCACAGTCCGGCATGACGAATCGCATGGCGAGAGCGGCCCGCCTCCTGCAAAGTCGCGCGTCGTGAAGCTGAGAGCGGCCATCATCGTCTTCGGGGTACTGCTGGGGATCGCGATCGGAATCGGCGGGTACACGTTCGTCTACGCCAAGGGGTACTCGTACATGACGAACGATCCGGCGGCCTGTGCGAACTGCCACGTGATGGGCAGCTACTACAGCGGCTGGATGAAGGGGCCGCATCGTTCTGTCGCGGTCTGCAACGACTGCCACGCGCCGCACACGTTCTTCGGCAAGTACGCGACCAAGGCGACGAACGGCTTCTGGCATTCGTTCTACTTCACCACCGGGCGCTACCCCGATCACCTCGAGATCAAGCCGCGCAACCTGCGCATCACCGACGAGGCGTGCCTCTACTGTCATGCCGAGATCACGTCGGCCATCCTCGCCAGTCCTGCACACGGGACGGTCGGGAAGACCTCGTGCGTCCGGTGTCACCACGACGTCGGTCATCTGTAAGGAGAGTCAGGAATGGCAAGCGAGACGACGAAACCCGGCAGAAGGCGGTTGGTGACCATCATCGCGATCACCGCCGTCGTGACCGCACTGATCGCGGTCGGCATCACCGCGCTGCTGGTGAACATCTTCGAGCGGAAAACGGAGGCGCAGAATCCGTTCTACCGCGTCGTCGAACTGAACGACACCATCAGCGATCCGGCGATCTGGGGGAAGAACTTCCCGCTCCAGTACGACGACTACCTCAAGACCGTCGACCAGACCCGCACCCGCTACGGCGGCAGCGAGGCGGTTCCGCACGTGCCATCGCAGGCCGATCCGCGCTCGGTGGTCGCGCAGTCGCGGCTGGAAGAGGATCCGCGCCTCAGGACGATGTGGGCCGGTTACGCGTTCGCGACCGACTTCCGCGAGGAGCGCGGCCACGCGCACATGCTCAAGGACCAGGCTTTCACGGAGCGGCAACGCGTCGTCAAGCAGCCCGGCACCTGCCTCAACTGCCACGCCTCCATGTGGGTCGCGTACAAGACCGCCGGCAACGGCGACATCTGGAAGGGCTTCGAGGAGATCAACAAGAAGCCGTACTTTGAAGCGGCGAAGCTGGTCCAGCATCCGGTGGCCTGCATCGACTGCCACGACCCGAAGACGATGGCCCTGCGCGTGACCCGTCCCGCCTTCATCGAGGGGATGCGCAACCTCAGGAAGGATCCGAACTACGACCCGAACGTCCACGCCACCCGCCAGGAGATGCGCACCTATGTCTGCGGTCAGTGCCACGTCGAGTACTACTTCAAAGGCAAAGAGAAGCGCCTGACCTATCCGTGGCACAACGGCCTCAAGGGCGACCAGATCCTCGACTACTACGATACCCAGACCGATCACGCCGACTGGACGCACCAGGAGTCGGGCGCAAAGGTGCTGAAGGCGCAGCATCCGGAGTTCGAGCTCTACAACCAAGGCATTCACGCCCGCTCCGGTGTGGCCTGCTCCGACTGCCACATGCCGTACAAGCGCGAGGGTGCGCTCAAGATCAGCGACCACCACGTCCGCTCCCCGATGCTCAACATCAATCGCGCCTGCCAGGGCTGCCACCGCTGGGATGAGAATGAGCTGCGCGAGCGGGTGGAGATCATCCAGACGCGCCACATGGAGATGCGCAACCTCGCCATGGACGCCCTCATGGCGCTGATCGCCGACATCAAGAGCGCTACCGCGGGCGGCGCGCAGGCGGCGCAGCTCGATGAAGCGCGCAAGTACCAGCGGAAGGCGCAGTTCCTCCTCGACTTCGTGGAGGCCGAGAACTCGACCGGTTTCCACGCGCCGCAGGAGGCGGCACGCCTGATCGCCCAGTCGATCGACTACACCCGCAGGGGAGAGATCGCGCTGCGCTCCATCGCACCGGGAGCGACGGCGCTCGCGCAGCCGGTCACCCCGCAGCATCCCGGGCCGAAAGGAGCCGCGACAGCGCCCGCGGCGGCGCCGAAGTAGAGCAGAATGGAGCCGTGCCCGCCGAACCGGAGCTGATCGACCTGCTCGATGACACCGGACGCCCCACCGGCATCCGGAAATCGAAGCCGGAGGTCCATCGCGACGGCGACCTTCATCTCGCCGTGCACATCTGGATCGTCACGCCCGACGGCCGCATCCTGATCCAGCGGCGTGCGGATACGAAGGAGAACTACCCCGGCCTCTGGGACGTCTCGGTGGCCGGGCACGTCAGCGCCGGCGATTCGGCCGTCGAGGCCGGCATCCGGGAGGCGTTCGAGGAGCTCGGTCTGCTGCTCGAGCCGGCCGAGTTCGAGCACCTCAGAACCGAGCGCGAGAGCTGCATTCTCAACGGCGGGACATACCTCGACAACGAGATCCACGAGATCTACCGGGTGCGCAGAGAGATCGACCTGACGCGGCTGCGGCTCGATCCGGCAGAGGTGGCGGACGTGGCGCTGGTGCGCTCGTTCGAAGGCCGGGCGATGGTGCCGCACGTCACAGAATTTGCTGCGCTGTAGCGTGTTACCCTCCCCGAACACACAACATGCACTGGTGGATCTGGATCCTCATCGGCTTCGGTCTGCTCGCGATCGAGTTCGTCGCTTCGACCCTGCACCTCGGCCTCTTTGCCGTCGGCGCGTTCGTGGTGGCCATCCTCGTCGCGGTCGGAGTCCCGCTGCCGTTGTGGGGACAACTGGTCGTCTTCACCGGCGTGTCGGTCGTGTCGCTGCTCGTCTTCCGGCCGATCCTGGTCCGCAAGCTGCGCCTCGACAAACCGAGCACTGTCGACACGATGGTCGGCGAGGCCGCGGTGGCGCTCGAGGACATCGCGGCGGCGGGACAAGGGAGAGCAGAAATGCGCGGCACCACCTGGAGCGCGCGGAACATCGGAGCCACGGCGCTGACACGCGGGCAGCGCTGCACCGTCGAGCACGTCGACGGCCTGGTCTTACACGTCCGCGCATCGTGAAACCTCATTCCACGGGAGAACATCATGGGTAATCTCATCGTTGCAGTCGTACTGGCCGTCTTCGCGATGATCGTCATCTCGAAGATCGTCCGCGTCGTGCCGCAGCAGCAGGCGTGGGTGGTCGAGCGCCTCGGCAAATACGCCGGCACGCTCGACGCCGGCCTGCACATCCTCATCCCCTTCATGGACACGGTGCGCTACAAGCACACGCTCAAAGAGGTGGCCCTCGACGTGCCGGAGCAGGTCTGCATCACGAAAGACAACGTCCAGGTGGCGGTCGACGGCGTCCTCTACTTCAAGGTGATGAATCCGGAGCGCGCGTCGTACGGCATCAGCGACTACACCTACGCCATCTCCCAGCTGGCGCAGACGAACCTCCGCAGCGAGATCGGCAAGATCGACCTCGACCGCACCTTCGAGGAGCGCACCAACATCAACTCGCAGGTCGTGCAGGAAGTCGACAAGGCCTCCGAGTCGTGGGGCGTGAAGGTCCTGCGCTACGAGATCAAGAACATCACCCCGCCGCAGGACGTCCTCGCGGCCATGGAAAAGCAGATGCGCGCCGAGCGTGAGAAGCGCGCCGTCATCCTGCAGTCCGAAGGTGAGCGCGACGCCGCGATCAACACCGCCGAAGGGCAGAAGCAGCAGGTCATCAAAGCCTCGGAAGCGAAACAGCAGCAGCAGATCAACGAGGCCGCCGGTCAGGCTGCCGCGATCATCGCCATCGCCAACGCGTCGGCGGAGTCGATCCGCAAAGTGGCCGAGACCATCAAGATGGACGGTGGCCACGAGGCCATCCAGCTGCGCATCGCCGAGCAGTACATCACCGAGTTCGGCAAGCTCGCCAAGACCGGCAACTCGATGATCGTCCCGGCCAACCTGTCGGACGTGACCTCGATGATCCAGATGGCCATGGGCGTCATCAACCGCCCCGAGCATGGCGCCCCGGTGCAGCCGAAACTGCCGGTGCGTCAGCCGACGGTCTGATGTTCACAACACCCTGAGCGACCGAAGGGAGTCGAAGGGTCAACCAAGGCGCCGCGAGTCAGCCGGTCATCGACGACGGCGCGACGCCTTGGCTGACCCTTCGATTCGCTTGCGCTCCCTCACGGTTTTGACGACCGACACGCCGCACGCCTCCGCGTGCCGCTGTAACGCAACGCCGATCGCGTCCCGGTCGGCGTTGTCGTTTTCCAGCCAGATCTTCTTCACCACCAGCGCCTTCTTTTCGATGCGCGCGTCGATCCGGCCGATCAGCCGGTCGCGCTGCAGCAGCGGGCAGACGTACCACCCCCAGATGCGCTGCGGCTCCGGCTTGTAGACCTCCCACACGTAGTCGAAGCCGAAGACGTGGCGCACCAGATCGCGATCCCACAGCAGCGGATCGAGCGGCCCGAGGATGCGCACGCGATCGTCGTACGTGGTGCGCTTCTTCGTGAGGAACGACGGCACCGCCAGATAGCGTCGCGAGGAGCCCTCGATCGCCACGTCGACCAGCTCTCCGCCCGCCACCATCTTGTCGACGAGCCCTGAGGTGCGCACATCGCTGAGCATCGACCACATCGAGCCGCCCGCGCGCGTCAGCAGCCCCGCGGCACGCACGCGCTCGCGCAGTGCCCAGCGATGAAAGTCCTCGGCCGCCGGAGGCTGCTGGCCCAGGGCACGCTCCGGGATGTCGTACAGCTTCGACCCATTCGCCGTCCGCCCCGCCACCACGATGTCGCAGAGCGTCCAGAGGATCTCCAGCGCCATCGACGTCGCTTTCCCCGTGCCCTTCCACCCGCTCCAGTCCATCGGCTGCACGGTGCCGTGATCGGTCAGCTCCTTCGCCGTCACCGGCCCCCGCTCCCGAACCTCCTCGAGGATCGCTTCCACCAGCGAGGCCGGCACGCGCCGCTCGCGCTCCGAATGCCGCCACCAGGGCGTCTGCGCCTTGTGCCCCTGCTCGCGATAGAACGGAAACGCCTCCGCCGGCAGAATGCAGCGCTCCTTCGCAAAATGCTCGAAGGCATGCCGCGGAAAGAGATGCCGCCAGACATCGCCGCGCCCGATCCCGTCCACCCGCGCCAGCACCACCAGGTCGGCATTCGTCCCGATCACGTCGAGCGGATCGAGCTGAATGCAGCGCAGCTTCTGAAGCGTCGCACGCACGCCGCTGGCCCCCTTGCCGAGGGGGCGGGCCAGCCCGTGGTGAGCGATGAGCAGGCGTCGTGCGTCGTCGGTCGTCAGCAGCATTCGGTCGGAACGGGAGCGGGACGCCCGCTCGCCGATTGTCAGCCTACCTCATCGTTTCCATGCAGAACCTTGTTGACACACTCGTGACGTCGGCGGTAAGTTTCTGTAAACGGTTACATCGCGCATGGCAAAACTGCCCAATCGCCTCACGACCGCAGCGCCGAGCGTCACCATCCGGGACGTCGCAGCGCAGGCCGGGGTCTCGGTTGCCACCGTCTCCCGCGTCTTCAACCGCAAGGGCCCGGTGCGCGAGGAGACGTATCAGCGGGTGATGGAGATCGCCGAGGGACTGCACTACGTCCCGCATGCCGCGGCGCGCAGTCTGTCGCTCCGCTCGACCACCACCATCGGCGTCGTGCTGCCGGAGTTGCACGGCGAGTTCTTCTCCGAAGTGATCCGCGGGATCGATGTCGCCTCGCGGCAGCACGGTTACCAGATCCTGCTCTCCGGCTCGCACTCGGACCGCGAGGAGATGCGTGCGGTCGTGCAGGCCGTGCGCGGCCGCGTGGACGGGCTGATCGTCATGTCGCCCGATCTCGAACCGTCCGCGCTGCTCACCGATCTTCCGGCCGGCGTGCCGGTGGTGATGCTCAACTCGCGCGTGGCCGGCCGCCCCTGCATCACCATCGACAACGCCAACGGCGCGCGCGAGGTCACGGCGCACCTGCTCAGCCTCGGTCACCGGCGCATCGCCTTCATCTGCGGCCCGGCCCAGAACGCTGACGCCGAGCAGCGCCGCCGCGGCTATCGCAACGCGCTCAAGGCCGCCGGCATGGAAGGGGACAGAGACCTCGAGTTCGGTGGTCATTTCACCGAAGAGTCGGGATACGAGGCCGCGAGACGCATCCTCGAATCGAAGCGCCGTCCGACCGCGATCTTCGCCTCGAACGACGCCATGGCCATCGGCGCCCTCGGCGCGCTGATCGAAGCCGGCGTGCGCGTCCCGGAGGACATGGCCCTGGTCGGGTTCGACGACATTCCCATCGCCCGTTTTCTCGCCCCGCCGCTCACGACGGTCAAGGTGCCGATCGCCGAGCTCGGACGCCGCGGCTTCGAGATGCTTCTCGCCGCGTCGAACGGCTCGGCCGACGACACCCGCCCGGCGCGCCTCGGAACGCAACTGGTGATCCGCCGGTCGTGCGGGGCGGGGCTCAACAAAAAGACAGCCGTCAAGCCAACACAGTAGAGACAAGAGGAGGAACAGCGATGCACCGCAAGCTCTCCGTAATCGCTCTCGCACTGCTCGTCGCGCTCGCCCTCGCGAACGCAGCAGTCGCACAGAGCACCACCGCCACGCTTCGTGGCACGGTGAACGACGAATCCGGCAACGTCTTCCCCGGCGCCACCATCCGCGCGACGAATACCGCCAACGGTTTCACCCACACCGCGACCTCCACGAACGAGGGGAACTTCCTCCTGGGCGGGCTGCCTCCCGGCACCTACCGGCTCGAGGTCAGCGCCCCGTCGTACAAGCAGAGCGCGCGCGACGTGACGCTGCTGGTCGGCCAGTCGGTCGAAGTGTCGTTCCGGCTCAATCCCGACCTCGTCCTGATGGAAGAGGTGACGGTCCTCGGCTCGACGCCGATCGAGACCGAGACGTCGGAGATCGGGACGAACGTCACCACGCAGCAGATCGAAAACCTGCCGCAGAACGACCGCAACTTCCTCAACTTCGCGCAACTCGCGCCCGGCGTGCTACTCGGCAATGACGAGATGCGGAAGGAGATCAAGGCGGGCGCGCAGAGCTCCTCCGCCACCAACGTCTTCATCGACGGCGTCAGCTTCAAGAACGACGTTCTGCAGGGCGGCGTGGTCGGGCAGGACGCCTCGCGCGGCAATCCGTTCCCGCAGAACGCCGTGCAGGAGTTTCGCGTCATCACGCAGAACTACAGCGCGGAGTACCAGAAGGCCTCGAGCGCGATCATCACCGCGGTCACGAAATCGGGGGCGAACGAGCTGACCGGCGACGCGTTCATCTTCTATCAGGACAGGAGCCTGGTCGACGAGAACCCGCTCAACGGCGCCAACCCCGAGTACGAGCGGACGCAGTATGGCGTCAGCGTCGGCGGCCCGATCCAGCGCGACCGGATGCACTTCTTCGTCTCCTACGAGGCCAACGATCAGGACCGCGAAGAGACCGTTGCTCTCGGCGGCGCCTTCCAGAACAATCAGGCCCTGCGCGCGGAGCTGGCGCAGTACACCGGCACGTTTTCGCAGCCGTTCCGCTCCGATCTCGCCTTCGGTAAGTTGAGTTTCCAGCCGACCGGCAGCCAGCTCCTCGATTTCAGCGCGAACTATCGCAAAGAGACCGACATCCGCGGCTTCGGCGGCACCACCAGCCGCGCCTCGGCCGAGAACGCGAAGAACGACGTCTATGGCGGCACGGCCCGCCATCAGTTCACCGCCACCACCTGGCTGAACGAGCTCTCGGCCAGCTATCAGAAGTTCAAGTGGAACCCGACCGCGCTCGACATGAACTCGGTCGGCCTCGAGTACGAAGGTCTCCTGCGTATCGGCGGCCGTGATACCGAGCAGGACATCGGGCAGGAGCGTCTCTCGTTCCGCAACGACACCACCTTCGCGAACCTCAACTGGCACGGCACGCACACGCTCAAAGCGGGCGGTAACGCCGACTTCCTCGACTACACCGTCCGCAAGCTCTTCGTCGAGAACCCGGTCTACTACTTCCGCCAGGACCTCGGCTCCACGATCCCGTACAAGGCGCGCTTCGGCCTCGGCGATCCCGATCTTTCGGCGAACAACGAGCAGTTCGGCCTCTACGTGCAGGACGACTGGTCGGCCACGAACAACCTGACGCTCAATCTCGGCGTGCGCTGGGATTACGAGACGAACATGTTCGACACCGACTACGAGACGCCCGCCGACGTGCGCGCGCGCCTCGCCGATCAGTTCCCGGCGAATTACTTCACCGACGGGAACGACCGCGAGCCGAAGAGCGACATGTTCGCGCCGCGGCTCGGCTTCTCGTACGACGTCTTCGCCAACGGCCGCACGGTCGTCTTCGGCGGCGCGGGCCGCTATTACGACCGCAATCTCTTCAACAACACGCTCGACGAGCGGTTCCGCCTGCAGCACGCGGTCGGCGACTTCTTCTTCTCGCCGAACGGCGATCCCGGCACGGTCAAGTGGGACCCGCGCTATCTGACGCGCGCCGGGCTCGAAGAGCTGCGCGCCAGCGGCGTGACCGGCAAGCCGGAAGTGTTCCTCGTCGAAAACGACACCGAGGTGCCGTACTCGAATCAGTGGAACCTCGGTGTGCGGCACTCGCTCGGGCCGATCGTCGCGTCGCTCAGCTACGCGAACATCCGCAGCTATCACGGCTTCAGCTATCTCTGGGGTCAGGGCTTCTGCTGCCCGCAGTACGACCCCGCCTACTCGCAGGTGCTGGTCTCGTCCGACGACATCCGCACCTGGTATGACGCGATCTACCTGCAGCTCGATCGTCCCTTCACCGAGTCGTCGCGCTACGGGTTCAACGTCGCGTACACCTACTCCGACGCGGAGCAGGTCGGCGGCGATCTTTTCAGCCTCGACCTGCCGACCATTGCGGACTGGCCGCGTTACGGCACGCCGGGAACGCAGGACCACCGCATCGTCGCCAGCGGCATCGTCGGCCTCCCGCTCGGGATTCGCGCGTCGACGCTGATTCAGTACAGCTCCGGCGACAAGTTCCGCATTCACGACCGCACGCTCGGCTTCTGCCCGACCTGCTACCGCCCGGCCACCGGCGAGAGCCCCTCGTGGACGACCGTCGACCTGCGCCTCGACAAGGGCTTCCACTTCGGTCCGACCGAGATCGGCGTCGTGCTCGAGGCCTTCAATCTCTTCAACGAAGAGCGTTACCAGTACTTCAACGACTTCCTCGGGCCGGAAGGCAATCCGAACCTCGGCAAGCCGACCGCCATCGTCGGCGGATCGCAGCGCCGGTATCAGTTCGGACTGAGGTTCGGCTTCTGATGCGAGAGCAAATGAGGGCGGCAGCGGCAGTTGCCGCCCTCTTTCTGTTTGCCTGCACCGCGAACGTACCGCCGCCGCCGGTCACGCCGGTGCAGTTGCCGGAGCTGCGCGGCGACGCGCTCCTCGACGACCTGCAGAAGCGGACGTTTCTCTTCTTCTGGGAAACGACCAATCCGCGGAATGGACTGGTCCCCGATCGCTGGCCGACCCCGTCGTTCTCCAGCATCGCCGCGGTCGGCTTCGGCCTGACCTCCTATGCGGTCGGCGTGGAGCGCGGCTGGGTCACGCGCGAAGCCGCGGCGCAGCGCGTGCTGACGACGCTCCGCTTCTTCTTGAACAGCAAACAGGGGACAGAGGCGAGCGGCGTCACCGGCTACAAAGGCTTCTATTACCACTTCGTCGACATGAAGACGGGGACGCGCTTCGAGAAGGTCGAGCTGTCGACGATCGACACGACCCTTCTGCTGGCCGGTGCGCTCTTCTGCCAGTCGTACTTTGACCGCGACAACGCCGCCGAGCGCGAGATCCGCGACATTGTCGAGCAGCTCTACCGCCGTGCCGACTGGACGTTCTTTCACGAACGCGCGCCTCTGGTGAGCATGGGGTGGACGCCGGAAGGTGGCCTGCACGATTACGACTACACCGGCTACAACGAGGCGATGATCCTCTACGTGCTGGCCCTCGGGTCGCCGACCCATCCGATCGATCCGGCGGCGTGGCAGGCGTATCAGCGGACGTATCGCTGGGACGAGTTCTACGGCCAGCAGCACGTCAATTTCGCGCCGCTCTTCGGGCATCAGTACTCGCACGTCTGGATCGACTTCCGCGGCATTCGCGACGAGTACATGCGCGGCCGCGGCATCGACTACTTTGAAAATTCGCGGCGCGCCACGATCGCGCAGCGCGAGTACGCCATCGCCAATCCGAACCAGTGGCGCGGCTACAGCGCCGACATCTGGGGCCTGACCGCCTGCGACGGCCCGCTCGACGGTAAGCGGACGGTAAACGGCATGGAGCGCACGTTCTACACGTATGCGGCGCGCGGCGCGGCGGCGGGGGAGATCCGCGACGACGGCACGCTCGCCCCGACCGCGGCCATCTCCTCGATGCCCTTTACGCCGGAATTATCAAAGGCGGCCCTGCAGGCGATGTACGACCAGTACGGCGCGCACATCTACCAGCAGTACGGCTTCCTCGACTCGTTCAATCCCTCGCTCAACTTCGCGACGAAGCTGCAGATGGGGCACATCGTCCCCGGCGTTGCCTGGGTCGACAACGATTACCTCGGCATCGATCAGGGGCCGATCGTGCTGATGATCGAGAACCACCGCTCCGGCTTGATCTGGAACGTCATGCGGAAGAACCCGCACATCCGGCGGGGATTGGAGCGCGCGGGCTTTTCTGGTGGATGGCTGGAATGACCCCCAGTTTATCCCGAGGCTCAATTTTGTCCCGAGCGCAGCGAGGGATCTTCGGTGCCATCGCGCGTCTGCTGACCGCGGCGCGGTGGCACCAAAGATCCCTCGCTGCGCTCGGGATAAAATTGGGCCTCGGGATAAAATTAGCGCTGGGGGTAAGCCTACTCTCCTGCACCCCCCACCAAACCACCAAAACCACCACCATCGAATTCTGGGGCCTCGGCCGCGAGGGCGAAGTCGTCGCCGAGCTCGTCCCCGAATTCGAGCAGCGCTATCCGCACATCAAAGTCGACATCCAGCAGATCCCCTGGACCGCCGCGCACGAAAAGCTCCTCACCGCGCACGTCGGCAATTCCCTGCCCGACGTCGCGCAGATGGGCAACACCTGGATCCCGGAGTTCACCACCATCGGCGCGCTGGAGCGGCTCGACCGCTATCCGCACATGCGTGCCGACTACTTTCCCGGCATCTGGGAGACGAACGTCGTCGACGGGGTGCTGTTCGGCATCCCCTGGTACGTCGACACGCGCGTCCTCTTCTATCGCTCCGATCTCATCCCCACGCCGCCGAAGACGTGGAGCGAATGGCGCGCTGTGATGGAGCGCCTGCGCCGCGAGCAGGGCAAAGGCTTTCACCCGATCCTCCTGCCGACCAACGAATGGCCGCAGCCGGTGATCCTGGCCGTGCAGCAGGGGGCGCCGCTCGTCTCCGGCGACGCCCGCGCCAACTTCAGCGAGCCGCGTTTCCTCGAGGGCTTCGGCTTCTACGTCGACCTCTTTCGCAAGGGTGACGCGCCGGTCATCGCCAACAGCCAGATCGCGAACATCTACCAGCAGTTCCAGGAGGGGGAGTTCGCCATGTGGATCACCGGCCCGTGGAACGTCGGCGAGATGCGCCGCCGCTGGCCGGCCGAATGGCAGGACCGCTGGGCCACCGCGCCGATGCCGGCGCCCGACGGCATGAGCTACCCCGGCGCGTCGATCGCCGGCGGCGGCAGCCTGGTGATCTCCAGGCGGTCGCGGAAGAAAGATGCCGCCTGGAAGTTCATCGAGTTCCTCAGCGAGCCGGCGCAGCAGGTCCGCTTCTATCAACTGAGCGGCAATCTCCCGGCGCGCAAGTCGGCCTGGAACGCTCCCGCCCTCGCCGACGACGACAAGATCGCCGCCTTCCGGACGCAGCTCGACAACACCGTGGCCCTGCCGCGCCTCCCGGAGTGGGAGTACATCGCCACCACCATCTTCGAGCATGGCGAGCTCGCCGCACGCGGGCAGTTCGACGCGAAAAGCGCGGCGCGCAGTCTCGACACGAAAGTGAATCGCATCCTGGAGAAACGCCGCTGGGTGGTGGCCCGGCATCGGGGAGACGCACTGTGAATCAACAGGGTCGCGCGGCCTTCATCCTCCTGCTGCCGGCACTGACGCTGATCACCCTCTTCTACCTGATCCCGGTCGCCGGCAGCCTGATTCTCAGCCTGACTGATTTCGACATCTACTCGGTCGGCAACGCCGCGGACACCCGATTCGTCGGCGCGCGAAATTACGCCGCCATGCTGCAGAACCCCGTCTTCTGGCGGGCGCTGGGGAACACGCTCTACTTCTCGCTGGTGGGGGGGCCGCTGACGATCCTGGTGGCGCTGGTGGCGGCGCTCTTCCTCAACTCGAAGCTGGCGCGTTTCAAGCCGCTCTTCCGCACGATCTACTTTGCACCGGTGGTCACCTCGATCGTGGCGGTGGCGGTGGTCTGGCGGTACGTCTACCACGCGCGGGTCGGCATCCTCAATCGCATGCTGGAGAGCATCGGCATCTCCGCGATCGACTGGCTCGGCGATCCAAAGTGGGCCATGCCGGCGCTGATCCTCCTCGCCATCTGGCGCGGCTTCGGGTATGCCATGGTGATCTTCCTGGCTGGCCTGCAGAACGTCCCGGAGGAGCTGTATGAAGCGGCGCGGATCGACGGGGCGGGGCCGCTGCGCCAGTTCTGGTACGTGACGCTGCCGGAGCTGATCCCGACCTTCATCTTCGTCGGCGTGGTCACGGCCATCGGCTTCGTGCAGGTCTTCGCCGAGCCGTACGTGATGACCCCCGACGGCGGTCCGCTCAACGCTACCCTCACCATCGTCATGCTGATGTACCGCGAGGGGTTCCGCTGGTGGAACATGGGCTACGCGGCGGCGGTGGCGTTCATCCTCTTCGCCCTCGTGCTGGCCGGCACGCTGCTGAACCTCGCCGCGCGGAGGATCTTCTCGCGATGAGTCTCCGCCGCGTCACCGCTTCCACGCTCATTCACACCGCCCTCGTCTTCGGGGCCGTGCTGACCGTCATCCCGCTGCTCTGGATGCTCTCGGCCTCGCTCATGCCGGCCGGCGAAGCGACCGCCTTTCCGCCGCGGGTCGTGCCGTCCGTACCAACGCTCGAGCACTATCGGTCGCTCTTCACCCGTCTCAACCTCGGGCGCGCGTTTCTCAACAGCATCCTGGTGGCGATCGTGGCCACGTTCGCGTCGCTGCTCTTCAACTCGATGGCCGGCTATGCGTTCGCGAAGCTGAACTTCCGCGGGCGCGATCGCATCTTCTCGATCCTGGTGGCCTCGCTGGCCATTCCGGCGCAGGTGGCGATGCTGCCGCTCTTCCTCATGCTCAAGTCGATGGGGCTGGTCAACACGTACGCCGGCGTGCTGATCCCCTACATGGCTTCGATCTATGGGCTCTTTCTGGTGCGGCAGTTCATGGTCTCGGTGCCGGACGACCTCCTCGCCGCGGCGCGCATCGACGGCGCGGGGGAGCTGGAGATCTACTGGAAGATCATCCTCCCGCTGGCGCGTCCGGTGCTCGCCACGCTGGCCATCTTCACCTTCATGTCCGCCTGGAACGACTTCATGTGGCCGCTGATCATCCTCACCGACGACGAGCGTTACACGATGCCGGTGGCCGTGGCCAGTCTGGTCGGCGAGCACGCGCAGGACCTCGAGCTGATGATGGCCTCGAGCGTCATCACTGTCATTCCGGTGCTGGCGCTCTTCTTCATCCTGCAGAAGCAGTACATCGCCGGGCTGATGGCGGGGAGCGTCAAGGGATGAAGCGGCTGCTGATCGCGCTGCTGATCGCACTGCCCGCCTTCGCCCAACTGGAGAACGAAACGTGGAAGGCCGCTCCGGCAACCGGTGTAGCGCTGACCATCACCCCTGACAACGGCGCACTGCGGCTCGATTTCGATTTCCAGGGGCACGGCGGCTACGCCATCGCCCGTCTCGACCGCGGCTTACCACTGCCGGAGAACTTCGAGATCTCCTTCCGCGTGCGCGCCGATGCGCCGCGCAACACGCTCGAAGTGAAGCTGATCGACGACACGAACGAGAACGTCTGGTGGTCGACCCGTCCCGACTGGGACTGGCCGCGCGAGTGGCGCCGCGTCTCGATCAAGCGCCGCCACATCCGCTTCGCCTGGGGACCCAAAGGCCCCGACGCGCCGCTGCCCGCGAACGTCGCGGCGATGGAGATCGTCGTCACCGCCGGCACCGGCGGCAGGGGGACGGTCTGGCTCGACGACATCCGCATCACCTCGCTCGAGGCGAATCCCCCCGGTCCGCTCCCCCCGCTCACCGCCCAACCGCTCAACGACCTCGGGCGCCGCTACGAGTTCGGTGGTCTGGCCATCGATTGGGATGCGACCCCACGCCGTTACGAGGTCGCCACCTCGCTCGACGGCCAGACGTGGGAGGTGGTGCGCCGCGTGGAGCAGACCAACGGCGGCCGCGACGCGCTCTGGCTCCCCGACAGCGACGCGCGTTACCTGCGTATCGACGCCGACGGCGGCTCGCTCCGCGCGCTTCGTCTCTTGCCGGCCGAGGTCTCCACCAGCCCGAACGAATTCTTCGCCGCCTTGGCCAGAGAGTCGAAGCGCGGCGATCTCCCCCGCTACTTTTACGGCGAGCAGTCGTACTGGACGGTGGTCGGCGATGAAGAGGGGGGCCAGCACGAAGCGCTGCTGAACGAAGACGGCACGATCGAGCTCGGCGGCGCTCGGGTCTCCCTCGAGCCGTTCCTCTGGAAGGACGGCAGGCTGCACAGCTGGGCCGACGTCAACGCCACGCAGGCGCCCGGCCCGATCGTGACCTGGCCGATGCTCACCATCACCCCGCGCGTGGAGCGTAATGCGCTGGTGGTCGACTACAAGGTCGCGGACGGCGCCACGCTCTTCCTGGCCATTCGGCCGTTTCAGGTCAACCCGCCATGGCAGTTCCTCAAGCGCACCGGCGGCACGGTCAAAGTCGCGCGCATCGAAAAGAGCGGCAACGCCATCAGCGTGCAAGGCGATGAGCCGGTCACCATCCTCTCCGACACGAAATTCGGCGCGACGACCTACGACAGCGGCGACATCGTCGAGTACCTCCGCCGCGGCGAGCTTCCGACCGCGCAGCAGGTCACGGACGACTTCGGCTTCCCGAGCGCCGCCCTCCGCTTCGACGGCAGCGGCACGATCCGCATCCCGCTGCCGCCGGTCGCGGCGACCACGCCATCCAAGCCATTCGTCATCAGCGTCCCGGCGGAGCCGCGGCTCGAAGCCTCCATCCGCGCGAACCTCCGCTACATCCTGATCAATCGCGACGGCCCCTCCATCCAGCCCGGCTCGCGCTCCTACGAACGCTCCTGGATTCGCGACGGCTCGCTCACCTCCGCGGCGCTGCTGCGTCTCGGCCGCCACGACATCGTCCGTCAGTTCATAGAGTGGTATGCCGTGCATCAGTACCCGAACGGCGAGATCCCCTGCTGCGTCAGCGCGGCCGGCGCCGATCCGGTTCCCGAGCACGACAGCCACGGCCAGTTCATCTACCTCATCGCCGACTACTACCGCCACACCCGCGACCGCGCTTTGGTCGAGCGTCTCTGGCCGCGCATCGCAAAGACGGTCGACGCCATCGACGCCTTGCGCGCGAAACGCCGCACCGCGCAATACGCCGGCAGCGAGTTCTTCGGCCTCATCCCGGAGTCGATCAGCCACGAAGGCTACTCCGCCAAACCGATGCACTCCTACTGGGACGACTTTTTCGTCCTGCGCGGGTTGAAAGACGCCGTGTATCTCGCCGAAGAGCTGCGCCGTCCCGACGTGCCCCGCTACATCGCCTCACGCGACGAATTCCGCAAGGATCTCCACGCCTCCATCCGCGCCACGATTGCCAGGCACAAGATCGACTACATCCCCGGCTCCGCGGAGCTGGGCGATTTCGACGCCACGTCGACCACCGTCGCCATCACCCCCGTCGACGAGCACGAGTCACTGCCGCGCGACGCCCTCCTCCGCACCTTCGACAAATACTTCGAGACCGCGTTACAGCCGCGCGACTACACCCCGTACGAGCTGCGCGTCGTCGGCACCCTGGTCCGCCTCGGACAGCGCGATCGCGCCGTGGCGCTGCTCCGCCGCTTCTTCACCGACCAGCGCCCCGCCGCCTGGAGCCAGTGGGCCGAAGTCGTCCACGCCAACCCCCGCCACCCCGCCTTCATCGGCGACATGCCCCACACCTGGGTCGGCTCCGACTACATCCGCAGCGCCCTCGACCTGTTCGTCTACGAAGACGACGGCAAACTGGTCATCGGAGCCGGACTCGATCCCTCGTGGCTCGATCACGGCGTGACGATCGACGGCATCTCCACCCACTACGGCCCGATCGGCTACACGATGAAGCGGGTGGGTGGGGAGGTGGTAGTGAAGATGCTGACCAGGCCGAACGCCGAGATCGTCGTCGCAGGGGCCCGCCCGCGCTTCGCGAAAGACTAGCGATTGCAGCCTTTCGGGTAGCGGGCGTCCCGCCGGGCGTCCCGCCCGCTACCGCCGGGCGGCCCTCTTGGTGCACCGCGCTTCGGCGTGGGGCGGGACGCCCCCCGCTAGCGGGCGAGACGGCCGCTCCCCCGAAAAGACAGGGTAGCGCAACAGCTCAACCACAACCAAAAATGACCACTGGCTCCCGATTCCGCGACCTCATCGACGTGGTGCGACCACCACATCGACCTATTGCGCGAATAGGTCGACCTAATGCCGCGACCACACCGATCCGTTGCGCGAATCGCTCGACGTAGCGCGAGCGCTGAATCGACCCGTTGCGTGAATCACCCGACGTAGTGCGAGCGCTACACCGATCCGTTGCGCGAATCGGTCGACGTAGTGCGAGCGCTGGATCGACCCGTTGCGCGAAGCGGTGGACGTGGCGCGAGCGCTGGATCAACCCGTTGCGCGAATCGCCCGACGTAGTGCGAGCGCAGGATCGACCCGTTGCGCGAATCGGTCGACGTGGCGCGAGCGCTGGACCGACCCGTTGCGTGAATCGCCCGACGTAGTGCGAGCGCTGGATCGACCCATTGCGCGAATCGGTCGACGTAGCGCGAGCGCTGGATCGACCCGTTGCGCGAATCGGTCCGCGGAGTGCGAGCGCGACACCGACCCAGGGCGCGAATCGGCCGACCTGGTGCGGCCACTCCATCGCCCCGTTCGGCGAACAGCTCGACGTGGTGCGGCCACCACCCGCTCCTGGTGCGGCGACCAGGCGCTCGTAGCGCGGGACCGCTACAGCCCGTTTCCCTCGATTACCTTCGCGGAGAACCTGCCGGCGCGCCGCATCTCCAGACGTCAACGAGGGAGACGCCGCATCTCACCGAGTGCGCCGCCGGCTGTCGCGGACCGTCTTCACGATCTCTTCCGCTGAAACGTCGGCATCGATGCCAGGCACGTCGAGAGGCGAGCGTTTCGTTTTGGCGGGGCGAATGACGAAGCTGCGGCCGTCACGCCTGCTGATTCGCACCTCGCCGCTGCTCGCCGCTTCGTCGAGCAGAGCAGCCAGGTTCTGGCGGGCTTCGGAGAACTTGTACGTTTTCATTCGATCTCCAGGACGTTGATGGTCATCTTCGCCGCCACACGGGCGAGCGCGCGGTCCAGAGTCAAGAGCGGAGCCCTTCTCGCTCGTGAGCACTCGATCAGGTACGCATCGTAGGCGTAGAGGCGGTGCTCCGTCGCGATCATGAGACTTGCCGCGAGGTCGACGTCGACGAATCGAATCGGGATCGACTGGTAGATATCGATCGCACGCGCTGCCAGCGGCGGGGTCAAACGCCCGCGCCGGATCATTGCGGAGAAGGCGTTACCTGGACTGATGACGGTGCGACGAGTGTGGCGTCCTGCGTCATCCGGATCAGCACCGCCTTTTCCGAAGCGTCCGTGATGACCGCAACCACTGCCGAGGTATCGATGACGATCTCTGGCACATGTACAAGTGTACAACTCATGCGGAGGGGCAGGACGCCAGGATTGCGTTCCGCCGCCGCCCGGAACAGGAGCTATTCGCGGTCGATCGACCGCTACAACCCGTTTCCCTCGATCACCTTCGCGTAGAACTTTGCGCTCTCTTTCGGCGTCCGTTCCAGCGTCTCGTAGTCGACGTGGACGATGCCGAAGCGCTTCGAGTAGCCGAGGGCCCACTCGTAGTTGTCGAGGAGACTCCAGCACATGTAGCCGCGGACGTCGGCGCCCTGCTCGATGGCGTCGAGCACGGCGTGCAGGTGAGTGCGCAGGTAGTGGACGCGCAGCGGGTCGTCGACGCGGCAGTCGGTGGCGGTGGGGGGGTCGTAGAAGGCGGCGCCGTTCTCGGTAATGTAGAGCGGCCGCTTGCCGTAGCGCTCCGTCGTCCAGAGCAGGATGTCGGTGAGGCCCTGCGGGAAGACCTCCCACGACGTCTCGCTGTAGGCGGCGCGCGGGTTGCGGATGCGGGTGGCGCGCTCGACGAGATTGGTGGGGTCGTACTTGGTCAGGCCGCGCGTGTAGTAGTTGATGCCGAGGAAGTCGAAGGGGATGCGCAGCTTCTCGAAGTCGTCGGACGGGAACTCCGGCCACGCCTCGCCGAACATGTCGCGCATCTCCGGCGGGTACTCGCCGAAGAAGAGCGGGTCGAGGTACTGCCGGTTCATGTACGCGTCGGCGCGGCGGGTGGCGGCGAGGTCCTCGTCGCTGGCGGAGGCGGGGTATTTCGGCTCGAGGTTGACCACCAGGCCGATCTGGTTCTTCCCGGCCGCGCGATAGGCGGCGACGGCGGCGGCGTGCGCGCGGAGGAGGTTGTGCGAGGCGATCGGCGCCTCGAAATGATTGCGATGACCGGGTGCGAGCGCGCCGTGCAGGTAGCCGCCGTCGCTGACCACCCACGGCTCATTGAGGGTGGTCCACATCTTCACCCGGTCGTCGAGCGATTGATACACCACCTCGGCGTACTCGGCGAACCACGACGCCGAGTCGCGGTTGAGCCAGCCGCCGCGGTCGTCGAGCGCCTCCGGCAGGTCCCAGTGATAGAGGGTGAGCAGCGGCTCGATGTCGTTCGCCAGCAGCTCGTCGACCAGGCGATTGTAGAAATCGAGGCCGCCCGGATTCACTCGGCCGGTGCCCTCCGGGAGGATGCGGCTCCACGACACGGAAAAGCGGTAGGCGCGCAGCCCGAGCCGCTTCATGAGAGCGACGTCTTCCTTGTAGCGGCGGTAGTGATCGCAGGCCACGTCGCCCGTCTCGTTGTTGACCGTACGGCCCGGCGAATGACTGAAGCGGTGCCACACGCTGCGACCCGCTCCGTCGGCCAGCGGCGAGCCCTCGATCTGATACGCGGACGTTGCCGCGCCCCACAGAAAACCGTTCGGAAAGAGGCGTAGATCGGTCATTCGGCGCGGAGTCTACGTCACGCGGTACACTGCGTCTCTATGAAAATGCGCCTCGCCGTTTTCATCGCGCTCCTCCCTGCATTGACCGTGATCGGGGAGGGAAAGAAGCCGGTCTTTCGACTGCCGGCAAAGGCCGTGGAAGCGCAGCCGGCGGAGCCGGCGGCAGGGCCGAAACCTGCGGAACAGCCGAAGCCTGCAGAGGAGCCGAAAGCGGTCGAGGAGGCGAAGCCGGTGGAAGAGGTTGGGGCTCCGGAAGAGTCGACGCCGGTCGAAGAGCCGCCTCCCGTGGAGGAGCCGAAAGCGGTTGAGGAGGCGAAGCCGGTGGAAGTGGTGAGGAGCACGGAACCGGTCGAATCGCCGAAGGCGATCGTTCCATCAAACACTTCTTCCGGCCCGTCCTCCTTCCGCCTCCCTTCCGACCCCCCGATCGTGCCGGTCGAAAAGAAGCCGGTTGCCAGCTTCCAACTCCCGAAGCAAGAGGCGAAAGCGGCCGTCACGCCCTCCGAAAACAACCGCAAACAGGCCAAAAAGGGCGTGCCAGCCTTCCGTTTGCCGAAGAAGCAATAGTCCGAAACGGGACTGACGCAGACCCGTAAAGGTTGCATAATGCCGTCCCTATGCAACTCAATCTGCGCCTTCGTCTCAGCGTCAGCATCTCGCTTTTCGTTTGCCTTCTGATTCCCACCTTCGCGTCGGCCGCGATCGACGCCCATCAGCTCGGCGCACGCTACGACGCGACGTCGGCCAACATCACCTTCAAGGTCTACTCCCAGCGCGCGACCCGGATCGAGGTCTGGATCTACAAAGTCGCCGCCGGCAATCAGGAGAAGGTCAAGTACGTGATGGTCAAGGACGCGGCCACCAACATCTGGTCGAAGAGCGTCTCCGTCTCCACGCTCCAGAACACCTACACGATCACCGGGCCGGTCTACTACGGCTACCGCGCGTGGGGGCCGAACTGGCCGTACAACGCCAGCTGGACCAAAGGCTCCGGCCTCGGCTTCATCAGCGACGTCGACGCGAACGGCAACCGCTTCAACCCCAATAAGCTGCTGCTCGATCCGTACGCGCGGGAGGTCTCGCACGACCCGCAGACGCCCACCCAGACCGACGGCACCCGCTACGCCTCCGGCTCGTCGTACCGCAACATCGACACCGGCTCCAGCGCGTCGAAAGGCATCGTCCTCGCCACCAACACCACTTCGATCGGCACCAAGCCGACCCGCGCGCTCAAAGACGACGTCATCTACGAGGTCCACGTGAAGGGCCTCACCATGAGCGACACCTCCATCGCCTCGAACCTCCGCGGCACCTACGCCGGCGCCGCGCTCAAGGCGCCGTACCTGGCCGCCCTCGGCGTCACGGCGGTCGAGTTCCTGCCGCTGCATGAGACGCAGAACGACACGATCGACGTCGACCCGACCTCGACCACCGGCGACAACTACTGGGGGTACATGACCCTCAACTTCTTCGCGCCCGATCGCCGCTACTCGTCCGACAAGAGCGCCGGCGGCGTGACGACCGAGTTCAAGAACATGGTCAAGGCCTTCCACGACAACGGCATCAAGGTGCTGGTGGACGTGGTCTACAACCACACCGGCGAGGGGGGGCTCTGGTCGTCCAGCGATACCACCACCGCGAACGTCCTCTCCTTCCGCGGGCTCGACAACCCGACCTACTACTCGCTGACCAGCGACATGCTGTCGTACTACGACAACACCGGCACGACCGGCAACTACAACACCTTCAATCCCGCCGCGCAGAACCTGATCGTCGATTCGCTGGCGTACTGGAAGAACAACCTCGGCGTGGACGGGTTCCGCTTCGACCTGGCCACGGTCCTCGGCAACACCTGTCAGCACGGCTGCTTCAACTACGACAAATTGAACAGCGGCACCGCGCTCAATCGCATCGTCGCCGAGATGCCGGGCCGCCCGTTCGCCGGCGGCAGCGGCGTCGACTGGATCGCCGAGCCGTGGGCCATCGGCCTCGGCACCTATCAGGTCGGCAACTTCCCGGCCGGCTGGGCGGAGTGGAACGACAAGTTCCGCGACTCGCTGCGCAAAGACCAGAACAAGCTCGGCGTCGACGCCATCACCCCCAGCGAGCTGGCCACCCGCTTCGCCGGCTCCTCCGACCTCTACAGCGACGACGGCCGCCGGCCGTGGCACTCGATCAACTTCATCGTCGCGCACGACGGCCTCACCCTAGACGACCTCTATGGCTGCAACGGAAAGAACAACACCCAGGCGTGGCCGTACGGCCCGTCGGACGGCGGCAGCGACGACAACAACTCATGGGATCAGGGGGGAGTGGCGGCCGATCAGCGCCGCGCCGCGCGCAACGGCATGGCCTTCCTGGCACTCAGCGCCGGCACGCCGATGCTCACCGGCGGCGATGAGTTCCTCCGCTCCATCCAGTGCAACAACAACCCGTACAACCTCGACTCCTCGGCGAACTGGCTCGGCTGGACGTGGACCAGCGACCAGTCCACCTTCAAGACCTTCACCCAGCGCCTGCTCGCCTTCCGCAACGCCCACCCCGCGCTGCGCCCGGCCAACTTCTATTCGGCCGCCGACAACAACGGCAACGTGATGGAACAGCTGCGCTGGTTCAAGCCGGACGGCACAGTCCCCGACGCCACCTACTGGAACAGCTCCAGCAACCACGCCATCGCCTGGCGCATCGACGGCACCGAATTCAGCGACAGCGCCAGCGCCATCTACGTCGCCTACAACGGCTGGTCCGCCAGCGTGACCTTCACCCTCCCCTGGCCGGGCACCGGCAAAGCCTGGTACCGCGTCACCGACACCTCCAACTGGGCCGAAGGCGCCAACCAGGTGGTGACGCCCGGCAGCGAGACGTTCATCGGCGGCGAGTGGACCACCTACGGGCTGGGGCCGCGCGCGGTGCTGGTGCTGATCGCAAAGTAAAGCAAGGACACTGTGAGTGGGCTGGAAGCGCGCGTTTGATGTGTGCTTCCAGCCCGTGAGGTGTGAGCTTCCAGCCCGTGTGATGTCTGGGCGTCCAGCCGCGTGTGGTGTGGGCTTCCAGCCCATCCCCGTCCCCTGTCGCACGCCGAATATGATGCGCCGCATGTCGCGATTTCGCGCGCTGGCCCTCGTCGCGCTGGCCGAATTGCTGGCCATGGGGCTCTGGTTCGGCGTCTCCGCGGTCGCGCCGCAGATCGCGCGCGAGTGGAGTCTCGATGCGTCGTCGACGGCGTGGCTGACGCTGGCGGTGCAGATCGGCTTCGTGGCCGGGACGCTGCTCAGCGCGACGCTCAACCTGCCGGACGTGATCCGCGCGCGGCATCTCTTCGCGCTCTGCGCGCTGCTCGGCGCGCTGACCAATGCAGCGCTGGCGGCGTTCAGTCACGGCATCACCAGCGCGATCGTGCTCCGCTTCCTGACCGGCGTCTGTCTGGCCGGCGTTTATCCGCCGGGGATGAAGATCATCGCCACCTGGTTCCGCACCGGCCGCGGTTTCGCCCTCGGCGTGCTGATCGCGGCGCTCACGCTCGGCAAGGCCTCGCCGTACCTGATCAACGTCGTCGGCTCCGACAGCTGGCGGGTCAACAGCGGCGTGGCCTCGGTCGTGGCGGTGGTCAGCTCGGTGATCATCCTCTTCTTCGTCACCGACGGCCCGCACGCGCTGCCGAACCAGCCGTTCGACTTGACGCAGATCGCGAAGGTCTTCACCAATCGCGGCGTGCGCCTCGCCAACTTCGGCTACTTCGGCCACATGTGGGAGCTGTACGCGATGTGGACCTGGGCGCCGGTGATGATCCGCGCCAGTCTCGCCGCGAGCGGCGACAGCCCTCGCCTGGCCGAGGTCGCGTCGTTCCTGACCATTGCCGCGGGGGCGATCGGATGCGTCGTCGCCGGCATCTACGCCGACCGCATCGGCCGCGCGATCGTCGCCTCCGCTGCGATGGCCGGCAGCGCCGCCTGTTGCCTCGCCATCGGCTTCGTTTACGGACAGGCGCCGGTTGCTCTCCTCACGATCGCCGCGATCTGGGGCTTCACCGTCGTAGCCGACTCCGCGCAGTTCTCCGCCTGCGTGACCGAGTTCGGCGACCCGCGTTACCTCGGCACCGCCCTCACCCTGCAGACCTGCATCGGCTTCCTGATCACCACCATCTCCATCCGCGGCATCCCCGCGCTCGCGGAGCGCATCGGCTGGCAGTGGGCCTTCATCGCGCTCGCGCCCGGACCGATGCTCGGGATCGTGGCGATGATGCGCATGCGCGCGCTTCAGAAGCGCGGCGTCATCTGAACGTCGGGCTTCAACCGCCTGCCCTCCCCCGGGTGGTCATCCTGAGGAGCGCAGCGACGAAGGACCCCTCCCCACGTGGCTACACCATGTGTGGCCGCTTGTGGGGAGGGGGTCCGAGGGCGAACCGCCCTAGTTCATGTCCTGCCCCGCCTCGAGCTTCCTGATCCCCGCTTCGAGCGAGCGCCTGTTGATGTCATCCGGCGCCTGCGCGAGGGCCAGCTTCGCGTACTTGAGCGCCTCTTTGTAGCGGCCCATCATCGAGTGACCGCGCGCGAGGCCGACGTTCACCGGCCACGCATTGCCGTTGCGCTTCGCGTTCAGCTCGTAGACGGCCATCGCTTCCGCCTTCTTGCCGGCGATCTGCAACTGGCGGCCGTACTGGTGGATGTCGCGCGGTGTGGCGCTCGGGTGCGCGAGCGCTTTGTCGCGCGTCGCTTTCGCCTCGGCGGTCTTGCCGTTCGCGTCCTGCGCCTGGGCCAGGGTGGAGAGGGTCCGGAAGTTCTCCTCGCCGACGAAGGTGCGGTTGATGGCCGCCTCGGCGAATTCGAGCGCGTCGGCGTTGCGCTTCTCGCGCAGCGCGTACTGCGCCGCGACGTCGAACGACTGCCAGTACTGGCCGTCGGTGTTGCGCAGTTCCCTGCGGATCTGCGCGAGGTAAAGATCGGTCGTGTTGTCGACGCTGATGGTGAATGGAACCTGGAGGTCCTCCCACTTCAAGGCCGCCTTTGTGGAAGCGGGCTTGCGCTCATCGAACTCGTACGTCAACCACTCGTTGTACTCGCTTTTGGCGGGCTTCACTTTGACGCGCAGCGCATCTTCCTTCGGGTCGTAGGTGAAGCTGCCCCACGAGTCGGCGTTCTTCGAGAAGATCACCGTCCACTCTTCGGCGCCGGGGATCATGTGCAGGCCGTAGCGCCCGGCGGGCAGCGGCTGTCCTTCGACTTTCACGTCGTGCGAGACGGTGAAGACGGTGTTCTCGTTCGCGCCGGCGCGCCAGGGGCATTCGCTGCACGTGCCGTAATCGAGGTTGGTCATGCCGTACGGCACGAGCGTCCCCCAGATCTTGCCGCGGCGGTCGTCGCCGTTCGGCGCGTGGACGTCGGGGCTCGAATAATCGATCGTCACCTTGACGAGACCGATCTGCTGCGTGACCGAGGCTTTCTGGTTGTCGCCCCCCGGCGGCAAAGTGATGTTCTGGGCGGATGCGGACGAGGTGAGGGCCACCGCGATCGCGATCGCTGCAAGACTGCGCTTCATGTATCTCCTCCTGTTGAACCGCGATGATAGGCGTGCCGCCGCGGAGAGACGTGAGCGGACGGTGACTAACCGAACACGAAATGACGGACGGCCCGGCTGTCTCTTTCCGGAACTCGCCGCGGTGCGTCATGCAGTAAGCTCGGACGAAAGGCGGAACCCGTGACAAAGATCCTTCTGACGCTTGCCTCTGTTGTCCTCATCGCCGGCTGCGGCGCGGAGTCGGACCGCCCGGCGGCCAGCGCACCGCCGGCGCAGCCGAAGGGCAATGTGCCGGGCGTGAGCGCGAGCGCCTCACAGCTGACCGGCAAGGTCGTCGAGACGTACGACGCCGGCGGCTATACCTACGTGAAGGTCGATGCCGGTGGCGAGCCTCGGTGGGCCGCGGTCGCGCAGACGGACGTGAAGAGGGGGGAGACCGTCACCATCAACGCGCAGATGACCGTCGACGACTTCGAGTCCAAAACTCTCGGGCGCAAGTTCGACAGGATCATCTTCGGCACGATCACCGGTGGAGAGGCGTCGCGGCAGATGCCGCCCGGTCATCCCGATACCGGTGGCGCGACGGGAAGTTCGAGCACGATGGGCAACGCCGCGCAGCACATGGCCGGCCCTGCCGATGGAGGGGACGTGGCGGTGCCAAAGGCCGTCGGCCCGAACGCGATGACCATCGCGCAGGTGTGGGCCGGCAAGCCGGCCGACCAGCCGGTGCTCGTGCGCGGAAAAGTGGTGAAGTTCCTCAGCGGCATCATGGGCAAGAACTGGCTGCACATCCGCGACGGCAGCGGCTCCGCCGGCAAAGGCGATCACGATCTGACCGTGACGACGCAGGAAGTAGCCACCGTCGGTGACGTGGTCGTCGTCAGCGGCATCGTGCGCGTCGACAAGGATTTCGGCGCCGGCTATCGCTACCCGGTCATCATCGAGGACGCGAAGCTGTCGAAGTGAGCTCGTGCGGGGTGAGCGCGAGCCCGCCGCCTCATTCCACCCGCACTTCCGTCTTCACCGAGTTCGCGAGAAAGCACTCCTCGTGCGCCTCGTGGTGCAGCGCCGCGAGCTCCTCAGCGGTCGGGACGCGCTCGCCGGAGAACTTTACGTCCGGCTTCAGCGTGACCCGGGTCATCGCCAGCTTGCCGTTGCCTTTTTTCTCCATGACTCCGACCGCCGCGTCGCTGTACGAGTCGACGACGTAGCCCTTCTTCGCGGCAATGGAGAGAAACCAGAGCATGTGGCAGCTCGAGAGGGAGGCGACGAATGCTTCCTCCGGATCGACCGCATCGGCCGCGGAGAACGGCGCTCGGACGACATGGGGGGAGGCGGAGGCGCGGACTTTCACCCCCTCGTCGAACTCCCATTCGTGGACGCGGCTGTAGCGGTTATCGGTGAACTTTGCGTCGTTACGGTTCCAGCGGATCGTGCTCATGTACTCACCCATCCTGTTGAGTGTAACGCTATGCTGCGCACCGTGGTTTTGCTCGCCGTGGCCTGCCTCTCCGCGCTCGTGCACATCGCTGCCGAATACCGCGGCCCGCGCGCGCTGGTCTACGTCTGCAAGCCGCTGACGACGACGCTGCTGATCGCCGCGGTGATGGTGGCCGGCGAGGACTCGCGCTACCGCACGTTGATTCTGGCCGGCCTCGTTCTGTCGCTGGCGGGCGATGTCTTTCTGATGCTGCCGCGCGACCTGTTTCTGCCGGGGCTGATCAGCTTTCTGCTGGCGCACCTCGCGTACATCGCCGCGTTCGGATTCCGCGCGAGCGTGATCTGGCTGATCCCGTACGCGCTCATCGCCCTGGTCGTGCTGCGGCTGCTGTGGCCGGGCGTGCCGAAAGCGATGCGCGTGCCGGTGATCGTCTACGTGGCGGCGCTGATCGTGATGGCGTGGCAGAGCATCCCGCGTGTGCCGATCGGCGGCGCGCTCTTCGTCGCATCCGACGCCACACTCGCCTGGAATCGCTTCCGCACGCCATTCCGCGCGGCGCAGGCGGTGATCATGAGCACGTACGTTGCGGCGCAGGTGCTGATCGCCGCCACTACAATCCGCTGAATGTTCCGCCACCGCATCGTTCACGGCGCCTCCGAAGACCGTCTGCAGAAGCTGATCGCGCAGCGCCTCGAGCCGGGGGCCGATCAGGATGCGATCGACCGCCGCATCTGGGATCTGTTCGGCGAGGAGTGGTGCATCATGGCCACCGACCTGGTCGGCTTCTCGCGCGGCGTGGCGCGCTTCGGGATCATCCACTTTCTGCAGACCATCTTCGAGTCGGAGCGCATCCTGGTGCCGCTGGTGGAAGCGCACGATGGCATCCTGCTGAAGGTGGAGGGCGACAGCTTCCTGGTGATCTTCCGCAACGTGCAGAAGGCGATCCGCGGCGCGATCGCCATGCAGCGCACCCTCCGCGACTACAACGCCACGCAATCGGCCGAAGACCAGGTGCTCCTCGGCGTCGGCCTCGGGTGCGGCCCGGTCCTGCGCATCGGCGACGCCGATGTTTTCGGCGCCGAGGTCAACGCGGCCTGCATGCTCGGCGAAGACACGGCAAAGGCGTACGAGATTCTCGTGACCGAGGCGGTGCGGCAGAAGGCGGGAGACCTCGAAGGGATCGCCTTCGAAGAGATCGCGGAGTGCCCGCCCGGCGCGGAGAAGGCGTACCGGCTAATCGTCGAGTAGCGCGACGTTCCAGGCGCTCTGCGTTCCGAGGGAAGTCTTGAACGCGAACGCTGCCGCGGTGAGGATGAAGACGATCGGGATCAGCGCGAGCGTCGTCGTCCACGAGCCGTCGAGCGGCGCCGGATTGGGGAAGAGCATCGCGAACGTGGCCTGCGTCGCGGCGAAGGCGAGCAGGCCGTAGCGGGCGGCAATGAGCGTCAGCAGGATGCTGATTGCGATGCTGAATGGCAGCATCCAGTAGCTCGGTATGGCGAGGGCGAAGGCAATGACCGTCAGGACGCCGACGGCGACCGCCGCGCGCAGCCGCTTGCGCAGCAGCATGCTGAAGAGAACCATCACGGAGACCCAGAGGAACGCCTGCACCATGCCGCTGGCAACGGCGTTCGGAATGACGGCCACGGCGAAGCGGGTGCCGAGCAGCACCTGCAGGCGTCCGGCGAGCAGCGTCGCCGATTCGCCGAAAAAGCGCTCGACGGCCAGCCACGACGTGACGGCGAGAAAGGTGTGCGCCGTGCCGGCGGCGATGCCGATCAGCAGATCGCGGCCGACCATCGGGTCGCGATAGTTGCCGGCCAGGAGGCGCGTCGAGGCGATGAGCGTGTCGGGCCAGCGCCGGCGGATGTACGGTTCGAGCGCGATGTAGAGGAGGAACAGCAGCGCGCCCCAGAACAGCGAGTTGCTGATGCTCCGCACCACCACATCCAGCTCGCTGACCAGCTCAGGACGATGATCGGCGCTGAGCAGCTCGCCCACGGTGAGGAGCAGGAACATCGTGATCGCCACGCGCAGCGCTCCCTTGCGATCGCCGCGGCGGAGGCGGAGATTGCGCCAGGCCAGCGTGGCGCCGATGGTGAACGCGAGCGTCGTGAGGATGGTCAGGAAGATCAGCACCGGTCGGCCGCCGAACTCGCGCGGCGCGGTGCCCTGATCCCACGCGCCGGTGATGCGGAAGAAGACCGGGATGCCGCGCCACGTGGCCGCTTCGACGTGCACCGGTGTGGCGTTGTTCGGGTAGGTCGCGCTCCACGCCGCGCGCGCGTCGAACGGTACGTCGGGGACGAGCCGCGGCGTCGCGGGACGGATCGTGGCCGGATCGAGCCCCGCCGCCGTGTGCAGCGCGCGCCAGTCGATCGTGGCCGGTTTCCACTCCGCCGTCGCGCCGGCGCTGAGTGATGCGAGGCGTCCCTGTACGTCGACACCGATCAGCGCACGGCCCGGGCCGAGCAGCGGCGGCGGCTCGAGGTCGAGCAGCGCCTCCTGCGGCGGCGCGCCGTACTGCGTGCGGTAGATCAGCACCGGCGGCCCTTCGCGGAACTGCTGCCGCATCGCGGCGCGCTCGCGGTCGCTGACCGTGGCCATGTATTTCGTTTCCCGGTGCAGGTAGGTGACGGCGGGACCGGAGACCGGCAGGCCGAGGGTGCGGATGATCTCGGCGGTGCGATGGGCGAGGACCTCCGGCGAGCGATCGAAACCGACGTTCGTGGTCACGAGCGCGGTCTGCATCGCGAAGAGGATCGTGACCAGCATCAGTACTGTCGCGCCGAGGAGCATCCAGGCGGTGCGTGGCCGCAGGCTGCCCTCGGTGCCGGCCGCGGCAACGATGCGCGGCGACGGCGTTTCGCCCGCCGCGAGTGCGGCCGCGAGTGGATCGCCGCCGGGCAGCGCCTCGATGACCGCGCGGGCGGAGCGGGGTCGCTCCGTCGGATCGGTCGCCAGGCAGCGGAGGATCACCCGCTCGACGGCCGGGTTGAGGTCGGCGATGACCGCCGACGGCACGGTGATCTCCGTCGAGGTGTCGCGCACGCGCTCGTGGAAGCTCCGCCCCGCGTGCACCCGCTTGCCGGTGAAGAGCTCGTACATCACCAGACCGAGCGCATACAGATCGCTCTGCACGGTGGCCGGCGAACCGGAGAGAAGCTCGGGGGCCATGTAGGCGGGCGTGCCGGCGATCTCCCCTTCCTGATCGGCATCGGTCGGCAGCGCGAGCCCGAAGTCGGTGATGCGCGCTTCGCCGTGCGAGTCGATCATCACGTTGGCCGGTTTGAGATCGCGGTGGAGGATTCCCTTCGCGTGCGCGGCCATCAGGCCCGCCGCGACGCCGCGGGCGATATCGACCGCTTTGTCGTGCGCGAGCCGCCCGATGCGCCGGAGCAGCCGCGCGAGGTCCTCGCCGTCGACCATCTCCATCGCCAGAAAGTGCGCCCCTTCCCATTCGACGATGTCGTAGATCCGGCAGACGTTCGGATGCGCGATCTGCCGCCCGTGCCGCACTTCATCGTGCAGCCGCGCCAGGAGGAGCGGGTCGCGCGCCAGCCGCGCCGGCAGGAACTTGAGCGCCACCGGCTGCCCGAGCTTCGTGTCGTCGGCGCGATAGACCTCGCCCATCCCGCCCGCGCCAAGGATGCCGCCGATGCGGTAGCGCCCCGCGATGATCGCGCCGGGTGCGAACTGCGCGTCCGACGCAATGGGACGCGGCGTAAAGCGAACGTCGCTTTCAACGCGCGCCGTCGCCTCGGGGTCGAGGTTGGGGGTGGACATGGGTGGAAGCGGGCATTGTAGCGCCGCTTTGCGGCGCGGCTCTGAGCTGTTAGCTCTTAGCTGACGTGCCGAGTTCCGCGCCTGAGGCAACGACCGGCGGCAGCGATCAGCAGGCCTTCACGAGACGCGCCGGTGTATACCCCAAGAGCTAAGAGCTAAGAGCCAACAGCCAGACCACCGGCTACCATTTAGCCGTGGACAGAGCGCGCAACCAGGCAACCGCCGATGAAGCAGTGACGAACGTGCTCTATTTTCACGGTTTCGCCTCTTCGCCGGCGAGCGCGAAGATCACCGCGTTGCGGCCGCTGCTCGAGCCGGACGGGGTGGTGCTCGACACGCCGGACCTCAACGTGCCGTCGTTCGAGCGGCTCGATTTTCACCGCATCGTCGATCGGGCGGTCGATCGGGCGCATGAGAAGCCGCCGCGCGTCCTGGTCGGCAGTTCCCTCGGCGCGCTGGTCGCGCTGGCGGTGGCGAAGCGCGGTATCGCCGTGCCGCTGGTGCTGATCGCACCGGCCCTCGGCGTGGCCAGGCGGTGGAAGACGCGCATTCCGGAGGGCGATCCGGTGATGGTCTTCAATCACGCGCGCGCGGCCGACGCGCCGATCCATCGTGCGTTCTTCGAGCAGATGGCGGCGCTGGACGTGGATGAAGAGCCGCCGCCGTCGCGCGTCACCGCGATCATGGGGCGCAATGACGAGACGGTGCCGTTCTGGGTGGTGGAGGAGACGTGGCAGCGGTGGGAAGCGAGCGGCGGTCTCGCGGCCGGCTCGCGGCTGGTGGTCGTGGAGCAGGGGGATCACAGCCTCGTCGATCAGGCGGAGCTGATCCGCGAAGCGATCGTCGGAGCGCGCCCATGAAGGCGCTCACGCGCGGCGTTTCGCCGGAAGTCGCGCAATGCGAGCTGACTCACCTCGAGCGGGAGCCGATCGACTTCGGCCGCGCCTCCCGCGAGCACGGTGCATACGTGGAGGTTCTCCGCTCGCTGGTCGACGAAGTGATCGAGGTGCCGGGCGACGCCCGCTTTCCCGACTGCGTCTTCGTCGAGGACACGGCGGTCGTGCTCGATGATCTGGCGATCATCACCAGGCCGGGAGCGGAGTCGCGGCGCGGCGAGGTCGAGGCAATCGCGGAGGCGCTCGCGCCGCTGCGGCCGCTGATGCAGATCGAAGCACCGGGGACCCTCGACGGCGGCGACGTGCTGGTGTGCGACCGGACCGTCTATATCGGCCTCACCTCGCGCACGAACGAGGCGGGGATCGAGCAGTTCCGCGCGTTTGCGCGCGGCTACGACGTCCGCGCGGTGCCGGTGCATGGAGCGCTGCATCTGAAGACGGCCATCACACGCATCGCGCACGGCACCCTGCTGGTGAATCGCGACTGGATCGACGTCGCGCCATTCGCCGGCTGGAAGCTGGTGGACGTCGATCCGTCGGAGCCGTTCGGCGCGAACGCGCTGCTGGTCGGCGACGTGCTGATTTATCCGCGCGAGTTTCCGCGCACGCGCGCAAAGATCGCCGGCGACGTGCGGCTCGTGCCGGCGGGGGAACTGGCGAAGGCGGAGGGTGGAGTGACCTGCAGCGCAATCCTGATCCGCTGACGCTGACTGATCAGAAACGTGACGGCGAGAGCGGACTGATGTCGATCGAAGTCGGTTCGCCGCAGATCATCTGCGCCAGCAGCTCCCCGATGGCCGGCGCGTGCATCACCCCATGCCCGGACGATCCATTCGCGAGCCAGAGATTCTCGAAGCGCGCCGACCGCCCGACGATGGCCCGCCCATCCGGCGACATCTCGTACAGCCCCGACCACTGCTCCGCGATCGGAAGATCGCGCAGGCACGGTATGCGCGCGTGCGTCTTCCGCAGGACCTCTTCGAGCCAGACGGAGTCGTCCGGCGGATCGTCGGGCCAGAGCAGCAGTACGCGGCCATCGCGCACGCGGAGGTGGTACCAGTCGCCCGCCCAGATGGTCATCGGCATCGACTCCGGCAGCACATCGGTCGCCACGGTCGCGGCGACGTTGCGCCGCAGCGGTGTGACCGGCGCACCGCACCAGGCGCCGAGGGCGTTGACGAAGGTGTCGGCGTACACGGGGCCGCGGGAGGTCTCGATGTGGGTGCCGTGCCACGCGAGCAGCTCCGTGTCGAAGAGGAAGCACACGCCGTTGCGCTGCGCGGCGGTGGCGTAGCCGCGGAGGATCTCGAGCGGGCGCAGGAAGCCATCGGTGGGGCAGAACGACGCGGCGATGATGCTGTCGTCGCCGATGGCCGGATTCAGCGTGCGGGCGTCGCCGGCGGAGAGGATCTGCGCCTCCTGCAGGCCGCAGGCGTGCTGGACCGCGTTGGCCGCCTGCAGCAGCGACAAGTCGTCCGGCGAGCAGGCCAGAAAGAGATAGCCGTACGGCCGATAGCCGGGATCGACGCCGGTCTCCTCGGCGAAGGCGCGCAGCTTCTCCCGCGCCAGCAGGGACATCCGGATCTCGGTCTCGTTGTCGAATTGCGCGCGGAAGCCGCCCGTTGCTTTGGCCGTGCTGCCGCCGCCGAACGACGGCGCGCGATCGATCACCAGCACGTCGCGGCCGCGTTGAACCAGGTGATGGGCGATGCTCGCGCCGACCACCCCGGCGCCGGCGATGACGATCTCGGCTCGCAGCACGCATAGGATGTTCGCATGCGCGCGATTGCTTTCGTACTCCTGCTTGCCTCGTGCACCACCGCGACCGTACCGCCGCCGGCACCGGTGGAGCCCGTTGCCCCGGCCGCTCCCACAACGATCGCGGTTCCGCTCCCACCGATCCTTCCCGACGTACAGACGAAGCGGGAGCAGGAGCTCGCCGCCGCACGCTCCGCGTACGAGGCCAATCCGAACGATGCCGACGCGCTGATCTGGCTCGGCCGCCGCACCGCTTATCTCGGCCGCTACCAGGAGGCGATCGACATCTTCACGGAAGGAATCCGCAAGCACCCGCGCGATGCGCGCATGCTCCGCCATCGTGGCCATCGCTATCTCTCGACGCGGCAGTACGCGAAGGCGGAGGCCGACCTGAAGAAAGGGTGGTCCATGGTCCGCGGCAAGCCCGACCAGGTCGAGCCGGACGGTCTGCCGAACGCGCGCAACATCCCCACCTCCACGCTTCAGTCGAACCTCCTCTATCACCTCGGGCTCGCGCGCTATCTGCAGGGCGATTTTGCCGGTGCGCGCGATGCGTACGTCCAGGCGCTGAAGGTTGCGCGGAATCCCGATCATCTCGTCTCGACGTCGCACTGGCTCTACATGTCGCTGCGCCGGCTCAATCGCGGGGAGGAGGCGGAGAAGGTGGCGGACGCGATCAGCCACGACATGGAGGTCATCGAGAATGAGGCCTACCACAAGCTGATGCTCATGTATCGCGGCGACATCGCGCCGGAGGAGCTCGCGGCCCAGGACCCCGACACGGTCGACGGCGCGACGATCCTGTACGGCGTGGCGAACTGGTATTCGTACAACGGCGATGCGGCACGAGCCCGTTCGCTGCTCCAGAAGCTGACGGCCGGGAAGCAGACCTTTGCCTTCGCGTATCTGGCGGCCGAGGCCGATCTGGCGCGGACGAAATGACGGGCACGCTAACCGGCACATCCTTTGCGCTGCCTCATGCGTGGAGGTGAATCCATGAACAACCTTGCCATCGATCCGATCTGGATCTGGATCGCGGTGGGCGTCGTGGTGGTACTGGCCATCGTGATGATGCTCTCGCGCGGCGCGAAGAAATCGCGCTCGGCCGCGCTTCGCGAGCAATACGGGACCGAATACGACCACGCCGTGAAGAACGCCGGCAACCGCAAGCGCGCCGAGCACGACCTGATCACGCGCGCCGAAGAGGTGAAGCAGTACGACATCCGGCCGCTCTCTGCTGCCGATCAGACCCGTTTCCGCGGCGAGTGGCAGCGCCTCGAGCAGCGCTTCATCGAACGGCCGACTACGGCCGTTACCGAAGCGGACGAGCTCGTCGCGGAGATCATGCGCGTGCAGGGCTATCCGATGGGCGACTTCGAGAAGCACGCCGCGCATCTCTCGGTCAAGCATCCCCGCTTGGTGGAGCACTATCGCTCCGGCCACAAGGTCCTCGGCGGAGCGCCGGGCAGCGCGTCGACGGAAGACCTGCGTCAGGCGCTGCTGCACTATCGCGCGCTGTTCGACGAACTGATCGGCACGAGCGCGACCGCCGATGTGGCGAGGGACATCCCGCGCCAGAACGAAGTGGTCACCGCCTCGAGCCGCGATGAGCTCGATACGCCCGTGGTGCGGGACGAAGAGCGGATCCGCTAACGCTCGCTGGAAGTTAACGACCGCAGGACGTGGCGACCATCCCCTGAGCGTGTTTCTCCGCCAGGGGATAATTGCCGCTGAAGCACGCCGTGCAGTAGAGCTTGCGCGGATCGTCGTCGTTGCGGACCGCCTCGAGCATGCCGTCTTCGCTGAGATAGCCGAGGGAATCGGCCTCGATGAAATCGCGGATTTCCTCGAGCGAGTGCGAGCTGGCGATGAGGTGGTTTCGCTCCGGCGTATCGATGCCGTAGTAGCAGGGCCATGCGGTCGGCGGGGAGGAGATGCGCATGTGCACTTCCGCCGCGCCGGCCTGCTTGAGCATGCGCACGATCTTTTTCGAGGTCGTGCCGCGGACGATCGAGTCGTCGACGAGGATGACCCGCTTGCCGGCCACGAGGTGACGCACCGGGTTGAGCTTCACCTTCACGCCGAAGCTGCGGATGGTCTGCTTCGGCTCGATGAATGTCCGGCCGACGTAGTGATTGCGGACCAGCCCGGACTGGAACGGCACGCCCGATTCCTGCGCGTAGCCCAGCGCGGCGTAGATGCCGGAGTCAGGGACGGGAATGACGATGTCGCCGGGGGTCGGATGTTCCTTGGCCAGCTGCGCACCGAACTTCTGGCGCGTCTGCGCGACACTGTTACCGAAGACGGTCGAGTCGGGACGGGCAAAGTAAACGTGCTCGAAGATGCAGCGTGCCTCGCGCTCCGGCTTTCCCTCGCGCACCGTGCGCACGGTCGGAATCGGGCCGCGGCGCTCGAGGACGATCATCTCGCCCGCTCTGACCTCGCGGGTCAGCTCGGCTCCGATGAGGTCGAACGCGCAGGTCTCGGACGAGACCGTCAGCACTTCATCCAGCTTGCCGAGCACGAGCGGCCGGAAGCCGAGTGGATCGCGCGCCGCGAAGATGCGGCCCGGCGCGAGGAGGATGCAGGCATACGCCCCTTCCACCTGGGCGAGGGCGTCGACGAACGCGCGTTCCAGATCAGGCTCCTTCGAGCGCGCGATCAGGTGCACGATCACCTCGGAATCGGCCGTCGAGTTGAAGATCGCCCCTTCGGCCTCGAGCTGCGCCCGCAGGACGTCGCCGTTCACCAGGTTCCCGTTGTGCGCGACCGCGATGTGTCCCTTGCTGGTGAACGCCACGATCGGCTGCGCGTTGCACAGCATCGACCCGCCCGCCGTCGAGTAGCGCACGTGCCCGATGGCGGTGTCCCCCGGCAGCCGCGCCAGGCGCGCCTCCGTGAACACATCGGCGACGTAGCCCATCTCCTTCTCGGAGACGATCCGCCCATCCTCGGTCACCGAAGCAATCCCGGCGCTCTCCTGCCCCCGGTGCTGCAACGCATACAGCCCGAGGTAAACGAGATTCGCCGCGTCGCCCCTGCCGAGGACGCCAAAGACACCGCACTCTTCATGGAGTTTGTCGAACATCGGAGCTGATGGTAACCGGGAAGGGGGGAGGGAAATTCAGGGGAGGGTGGGGAAGCCCTCGAGGCGGGCGGCAGCGGCGAGGTCTTCGTCGAGGGTGACGAAAGGGAGCTTCGGGCGGTTGCGGCAGAGCACGATCGCGCTGGCCAGTTGAACCGCGTCGGCGGCACGGAGAGCGTGCAGCTCGATCATGTGGCGTGCCTCGTCGACAATCGCACGGTACTCGTCCGCGACCGTCCAGACACGTTCGAGCTCGGTGATGAATTCATCCGGGTCGCGGACAGCGGCGACGGCGTGACCGATGGTGAGGCGACGGGCGGCCGTGGCACGTACCTCGATGATCGTGATGAATGAGACGGCCACGTTCGGGTCGGCGGCGATCACCCGACGCACCTCGCTGCTTCTCTGCTCTCGAATAAAGAGCGGAACCAGCGCAGACGTATCCCAGAACTTCACCAGTCGTTCTTCCGGCGGTCCTTCAGCAACTGCTCCAGAGCGCTGCCCTCCGCTGACTCCGGCAGCGGATCGGTGAAGAACCACTCCGGCAGCTTCCCACGGCCTCGGGTGACCTTCCCCTGCCGCTCCAGTTCGTCCAGCCATTCCTCGTCGGTCATGTCGCGCGTTTCGACGGGCACAACCTTCGCCACGGCCTTCTCCCCATCGAGAATATCGACCGTCTCGCCACGTTTGACCTGTTCGGCGAGGGCGCCCAGCTCGGAGAGTTGGATGGTGCTCATGACCTTCAGTGTAACGCCGCCGGGAGACGGCCCATTGCCACCTGTGATAAACAACCCTCCACTTTGCAAGGAGCCTCTGAAATGACCGTGACGACCGAACAACCCCCCACCCTCCGCGAAGTCGCTGAATCGGGCGGCAATCCGCTCAAGCTCAAGCGTATCCACCACGTCGAGTTCTGGGTGGGGAACGCGAAGCAGGCGGCGTTTTACTACCGGAAGGCGTTCGGGTTTTCGCAGGTGGCGTACAGCGGGCTGGAGACCGGCAACCGGCAGTTCGCGTCGTACGTGCTGGGGCAGGGGAAGGTGCGGTTCGTGCTGTCGACGCCGTTCGATCCGAACCATCCGGCCAGCGAGCACGTTCGCCGGCATGGTGACGGCGTGCGCGACATCGCGCTTCTGGTCGAGGATGCGGACTTCGCGTTCGCGGAGGCGGTCCGGCGCGGAGCGGAGCCGGTGACGGAACCGCATGATGTGAGCGACGCCAGCGGCACGGTCCGGCGCGCTTCGATCAAGACGTACGGCGACACGATCCATTCGTTCATCAGCTACGCGAAATACGACGGTGCATTTCTGCCCGGTTACAGCGCGGCGGAGATCGCCGGGGAGCCGGTCGGGATCGCGGTGGTCGATCACATGGTCGGCAACGTCGAGCTGGGGAAGATGGCGGAGTGGTGCGAGTTCTACAGCCGGGTGATGGGCTTCTCGCGCTACATCACCTTCGACGACAAAGACATCAACACCGAGTACTCGGCGCTCATGTCGATCGTGATGAGCGACGACAACAAGGTTGTGAAGTTCCCGATCAATGAGCCGGCCGAGGGAAAGAAGAAGAGCCAGATCCAGGAGTACCTCGAGTGGTACTACGGGCCGGGCGTGCAGCATCTGGCGCTCCTCTGCGGCGATGTGATCGAGACCGTCTCGAAACTGCGCGACAACGGCGTGGAGTTCCTCCGCGTCCCCGACAGCTACTACGACGAGCTCCCGTCGCGCGTGGGCGAGATCGACGAGCCGATGGCGAAGCTCAAGGAGCTCGGCATCCTGGTCGATCGCGACGAAGAGGGGTATCTGCTGCAGATCTTCACCAAGCCGGTGCAGGATCGGCCGACGGTCTTCTTCGAGATCATCCAGCGCAAGGGCGCGCGCGGCTTCGGCAAGGGCAACTTCCGGGCGCTGTTCGAATCGATCGAGCGCGAGCAGGAACGCCGCGGCAACCTCTGACGTGATGTACCAGTCGGGCTTCGGCAACGAGTTCGCGACGGAAGCGATCGCCGGCGCACTGCCGGAGGGGCAGAACTCCCCTCAGAAGGTGCGCCACGGCTTGTACGCGGAGCAGTTCAGCGGCTCGCCGTTCACCGTCCCGCGGGCGATGCAGAAGCGCTCGTGGCTCTATCGCATCCGTCCGAGCGTGCTTCACGAGCCGTTCGCGCGATGCGACAACGGTCTGCTGCGCGGCACGCCGTTCGATGAAGTGCCGACGCCGCCGAATCAGCTTCGCTGGGATGCGCTCCCGATTCCCGAGAAGCCGACCGACTTCGTCGACGGCCTGGTGACGGTCGCCGGAAACGGCGACATCGATGCCGGCGCGGGCCTCGGCATTCATCTCTACGCGGCGAACCGCTCGATGGAAGGGCGCTACTTTTACGACGCTGACGGTGAGCTGCTTTTCGTCCCGGAACGCGGTGCGATCGTGATCCGCACGGAGCTCGGCAACGTCGAGCTGAAGCCGGGCGAGATTGCGGTCATCCCGCGCGGCACCAAGTTCCGCGTGGAACTGACGGGCGACGACGCGCGCGGCTACCTCTGCGAGAACTTTGGCGCCCTCTTCCGCCTGCCCGACCTCGGGCCGATCGGCGCGAACGGTCTCGCCAACCCGCGCGATTTCCTCACGCCGGTCGCGGCCTTCGAAGACGTCGAGGGCGACTTCGAGCTGATCGCGAAATTCGGCGGCTCGCTCTGGAGCGCGCGCATCGATCACTCGCCGCTCGACGTCGTGGCGTGGCACGGCAGCTACGCGCCGTACAAGTACGACCTGGCCCGCTTCAACGCCATCAACACCGTCTCGTTCGATCACCCCGACCCGTCGATCTTCACCGTCCTGACCTCGCCGTCCGACACTCCCGGCACCGCGAACTGCGACTTTGTGATCTTCCCGCCGCGCTGGATGGTCGCGGAGAACACCTTCCGGCCGCCCTACTTTCATCGCAACGTGATGAATGAATACATGGGGCTGATCTATGGCGTGTACGACGCCAAGGCCGAGGGCTTCGTACCGGGTGGCGGGAGCCTGCACAACTGCATGAGCGGCCACGGTCCCGACGCCGCGACGTTCGAGGCCGCGACCACCGCGAAGCTCGAGCCGCGCTACATCGCCGACACGCTCGCGTTCATGTTCGAGAGCCGTTACGTCATCCGCCCCACCCGCTTCGCACTCGAAACGCCGCTCCTCCAGCGCGAGTACTGGCGCTGCTGGAACGGCCTCAGAAAGCATTTCCAACCCGAATGACCACTTCGCTGCGGATCCTGCTCGACGGTCTCATCGATTATGCCGGTCTCTTTCCGCCGGCCGCGCTGGCGATGCACGACGCCACCCGCAACTACGCGCGTTATCGCGAGTCCGAGCACTCCTGGGCTCTCGGCCGTTTCGTCGTGCAGCAAGAGCGGCTGCAGGAAGTCCCGCGCACGTTCCCGCTTTCCGTTCTCGCCACACCGGCCAGCATTCCGGCGCGCGAGCCGGTCCTCGAGATCAAGGCCACCAGCGAGGCGGAGATCGAGCAGGTCGCGCGGCAGGCCAGCGGGCGCACGGTCTTCATCGAGATCACCGATTTATCGCTGCTCGAGGCGATTCGCGCGCACAACTTTCACGCGAAGATCCGCACCGGTGGGTTGACGGCGCAGGCCTTCCCGACGGCGGAGACGATCGCAACGTTCCTGCGTGCCTGCAAAGCGGCAGGCGTCGCGTTCAAAGCGACGGCGGGCCTGCATCATCCGCTGCGCTGCGTCAAGCCGCTGACCTACGAGCCGAACGCCCCTGCCGGCGCGATGCACGGCTTCGTGAACGTCTTCCTCGCCGCCGCGCTGCTCGATCAGGCGGAGGAGATCCTCGCCGAGGACAACCCGCACGCGTTTGCATTCGAGGACGACCACGCCTCGTGGCGCGAGTTCCGTGTGCCGAACGACGAGCTGCGCGCGATGCGGCAGACCTTCGGGATGTCGTTCGGCTCCTGCTCATTCGAAGAGCCGATCGCCGACCTGAAGGAGCTGGGATGGCTGTGAGCGACTTTCCGATCGAGAACCTCCCGTTCGGTGTTTACGTCAGCGACGGCCGCGACGCCCAGCGCCACATCTGCACCGCCTTCGAAGAAAGCATCATCGACCTGCACGATCTCGCTGACTCCCTCGAAGAACCGGCGCTCAAAGAGCCGACCCTCAACGCGCTGATGTCGAAAGGCCGCGCCGCCTCACGCGCCGTGCGTGCAAAGGTGCGCGAGCTGATCGAGCGCAACGAAGCGCGGTTCCTCCCGATGAACGGCACGGAAATGCTGCTGCCGGTCGACATCGGCGACTACACCGATTTCTACGCGAGCGTCCATCACGCCACGAACGTCGGCTCCATGTTCCGCCCGGACAATCCGCTGCTGCCGAACTACAAGTGGGTGCCGATCGGCTATCACGGCCGCGCGTCGTCGATCGTCGTCAGCGGCACGCCGGTCCGCAGGCCGCACGGGCAAACCAGAGAGGAGACGGCCCAGGCGCCAACCTTTGGCCCCTCGAAGCGGCTCGATTACGAGATGGAGCTTGGGCTGTTCATCGGCCGCGGCAACAGCCTCGGCGAGCCGATCGCGGTCGGAGATGCGCTCGAGCATGTCTTCGGCTTCTGCCTCGTCAACGACTGGTCGGCGCGCGATCTCCAGACGTGGGAGTACCAGCCGCTCGGGCCCTTTCTGGCGAAGAACTTCGCCACCTCGATCTCGCCGTGGATCGTGACCATCGACGCGCTGGAGCCGTATCGCACGAATGCTTTCGTCCGGCCGGAAGGCGATCCGGAACCGCTGCCGTACCTGCGCGACGACGTCGGCTTCGACATCACCGTCGAGGTCTGGCTGCGCACGGCGAAGATGACGGAGCCGGTCCGCCTCAGCCGCGGCAACTTCCGCGACATGTACTGGACCGTCGCGCAGCTCGTAACGCACCACGCCTCGAGCGGCTGCAACCTGCGGCCCGGCGATCTGCTCGCGAGCGGCACCATCTCCGGTCCGGAGAAAGAGGCACGCGGCTGCCTGCTCGAGCTGACCTGGCGTGGCACCGAGCCGCTGCAGTTGCCAACCGGCGAGACGCGCCGCTTTCTCGAAGACGGCGACGAGATCATCATGCGCGGCTACTGCGAAAAAGAGGGTCTGCCGCGCATCGGTTTCGGCGAATGCCGCGGCTTCATTCTTTCTTCATGAGCCGCTCGTAATTTGCGGCGCATGAAGAAACTCGCCACTCTCGCACTCCTCCTCCTGATGACCGTTGCCGTGCAGGCGGCCGACCTCCCCGACACGCCCGCCGCGAAGGCGTTCGCCTCGTGGCTGGAGAGCTACAACACCCACGACCTCGAAGCGCGCAAGACCTTCCTCAAAACGAACAGCAGCATGACCGCGGAGCAGATCGACCGCTATGCGCCGATGGACATCCAGATGCGCGACAGCGAAGGGAAGCTCGAAGTGGTGTCGATCGAATCGTCGGCCGATTACAAGATCGAAGTGGTCGCGCGCCACGTCACGACCGGCGCCGAGATCTCGGTTTCGATGGAAGTCGCGGAGAAGGCGCCGCACAAGATCGGGCGCATGGGTTTGCGGCCCGTTTAATTCGCGGTCGTGTTCGGCCCCGACATACCGCGACGCCGGCGCTCGAACCCGCGTTTGATCGCCGCCTGCACGGTCTGCCGCAGTTCCGCCGCCAGTGCGCCGGTCCAGACGACTTCGCGGCCGTCGCTGAACACGATCTCGGCCTGGTGCGTTTCGTTGAACGTGATCCGGCTCACGCGGGTCTCATCGATCGGTTCGGGCATGACGGCATCGTAGCATCCGATGCCGTCGTGCCGCAGTCCTCAATCGCCGTCGCGTTCGTTGAAGTTGGTGACCGTGCGCTGCACGCGCTTGACCACCGCCTTCTTGTCCCAGCCGGTCGCGTAGACCATCACCGCAACCGTCACCGGCTCTTCCATCTGGAGGCGGCCGCCGGCCGCGTAGCCCCACGTATTGATGGGGATGTTGAGCCCCATCTTGGGCGGGATGGTGCGGCCGACGCGGGTGGGGCTGTCGGCGCGGATCGAGTACGCGCCGGGGACGGTCGAGATGACTTCGACGCGATCGATCTCGTACGGTTCGTCGGTCGGATTGGTGATCGTGACGATGTACTGCAGCGACACCTGGCCGCGATTGCGGAACATCTGGCGCGAGCCGTTGATCTGCCGGAAGGTCACGCCGATCGGCGGGCCGGACTCCTGGCGCGGCACGCTGGCGCCGTCACTCGAGGCGCAGGCGGCCAGCAACAGGAGGGCGAGAAGGGGAGCGAGCGAGCGGCGCATGATCTCCATGATGCGCGTCAGTGCGCCATCACGTCGAGCGCTTCCTCGCCGACACCACGCAGCACTTCCTCGATCGTGTCTCCGCCGAGCAGGAGGGCGAAGGCGGAGCGCCAGATGCGCGACAGCTCCTGCGCGGCGATGCGCACCAGCGGCACGCCGTTCCGCTCGATGAGGAAAGTCCCGTGCGCGGTGTGTCCGAGGCGCTGTGCGGCAATGCCGTGCTCCGATGCGAGCGCGAGTACGCGCTCGCGCTGCTCCGGACGCACGGCCACGATCACCCGCCCCTGGGACTCGCTGAAGAGGAGCGAGATCGGGTCGAGGTCGTCCGCGTGTCCGCCCAGGTCGACGTGGCAGCCGATGCCCTCCACTGCACATTCGGCGAGCGCCACCGCCAGGCCGCCGTTCGAGAGGTCGTGCGCCGCGCGCAGGAGCTGCTCGCCGTGCAGCGCCAGCAGCAGCTCGATCAGCTTCTTCTCGTGCTCCAGATCGACGCGGGGCGATGCCGCGAGCGCGTTCGCGGCGAACATCTGCTGCCACTCCGAGCCGCCCAGTTCATCGCGCGTGTGGCCGAGGAGGATCACGTCGAGGTCGGCGTCCGGAAAGTGCATCCCGCAGCCGTGGCGATCGCTCTCCATCAACCCGACCATCCCCACGCTCGGCGTTGGATAGATGGCCTTCCCTTCGGTCTCGTTGTAGAACGACACGTTGCCCGAGACCACCGGTGTGTCGAGGGCGCGGCAGGCGTCGCTGATGCCGCGGATCGCCTCCGCGAACTGCCACATGATCTCGGGGCGTTCCGGCGATCCGAAGTTGAGGCAGTCGGTGATCGCGGCCGGTCGCGCGCCGGAGACCGCGACGTTGCGGGCTGCCTCCGCGACCGCCTGCTTGCCGCCTTCGTACGGGTCGAGATAGCAGTAGACCGGATTGACGTCGGAGGTGATCGCCACCGCGCGCCCGGTGTCCTTGATGCGGATCACCGCCGCGTCGCGCTTCTCCGGGCCGGCCACGGTGTTCGTGCGCACGGTCGTGTCGTACTGGCCGAAGATCCAGTTCTTCGAGCAGAGGTTCGGCGAGGCCATGAGCCGCGCCAGCGTATCCGTCAGGTCGCCATCTGCGCCGCGCTCGCGCACCAGCACTGGCTGGATCTGATCCGCATACGCCGGCCGCGCCATCGGCCGCTCGTACAGCGGAGCCTCGGTCGAGATTGGCTCCACCGGGATCTTCGCCACGTCCTCGCCATGCCACACCAGCCGCACGAAGCCGTCGTCCGTCACTTCGCCGACCACCGCCGCGTTGAGGTCCCACTTTTCGAAGACGCGGATGACCTCCTGCTCGCGGCCTTTCTTCGCCACGATGAGCATCCGCTCCTGCGATTCGCTGAGCATGATTTCGTACGGGGTCATGCCGCTCTCGCGCATCGGCACGCGGTCGAGGTGCATCACGATGCCGGTGCCGGCGCGCCCCGCCATCTCGAACGACGACGAGGTCAGGCCGGCCGCGCCCATGTCCTGGATGCCGACGATCGTGTCGGTGTCCATGATCTCGAGGCACGCTTCGAGGAGGAGCTTCTCCGTGAACGGATCGCCGACCTGCACGGTCGGCCGCTTCTCCTCCGACGCCTCGTCGAACTCGGCCGAGGCCATGGTCGCGCCGTGGATGCCGTCGCGGCCCGTCTTCGAGCCGACGTAGATCACCGGGTTGCCGACGCCCTCCGCCGTCCCTTTGAAGATCTTCTCCCCCTTCGCCACACCGAGGGCGAAGACGTTGACCAGGATGTTGCCGTTGTACGAAGGATGAAAGCTCGTCTCCCCGCCGACGGTGGGGATGCCGATGCAGTTGCCGTAGCCGCTGATGCCGCGCACGACGCCGTCCACCAGGTACTTCATCCGCGGCGCGGTCAGCTCGCCGAAGCGGAGCGAATCGAGGCAGGCGATCGGCCGCGCGCCCATGGTGAAGATGTCGCGCAGGATGCCGCCGACGCCGGTCGCGGCGCCCTGGTACGGCTCGATGTACGACGGATGGTTGTGCGACTCCATCTTGAACGCCGCCACCCAGCCGTCGCCGATGTCGATCACCCCGGCGTTCTCTCCCGGCCCCTGCACGACCAGCTTGCCGGTGGTGGGGAACTTGCGCAGATGCACGCGGCTCGACTTGTACGAGCAGTGCTCCGACCACATCACCGAGAAGATCCCGAGCTCGGTGTAGTTCGGCGCGCGTCCGAGGATCTGTTCGATGCGCTGGTACTCCTCGGGGGTGATGCCGTGGGAAGCGACGGTCTGCGGCGTGATTTCCGGTTCCTGCATTTGGGCGCGGATTGTATCGGCCGAACGATGAAGGATGAACGATGAACGATGAACCGTGCGGCCGGGTTCCATCGCTCATCTCTCATCGTTCATCGTTCGTCGCACCCCCCCTGTCACACCTCCACCGCGCCGCTCGTCCTTGTGTCCGGAGGTACGAACCATGGACAAACTCGTGATTCTCGGCGGTGGTTACGCCGGCACACTTGCCGCCGTGCGCATCGCCCGGCACGGCCATCCGGTGACGCTCATCGATGCACGCGACGGGATGGCCGAGCGCATTCGTATGCATCAGGCCGCGGCAGGCGATGACATCCCGTTGCTCAACTTCTCCAGGCTCTTCCGCAAGCTGCCGGTGGACGTCATCCGTACGCGCGTCGAATCGATCGATCGCCAGGCGAAGCGGATCGTGACCGCCGACGGGGCGGTCGAATACGACAAGCTGATCTACGCGCTCGGCTCGGTGCAGGAGAAGCGGGAGCACACGCTGTCCGTCGAAGATCCGTGCCGGGTGCGGGAGCAGCTTCAGCACGCGAAGAGCGTCATCGTCGTCGGCGCGGGCCTGACCGGCATCGAGTTGGCCACTGAGATCGCGGAGCGCCACCCGCACCTGCACGTCACGCTGGTCGAGGGCGGCAGCGTCGGCGCGGCGCTCTCCGGTCGCGCGGCGCGTTACCTGCGCGAGACCTTCGAGGCGATGCGCATCACCCTCCTCGAGCAGACCCGCGTCGCCGGAACAGTAGCCGGCGGCATCGTCCTCGGCAACGGCGAGACGCTGCATGCCGACGTGATACTTTGGTGCGGCTCGTTCCGGCTCTCGCCGATTGCTGCCGAGGCGGGGCTCGAGGTGAACGGGCGAGGTCAGATCGTGGTTGACGAGTTTCTCCGCTCTTCCGATCCGTCGATCTGGGCCGCGGGCGACGCGGCGCAGTTGCCCGACGCACGGATGGGCTGCGTGACGGCGATGGCCCTCGGCGCGTACGCCGCCGACAGCGTGATCGGCACGACCCGCGAGCCGTTCCGTTTCGCCTTCGGCGCGATGTGCATCTCTCTCGGCCGCCACGCCGGCCTCATTCAGCTCACGCACGACGATGACTCGCCGCGCGATACGTTCATCAGCGGCCGCGCCGGCGCCTGGGTCAAAGAGCTGATCTGCCGCTACACGGTGCTTTCGATCCGGCTCGAAGCGATCGGTATCCCGTACAACTGGCCGAAGGGGGATCTCCGTTGGAACGATCTGACGGTCACGGCTTGAGCGAGGAGTTCGAGGCTTATCGTGCCCTCCTCTTCACCATCGGCTACCGGATGACCGGCAGCGCGGCGGATGCAGAGGACCTGGTGCAGGACGCCTGGATCCGTTTCGCATCGACCGATCGCGACGTGGTGCGTGACGTCAAAGCGTTCCTCGTCACGATCCTGACGCGGCTCGCGCTGGACCGCCTCAAATCGGCGCAGGTCCAGCGCGAGCAGTACATCGGCCCCTGGCTCCCCGAGCCGGTGCTGACCGGCATCGACGGCGATCCGTACGCGAAAGCGACCCGCGACGAGCGCATCGAGCACGCGCTGCTCCGTGCGCTGGAACGCCTCTCGCCGCAGGAGCGCGCCGTGCTGCTGCTCTACGAAGTGCTCGAGCACGACCACAACGAGATCGCGGAGCTCCTCGGCATCACCTCAGCCGCGTCACGGCAGATCCTCCACCGCGCCAAAGAGCGGGTCACCGCCGAGAAGCAACGCTTCACCCCATCGCCCGATCAGCAACGCGTGCTCATCGAGCGTTTCATGGGAGCGCTCGCGGCCGGCGACGTCGACGCGCTGCGCGGCGTGCTGGCGGCGGACGTCCTGGCCCTCGGCGACGGCGGCGGCAAAGCCTTCGCGGCGCGCAAGCCGGTGGCCGGCTTCGACATGGTGGTGCGCTTCTTCCTCGGGCTCGTGGAGAAGTACAGCGAGGGAGTGACGTTCACGATCGAAGAGGTCAACGCCGCCCCAGCCATCGTCGCGTGGCGCGACGGCGAGGTGCAGAGCATCGCCACCTTCACCTTCGACGGCGATCGGATCGTGGAGATCGGCAGCATCGTCAATCCGGACAAGCTGGCGTTCGTGCGGAAACAGACGCTGGCTACGGCAGCCCCGTCACCGTGATCTCGCGCGCCCCATCCTCGCGGACACGCACCTCGATGTCGACGTGCTCGTCCTCGAACTCGCGGAACGCTTCCTTCGGCCACTCGATCAGCTTCACCCCGGGGCCGGCGAGCATCTCCGGGATGCCGATCTCCAGCCACTCGCGGCGGTTGTCGGAGAGGCGGTAGCCGTCGATGTGGATGATCGCCGGCCCGCCACGGCGCGGGTATTCGTGCACGATGGCGAAGGAGGGGGAGGCGACGTCGTTTGGATTCGCCCCCAGCTCCGCGGAGATCGCGCGCGCCAGAAACGTCTTTCCCGCGCCGAGGTCGCCGACGAGGTGCACGACGGCATCGCGGGAAAGGGAACGGGCGAGCTCGCGGCCGACGCGCTCGGTGTCGGCTTCGGTGGGGCAGACGTAGGTAACCATCGGTACGCAGTTTACGAATCTGGACTGCGGTGGCAACGCCGCCGCTCTTCCCACGTCGCGGAGCGGCGCGCGGCTCCGCCGCGTATGTCATAGCGGCAGCGATGCTGCCGCAGTCCAGATCACGCAGGCCCCAAGCTGCGGCTATCACGTACGAAGCTTCTGAATCGCCTTCGGGATCCGCTCCGCCAGATCCATTGCTGCCAGCCCGGTATCCCCGAACTCCGCCGCCAGCAGATCGCCGGCTAAACCGTGCAGATACACCGCGGCGCAGGCCGCGTCGAGCGCGTTGGTGTCGCGGGCGAGCAGTGCGCCGAGGATGCCGGAGAGGACGTCGCCCATCCCGCCGCTGGCCATGCCGGGGTTGCCGGTGGGGTTGACCCAGACGTGGCCGTCGGGCTCGGCGACGAGCGATTGATGGCCTTTGAGCACGACCACGCAGTTGCTCGCGCGCGCGGCGGCCTGCGCGGCGCCGATGCGGTCGGCGTTGATGGAGCGGGTGTCGCTGCCGAGGATGCGGGCCAGCTCGCCGGGGTGCGGGGTGATGACGCGGGGGAGGTTGCGCGGGTTGAGCGCGGTTGCATTCGACGCAAAGGCGTTGAGCGCCGAGGCGTCGATGACGAGGGGGAGGGTGATGGCGTCGACGATGGCACGCACGTGATCGTACGAACGCTCGTCGTCGGCGAGGCCGGGGCCGATCACGACCGCCGACTTGTTGACAAGGAAGAGCTCCAGCTCGCTGCCGGAGTAGGTCATCGACTCGATCGACGCCGCGTGCACGAGCCGCGCGGTCTCCGGATCGGTCATCACCGAGACCAGGCCGGCGCCGGTACGGATCGCGCCGCGCGCCGCCAGCACCGCCGCGCCGCTGCGGCCGGGCGAGCCGGCGATGACGCCGACGTGGCCGTATGTGCCTTTGTGCGTCGCGGCCAGGCGCGGCTCGACGAACGGCACGACCTCTTTCGGCGTGATCAGCGCGAGCGAGATCGGCTCTTCGTCGATGGCGATCTCCGGGATCGAGATATCGGCCACGATCACCTCACCGCAGTAGAGCGCGGCCGGCTCGAACACATGACAGACCTTCGGCGCCGCGAACGTGACCGTCACCTCGGCCTGGATGCACGGCTCGAACGGCTCCGGCGATGAAGCATCGAGCCCGCTCGGCAGATCGATCGCCAGCACCGGGATGCGCAGCTCGGCGATGCCGCGGATCACGTCGGCGTAGATCCCGGCCGGGGCGCGATTGAGCCCCGTGCCGAAGATCGCGTCGACCAGCAGGTCGGCGTCGGAGGCGTGCGCGAGGACGGTCTCGATGTCGTGATCCTCGCGGATGTCGTAGATCGGGATGCCGAGGCGCTCGCAGATCAGGCGATTCGTCTCCGCGTCGCCGCGCATCGAACCTCGCTCGCCGACCATCAGGATGACCGGTACGACGCCGCGGTTCTCCAGATGGCGCGCCACGGCAAAGCCGTCGCCGCCGTTCGCGCCGCTGCCGCAGAAGATGGCCACGCGATCGACGTCCGCGTAGCGCTCGAAGATCGAGTCGACCACCGCCAGCGCGGCGTTCTCCATCAGCACGATCGAGGGGACGCCGAACCGCTCCGTCGTCCGGCGGTCGATGTTGCGCATCTGGGCGGCGTTGAGGATCTTCATGAGCGATGAATGATGAGCGATGAGCGATGAACCGGGAAGGCCCCCCGTTCATCGTTCATCGCTCATCGCTCGCGCTACGCGCCGAGTCGCGCCATACGCCAACAGGTCCTCCGCCGTATCAATATCCCTCCGCTCCGGCAACAGCGCCACGCTCTGCTGCTCGGTGGCGATGCGTTCCAGCGTCTGCGCCAGCACCCGCTCCGTTCCCCACTCCACGCCGTTGAACACCTCGGAGCGGTACGACAGCGCGCGGCAACCGATCAGGTAGTAGCCGCCGTCGGTGGCGGGGCCGACCACCCACTCGCACGAGTCGAGCAGTCCGAGCGCGTGATCGATCACCTCGCGTGGCAGCTCCGGGTCGTCGACGCCGATGCAGACGATCTTCTCCGTGCGATGAAAGAAGAAGAGCTCCGAGAAGGCCATCGAGAGGCGGTCGCCGAGGGTCTCGCCGGTCTGCATGGCCAGCGCGTGGTCGCCGAAGGCGCGGCGGAGGCGCTCGCCGTTCGCGTAGGCGGTCGGTGCCCACATCACCTCGATCTCGGTGTCCGGCGTGGACGTGCCGATCGAGTCGAGCAGGTCGGCCAGCATCGCCTCGTAGATCGCCAGCGCACGCTCGTCGCCGACGTCTTTCGCCAGCCGCGTCTTCACCGCGCCCGGCTCGGGGAGCCGCGCGAAGACGAGCAGGCGTTGCCGCGGCGGCGGGACCGTTCGGTGCGCGATGCGCGGATTGGACATCGGCGCGCGAGTATAGTCGCGGCCATGCGCCGCATCGCGCTCCTCACCGACTTTGGCTCGCGCGACCCGTACGTCGCCGCGATGAAGGGCGTGATCGCCGCACGCACCGATGCGCCGATCCACGACCTCACCCACGACATCGCGCCGTTCGACGTCTGGGAAGGGGCGTTCTTCCTCCGCGCGGTCCTGCCGTACTGGCGCCACTGCGTGATCGTGGCGGTGGTCGATCCGGGCGTCGGCACGTCGCGGAAGATGCTGGCCGTCATCGACGGCGACCGGATCGTCCTCGGACCGGACAACGGGCTGCTGCACTTTGTGGAGGGGGCAGCGTTTGCGATCGAGGACGCGTCGATCTATCTGCCGCAGTCGAGCAACACCTTCCACGGGCGCGACCGCTTCGCCCCGGCCGCCGCCGCGATTGCGAACGGCTTCGACCTCGAGCGCCTCGGGCCGCGCATCGAGCAGCGCGTGCCGCTCGATTACCAACCCGGCTGCATCATCGCCATCGATCGTTTCGGCAATGCCATCACCGACCTCGCACCGGCTCCGAACATGGCCGTCGAGGTCAACGGCAGGCGCATCGATCGCCTCGAACGAAACTACGGCGACGCCGCGCCGGGGGCGTTCCTGATCGTCGGTTCGAACGGCACGATCGAGATCTCGGTGAAGAATGGCAGCGCGGCGGAGGCGCTCGGTCTCACGAGAGGGATGCGAGTCGCGGTACTCTTGGCGGGCTGATGGCTACCAGTAAGGAAAATCGCGATCGGCGTCGGGCGGAACGCTATCCCACCGCCTCGATTCCGGTGCAACTCTCCGATATCAACGGCGAGCTGATCGACCTCAGTCTCAGCGGCGCGGCGGTCATCCATCGCTCGCCGATCAAGCCCGGCTCCGCCGCGACACTCATCTTTCCGAGCTACGGCGGCATCTACATTCCGTGCCAGGTGCTCCGCTCGATCGTGCAGGTGCGCCGGCCCGACTTTGAAGCGGAGCCGGAGTACGTCTTCCGCTCCGCCATCGTCTTCGCCCCGATGGCCGCCGAACAGGAACAGCCGCTGCGCGAGTTCCTCTCCATCCAGATCGAACGGCTGGAAGCGAAGCGGCGCGAAGTGGGGGAGTAGGAGTGTCGGGCCTCAGCGGTTGATGGAGCGCAACGCGCGCCGTCAGCGCCCCAGCTCGGCGAAGATCTCGTCGGCTTCCCGCTTGTCGCCCCGCGCGTAGGCCTGGTCGATCTCGGTCACGTAATCCTCCGCGGGGCGATCGAAGGTCTTGCCTGTGCCGCCTTTCGCGTCTTTTGCTTTCTCCGCCCCGAGGAGCGACTTCACGTAGAGCACCCGGTCGGCGTGCGGCATCCGCTGCCACTCGTTGCGGTCGAGCGTGTCGCGGGAACAACCGGCCAGAACGAGCGTCAACAGCAGCAGTGCCACCCGCATCGTTACGGACGCCTCCAGCGCTGCGCGATCGGCATGTCGCGGCCGCTGCCGAAGGCCTTGCCCGACACACGCAGCGTCGGCGCGGCCTGTTGCCGCTTGAATTCGTTGACGTCGACCATCCGCAGGACGCGCTCGACCAGCGGCTTCTCGAAGCCTTCCGCCACGATTGCGTCGACCTCCAGATGCTCTTCGATGTAGAGCTTGAGGATGCCGTCGAGGACGTCGTAGGGCGGCAGCGTGTCCTGGTCGGTCTGGTTCGGGCGGAGCTCGGCCGAGGGCGGCTTGGTGATCGACGACGGCGGGATCTTCTCGCCGTTGCGGTTCAGCCAGTGCGCGATCTTGTAGACCATGGTTTTGTAGACGTCGCCGAGGACCGCCAGCCCGCCGGCCATGTCGCCGTAGAGCGTGCAGTAGCCGACCGCCATCTCCGACTTGTTGCCGGTGGTCAGCACCATCGCGCCGGTGCGGTTCGACCAGGCCATGAGGATGTTGCCGCGGATGCGCGCCTGCACGTTTTCGTTGGTGGTGTCGAACTTGTGCTCGTTGAAGAGGCGGTCGAGCGCCGACTCGTACGGCGCGTAGATCTCGGCGATCGGGACGATGTGGAAGGCGATGCCGAGGTTCTCGGCCAGCGCTCGGGCGTCGTCGATGGAGCCTTGCGACGAAAAGTGCGACGGCATGGCGATGCCGGTCACGTGCTCGGCGCCGAGCGCCTCCACGGCAATCGCGGCGGTGACGGCGGAGTCGATGCCGCCGGAGAGGCCGAGCACCACGTCCCGGAAGCCGCACTTGCTGATGTAGTCGCGGACGCCGAGGATGATCCCGCGGGCGATCTCCTCGTCTTCCTCGAGGGCCAGCACCGATTCGCACGGAGAGCCTTGCAGGTGCACGAGCGAGCCGTGCTCCTCGAACGCCGGCGAGCAGAAGATGGTCTGCCCGTTACGGTCGAAGACGATCGACGAGCCGTCGAAGAGCAGCTCGTCGTTGCCGCCCACCTGGTTCACGTAGACCAGCGGTACCTCGTAGCGCCTGGCGATGTTCGAGAAGATCTCCCAGCGCGTGCGCCGCTTGCCGCTGTTGAACGGAGACGCGGAGATGTTCAGCAACACCTCGGCGCCCTGGCGCGCCAGCTCGTCCACCGGGTTACGGCAGTAGAGCTTCATCCCCGCCACCTCATCGTCGAACCAGAAGTCCTCGCAGATCGACACGCCGACACGCATCCCGGCGATCTCGACGACGCTGACGCTCTGGCCCGGCTCGAAGTAGCGGAGCTCGTCGAAGACGTCGTAGGTGGGGAGGAGCATCTTCTGCTGTTCGAGCAGGATCTTCCCGTTGCGGGCCACGACCGCGACGTTGTGGAGCGGCTTGCCGCACCAGTTCCCGGTGGGGACGGGGCAGCCGAAGATGAGCGTCGTCTCGCCGGTCATCGCCGCCAGCTCGTCCCGCACTTGCAGGAACGATTCGATGAAGTGCGGCCGGTCGAGCAGGTCGCGCGGCGGATAGCCGGTGACGGCGAGCTCGGGGACGAGCACCACGTCGGCGCCGGCGGCGACCCCTTCCTCGTACATGCGGCGGATCTTCTCCGCGTTCGCGCGGAGCGCTCCGACAGTGGTGTTGATCTGACCGATGAAGACTTTCATTCGCTAACTTTTTCCGGGACGCAGCGTCTGTCCTGTTTGGAAACCCCAACCTATCGCAACTTTGAGTCGTGAGGAAACGATGCGTCCGAAGAGTGCCCTTCTGCTGCTGTTTGCCATTCTGTCTGCCGGCTCCGTGATCGCCGAGGATCGCGCCACCTATCGCGCCGTTCGTGCCAGCGCCGCGCCGGTGATCGACGGCCGGCTCGACGACCCGGCGTGGGCCGGCGCGCCGGAGATCACCGGCTTCACCCAGCGCGACCCGGACGAGGGGAAGCCCGCCGCGCAGCAGACGAAGGTGAAGGTGGTGTACGACGACGAGGCGATCTACTTCGGCCTCTTCATGGAAGACGACGGCCCGGTCTCGCCGCTCCTGGCGCGCCGCGACACCGATCTCAACGCGTCCGACTACGTGCGCATCAGCATCGATTCGCAGCACGACCGGATGTCCGGCGCGTCGTTCGTCATCAACGCTTCGAACGTGCAGATGGACATGACCCTCTTCAACGACACCTACGACGACCCGAGCTGGGACGCGGTGTGGGAGTCGGCCGCGAAGATCGTGGAGGGCGGCTGGATCGCGGAGGCACGCATCCCGTACTCGCAGCTCCGCTTCCCCGCGCGCGATCAGCACGTCTGGGGCTTCAACGTCAGCCGCCGCAACGCCCGCCTCGGCGAGAACTCGCGCCTCGCCTTCACGCCGAAGAACGTCAGCGCGTTCGTCTCCCACTTTGCCGATCTGACCGGCATCGAGAACATCAAGCCGCCGCGCGGCTTCGAGCTCGTGCCGTACGGTGTGGCGCGCACCGACCTCCGCAGCCGCAACGACAACCCGTTCGTTCCGGCATCCGATCACCGCGTCGACGGCGGTCTCGACCTCAAGTACGGCCTCTCCTCCAGCCTCACCCTGACCGCCACGATCAACCCCGACTTCGGTCAGGTGGAGGTCGATCCGGCCGTGCTCAACCTCTCCCAGTTCGAGACCTTCTTCCCCGAGAAGCGGCCGTTCTTCACCGAAGGGGCGAACATCTTCCGCTTCGGCAATGGTCCGGCCAACTCGCGCTGGGGCTTCAACACCTCCGCGCCGACCTACTTTTACTCGCGCCGCATCGGCCGCTCGCCGCAAGGGTCGATCGACGCCGACTGGATGGACGCGCCGGGCGAGACGACCATTCTCGGCGCGGCGAAAGTGACCGGCAAGATCGGCAACGGCTGGACCATCGGCGTCCTCGACGCGCTCACCGACCGCGAGGTGGCGTGGTACCGCGACCGCACGGAAGTCGGCAAGCAGGTGGTCGAGCCGATGACGAACTACCTGGTGGCCCGCGCGACGAAGGAGTTCGGCAAAGAGAGCAGCTCGCGCGTCGGCTTCATGCTCACCTCCACGAACCGCCGCCTGACCGACGAGCTCGCGCCGTCGCTGCGCGAGAACGCCTATTTCGCCGGCGTCGACGGCTACACGCTCTTCGGCAAGGACAAACGCTGGTTGTGGGAGTGGCAGTACGGACAGTCGCTCGTGGAAGGCTCGGAGGAAGCGATCGCCGCGACGCAGCTCAGCGGCGCCCGTTATTTCCAGCGCCCCGACGCCGGTCACGTGGAGTTCGACCCGACCCGCACCTCCCTCGGCGGGTGGAACGGGCGGCTCATGCTCAACAAGCAGAGCGGCCGCTGGCGCCCGAACCTGCAGGTACAGGCGTATTCGCCCGGCTTCGAGGTGAACGACCTCGGCTTCCAGACCCGCACCGACGGCATCGCCACGCACGCGGTGATGCACTACCTCAACGCCGACAAGACCTCGCGCACGCGGCAGATCAGCGCGTGGGGCGGCAAGTATCAGAACTGGAACTTCGACAACGATCTCACCGCGAACGGCGCGATGGTCAACGCCTACGTGGAGTGGCTCAACTACTTCCACAACTACTTCTGGACCGGCGTGAACGGCGAGGTCTACGACGATCGCCGCACGCGCGGCGGCCCTGCCGTGCGCCGCCCGTCGAGCCGCTGGATCGGTGGCGGCGGCGGCAGCGACACGCGCAAGAAGTTCTCCTTCGACGTGGAAGGGGAGTACTGGGAAGCGGAGGACGGCAGCGACTCCGAGTTCATCCTCCTGACGCTCGCGTACCGGCCGACCTCCGCGCTGAAGCTGCAGCTCCAGCCGCGCTGGAACGGCCAGCACGAGCGGACGCAGTACGTCGCCACCGCGGTCGATCCGGGTTACACCGAAACCTACGGCCGCCGCTACGTCTTCGCCACGCTCGACTCGAAGACGCTCGACCTCGGCATCCGCGCCGACTGGACGGTCAGCCCGCGCCTCTCGTTCCAGCTGTTCGTCCAGCCGTTCGTCGCCAGCGGCGCGTACAGCGACTTCAAGCAGCTCACCCGTCCCCGCGACGACGACTACACGCCGTACGAGACGATCCGCCTCGAGTCCGACTCCAACCGCTACTTCGTCGGCAACGACCTCTCCTTCCGCAACCCCGACTTCAACCTGCGCAGCGTGCGCGGCAGCGCGGTCGTGCGGTGGGAGTTCCGTCCCGGCTCTGCCATGTACGTGGTCTGGAACGAAAATCGCGAGGACATCGTCTCGCAGGGCGACTTCCGTCCGCGCCGCGATTTCGCCGCGCTGCCGGACGCGCCGTCGCAGGATGTCTTTCTGGTGAAGTTTTCGTACTGGCTGCCGATGTGACTGTGGCGCTGGAACGAACGATGAACGATGAGAGATGAGCGATGAACGGGGCCGGAACGCTCATCGTTCATCTCTCATCGTTCATCGCTCGGCCAACGCCACAGTAAATCACGCCGCCGCGCAGTAAACTGACCAACATGTCGTCCGACGATTTCGGAACCGTCAACGTCAATCGCGCCCAGCGGGCGCGGGAGATCGAGGTGATGCGCGCGCATTACCGCCGCCATCGCGAGGCGCTCGTGTCGATGCACGAGGATGCGCCGACCGAGGGGCTGGCCAATGCGTATCAGAGCCTCATTCGCGATATCGACGGATCGCTGACGAAGCTCGATGACCTCGAGCGTGGCGTCTCGACGCCGGTCGTGCCTCCGCCGCCCTCCATTCCGCCGTCCATCCCGCTCAAGACCCAACCGGGGGAGCGGCCGCTCGAGCAGGTGTACGACGACGAGCCGACCCACCTGGGTCATGGCGGACGCAAAGCGGGCGCGTCGGGAGGACGGCTCGTGGCGATCGTGCTTGCCGGGCTGCTGGTCCTCGCCGCGATCGGCTGGCTGGTCTGGCGCGGCAGTTCCGATCGCGCGACGGACGACCCGGTGCTCTCGACCGCCGATACGACTGACACCGCACCGGTGACCGAGCCGACCACGACCACGGTGGCCGAAGCAGCCGGGCTGAGCGTCGCTCCCGCCTCGCACGACTACGGCACGATCCGCAAAGGCACGCGTGCGACGCGGCAGTACGAGATCCAGAACAACAGCGACAGCCCGATCACCGTCACGGTCAGCCGCTCCGCCTGCCGCTGCCTCTACTACGAATACACCGCGCTGATCCCGCCGAAGGCCAAGGAATCACTGACGGTGACGATCGACGGCGCCAAGGCCAGGAGCGGCGCGCTGAACGAGACCATCCAGGTGGCGGCCAAGAACGACGCGGGGACGACCGCGTCGTTCACGCTGAACGCCGAGATTCAGTAACGGGCAGCGGACGCGCCGAACGATGAACGATGAGAGATGAGCGATGAACGGGCCGGAAAGCT
>DASWOB010000016.1:0-55606 GCA_036398925.1 Thermoanaerobaculia bacterium
TTCTCCGGCAGCCAGTCGCTCAGCGACGGCGGCAGCAGGTAACTCTGCTCCGGTTGGTACGCTCGGTAGTTGCTCGGCATACATCATTTTACGACCCACTACCGCTTTTCTGCCGCGCAGACTCCTAGCCTCCGCGACACAACCTCGGATCTCGCGACAGAGTGTCGCGGAGGCTAGGCCCACCAACGGGGTCCGGGGCTGAGGCCCCGGCCGCCGGAGGCCTCCCGTCGTCTCCTGATCTGTTGGTGAAGTAAGAGCATTCTGCTTAGCATGTCGCTGTGTGGTTCTGGATCATTCTCCTTTCCGTCGCCCTGCTCGGGTGGCTGGTCGCCTACATGCTGGCGCAGAAGCCGATCACGAGCGCACAGCAGCTGATCCAGCTTCGCCGCTATGAAGACGCGGTGATGGAGGCGGCCCGGGTCGGCGATGACTTTCATCGCGCGGAGGCGCTGAAGCTCGCCGGGCGCTTCGACGAAGCGATCGAGGCCTACCGCCGCGCCGACGATCCTTCGGCCAAAGAAGGAATCGCGCTGATCCTCGCCCATCAACGCCGCGACCTCGACGAAGCGCGGCGCCTGATGGAGACGCAGATTGCACAGTTCCCGCAGATCCAGGAGTTCCAGGCGCTGGGGCTCGCCTACATCCTCCTACGCTCCGGCGATACCGAGGCGGCGTTGCGGCTCTATCGCGACAACGTAGAGCTGCTCGAGACCCGCTTCCGCGACGACTACACCGATCCCGACCCGATGCTCTCGGAGACGCTCTGGATGTACGCCGAGCTGGCCGAGGCGAACGGCGAGGAGATGAAAGCCGACTCGCTGCGGCAACAGGCGGAGAAGTGGGGCTGGCGCTCACCCGCCGCGATCGGTCCGACCATCGCGTCCATCGACTGAATCCCACAATTTCCCCACAACGCCTCAACAACTGTGGCCCGGCCTATCGCCATGTTTGGCAACAAGGATGGGAAAGATGATGAAACGTGTACTTTTCTCTGTCGTCACGGCCGTTCTGATGTTGCTGCCGTTGGTTGCGTCAGGCGCTCCCCGCTTTTCCGACCGTATTGACGCCGACGTTCGCACCGGCAGGATGACGCCCGATGACGGTTTGCTTTTGAAAGCGCTTGCGGTCGCGCAGCCGGTACGCCTGCCGGACGAGTACCGCGCCGCGATGACGTCGGGCTGCGGCACTGAGCTGATGCTGCAGCTGGCCGTCGAGCTGCCGAACGCCGAGCCGCGGGTGCAGGAGCTCGTGCGCTACCTACTCGCCGCGCCGTCGGTGCGGCGCACCAGAACGGCGCCCAATCTGGAGGGGCTGCCGCTCCGCTTCCGGCAGCTGGCAACGAGCGCGGTGGATTCCGCACAGTTGGCCGCTCTCTCGTCGCAGATCCTGATCTCGGCGCATTTCGAGATTGATTACGAGACCGCCGGCGCCGACGCCATCACCGTCGCGCAGGCACAGGCGATTGCGAACATCCTCGAGCTGTCGTACGCGAGCCTCGTCACCACGCATGGTCTCACGGCGCCGGTGGCGTCGGCGGACGGGCTGATCAACGTCGTGCCGAAAGAGACCGTCCCCTGCCCCGTCGATCTGACCGGCAGCATTCCGTGCGGGCCGTCGCTTTGGGGCGCCGCCGTTCCGGCCGGCCTGACGTTCGAGCTGTTCGGCGACCCGACGATCTACATCAAAAAGTCGCTCACGGGAGGCAACCTCCAGACAACACTCGCGCACGAGCTCTTCCATCTCGTTCAGTACGAGAGCACCAGCGTCGCGGCCATGCTCAACGACTACTGGTGGTGCGAGGGAAGCGCGACGGCCATCGAGGACGTGGTCTATCCGAGCGCCAACCTCTACTTCAGCCGCATTCCGGCCTTCTTCAACCGTACTGAATACGCAATCACGCAGACCACGTACGACGGAGTGCTCTTCCACAAATTCCTGATGGAAAAGTACGCCGGCGGCAATCCGGTGGTCCTTCGCAACATCATGGACGCGTTCGGGTTCAACGCGATGGGAGCGATCCGCGACGTGCTGAGCTCGAGCTACGGCACGAACCTCGATGTGGCGATGCAGCACTTCGCGCTCTGGAACTTCCTCTCCGGAGCGCGCACGACGCCGCCGAACTCGTACGCCGACTCGGGCGTGGCCGGCTTCCCCACGCACGCGCATTTCCAGGCTGTGCACACGATGAGCAACGCGGCGCCAACGGTGCCATCCGGCAGCGTCTTCGTTCAGGGGACGGCCGCAAACTACTACCAGTTTCGCCCCGATCCCTCGCTGACCACGCCGCGCAAGCTGACCATCAAAGTGACGGGTGATTTTCTGGAGCGCGCGCGCGGCTGGCTGGTGATCCGCCGGCAGAATGGCACGACCGACATTCGCGATCTCAGCATCGGCGGCGGCACGCCCAACGTCGCCCTCGAGTTCGTGAACGACTTCAGCGTCACCAACGTCGGTGAGGTGGTGCTGATCCTGTCCGCCGCGCACGACAGTATCGTCCCGGCCATGGTGACGTACGACGCCAAACTGGCGACCGCCATCGACATCGCCTTCGCCATGGACACGACCGGCAGCATGTCGGGCTCCATCAGCGCGATCAAATCGACCGCCACGCAGGCGATGAACACCCTTGGCTCCACGGGCGCCGACTTCCGGATCGCCGTGACGGAGTTCAAGGACTTTCCGGTCTCGCCGTACGGCAGCCCAACCGATTTCCCGTATCGCGCAAACTCGCCGTTCTCCAATCAGGGCGCGGTCATCACCGGCGGCCTGAACATGCTCGCCGCCAGTGGCGGCGCCAACTGGCCGGAGTCGCAGTACTCCGGAATCATGGGTGCCATCAACGCGCAGGGGATCGGTCCGTGGCGCGCCAACGCGAAGAAAACGATCATTGTCATGACCGATGCCCCGCCGCACAATCCGGAGCCGTTCACCGGATATACCGCAGCCTCGGTAGCCGCGGCCGCGGCGGCGGGCGGGATCTCGATTGCTTCCTCACCGGTGCGGGTCTCCTCGCTCGCCGACGTTGAAGCGAGCGCGGTGACGAACCCGATCCGCATCTACGGCATCGTGGTGGGCGGCGACTTCGAGGCCTACGCATCGCTCTCGCAACTGGCGGAAGCGACGGGCGGGAAGGTTTATACCGCGACCTACAGCATCAGCGACATCATCAGCGCGCTGATGGACGCGATCGACGACATCGGCAACGAAGAGCCTCCGCCATCCGCCAACAATGGTCCGGACGTGAGCGCGGCCATCGCCAGCCCCTCGCAGTTGTGGCCGGCGAACAATAAGATGATCCCGATCGCGATCACGAACCTGAACGACGCCGAGGGCGACGAGTTCACCATCACCATCACGGGCATCACGCAGGACGAGCCGGTCAATGCGAAAGCAGCCAAAGGCGATCCGGATGCAACAGGCGTCGGAACCTCCGCCGCGTCGGTTCGCGCGGAGCGGGATGGCAACGGCAACGGCCGCACGTACCGCATCAGTTTCACCGCCACCGACAGCCGCGGCGCGTCCAGCAACGGCAGCGTCAGCGTCTGCGTCCCACATGATCAGGGCGGCAACACCGTCTGCACCGACGATGGGCAGCTCTACGATGCGGCCACACCGTAACCAGATGAGCCGGAGGGTGGCGCTGCTCGGCGTCACCCTTCTGCTTTTCCTCGGCGCGTGCGACAGCCATCGGCCGTACGAGCGACGGCTCGAGGATCCATCGAAGATCATCATCACCATCGAGACGCCGCGCTACGCCGGGCAGTATCCGTCAGGCGAGCGGATCCCGATCGTCGTCACCATCCGCAATGAGGGTGACATGCGGCGGACGCTCGACATCACCAGCGAGCCGCGCCGCCTCGGCTGTAATCCGCAGGTGCCGATTCCGAAACAGCGCGAGTCGGTCGAGCTGCTGTTCGCCGGCATCGGCTTCCCCCCATCCGCGGAAAGCGTGCAGCCATACGTCTGGCACTGGCAGCCCTCCACGCCGCCGCCGCGCCGGCTCGTGCTCGAGCCCGGACAGAACGTGGTGCTCGTCGACACCGTCTTCGCTCCGCCGGCCGATTACTCGTCCATATCCGGGAATGTCTGCGCGCGTGTGTTCGGCTGGGAGATCCCCGCGCGGATCGGCTTCCGGCCCCCGCGCTATTGAGTGCGCGGAGGCCGGTCAGTCATCATCAGAGATACGGCCGGTAGGTTGCGGCCATGTTCACCATCCGGTTCGCCTGGCCGGAGGTGAAGGTGTTCATGCAGGAGTCGTAGGTGTAGTCCATGAAGTTCGTGATCGGGTCGAGACCGGAGTAGCTGCAGGTGTCGCGGCCGCTCGGGCAGCCGGAGGCCGGCGAGTACTCGGCCCACGTGTCGGCGACGCGGTCGCCGCTGGTGGTGTTGTTGCCGGTGCCGCAGCCGCTCTGGAACGTGTGGTAGAGGCCGAGCCAGTGCCCGACTTCATGCACGGCGGTGTCGCCGAGGTTGAAGTTCGTGGCGCTGCCGCCGTTGACCGTCGAGTGGAGGACCACCACGCCGTCCATGCGCGGGTTGCCGGAGAGCTCCCACGGGAAGGTGGCCCAGCCGAGCGTGCCGCCGCTCGGATTCGCGGTGTAGAAGTTCAGCACGTACTGCGGGTTGTTGGCGGCCATGCCGGTGAAGTGATACTTCGCCTGCTGCTCGGCCGAGGTGCCGAGGTTCATCGCGTACCAAGTGCTGTTGTTGGTGCGGTCGGTGGTGCCACGCACGAACGTGAAGCCGCGGCCATTGTAGGCCGAATTGAGAGTCGCGATCTGCGAGTTGAGACGCGTGTCGGAGACGTCGCCCGCCCCGGTGGAGCTGCGAATGATGTGGAAGTTGACGGTGATCGAGACAGGGCTGGTGATGGAGTTGCTCTGGATCGGCGGGCGGTCGAGCAGCTCGCGGAGAAAGAACTCCTCGATCGCTTCGGCCTGACGATCGGTCGGCTGATGCGTGGAGCAGCGGTTGCCGGATCTGGCGAACGCTTCGTGGCTCAGCCACTCCTGATCTCCGATGGTGAAGCGTTCATCGGCGGCGCGTGCGGGTTGACGCTGCGGGAGCTCCTGGGCGATGGCAGTGGTCGAGATGGCGAGCAGCAACATCAACACGACGGCTACGTTCCTACGGGTCATTCAGACTCTCCTTTTCCCCTTCGCGGGAGCGCAGCGGAAGAGCGGGATCAGTGCCGCACGAAGAATCAATGACTTAGGGACGGACGGGCATCAATCCTGACCCACTCGCGTGCGATGCGCGGGTCAAAAGTGAAGCTGCTGGGTCAGGAGATGAAACTGCTCGCGGACCCGTTGCATGGGAACAGGCGCGGCGCAGGGATGAACCCGATTCGTGAGCAGCACCATCACCCGATCGCCGTCGATCCAGACCGACGTGCCGGTGAAGCCCATGTGGCCGTACGACGTCTCCGACAAGCCCGGTCCGGCCAGCTGCCAGCCGAGTCCGCGCTCGCCCGCCTGCCGGCGCGTCGCTTCGCGCACGATCTCCATCGGCACCAGCTCCCCTCGCGCGAAACCGTGCGCGATCCGGAAGACGTCGCGTGCCGTGGCGAACAGCCCCGCGTTGCCGCAGGTCCCGCCGGCGTGGAAGGAGTTGCCGTCGTTCGTCTCCCCCCACATCAAACCTTCGCGAAAGCCGGTGAAGGCGATCTGCCGGGTCATGCACATGCCGTGTTCGAAGCGCTGTCCCCACTCGGTGGCCGCGATCCGAGGCCGCCATGAAGCGGGAGGATGTCCGATGGTCGCGCCGGTGATGCCGAGCGGCGCGAAGATCCGCTCCCGCACCGCCCGCTCGTAATCGCCGAAGATCTCGCGCAGCGCGCTCCAGAGCAGGACGAAGTTGAGGTCGGAGTAGACCACCTGCTCGCCGCGGGGATTCTCGCGACCGCGCTCGGCGATCGCTTGCAGATAGTCGCCGAGCGCATACAGCGGCAGCCAGGCGCGCAGCCCGGAGGTGTGGGTGAGGAGCTCGCGGTAGCTGTAGCCGCGATACTCGTCGTGCAGGGCGATCGTTCCCTCGCTGACGGCCTGGAGGATCAAGGTCGTGGTGATCAGCGGTTTGGTGATCGAGGCGCAGTCGTAGATCGTTTCGGTCGTCGCGGCGATCCGCAGCGGCACCGCGACCGCGTGTCCGTGGGCGGCCAGGCGCTCGATGCCGGCGACGCTTCCCACGGCGTACGAGGCGCTCGGAAACGAGCCGACGTCGATCTCGCGCCGGAGGAAATCGTCGAGCATCACGCGCCGGGCATGATTGCACAGGAACCGCTGCGCGGCCGTTCTGTCAACGCGATTTCCACGGACGAATCAGCTAGCATCGCGCTCCAATCGATCCGCATAGGAAAGCCAACGCCATCCATGTTTCGTCTCGAACAGCTCGACATTCACGGGTTCAAGTCTTTCTACGACCCAGCCCGCCTCGCTTTCCCCTCGCCGCTCACCGCGGTCGTGGGGCCGAACGGCTGCGGTAAATCGAACATCTGCGACGCCATCATCTGGGTCCTCGGTGAGAACCGCGCCTCGCACATCCGCGGCGAGACGATGGAGGACGTCATCTTCCAGGGCTCCGCGCGCCGCCGCGCCCTCTCGATGGGCGAAGTCACGCTGACCCTCGGCGTCTCCAACGGCGACTCCGGCCATCCGATGGCCGACGACGGCAAGATCACGATCAACCGCCGCGTCTTCCGCGACGGCGTCTCGGAGTTCCGCCTCAACGGCAAGCGGGTCCGCCTCAAGGACATCTCCGACATCCTGATGGACACCGGTCTCGGCATCCGGAACTACTCCGTCATGGAGCAGGGGAAGATCGACCTGATCCTCTCCAACAAGCCGCAGGACCGCCGCCGCCTCATCGAAGAAGCGGCCGGCATCACCAAGTACAAGACCAAGCGCCGCGCCGCGGAGCTCAAGCTCGAAGAGACGCAGCAGAACCTCCTGCGCATCGACGACACGCTCTCCGAGGTCACGCGCAACCTGAACTCGCTCAAGCGCCAGGCGGGCAAAGCGCGGAAGCACAAAGAGCTCGCCGATCAGCTCTCGCTCGCGAAGCGGGCGCTGTACAAAGGACGCATCGTCCTGGCGCAGGCGGAAGAAGAAGCGGCCAACGCCCACCTCGCTGATGCGCAGGTGCGCGAGTCGGAGCTCGCCGCGCAGCTGGCCGCCGAAGAAGCGGAGCTGGCGGAAACGCGCACGCATCACACCGGCCGCGCCACGCGCGCGTCGGCCGTACGCGAAGAGATCGCCGGCTTGTCGGGCGACGTCGAGCGGCTGCGTTCGTTCCTCCAGCAGTCGGAGACGAACCTCGGCGACCTCGTCTCGCGAATTGACAACGCGCGGAATCAGATCGCCACGCTCGAAGGCGAAGGATCGGAGCAGCAGGCGGCCCTCGACGAGAAGACCCATCAGCTCGAGACCGCACGCGCGGAGCGCAACCGCCTCCGCGAGATCGGCGATCAGGTCGAGCGCGAGCGGCAGGAAAAAGGCGACGCGGTGCGCCGCCACGAGAAGGCGCTCACCGAATCGCGCGAAGCGCTGATGCGCACCATTGCCAAGATCTCCGAGGCACGCAACCAGGTGCACCAGATCGAGATCGCGGTCGAAAAGTGCGAGTTCTACCTGACGAAGCTGAACGAGAGCGCGCGCAAGGCCACCGAAAGCCGCGACGGCGCGCGCACGCAGATGTACGAGTGGGAGCAGGCGGTCCGCGACGCGGAGCAGAACCTGATCTTCACGCAGCAGACCGCGCGCGACGCGATCCTGCGCCGCGACGATCTGACCTCACGCCGCGATGAACGCCGCGAAACGCTCGCCTCGACCCGCGACCGTGTGTCGCAGACGACGTACAAGATCGACTCACTGCGGACCCTCCTCGCGTCCCTCGAAGCACAGGACGAGGACGTCCGTCGCGCGATCCTGGAGCTGATCCCGAATGCCGTCAGCGCGGCGGAGTCGGTCAGCGCCGCGGAAGGATTCGAGACCGCGCTCGACACGCTGCTGCGCGAAGTGTCGAAGGCGATCGTCGTCGACAACGGCGACGTGGCGACGGAGGCGATTCGCCGTCTGCGCGAGCGCGGTGCGGGACGCGGTGCGTTCCTCACGGTCGACTACGCGCCGACCGGGGAAGGCTCGCGGCGCGGCGACGCGGCGGCTTCGGTCGTCGGCGACGGCGCCGTGGCTGATGCGGTGCGCCATGCGATTCCCGAGGCGTACATCGTCGAATCGCTGGCCGTGGCGATGGAGCAGGCCAAGGCGCGGCCGAGCGCGACGTTCGTGACCGTGGACGGCGACATCGTGCGCGGTCCGCTCGTGGTCGGCGGACGCATCGAAGGCTCGACCCCCGGCGTCTTCTCGGTCAAGCGTGAGATCGCCGACCTCGAAGCGCTCCTCGGTACCGAGGAAACGCGCGCGAGCGGCCTCGCCGCGGAGCTGCAGCAGCTGGAAGAAGAGCTGCGCGCCGCCGACGACGCGCGGATCATCGCGGAAGAGCGCGCGCGCACGGCCGAGCAGGAACTGCGCGAGAAGAAGAACCAGCGCGAGCGCGCCGGCGCGGAACTGCAGCGGTACGAGAAGGACCTGGCGGTCGCGTCGGAAGAGCAGACGCTCTACATCGAAGAAAAGGATCAACTGATCGCCCGCAAGAACACCGCGATCGCCGAAGTCGATCAGCTGCAGGCGCGGGAAGCGGAGCTGCACGAGCAGATCCGCACGCACGAGGAAGAGCTTTCCGGCGCGCGGGTCGGCTTCGAGCAGATCACCGAGGTCGCCTCGAAAGCGCGCGTCGACGTCGAGGCCGCGGCAGGCCTGGTCAACGCGGTGCAACGCGAGCACGAGAACCTCTCGCGCATCGTGGTCTCGCTCGGCTCGCGCTCGCAGCAGCTGCAGCAGGAGATCGAGAACCTCATCCGCCGCCAGGGCGACACCGGCGTAGCGGTCGAGAACGCCCGCGGACAGCTCGACGAGTCGCTGCAGAAACTGCACGACCTTTCGGAGGTACGGGTCGGCCTCGAAGCGGAAGTGGCGGACCTCGAAGTGCGTGTCAACGAGTTGCAGACGCGCGCGGTGGCCTCGCGCGAGTCGTGGAACAGCGCGAAGAACGCGCTCTTTGACGCCGAGCGCCGCGTCGATCGCGCCAAATCGCAGTTCGACCTGCTCCGCGAACAGATCGCCCTCGATCTGCACGCGGGGATCGACGCGCTGGCCGACGTGGAGCCGCCGCCCGATGACGAATCGCGCGCGACACTGGAAAGCGACGTGGCCAGGCTCGCCGACCAGCTCGAGAAGATCGGGCCGGTGAACGTGCTGGCGATCGACGAGCATGCAGAGCTCGAGACCCGTGAGTCGTTCCTGCGCACGCAGCGCGATGACCTCGTGCAGTCGATCGAATCGCTGCGCCAGACCATCCGCAAGATCAACCTCACCTCGCGCGAGCTGTTCCGCGAGGCGTTCAACGCGGTCAACGAATCGTTCACCGAGATCTTCACCTCGCTCTTCAACGGCGGCACCGCCCGGATGCAGCTGCTCGATGAAGAGGACGTGCTCGAAAGCGGCATCGAGCTCGTCGCCCAGCCGCCCGGCAAGAAGAACCAGTCGATCGCGCTGCTCTCCGGCGGCGAGCGCGCGTTGACCGCCATCGCGCTGCTCTTCGCAATCTTCCGCTACAAGCCGTCGCCCTTCTGCATCCTCGACGAGGTCGACGCCCCGCTCGACGAGGTCAACACGGAGCGCTTCGTGCGCCTCGTGCGCGACTTTTCGCGCGACACGCAATTCATCGTCATCACCCACTCGCGCCGGACGATGGAATCGGCCGACGTGCTGTACGGCGTGACGATGGAAGAGGCGGGCTGCTCGCGGCTGGTGTCGGTGAACTTTGCGGAGATGGAAGGCTAAGCAGAACGCACGCACTGCGCCCATGGATGAGGAGACGACGGGGGGCCTCCGGCGGCCGGGGCCACGGGCCCCGGACCCCCAATGGTTGGCCTAGCCTCCGCGAGCGCAGCCTCGGATCTCGCGACAGAGTGTCGCGGAGGCTAGGCCAACCAACGGGTCCGGGCCCGTGGCCCGGCCGCCGGAGGCCCCTCGTCGTTCCCTCATCTGTTGGTGAAGTGAGAGCGTTCTGCTCAGACCCACAGCGCTTTGAGGGGGAGCTCGATCGCGTCGAACGGTTCGATGCGGGCGGGCTCCTCGCCTTCCACCGCGGCGATCAGGCTGTAGTGATAGCCCTCGAGGCGATACGCCTCGATCGTGCGCGCTACCGGATCGACGATCCAGGCATACGTAATCCCCTGGCGCGCGTAAAGCGGTAGCTTGTACACACGATCGAGCGCTGCCGTGCTCGGCGAAATGATCTCGCAGAGCCAATCCGGCGGGATCTCACAGCGACCAGCATCAGGAAACTCAGGAATCCGCTCGCGACGCCAGCCGGCGATGTCAGGAACGAAGATGTCGGGGCCGAGATGAAGCTCGGGCTCGTCGATGATCCACCAGCCGCCGGGACCGCTGTCGCTGTCGTCGAATCGGCTGGCGAGGCGAGCGCCGAGGATCGAGGAAACGCGCGCGTGTGGACGCGCCGGCCGGGGCGAGACGATCAACTCGCCGTTCACGATCTCGGCGACCATGTGATCCGGGACCTGCAGCAGGTCGTCGTAGGTCGCAGGGCGTTCCAACACTCTGGCCATGGCGCTAATCATAGCGCCGACGCAAACGTCAGGCCGTCTTGCCGATCATCGGCACCACCACCACATCGCCATTGGCATGAGTGATCAGGCGCCAGATCGCGGTGTCGCTGACCTCGGCCAGTTTCGACTCGGCGGAGCCGCAGCGCTTGCAGGGGCCGGTGGCGGGGGCCGCACCGAGGGGAACGAAGTGGAAGCGCTCTTTGCGGCAGTCGTCGCAGAGCTCGCGCAGGACGTCGTAGTTGATGAGGGACAGCCGCTCTCTCGCCATAGCGGCGCGAATCCTACGGGTGCGGCGCCGGATCGGCTGTGAGCCGGGTCACGCCGCGGATGACCAGCCACGCCACGGTCAGACCGATCACCGCGGAGGCGGTGACGTCGGAGGACCAGTGCCGGAAGGCCAGGATGCGCGACATGCCGACAGCGATTGCCAGGAGCAGGGCGATGATGCGCAGCGTCCAGCTGCGCGAGCCGAAAACGAGCACCCCCGCCAGCGCGAAGGCTCCGACGGTATGGCCACTCGGGAACGAGGTCGACGAGCCGGGAGCGTAGTGCGCCGGGCCGAGCCAGAGCTCGGGGCGCGCGCGGCCGACCAGGTGTTTGATGATCTGCGCGACGATGCCCGCTCCCAGTCCGGCGATGGCCATCGCCAGGGCGTAGTCGATCCAGCGCGGTGTGGCGTAGGCGATGCCGGCGATGAGGAAGAAGCCGACGATCAGCACCGGGTTCATGCCACCGCCGAAGCGATTGGCGATGCGGATCACGTCCTGGATCGTCTCCGACTGCACGCGCTCGGCCCAGGCCAGGACGTGCTGATCGAGGAAGAGCCAGACCAGCGCGGTGAGCACGGCGCCGATGGCCAGACCGGCGAGAGAGCGAACCACGAGCGGACGCGGGATGCGGAAGGCGCGGAGTTGCCGGAGCGGCTCGCGGAGGTCACTCGCTTCGGCCGATTGCACGATGGCCAGCAGCAGCACGCCGGCAAAGAACCAGAACACGACATCCCACTGCGGCGCCTCGCGTCCGAGAAACGACAGCTCGTCGACGTCGAGCGAGGTGTTGAGCCAGAGCCGGTTCGAGGAGACGATCGGCGAAGGCCAGAGGACCGAGAGGATCAGCAGCGTGATGAAGGCGGCCGATGCGTAACGGCGTTTCGCGACCAGCGGCATTCGATGCCGCTCATCCACGCCCGGCATTCTGTGCCGCTGACCGGCGAGTGGCATTCGATGCCGCCTACCTTCGATAGACATCGAACCATTTCCCAATCATCCGGAACTCGTCGACCTTGCGATATCCGCGCAGCACAGCCGCGACCGCGGCGTCATCTTTGCGGCGCGTGATGATCACTTGCGGCGCGTTCGTCAGCTGCGCGGCGTTGACCAGCCTGACCTGCTCCAGTTCCGCGGGCATGTCGCGGATCCAGAGGTGCGGACAGACGTGACACGCCACCTCGCCCGCCGGCACCTGTTGTTTCTGAATGGCGGCGATGAGCGGCCGTCCCGACGCCATCTCGTTCGCCAGAGGCACTAAGGCGACCGCGATGTAGGCGAACATCGCCAGCGGCGCGAGCCCGGTGGCCAGCGTCGACACCCGCAGGTCGCGCGAGCGCAGTGACACGACGAAGCCGGTCAACGCGGCCGCCAGCAGAACAGCGAACAGCGCCTTCACCAAGGGCATCGCCGCCAGCGCCCCATCCGGCCCTTTGATGTGCTCCGGCTTGACGAACAGCCCGGCGGTCCCGATCACCGCGAACAGACCGAGCATCGTCAGATTGGCGCGGCGCCCCCACGTCCACCAGCGATCCTCGCTCTCCAGCAGACGGGCGATGATCAGCGCCACCGGCGGCAGCAGGGCCATCATGTAGACGTCGAGCTTCGAGGAGAGCAGCGAGTACGGCACCAGCACGGCCAGCAGCCAGCTGACGAAGAACTTCGCCCGCGCGTCGTTCCGTTTGTACGCCGCGATCAACGCCACGACGAGCAGCAGAAACCACGGTGCGGTGTCGGCCGGCGCGTGCGTCAGGTAGAACCACGGCGGCGATTTGTGCACCCAGGCGCCGACGGCGCGGCCGACGGTCTGCTTGAAGAAGATCTCCCGCCAGTAATTCTCCCCACCGATGACGATGGCCGGCACGAGCCAGAGCAGCGGTACGGCCAGCATCGCCAGCAGCGGCAGAACGTAGTTGCCGCGCGGCATCCGGCGGCGCCGCAGCCCCTCGAAGAGCAGCAGCGTGAGGACGATCACCGGCGCCATCGGTCCCTTGGCCAGCGCGGCGAAGCCGGTGGCCAGCGCGGCCCAGAGCAGCGCGCGGAAGTCGTCGTGCTCGAAGAAGCGCTCCACCATCAACGCCGCCAGCACCAGCAGCGCATTGAAGGTCAGGTCCATCCGCGCGGTCTGGGCCGAGCCCCAGATCATCAGTGACGTCCCGCCGACGAACGCGGCGTACATCCCCCCGAAGCGGTGCAGCAGCCAGAGCAGCGCGGCAAACGCCAGGAGCGAGGGGATGACGAACGGCCAGATCGAGTAGACGCCGAACGGCACGGTCAGCGTCCGGATCATCCAGAAGTGCAGCGGCGGCTTGTGGGTGAACGGCGACCCCTCCAGCGTCGGCAGGAACACCGAGCCGCTCCGCATCTCCCGCACCACCTGCGAGTACTTGGTCTCGTCGCCGACGTACAGCTCGCGCTGGAGCGGCGTCAGCAGGGTCGACAGGAGGACGATCGCGACGGCGATCGTGGCGGCGCGTTGCACGGCCGGCATTGTACGGGCGTTCAGCTGCACAGCTGTTCCGCTGCTCAGGCGTTCAGGAATCGGCGCCGCATCCCTGAGGAGCTGAATGGCTGAACAGCTGAGCAGCTGAGCAGCTGATTCCCCCACCCCCCGGTTGGCGCGCCGAGTGCTAGAATTTCGGTTGCGGCTAGCACTTCGAAGGAGGAAAAGCATCGATGTCGAATACCGCAGACATTCAACACATTCTCGCCGACGCCGACCCCGAGTTTCGCGCCTGGGCTCACGAGCATCAGCAGTGCGAGACGCGACTCGACGAGCTCACCCACAAAAATGAGATCACCGTCGACGAAGAGATCGAAGAGAAGACGTTGAAGAAGCGGAAGCTGCACCTCAAAGATCAGATGGCCGAGCGCATTCGTTCCTACGAATCGCAGCACGCCGTCGCCTGATCGCCCTCCACCCCACCACCACCGATTCGAGCACGGGGGTTCCCAACGGAACCCCCTTTGCATAAGATCCCGCCGGATGAGGCGAGTCGATGTCCGACAGAATCTCCGCCGAGGCATCTACGTCGTTCCGACGTCGCTGACGATCCTCAACCTCTTTTTCGGGTTCCGCTCGATCATCTACTCCACGCGCGGCATTGAAGCGATCGCCGTCGGACGGACCGACGCCGCGGTGCAGTTCTTCGAGGTGGCCGCCCTCTCCATCCTCTGGGCCGCCATCTTCGACACCTTCGACGGTCTCGTGGCCCGCTCCCTCGGCGCCACCAGTGAGTTCGGCAAGGAGTACGACTCGCTGGCCGACGTCGTCACCTTCGGCGCCGCCCCCGCCGTGATGATCTACGCCTGGGGGCTGCAGATTTTCGAGAAGCTCGGCGGCGGCATCGCCTTCCTCTTCCTGGCCGCCGTTTCGCTCCGCCTGGCGCGTTTCAACGTGATGACCGGCAAGAGCGACTACCGCTACTTCGTCGGCGTCCCCTCGCCTGCCGGCGCGATGGTCCTCGCCTCGATGATCTACTACGCGCCGGCGCCGGTCACCGATCGCCGTTTCGCGCTGGTGGTCATGATCCTGACGATCGTCACCGCCTTCTCCATGGTCTCCCCCATCCGCTACCGCAGCCAGAAGGGGCTGGCGCTCGCGAAAGAGCGCTCGCTGATGTACTTCGTGGCGCTGGCGCTGATCCTCGGCCTCGCCTTCCGCTGGCCGCGCGAGTTCTGGTTCGCCGGTGCAGTCGCGTACCTCGTCTCCGGGCCGCTGGCGAAACTCTGGACCATCGCCTTCCCGTCGCGGAACGTGCTCCCTCCGCCGGCGCCCGCGGTGGGAGACGACACGTTGCCGGATGCTCCGGTCCTGGCCGAGCCGGCCGTGGCCCCGCCACCACCCGGCGACAAACCGGCCGTGTGATACAAGGCGCCGTCATGGCGCACCCCAAATCCTCTGCCGGCTACCGGCTCGGCATCGTCAATCCGCTCACCCTCGTCGGCAACGAGATCACGACCATTCTTCGCGAGCGCGCCTTTCCGTTCGCAAAGGTGGCATTGCTCGATTCCACCGGGGAGGCCGCCGGCGCGCTGACCGAGATCGGCAACGAACCGGCCATCGTCGCGCCGATCACCGACGACGAGCTGGAGGATCTCGATCTGGTCTTCTTCTGTGGTCCGGCCGAGGGGAATCGCGAGTGGATCGAGCACGCGGACGAGGATGACTTCATCGCCGTCGATCTCTCCCAGCCGACCACGGCAGAGGATGCGAAGCTGGTCATCGCCGGGATCAATCTCGAGGAGCTGGGGGCCGGGAATGTGGTGGTCTCGCCGCATCCGGTGGCCATCCCGATCGCCCTGATCCTCCACGAGATCGCACGTCTTGCGCCGATCGACTTCTGCACCGCCACGGTCGTCCAGCCGGCGTCGGCGTTCGATCAGGGCGTGGAGGAGCTCGCGAAGCAGACCTTCAGCGTCCTCGGCGTGCAGCCGGTGCCGCAGCAGGTCTTCGACCGTCAGCTCGCGTTCAACCTCTACCCCGCGCCCGAGCACCACGAGGAGTTCATCGTCGGGCAGGTGAAGCAGTTCGTGCGTGCCGACCTGGCCCTGCTGATCACGCAGGGGACCATCTTTCACGGCCACACGTTCTCGCTCTTCCTGCGCACGCGCGAGGAGCTCACCACGGAGCAGATCCTCGGCGCGCTGGGGAAAAACCCCGCCATCGTGCTGCCGGAGGGCGATCAGCAGTTCGGCACGATCGATGCGGCGGGCAAGGATGAAGTGCTTATCGCCGAGGTTCGTCCCGACCCGTCGATCCGCGGCGGGTTCTGGGTCTGGGCGGTCTGCGATAATCTGCGCCGCAGTTCGGCGCTGAACGCCGTGCTCGTCGCGGAGAAGGTGCTGTTCGGCGCCGCCGCCACGAACTGAAGGAGCGATCACCAATGCAGGACTTTTATGAACCGAAGGTGGGCGACGTCGCGCCCGACTTCCGTCTGCCGTCGACCCGCGGCCGCGAGCTCTCCCTCAAGGAGTTCAAAGGGAAGGACGTCATCCTCTACTTCTACCCGAAGGACGACACCCCCGGCTGCACGGCCGAGGCTTGCTCGTTCCGCGATCACGAAGCGGAGCTGACCAAAGAGCACGCGGTGGTCCTCGGCGTCTCGATCGACTCGCTCGAGAGCCACGAGAAGTTCACCGGGAAGCACAACCTCAACTTCCCGCTCCTCTCCGACCAGACCGCCGACATCGCGAAGATGTACGGCGTCTGGAAAGAGAAGAACCTGTACGGCCGCCGCACGTGGGGCGTGGCGCGCACGACCTTCTGGATCGGGCCGGACGGCCGGGTGCGCAAGATCTACAAGAAAGTCGACACCGCGCGGCACGCCGAGGACATCCTCGCCGACCTGCACGCCTCGCATCAGAAATAAGGAGACGCCATGGGCTTTCTTTCCGGACTCCTCGGCAATGCTTCAGCCGCCGACGTCGCCGAGGTCGAAAAAGACCTCGAGAACATCCTCGCGCCGGGCGAAACCGTCGAGCGCGCGTTCCAGATCATCCGCGACATGATGATCTTCACCCGGTCGCGGCTGATCCTCGTCGACAAGCAGGGCATGACCGGCAGGAAGACCGAGTACCACTCGATCCCCTACCGCGCCGTCACGCACTTTTCGATCGAGACGGCCGGGCATTTCGATCTCGAGGCGGAGCTGAAGATCTGGGTGTCGAGCAACATCGAGCCGCTCGTCAGCCGGACGTTCAAGCGCGGCGAGTCGATCTTCGAAGTGCAGAAGGCGCTGGCGACGTACGTCGGGCGGTAGGCTTCGGTCGCCCCCCCCCCCCCCGCACACGACGGGCGGAGCAGTCAAGCGCAAACTCGCGAAAAGCGTGGACGCCGATCGCACGGTTGGTCAACTTTGACGAACCGGCGTGATCACACGGCGCACCGTTGCGATGCCCGCGTCTCACGCGTGAGACGACACTGTCATTTCGAACGTGATGGAGCGGCATCTTCGAAGTGATGCGTCGTCATCTTTGAAGTGACGTTTCATCATTCGCGATGTGACGTGATGGCGGGAAGGACATGATCGATTCGCTCTCGCCCGCGTGATGACGTCATGTCGGGTGTGCCGCATCGTCTCGACGACATGACGAGTCGTCACTGCGGATATCACCGGTCCTCACCTGTGAAATGCCGAGGCTTCACGTTCGAAATGACCACTCTTCATGTTTGAAATGCAACGTCGTCAGATGCGAGGTGAAGACGCATCAGACGCGACCGTGAAGAGGTCCACATGCGACATGAAGAGGCACCACATGCGACATGAAGAGTGGTCACATCCGTCATGAAGAGTCGTCACATGCGACATGGAGAGTCGTCACTTTCGAAATGACGGCTCATCACTTGCGAAATGACGTTGGTCCGTGTGGTGTGGGCTGGCAGCCGACTTCCGTTGCGTGGAGACGAGGGGTGGGCTGGAAGCCGGCGTCACACCCTAAACCGCCACCCGAAACTCGCGCAGCCTTCTGCACGCCTCTTCCAGCGCGGCGAAATCCTTCGCGAAGCAGAAGCGCAGCAACCGGTCGCCGCCGCCGCTCGCGTAGAACGCCGATCCCGGCACGGAGGCGACGCGGGTGTGCTCGATGAGCGCGTCGGCCGCTTCGCGTCCGCTGGTGAAGCCGTCCGGAATCTCGGCCAGCATGTAGTACGCCCCCTGCGGGACGTACGGTTTGAAGCCGGCTTCGTCCAGCGCGTCGGCGAGCAGGTCGCGTTTGCGCTGGTAGTCGGTGGCGAGCGCGTTGTAGTAATCGTCGCCGATCTCGAGCGCGCGGGCGATGCCCCACTGCAGCGGGGTCGGCGCGCAGACGTAGAAGAGGTCGTTCACGAGGCCGATCGGCGCGGCCACTTCCGGTTTCGCGGCGACGTAGCCGATGCGCCAGCCGGTGACGCTGAAGGTCTTCGAGAAGCCGCTGATGGTGATGGTCACGTCGCGGCACGATTCGATGGAGGCCATCGAGCGGTGTCTGCGGCCGTCGTAGACGATGTATTCGTAGATCTCATCGGTGAACGCCCACGCGCCGAACTCGCGGCAGAGCGCGCCGATCTTTTCCATCTCTTCCGCGGTGAAGACTTTGCCGCACGGGTTGGACGGCGTGCAGACCACGATGCCGCGGGTCTTCGGACCGAAGGCGGCCCGCAAGGCATCGAAGTCGATCGACCAGTCGGGGAGGCGCAGCGGGACGAACTTCGTCTCGACGCCGAGGATCTTCAGGGTGTTGAGGTGGTAACCGTAGTACGGCTCGAAGAGGATCACCTCATCGCCGGCGTTGAGCGTGGCCATGGTCGCGGCCGCGAAGCCGCCGGTGGAGCCGACCGTCACGACCAGCTCCTTCGCCGCATCGATGGTCACGCCGTTGAAGCGCTGCATCTTCGCGGCGATCCGTTCGCGCAGCAGGTCGATCCCTTCGTACTTGGAGTACGTCGCTTTCGAGCCGCGGATGGCGTCGCAGGCGCCGTCGATGAGCTCCGGAATGGTCGGCAGGTCGCAGATGCCCTGCCCGAGGTTGATGCCGCCGACGCGGTCGCACTCGCGCGACATGCGTCGGATGTCGGACTGCACCAGTCCGCGGAGGCGGTCGCTGATCTGATTCATGGACGGATTGTAGCGTGGCGATGGCGGTGCGCTTTCCCGCCGCTGCGCCGGTTCGCGCTAAGTCATTGATTCGACAGCAGCGTGTATGGCAGAGCCGGCGGCATTAGGGTCGCAGAGGGAGCGCGGTGTTGATGACCTGCAGAAGCAGGTCTGACGTTCATCGAAAGGAACTTCCGTGAGAGCTTCCAAGACCTTCCTCCTCACCATTCTGCTTCTCGCCCTGTCGCTGCCGGCGGCCGCGCAGCTCAACGACACTTACGTCATCCCGGCGGTCGCCAACGCGGCCGGCGCGAACCGCACGCAGTGGAAGACGCAGCTCAGTCTCTTCAACCCGCATCTCGACCGCGACCTGCGCGTGAGCATCACCTGGCTCCCGACCGGCAGCCGCCAGGGGATCGAGGAGATGGTCGACCTGCCGCGCAACTCGGTGGCCTACTCGGACAACATCCTCGACGACCTGTTCGACGTGCAGGGAGACAGCGGCTCGCTGCTGGTGGCCACGTTCGCCGAGGACAATCCAGGCGCGCCGAACTCAGTGCTCGGACGCGCCTTCCACGTCACCACCAACACGTACAACGACGATCCGCGCGGCACCTACGGCCAGACCATCCCCGGTAATTTCATCGGGCTGTTCGACGTCGACACCGACGGCATCTCCGCGGTCGCGCACGGCATCCGCAACGACAACCGCGCGGACGGCTGGAGGACGAACATCGGCGCGCTGAACCTCGGGCGCTGCAACGCGACGCTGCGCGTCTCGGTCTTCGACGCCAACGGCCGGACCATCCTCGATCGCGCGGCAGTGACCCTCCCGCCGCTGGGCCACATCCAGCAGCGCCTGCCGGTCAACGTCGACCGCGGGTCGGTCGAGTTCTACGTCGACGATCCGTGCGTCAACGATGACGATCTGTACGCGGTGGTCTTCCCGTACACCTCGACCGTCGATGCGCTCTCCGGCGACCCGACCTATCAGTCGCCGATCCTCCTGGCCGGCGCGGGCGATCTGGTCAGCAACGCGGCGAAGAAAGCCGCCACGAACGCGGCCGTGAACGCCGATCCGACGCAGGCCGGCAAGAAGATCGACTCCCACTACGCCCGCGGCATCCGTGCGCAGGCCGAGCGCCGCGGCATCGCGAAGCTGGAGAAGACCGCTACGGGGTGGAAGATCACGAAGTAAGTCAAAGCGGTTCCTCGGAGTTCCTCGGTTCCTCGGCGGGTGCATCTCCCCGAGGAACTCCGAGGAACCGAGGAACCCGAGGAACCCAATTACAAAATACAATCGCGCGCCATGAGCGCAGCAGTCACCGAGACGCACCTCCCCTTCCCACTCGCCCGCCGTGGCAAGGTCCGCGATGTCTACGACCTTGGCGACCGATACCTGTTCGTGGCGACCGATCGCATCTCCGCGTTCGACGTCGTCCTCTCCCCCGGGATCCCGGACAAGGGGACGATCCTCACGCAGATCTCGAACTTCTGGTTCCGCCGCTTCACGCAGCTCGAGAACCACATCCTGGAGAGCGACTTCGAGCACTTCCCCGACGACATCCGCGCCTTCCCCGAGCTGCGCGGCCGCAGCGTGCTGGTGAAGAAGTGTCAGGTCGTGCCGGTCGAGTGTGTGGCGCGCGGCTATCTGGTCGGCTCCGGCCTCAAGGAGTACAAGGAGACGGGCGAGGTCTGCGGGATCCGGCTGCCGGAGGGGCTCACCACCGCCAGCAAGCTGCCGGAGCCGATCTTCACGCCGGCCACGAAGGAAGACACCGGCCACGACATCAACATCTCGTTCGAGCGGATGGCGGAGATCGTCGGCCTCGAGCTCGCCACGAAGCTGCGCGACCTGACGCTCTCGCTCTACTCGGAGGCGGCGGAGTACGCGCTGACGCGCGGGATCATCATCGCCGACACGAAGTTCGAGTTTGGCCTGCTCGACGGACGGATCATCTGGATCGACGAGGTGCTGACGCCCGATTCCTCCCGCTTCTGGCCGGCCGATCAGTACGTGGTGGGGAAGAACCCGCCGTCGTTCGACAAGCAGTTCGTGCGCGACTGGCTGGAGAAGACCGGATGGGACAAGAACCCGCCTGCGCCCGAGCTGGCGGCTGACGTCGTCGAGCACACCCGCGCGAAGTATCTCGAGGCGTACCGGGTACTTACGGGAGAAGAACTGGCGCTTTGAGGGGGGATTTGCGAGTGGGGCAACGGCCGGGAGACCGGGACGGCCTCTTGCACTCTTCTTTGAACCTGACCGGGAGACGCGAAGGATAGCAAAGGCCCGGTAGAAGCGCTACTGCTAATTTTGTTCATGAGCCGTCGCACGATTGTCACCATTCTGGGCGTGCTCGCGATCGTCATCGTCGCGGCCGGAACCTCCGCGTACTTTGTCTGGCGGCTGGCGAAGCGGACCTTCGTCAGCAACGTCGAGGCGGTGCTGAAGCCGAAGGAGCAAACGCTCGACCTCGCCACGGTGGTGACGCAGGTGCGCGAGCTCAACCGGCTCGAGACCGCGGCCATGAAGGTGACGCACATCGGCCGCGTCTCCCAGTCGTTCCAGATGGTGCCGAACGCGCTGGCCGGCGACGAGATCACCTTTCTCGCCACCGGCGACGTCATCGCCGGGGTGGACCTGGCCCGCCTGCAGCCGGGCGACGTCTGGCGCGAGCCGGACGGGACCATCGTGATGCGCCTCCCGCCGCCGCAGATGCTCGTCTCGCGCGTCGACAATCAAGCCTCCCGCGTCATCCAGCGCAAGACCGGCGTCCTCCGCCGCGCCGACGTCGATCTCGAGACCCGCGCCCGGCAACACGCGGAGGAGAACATCCGCCAGGAAGCACTGCGCCGCGGCATCCTGCAACTGGCCGGCGACAACGCGGAGAAGAAGCTGGCGGAGCTGATGCGGACGTTCGGGGCTCAGAAAGTGCGCTTCGTTCGAGAGGTCGTCCCGGCCGAGCGATGAGAGATGAGAGATGAGCGATGAGCGTCCGTGCGGCGCCCCGTTCATCGCTCATCGCTCATCTCTCATCGCTCATCTCTCATCGCTCCGCGATCACCGCCTTCGCCACGCTCACCGCCCGCCGCAAGGCCGCCGACTTGTTCTCCGTCTCGACGTATTCGGCCCGCGGGTCGCTGTCGTAGACGATCCCGGCGCCGGCCTGCACGTAGGCGCGGTCGTTCGCCAGTGTCACGGTGCGGATGGTGATGCAGGAGTCGAGGTTGCCGGAGAAGCCAAAGTAGGCGACGGCGCCGGCGTACGGGCCGCGGCGGCTGTTCTCGAAGCGGTCGATCAGTTCCATGGCCCGGATCTTCGGCGCGCCGCTGACCGTGCCGGCCGGAAAGCAGGAGAGGAAGGCGTCGACCGGCGTGCAGTCGTCGCGCAGCGTGCCGTGGACGTCGGTGACCATGTGCATGACGTGGCTGTAGCGCTCGATGCGGCGGTAGTCGTCGACTTCCACCGAGCCGCTGCGCGCCACCCGGCCGACGTCATTGCGCCCGAGGTCGACCAGCATCAGGTGCTCGGCATTCTCTTTCGGGTCGGCGAGCAGCGACTGCGCGTGCGCTTCGTCCTCCGCGTGCGTCGCGCCGCGCGGACGCGTTCCGGCGATGGGGCGTGTTTCGACGACGCCGTTCGTGACGCGCACGAGCATCTCCGGAGACGCGCCGACCAGCGTGCACTCGTCTGTCCGCAGCAGAAACATGTACGGCGAGGGATTGATCGAGCGGAGCACGCGATAGAGCGTCAGCGCTTCGCCCGTCGGGAAGTCGGCCTCCCACCGCTGCGAGAGGACGATCTGGAAGATTTCGCCGGCGACGATCTCCTCCTTCGCCTGGCGGATCATCTGCTCGAAGGAATCGCGGGTGTGGCTCGCGCGAAAGTCGCCCATGGCCACGTCCGGCGGAAAGGCGAGCGGCTCGACGGAGGCGCGGCGCAAGCGCTCCACGGCACGATCGAGCCGCGACTGCGCGTCCTCGAGGGTGCCGTCTTTGGTGAAGACATTGGCTACGACGTACATCCGCTGGCGGACGTGATCGAAGACCACCACGTTGTCGAAGAAGAGCAGCTTCGCATCGGGCTCGCCGTAGTCGTTCGAGTGCGAGTCGGGGATGCGCTCCGACCAGCCGGCCACGCCGTAACCAAAGTAGCCGACCGCGCCGCCGAAGAAGGGTGGCAGCGCGCTCTCGTTGTAGACGCGCAGCGGCACCAGCTCTTCGTTCAGCACGCGCACCGGATCGGGCATCGACGCGTCGAAGCGGAGATTGCGGCGCGGCTCGAAGCCGACGAAGGAGTAGCGCCCGAGGTTCTCGCCGCGCTCGACGCTCTCGAACAGGAAGGCCTCGGACGAGCCATCGGAGAGCGCCGCGAACGCGACCAGCGGCGTGACGGTGTCGGCGCTCAGCTCGCGAACGATCGGGATGACGTCGTACTGCGTACGCAGCGAGACGAATTGCTCGCGATTCATGCGAAGACCTGCAGAAAGAGCTCGTGCTGGCGAAGCGCCTGCGCATTGAGCAGTGCGAGCCCGTCGATGACCGCCGCGCCGGCGTTCTGCGCCCGCTCGATGTTCGCCGCGTACGTGCCGTACGACGCGCGGATGTAGGTCATCCCGGCCCGCAGCGGGAGGTCGACGTGCTCCGGCACGGTGTCGATCAGAACGTCGCCGTCAAAGTCGCGCAGCTCGTCGAGCGGCCGCGCGCCGAGCTTGCCGGGCGTGCGGTTGTAGACCGTGACGTCGCGGCCGCGCGCTGCCGCCAGCGCCGCGCGCGCGGTGCCCCCGGCGCCGACGATGGCGATTTTGCGCGGTGTAGCCCCCACACCTTTGAGAATCGCGGCGAAGCCGTCGACGTCCGTGTTGTCGGCGAGGATGCGGCCGTTCACGTTCACGAGCGTATTCACCGCGCCGCAGGCGCTCGCGTTCGCACCGAGCTCCGCGCTGATGCTCTGCGCGAAGACGAACGCCTCTTCCTTGAAGGGCGCGGTGACGCTGAGGCCGGCCGGCTCGCCACGCAGGAACGGCTGGGCGATCTCGTCGAACGTTTCGAACGAAGCGATGGTGTACGCGCCGGGCAGTCCTTTCTCGCGAAAGAGCCGGTTGTGAATCGACGGCGAGAGGCTGTGGCCGGCCGGATTTCCGGCGATGGCGAAGACCTTCTCCGCGCGCAGCGACTCGCGCCCGTCACCGTAGATCGCCAGGGCGCGCTCGAGCGTGAGCTGCCCCGGCGCGGCGATGCTGCTGACGGCGACGAAGGTGAGCGGGCTTCCGCGGAACGGCGCGAGGAGGCGCGCGTAGAGACCGCGCTCCCCCATCCCCACGACCGACGTATGCGAATCAATCAGACGCAGGAGGCGCTCGTTGTCCGCGAAGGTCTCCGGCGTCGCGGCCAGCTTGGTCTCCGCGCAGCCGAGACCGCGCATGTCCGCCACGATCTGCTCGACGTGGTCGAGGTGGTGATAGTCGTGATGCGAGACGATGATCCGCTCGCGGTGACGCTCCACCATGGCCCGATCGAGATCCGGACGCCATTCGACGTCCACCAGCTCGATGCCGGCATCGATCGCCCGCTGGATGGTCGCTTCGTCGACGGACATGCCGCGATGCGTGAGGATCAGCGGTTTCGCGGTCGCGGCACGCAGCGCACGGAGGTCGAGGCCGGGATGCCGCTCCGCCCGCACCTCGACGCCGTCGTGATCGGCGTCGAGAGAGCGAATGCGCGCGATGGCCTCATCGGCGGTGTTCTCGTAAATCGTGACGTAGAGTCGCAAGCGACTCGCATCGTACTAGAGAGCAGCGCGGCGGATGGCGATGAACGCGGCAATGGAGATGGCCATGATCAGAGCAGCCATCCCTCCGAAGTCGAGGGTCGGGACGTGCGCGGGCCCGTGCGATTCCGCGACGACCAGGCTGCCGGCATCCGCATCCTCGAGAACAGGGGCGCTCGGATCGTTCACGTTGAAGACGCGGAAGGTGTAGGTGTCGGCCGGCAGGTAGCCGATGCCCAGCGTCGTGATGACGATCGGTTCCGCGCCCAGGCAAACCTCCCTCGGCGTGAGGCGGAGGTCGATGAACGAGCCGTTGCGTGTCGCTCCGGCAACCGGAATGCAGCTCGGGAGGTGCACGGCTACGGAGACGAAATCGGTGGAGGTCGGTGCAGGCGGGGTTGGCCGGATCCAGTGTGACTCCATGGTCACGGTGAAAGTGCCGGCGTTCGCTTCCACGATCGTCCGCGCCGGCGGAGCCGAGGTGTCGACGAAGCGAATCGTGTACGTGCCATGGGGAAGATAGCCGGCGTTCAGCACGGTGGTCACGGTCGGCGGCGTGGCGATGCAGAACGGCGGCGTGTCGGACTCGATGTCGAGGAAGGCGCCGTTGCGTACGGCGCGCGTCACGCCGGGACACGACGGCCCGGTGACCGACAGCCGCACGAAGTGATTCGGTGATGGCGCGGCCGGGAGAACAACGACCTGCCCGAAGGCCGGTACGACCGCGCAGAGGACGAGAACAACCGCGAGAAGCCTGCTCATGCGCGCTGTTACGGATGAGCCGTCACGACCGTCCACGATGCGCGGCGTCGGTGAGAATCGCGATCCGCTCCCGCGCCGCGTTGGCCTTGCGCAGGTCGCCGGCCAGGTTCCACATGTTCTGCAGATTGGCGAGCAGGCGGATCAGCGTCTCGCGGCCGTTCCAGGAGCGCAACTGCTCGCCGGTGAGCCTCCCCGTCCCGCCGGTGGTCTGCCGCACGAGCTCTCCGATCTCCGGGATGGTGAGGGTCGTGCCGGAGTGGAACGGATCGACATAGACCTCGCTCAGCTCGAAGCCGATCTTGACGATGTAGTGGCCGGGCAGGCCGACGCCGGTGGCGGCCAGACCGAGCCGCTCCGCCACGTGCAGGAAGATGATCGAGAGGGTGATGGGGATGCCGCGCTTGCGGTCGATCACTTCGTTGAGGCAGGCGTTGCGCGGGTCGTAGTAGCTCGAGGTGTCGCCCTTGTAGCCGTCGGTGTCGAACATCTCCGCGTGCAGGTGTCCGAGGCGGAAGATGGCGGTCTCGCCCGGCGTGCAACGCTTCTCGATGCGCACTGCCAGCGCGTCGAGCTCGTCGAGGTAGCTGCCGACGTCGAGCCGCGGGTAATCCTCCAGCGCGATGAGCAGCGCGCCGCGTGCGAGGTTGCGGTTGCCGATGTCCTCCTCCGCCAGCTCCCGAAACTGCCGTCGCGCCTCGGCCGGGTGGATGAGCATTCCGCAGTGTAACCTTCGCCAATGAAGGTGGAACGGACGGAGGCGATCATCCTCCACACCTGGGCCGCCCGCGAGCGCGACAAGATGGTGGTGTTCCTCACGCCCGACCATGGCAAGCGGAAGGGTTGGGCCTACGGCGCGCGCGGGATCAAGAGCCGCTTCGGCGCCGCGCTCGAGCCGCTGGCCAAGGTGCGCATCGGCTACATCGAGAAGGAGTCGGAGGAGGCGGTGCGCATCGAATCGGTCGACCTGCTGCGCTCTCTCTTCCCGGCACAGCAGAACCTCACCAGCAGCGTCTCCGCGACCTACATCGCGGAGATGGTCGACACCTTCGCGCAGGCCGACGATCCGGCGGAGAAGATCTACCGCCTCCTCGACCGCAGCTCCGAGGCGCTGCTGGAAGGGCTGCCGCCAATGGCCATCGTCGCTTACGCCGAGATCTGGATTCTCCGCCTGGCCGGCATCTTCCCGTCGTTCCGCAACTGCGTGCATTGCGGTGACTCGCTCGCGCGCCCGCTGCGCTTCGACCCGAGCGGTTTCGTCTGCGAGAGCTGCTCGACCCGCGAGGCGTTCATCGTCAGCAACGACGTGGCCGACCTGCTCGAAGCGATCGTACGGATGCCGGTCGCCGAACTGGCGGCGCTGCAGCTGCCGACGCAGGTGCTGCTGGAGGTGCGGTCGCTGGCCGGAAGCATCCGCCGGCACTTTCTCGGACACGAGCTCAAGTCGTTCGAGGTGCTGGCGTCGGTGCTGAGCGGGTAAGCTGCCCTCATGCGACGCCTGCTTCTGCTCCTCTTCGTCTTCACCGCCTGCGCCACGGCTCCCGACCATTCGAGCACTGACGTCGAGCGCACCATCGACGCCTGGCACCGCGCTGCCGCCGAAGCCAACGAGGACGCCTACTTTGGAGCCATGTCCCCCGACTTTGTCTTCCTCGGCACCGACGCCACGGAGCGCTGGGACCTCCCCTCCTTCCGCGCGTTCGCCCATCCCTACTTTGCGAAAGGAACCGCCTGGACTTTCACCCCGCGCGAACGCCACGTCATGTTCTCGCCGCGCGGCGACGTGGCGTGGTTCGACGAGAAGCTGCAGAGCGCGAGCTACGGCGAATGCCGCGGCACGGGCGTCGTGCGCAAAGTCGGCGGCGAGTGGAAGATCGCCCACTACAACCTGACCATTCCGATCCCGAACGACCTGGCGAAATCGGTGGTGGGGATGATTCAGGGGAAGCGGTAGCGAGGTCATCTTCCCTCCCTGTCATCCTGAACGAAGTGAAGGACCCCCTCCCAATGAGCGATACACCAGGTGCTGTACCTGTGGGGAGGGGTCCTTCACTTCGTTCAGGATGACACCAGAGGGAGGCGAGCACAGTCACCGGGCGTCCGCGTTCTGGCCGCCGGCCGCGCTGGCCATCGCACTCAGATACTCCTCGATCGCCTCGCGAATGTTCACCAGCGCCTCTGCTTCCGTCGCACCCTGCGACCAGCACCCCGGCAAGGCAGGACACGAGACGGCGAAACCTTCCTCTGACCGGTGCAGAACGATGTCGTAGTCCATCACTCCATCCACCTCGTAATCACCCCCGCCAACTCCTCCTCCCTCCCTCCGAACCCATGATCCGCCTCGGCCAGGATGGCCAGCTCGACGTTTGGTTTGGGGCCGATGGCGTCGGCGAGGATCTCTACGCAGCGTGGGACGTCGCCGTAGCAGAATTCGTCGCGGTCGCCGTAGAGGATGAGCGACGGTTTGCGGATCGCTTTGACGTGGCGGAAGAGGGGGCGGCGGGAGAGGCGGATGTTGCGGAGGCGCTCGAGGAAGGGGAAGGTGTTGTAGTCGCCGTCGGGGTTGGCCATGTCGTACCAGGCGGTCCAGCTCACCGGCATCGAGGAGAGCGACTTCGGTACGAGCTCGCTGCCGCGCTTTGCTTTGATCATCGCGCGTGCTTTCACCAGCGCGTTCGCGAAGCGGCGCGCGCCGAGCTGGTCGTAGATCAAGCCGGTGTCGTCGCCGCCGGCCAGGAGGACGTAGCGTTTGTACGGGTTGCGCGGTTTGTAGTGGTCGTAGACCGCGATCTTGTTCGCTCCGGTGGAGTGGCCGACGAGGATCAGCTCGCGGTAGCCGCGGCGGCGCAGCTCGCGCGCGGCGCCGTCGATGTCGGGGACGCAGTCGCGGATCCGTTCGTACGCGCTGCCGCCCTGCACGCTCCGCCGTTTCGCCTTCAGACGCCGGATGAGATGCGCGCCGCGGTTGTTGAACGGAAACCAGGCGTAGCCGGCGGCGCCGAAGTGCCCTGCGAGGAGGTTGGTCCGCTTCGATTCGAAGATCGACGCGCCACCGGTACCATGCAGATAGACGATGACGCGGGTGGTCTTGCGTTTCGGTTCATACAGCAGCCCCGCCAGCTCGACGCCGTCGGTCGCGGCAAAGCGGACCACCCGGCAGAGCGGCTCGTTCACCCCTGCCACCCGAGGTTGCGCACGCGCCGCAGCACCTCCGTGTCGCCCAGTCCGAGACGGCGGTCGACGCGGGCAAAGAGGGAGTGAAAGTCCTTCTCCGAGAGGAACTGCCGGAGATGCTCGTCGATCGTGCCGAGGAGCGTGAGGCCCTCGCGCAGGAACGGCAGCTCGGCGGCGTCGCGCTGCGTCCATGCGGAGACGTCGCCGCGCACGTAGTCGCGCCACGCTTCGCTCGCGATCTCGCGGAGACGCGGGGTAACGGCGGTGCGGGTGGCGAAGAGGCGCTGCAGCTCTTCGTGAGTGAGCTGTGCCAGCGGCGCCGGGTGCCAGACGTAGCTGACGTTCGAGCCGCGCACGCGCTGCAGCAGATAGAGGAGGTGGATCAGGCAGTAGACGTCCTGCTCGAACCAGAGCACGACCTCGCGCGACCGTTCGTCGAGCGCCTGTTCCTGCCGCGCCAGCTCTTCTCGGGTGCGGTCCACCTCCTGACCGTAGGCTTCGGCCAGGGTCCGCGCGCGATCGCCGTCCGGCGCACCGGTCACGAGCGATTCGCGGAACGCGAGATGCTCCCCCTCGATCTCCGCCTGCCGCGCATGTTCGGCCATGACATCGCCGTTGTGGATGTGCAGGAAACTCATGGACGCCATCGTATGCCCAGCCACCACCTGGTCTCATCGAGATCGAGCAGTCGCGCTACGCCGGCGGTGAAATCGACGCCGGGGAACTTGAGGATCGGGAGCGGCTCACTGCCGAGCTCCAACTCGAGGCCGGCCACGGAAAGCTCGTCGCGGTGCATTTCGTGGCGCTGATAGAAGGCGGTCAGCGGGAGGAATGGCGTCAGCGCTTCGATCCGCCAGCCGTCGTACCGATTACCGCGGAGCATGCGCGGCGGAAGGGCGGGGTCGAAGACACGCGTGGCGAGCGCGGAGCGCGGGACGATCGAGGACGGCAGGCCGCCGACGTCGATGCGCCCGCCGTCGTCGTGTTGATAACGTGCGCCGAGACGCCAGCCACCCATCCGGAACGCGGCCCCGGCCACGGCACGCCAGTGCGTCTCGTCGCCGCCGTCGACGGCGAGTCGCAGCGACTGGCTCGCGCTCCATGAGGTGCGGATCTGGCGCGTGGTGACGGCCCCTTCGGCGAAGAGCAGATCGCGCGGCTGACCGGCCAGTCCACCCGCTTCGAGCCGCACGTTGCGCAGTGCGCCGCGTGAGGTCCAGAGGCCGCGCACTTCGACTCCTTCCCGCGTCAGGCCGCTTTCTTCGGCGTGGAAGGCGTGGCCGAGAAGCTCGACCGGCCAGCCGCGCCACGCGCTGGCGATGGCGAAACCTTCGTGCGCATCGTCGCTGGCGAGCGAGCCGATGACCAGTGTGTCGAGGCGCCCGACCACGTCGCCGAAACGGACCCCCAGCTCGGTCGCGCGCTGCGCCGGCCCGAGGTTCTGGCTCACGAACCAGCCGAGCTCCTGACGGCCGATGCCGTAGTTGTGCGGCGCGTTCACCGGCTGTTGCGCGAACGGCTGCACGCGCGGCGCGGGCGGCGGGATGGCGGGGACGAGCGCGGCTTCGTAGGCCGGCCGCGCCGACGGCGCGGGAGCGGCGCTCGGGAGAATGCGCACGACGTAGCCGTCCGGGTCGAGCGACATGAAGAAGATGCGTCCGTCGGGCGACGGCGCGGGATCGAAGGCTCCGCCGGCAGAGCGGGTCAGCGGCGTGGTGGTGCCGTCGGCGCGCACGCGATGCAGCTCGGCGAAGCCGGCCCCGGCGAAGGTGGCCACTAATTCGTCATTGGAGATCCATTCGGCCGAGGAGGCATCGTTGCGCGGTGTGGTGTGGGCTTGCAGCCCACCCTCGGGAACCGCGCCGGGTGGGCTGGAAGCCCACACCACACGCCAGCTGCCCTCCTGATGCACGACGTACGCGATGCGCGTTCCATCCGGGCTGACACGCGGATGGTTGTAGACCAGGTCGATGGACGGCTCGTTGATCTCGGCGATGGCGCCCGATTCGAGATCGACCCGCACCAGCTGCGACGCGCCGTAGCGGCTGCGCACCGCAATTGCGCTGCGGCCGTCGGGATACGGATCGGCATCGCGCACGTCGGCGAGATGCGTGAGCCGCTCGACACGATCGGTCTCCGGCGTCCATCGATAGAGATCGAAGTGCAGGAATCCCTCGCGATCCGGCGCGCGATGAGCGAAGAGGAGCGAACGTCCGTCGCGCGTCCAGCGGGGCGTGTCGATGTCGCCGCCGTCCCGCATCGTCAGCGAGTGCCGCACCTTGCGCGGCAGCGGCCTGGTGCGAACCGGGGCGACGTCCTGCGGATCGCGCTGGAGGATCTTCGCGAGGCGCTCTTCAAACTTTTTCTCTTCCTCGGTCGCCCCTTCCGTCGACCAGATCACGAGCCGCTCCGGCTTCTCGCGCGGGCGCTGCACGACCGCGATGAGCTTGCCGTCGGGCGAGACGGCCGGGTCGCCGCTGCCGCGCGTCGTCTCCTGCCACAGCTCCCCTTCCTGCAGTTCGTTCGGGCGATCGATGGCGATCGAAGCCGCGGTCAGCTCGGCCACGAACCGGCCGTAGAGGCGCGCGGGCGATTCGCCGAAGACGCCGGTGAACGCCGCGTCGAAGCTCCGCTGCTGCCGCGCGGTCAGACGCGCCCAGACGTTGCGCAGCGCGCCGGGGCCGCTGCGCGCTTCGAGCCACTCCAGGTACGCGGAGCCCATGAGGTAGGCCATCGACATGCCGAGGAAACGCTGGTCGGAGTTGAGCTGTCCGTAGGAAGGAAGGCGGCCGTTGCGCGCCCACTCGCGGAGGATCAGCGCGCGCATCGTGCTGGTGGGGCGGCCGGCACCGGTCAGGCGTCCTTCGATGACCGTCGCGTAGCCTTCCAGCACCCAGCGCGGCGCGCGCAGGGTGATCGGGTTGAGCGGGAGGATCGACTTCTCGACCAGCCGATTGAGCGGATTGCGCGACGGCCGGAGCATGTGCACGACGTGCGCGACCTCGTGCACCGCCAGCAGGTCGATCCAGTGACCGTACGCGCCGAGCTGTTCGTCGGGTCCGGGCGGCTCGGTATAGAAGAGGATGCGCGGCGAGTCGAGCAGTGGCCAGGCGGCACCGTTCGCGTCGGCGATCGGATTGGAGATGACGACGTCGATGACCTGCGGCGGGTCGAAACCGACCTCGCGCGCGACCTCCGCATGAATCGATTCGAGGCGCGTGGCGGCGCGCATCGACCACTCCTGATACTCAGCCGGAAAGTGAAGGCGGAAGTGCTTCGTGTTGACGGTCCGCCAGCTTGCGGACGGTCCCTGCGCCGTCAGCAGCGGCGCCATCAGCAGGGTGACGAGGAGTGGTAGTGTACGGATCATGATCAAACGTCTCGCGCTCGCTCTTGCAACGATCATGTTCGGCCAGTCGCTGCTCGCGCAAGAGGGGAAGAAAACGACCATGCTGGTCGTCCACGGCGGCGCCGGGACGATCACCCGCGCGAGCATGTCGGCCGAACTGGAGCGTGACTACCGCGCCAAGCTCGAAGAAGCGCTCAAGGCGGGTCACGCCATCCTCGCCAAGGGCGGCACCAGCCTCGACGCGGTCGAAGCAACCGTCCGCATCCTGGAGGACTCGCCGCTCTTCAACGCCGGCAAAGGGGCGGTCTTTACGCACGAAGGACGCAACGAGCTCGACGCGTCGATCATGGACGGCCGCAACATGAAGGCGGGCTCGGTGGCCGGTGTGACCATCATCCGCAATCCGATCACCGCCGCGCGCGCGGTGATGGAGCGCTCCGAGCACGTGATGATGGTCGGCCGCGGCGCGGAGCTGTTCGCGACCAAAATGGGCCTCGAGATCGTCGATCCCTCCTACTTCTGGACCGAGCGCCGCTGGAAGTCGCTGCAGAAGGAACTGCTGCAGGAACAGGGGCAGCAGCCGCGCGCGGAGCTGACCGCTCCCGATGATAAGAAGTTCGGCACGGTCGGCGCCGTCGCACTCGATCAGGCGGGCAACCTCGCCGCCGGAACGTCAACCGGCGGGATGACCAACAAGAAATTCGGCCGGGTCGGTGACGCGCCGATCATCGGCGCCGGCACCTACGCCGACAACAACTCCTGCGCGGTCTCCGCCACCGGCCACGGCGAATTCTTCATCCGCTGGACCGTGGCGTACGACATCGCCGCGCTGATGAAGTACCGCGGCCTCTCCATCAAAGCAGCGGCCGACGAAGTGATCCACAAGAAGCTCGTGCCGGTGAAGGGCGAAGGCGGCGTGATCGCCCTAGATGCGAAAGGCAACTTTGCGATGCCATTCAACAGCGAGGGGATGTATCGCGGCTGGATCGGCTCCGATGGCGTGGCCCACGTGGCGATTTACAAAGATTGACCTTCGGACAACCTGAGCGAGCGTCAGCGCTCGCTCAGGGTGTTGAGGGGGCGAGCGATCGCGCGATGGCGTTGGCAATGTCGGTCGGGTAGTCGAAGCGTCCGGCCGAGATGTTCACCAGCACCGCGATCGACAGATCGTGGTCGGGGTACCACGCCAGGTGGGCCATGAATCCGGGGATCTGGCCGTTGTGCCAGACGCGCGCGAGTTTTCCGTCCAGCGCATCAGTGCCCAGGCCGTAGCCGTACGGCAGCGAGGCGCCGCTGTTCAGGCGGAGATCGCTGCGCATCCGCGTGTACGACTGCGGCGACACGGACAAGCCTCCGGTGAGGGCCTGGTTCCACTGCAGGAGGTCCGACACGCTCGAACAGAGTGCACCGGCCCCGATGAGCATCGACGCATGCATCGGGGCGATGCGGGAAACGGAGCCGTCGAAGGGGCTGCGCGCATAACCGTCGGGCGTCTCGCTGCCGCACTCGCTGGTCGCGGTCATGGCCAGCGGCGCGAAGAAACGCTCCTCGAGGAAGAGGTCGAAGCGCTGGCCGGTCACGCGCTCGACGATCATCGCGCCGAAGTAATAGCCGGAGTTGCTGTAAGAGTAGGCCGTGCCGGGCGGAAAGCCGAGCGGCCGGCTGGTGATCAGCGCAAGCATCTGCGACTGCGACATCGGTGTGTAGAGATCGGGAAGCATCGAGCCGTATTCGGGAAGGCCGGCGGTGTGCGTCAGCATCTGCTCGATCGTCACCGGCTCGTAGCGCGCGTCGAGCTCCGGGAGGTACATCCGGATCGGGTCGGTGACCCGGATCCGTCCTTCCTCGACGAGGCGCATCAGCGCCGCGGAGGTGAACTGCTTCGAGACGGAGCCGATCGGGAGCACGTCATCCCAGCGCATCGGCGTCGCTGCTTCCTTGTCGAGCAGCCCGAACGCCTCGACGTACGTGGCGCCGCGGTGGCGTACCGCGACGATCGCGCCGGGGGCGCCGTGGGCCATCGCGGCCTGCACGGCGGTGCGGGCGGCTGGGACGTCGAAGCGCGGGCCGGTCGCGACGGAGCGGCGCGGGCGGGCTTCGACAGTGGCGACGAGGAAGAGCGCGAGAACGAGGGCGGCCGGACGACGGATCATGAGGTGATGATTGTAGTCACTTGACCAAAATAGAACGGTCGTGCTATTTTGTCGTTCAGCTTTGAAGGAGGCTCCATGTACGACGCTCTGAACCCGAAATTCATCTACTTCTCTCCCGTGACCTCTCCCCTCACGGAGCGCACGCTCGCCGAGCACGTCGATCATGCGATCATTGCGCTCGATGCCCGCGCACCGCTCGGCGGCGAGTGCATGGTGGAGATGATCGGCGCGGCGACGGCGGCGACGGCGGCGACCCTCCGCATCGATCTCTGGGTGAACGACCTGAGCGACTACACCTGCACGTACGGTTTTCTCGTCTCCTCCGAGGACGGGCGGACCCCGATTGCCCGCGGCGAGCGCTGCGTGGCCTCGGTCGACCCGGCTTCGCACCAGCCGTCGAAGTGGTCGAATGACTTCGTGGTGGCGCATCAGGAGTTGCTCAAGGACCTGCCGGCCTACGCATGAAGGGCGAGCGCACGCGGCAGAGCATCCTCGAGCGGGCCGTCGACCTGGCATCGCTCGAAGGGCTCGAGGGGCTGACGATCGGCCGGCTGGCCGACGAGCTGAAGATGTCGAAGAGCGGTCTCTTCGCGCACTTTGGCTCGAAGGAAGAGCTGCAGCTGGCCGTCATCCAGGCCGCGTCCGAGCGCTACATCAAAGAGATCTTCCGCCGCGCGGTCAACGAGCCGCGCGGCTACCCCCGCCTGCTCGCGATCTGCCGCGCGTGGCTCGAGTACGTCCGCAACCGGATCTTTCCAGGCGGCTGCTTTTTCGCCGCGGCGTCGTTCGAGTTCGATGGCCGTCCCGGGCCGGTGCGCGACACGATCCGTACTCTGATGAACGACTGGATCGCAGCGCTGGAGAAGGCGGTGAAGATGGGCCAGGACGAGGGACACGTCGATCCGGCCCTCGACCCGGCGCAGCTCGCGTTCGAGCTCAACGCCCTCTTTTTCGGGGCGAACTTTGCGTATCACCTGCTGAACGACGAGGACGCGCTGAACCGCGCCTGGCGCGCGTGCGAGTCGCGGCTGGAGTCGCTGCGGGTCAAGCAGCTGGCGTGACCGTGCGTGTGGGCTTCCAGCCCACCTCTGTCTTCAGCCGCTGATCGTCTCGGCTGCTACAGCGCGAACATCCGCGAACCGTTCCATCGCCCGATCGCGCTCCATCTGATTCGCGAAGGCCCCCACCAGCGTCGAGCCGGAGCCGCTCATGCGCGCCCAGACCGCTCCCGCCGCCTGCAGCCGTTCGCGCAGTTCGCTCAGCCGTGGCACGAGCGCGAACAGCGGCTCTTCGAAATCGTTGATCAGCTCCTCGCCGTGCGCGAGGAGGTCGTCATCGATCATCGCGCGGTAGCGTTCCAGCCCGAGCGGCGGCGAATACGTCTGGATGCGCGCGAACGCCTCGCGCGTCAGCACGCGTTCTTCCGGCAGGAGCAGCAGCAGCGGAATCGGCGCGGCAGGAGGGAGCGGCGTCAGCTCCTCCCCTCGCCCCGTCGCGTACGCGGTGCCGCCGACCAGGAAAAACGGCACGTCGGAGCCGAGACGCAGCGCGAGCTCCGGCAGGTTCGGCGTCGTCATCGCGAACATCCGGTCGAGCGCGACCAGCGTCGTCGCGGCATTGGACGATCCGCCGCCGAGGCCACCGCCGGCCGGGATCTGCTTCGCGAGCGTGATGGCCACCGGCGGCGCACCGAGCAAGAGCGCGGCGCGGATGACCAGATTGGACTCATCGACAGGGATCGACGGGTCGTCGCATGTGAGCGACAGGCGTTCGGCCGGCGTGAAGGTCAGCCGGTCGTGCAGCGAGATCTGCTGAAAGAGCGTCTCGAGATCGTGGTACCCATCGGCGCGCTTGCCGGTGACGCGCAGCGACCAGTTGATCTTCGCGTACGACTTCGCTTGCATCAGCTCGAGACGACCTCGAGGTGCTCGATCTCCACGCGATCGCTGCCGCGCGTGATCACCACCATGCGCGCCGGAAAGGACGGCGATTCGAACGTCGCCGTCACGTCGCCGGCACGCGCGCTGCGCAAACCACCCGCATCGACTTCGTACGCCAGGCCCTCGCGCGGCGGCAGGCCGAGGATCAGCATGGCCATTTCCGCCGGCGGCATGGCCGTGCCGAGGAAACCGAAGACCTGCGAGACGTTCCCTTCGGTCTGCGTTCCTTCGATGCGGTTGTCGATGGAGACGCGCTCCCCCTCGGCGCGGATGATCGCGGCGGTCGTGCCGACGGGGGTGTAGGCGATCAGTTCCATGCGCTGCCTGTCGTGCACCACCAGCTGCGCGCGGAACGACTGCGTCTTGCCGTTCGTCGTGGCGCGGACGCGCATCAGGCTCTTCGCGCCGCGGAACGCATCGCGCCGCGCGCGGAGCTGCTGCATCGCATCATCGGGGCTGGTCGCGGTCAGCGGGGCGATCGGCTGGCCGCTCGGACGGCCGCTGCGGCAGGAGATGAAGACGGCGACGACCAGCAGCGCCGTCGCCGTGAGACTGCGCAATCGAATCAATCAGCGCTCCGACGTCTGCGACTTCCGTTCGAGCTCGGCGATCTTCATCCGGATCTTCTCGACGTCCTTCGACTCGGGATCGAGCGTGATCGCGGTGCGATAGCTCTGCAGCGCCCGCTCGCGGTCGCCGCGTTTGGCCAGGACGTCGCCGAGGTGGTCGTGGACGGTCGAATCGCGCGGGGTGAGACGCGTCGCTTCGGTCAGGTACTTTTCGGCCATGTCCAGGTTGCCGAGGCGGTAGTAGACCCAGCCGAGCGAATCGACGTACGCGCCGTTCTCCGGCTCCTGGCCGACCGCGCGGGTGAGCATCTCGTGCGCACGCTCGAGGTTCACGCCGTTCTCGGCCCACATGTAGCCGAGGTAGTTCAGCGTCGGCGCATGATCCGGATTCTTCGCCAGCACCGCCAGGAACGCCTCTTCGGCCTTCTTGCGATCGCCGGTGCGTTCGTACGCGGAGCCGAGCTGGAAGCGGAGATCGAGCTCTTCCGGCTTCGCCTTCACCGCCTCATTGAGCAGCGCCAGCGCCGCCGCGTTGTCTTCGACCAGCAGATACGCCTCGGTCGCGGCAATGGTGTTGCGGACGCCGGCCTTCATCTGCAGAGCGGCAATCTTCGCGGCGTCTTCCTTGCGGCCGGCACGCGCGAGCGCCTCGATGTAGCGGGCGTTGACGAACGGATCGTCGCTGAATTTCTGCGCGAGCGGCTCGAGCAGCGTCACGAGCTGGTCGTATTTCTTCTCACGGCGCAGCGACTCGACGGCGATGTTGATGGCCTGCGTGTTCGGTTTCTCGCGGAAGACGAAGGCCGACTTCGCGGTCTCGACGGCGGCGCCGAGGTTCCCCTTCTGCAGATCGATGTACGCGAGCTGCGTCCGCGCGAGTGTGCCGAGGTTCTCCGGCACGTTGGCGACGGTGAGGAGCAGGTTGAACTGCTTCTGCGCGTCGTCCCACCGCTTGAGGCCCGTCAGGGTCAGGCCGTAGCTGGCGATGAGGTCGGGATCGCCCGGATTGGCCTGCAGGAGCGACTCGACGATCGGCGCGGCCTCGGCGTACTCACCGAGGTCATTGAGCGACTCGGCCAGGTAATAGGCGGCCTGCGTGTCCTTCGGATTGGCGGTGTAGAGCGCGCGGAAGCGATCGCGCGCGGAGCGGGTGTCGCCGGCGCGCAGATGGAAGACCGCCTGCTGGCGCTGCAGCTCGAGGTTGAGCGGGTCTTCCTCGATCAGCGGCTGGAGAAGCGCGGCGGCCTTGCCGAACTCGTTCTCCTTCTCATAGATGTCGATGAGCTGGAGGATGGCCGGCCCGAAGGTCGGATCCGTACCGACGGCACGCTCGAGGTACTGCTTCGATTCGTTGCCGCGGCCGAGCTTCGTCAGCACCTGCGCATAGTTGTAGTTGAGCGCGCGCTGGTCCGGTGCCCGCTCGACCATGACGGACAGGATCTTCTCCGCCTCTTCGACGCGGCCGGTCGACATCAGAAGTTGCGACACCGTAATGCCGGTGGAGAGGTCGTCGGGGTTGAGCTTGTAGGCGGCCTGGAGGTACTTCAGCGCGTCCTCGACCTTGCCGCGCTCGCCGCCGGAGCGGTCGAGCAGGACGCGGCCGAGCATCCGCTGCGCGTCGTAAAAGTCGGGCGACGCGGCCACGACGGTGCGCAGCTCCTGCTCGGCACGGTCGAGACGGCCGGCATCGAGCAGGATCAGGGCGCGCTCGTACAGCAGCACGGGGTTGGAGGGGTCTTTGGCGAGGACGCGTTCCATCCGCGTCAGCGCTTCTTCAAAACGGCCCTCATCGGCCGCTTCTTTGGCGAGGAGAAATTCGTGGGGCTCGGAAGGGAAATCCTGCGCCACGGCGGTGAAGGGGAATGTGAGCGCGGCCAGCAGGATCAGCGAGTACTTCATCATCGTTTTCATCGTAGCACTCGAAAAATGGGGGCAGCCGGCGTGGCCGGCTTCATCCTCGTTAGGACGCATTGCGGCGCCCAAGGTTTCCTGAGCCCGAACCATGCCAGAAAGCAGCGGTCACGACAGTTGGTCGCGATTGTGCTAAAAGCGTCGCTGGTACGGGTTTCATTGTGAGTCTGGAGCGGGTTGAGATCACACCGTTTGTGGTCATCGCGGGAGACATTCTCCAAAGCCGAAGGACCGGCTACCTGACGCTCATTCAGCCACCCCTGCGCAAGACGCTCTACTGGTCGCAGGGTGAGCTGGTGCTGATCGCCTCCGTCACGCCCCAGGATTCGCTCGGCGAATTTCTCGTGCGCCGTAACGTCCTGGCGGCCGACCGCGCGTGGCAGACGCTCTCCGACGATCCGATCGAGGCGGTGGCGCGCTTCCATGAGTCGGGACTGCTCGACCTCTCCGCGCGGCAGACGCTCCTGCGCGAGTGGACCGCGCAGCAATTCCTGCCGCTCTTCTCGCTCGATGAGGGAACGGCCGCCTTCCACGACGACGAGCCGCTCCCTCCCGAGAAGCGGGTCTTCCTGCAGTCGACGGCGGCGCTGCTCCTCGAGGGGGTCCGCTCCATCACCAACGGTCTCGTCCTCCGCCGTTCCCTCGGCGATCTGAAGCGGAGCATCGAGCTCTCGCGCAGCAGCCGCTTCTCCCTCGACGCCCTGCCGCTCGCGCCCGCCGAGCAGCGCATCGCCGCGGCGCTGACCGCAGCCATGCCGATCGACGCGTTTCTGAAACAGTTCCCACAGGAATCGGTCACCGCCGCGAAGGTGGTCATCAGCATGCTGGCCCTCGGCGTCTTCACCGAGGTCGAGCAGCGTGCGGCGCAGGCCCAGGTCAGCTTCGACGATATGCAGCGCGACCTCGAGCTGCTCGCGGCCATCGGCGCGAACGATCAGCGCTCCCTGCGTGCGGTCGGCTTCTCCCGGCAACTGGCCACGCTCGACCACTACCAGGTGCTCGACGTCCCCCGCGCCGCGACGCGCGGGCAGATCGTCCACGGCGCCGACCTGCTCAAGAAGAAATACGATCCGGCCACCTTCCCGCCGATCGTGCGCGACGCGATCCTGACCATTCACCGCCGCGCCGACGAAGCGCTGAACGTCCTGAAAGACCCCACCCAGCGCGCGTCGTACGACAAGCTCATTCACAGCCGCACCAGCAACGCCGAGGCGCCGATCCAGCAGCGGCTCACCCAGCGCACCATCGCCGAGCAGAACTACCTCAAGGCGAAAGAGCTGACCGCGAACGGCGACTACTACGGCGCCATCGTGCTGCTCAAACAAGCGGTCCGCTACGCCCCCGACCACGCGCAGGCCTGGCAACTCCTCGCCGCCTGCCAGGAACGCAACCCCCGCTGGCGCCGCGATGCGGTGGAGAGCTACCAGATGGCCCTGTCGATCGACCCGAACCTGGTCGACTCGATGCTGGCCCTCGGCGAGCTCTATCGCCACGAAGGATTGATCTCACGCGCACAGGCCTGCTACGAGGACGCGCTGAAAGTCGCGCCGGATCACGAGCTCGCGAAGAAGCTGCTGGCGGTGATCAAGAAGCGGTAGCGGCGCTCCGAAACCGGGCAAAGGGGAGAGCTTCGCCATCGGCTTGAATGCCTCGCGGGAGAACGAAAACGCCGGCTTTCGCCGGCGTCTCCTCTCGCGCTACATCAGGTCGCGCATGATCTGATCGAGCGCCTCTTTCGGCGGCCGGGTCTTCGACAGCGGCAGGGTGTTCAACGGCTCGTCCGTCAGATTCAACAGCGAGATGAAGCTCTTCTTCTCCGGCCGGAGGTGGACCAGGCCGGTCAGCATCTGGCCGGCTTCGGTAGCGCGGTGCAGGCGCTGGAGGGCCATGACCGGGTCGGCGGGGTCGTAGTCTTCTTCGAGCTTCTTCAGCACGATGCGGGAGCCGTCGTGCAGTTCGACTTCGCGGACGGTGCCCGGCTCATAATCGATTTCGATCTGTTCGTATTCGGGGACGAAACCGATCTGGTGGAGGAGCTCCTGGTGCTCCTTGGCGTAGGTGTAGCCCTTGGTCGAGCCTTCGTGGTTGTTGAAGGTGACGCAGGGGGAGATCACGTCGATGACGGAGGTGCCGTCGTGCGCGATCGCTCCTTTGAGGATGTTCACCATCTGCTTCGGGTCGCCGGCGAATCCGCGCGCGACGTAGCCGCAGCCCAGCTCCACGGCCAGCGCGCAGAGGTCCATCGGCGGGAGGTCGTTGATCACGCCGGTCTTCAGCTTCGAGCCCTCATCGGCCGTCGCGCTGAACTGGCCCTTGGTCAGGCCGTACACGCCGTTGTTCTCGATGATGTAGATGATCGGGATGTTGCGGCGGACCAGGTGCATGAACTGGCCGAGGCCGATCGAGGCGGTGTCGCCGTCGCCGGAGACGCCGATGCTCAGCAGGTGATGGTTGGCCAGCAGCGCGCCGGTGGCCACCGCCGGCATGCGCCCGTGCACGGAGTTGAATCCGTGCGCGCGCCCTAAAAAGTACGCCGGCGTCTTCGACGAGCAGCCGATGCCCGAGAACTTGGCCACCCTTTCAGGCTTCACGTTCATCTCGTAGAACGAGCGGATGATCTGGTTGGAGATGGCGTCGTGGCCGCAGCCGGCGCAGAGCGTCGACTTGCCACCGGAGTAGTCCGCCGCCTTGAGCCCGGAGCGGTTCTCCTTCGGCGCTTCGGCGGTTCCGAGTTTCAGAGTGCTGTCAGCCATGGTTAATCCTCCGCTCGTACTTCGCGTTTCGCTGGGGCAGCTGGATTCATCGGCACGGTCGCCGGGCGCACCATTGGGGCATCAGCGCGCACGAGCAGCATCGGCTCCGGCAGGTCGGCCGTCGCCTCCATCTGCAGCACGGCGTCGGTGATCGTCCGCGCGTCGCACGGCAGGCCGGTGTAATGAAGAATCTTGCGCAGCTTGCGCTGATCCTCACCGACCGCGAGATGGATGATGTCGGCCATCTGCCCGTCGCGATTCTGCTCGACGATGTAGACCCGGTCGTGCGCGGCGATGAAGGCGTTCAGCTCCTGCGTGTACGGCAGGGCGCGGAGCCGGAAGTAGCTCGTCTCGATGCCGCGCTCGCGGCGCAGCTGGTCGCGCGATTCCTCGAGCGCCCAGGTGGTCGTGCCGTATGCGATGAAGCCGATCTTCGCCTCCGGCTGCAGGTCGACGATCGGCGCCGGCACGAAGAGCTTGGCGGTCTCGTACTTTTGCGCCAGCCGGTCGACGGTTGCCTTGTAGTCCTGCGGCTTTTCGGAGTAGCGCGCCTCGGCGTCGTGTCCCGACCCGCGGGTGAAGTACGACGCGAACGGGTGGTCGGTGCCGGGCAGCGTGCGCCACGGAATGCCGTCGCCATCGACGTCGGCATAGCGGCCCCACTTGCCCTGCAGCTCCGTGAGGCGCTCCGCGGTCAGCACCTTGCCGCGCTTGATCGGCTTCTCCGGATAGACGAACGGATCCGACATCCAGTTGTTCATCCCGAGATCGAGATCGCTAAGGACGAAGACCGGCGTCTGGAACTCTTCGGCCAGGTCGAGTGCCTCGCTCGCGAACTCGAAGCATTCCGTCACGCTCGACGGGATCAGCACGATGTGCTGCGTGTCGCCGTGCGAGAGATAGGCAACCTGATTGACGTCGCCCTGCGCGGTGCGCGTCGGCAGACCGGTCGACGGTCCGACGCGCTGGATGTCCCAGATCACGCCCGGCAGCTCCGCAAAGTAGCCGAGGCCGATGAACTCCGCCATGAGCGAGATGCCCGGTCCGGCGGTGGAGGTCATCGAGCGCGCGCCGGCCCAGCCGGCACCGAGGACCATGCCGACCGCGGCCAGCTCGTCCTCTGCCTGCACGATGGCGAAGGTGGCCTTGCCGTCTTCATCGATGCGGTACTTGCGCGCGTAGTCGATGAGCGACTCGCAGAGCGACGACGACGGCGTGATCGGGTACCAGGTCACGACGGTCACGCCGCCGAACATCGCCCCGATGGCCGCGGCCGCGTTGCCGTCGATGATGATCTTTCCCTCGGTGGCGTTCATCCGTTCGATGCGCCAGCGGTTCTGCCGCGGGAGATTGGCCTTCGCGTAGTCGAGGCCTTTGTCGATGGCCGCGACGTTCGCGTCGATGGCCTTCTTCTTTCCTTTGAACTGCTTGGTGAGCGCGTTCAGGATCTCGTCGCGGTCGATGCCGAGGAGCTCGGCGATGATGCCGACGTAGATCATGTTCGTCAGCAGCTTGCGGAGCTTCGAGTCTTCGGAGAGGTCGGCGGCCAGCTTCGCGAACGGCACCTCGAAGAACTCGAGGTCGTTGCGGATGGCCTTGCAGTTCAGGGGGGCGTCGTAGATGCAGAGGGCGCCCGGCTGCAGCCCTTCCACGTCTTCACGTGCGGTCTGCGCGTTCATGCAGACCATCAGGTCGACTTCCTTCTTGCGCCCGATCCAGCCGTGCTTGTTCGCGCGGATCGTGAACCAGGTCGGCAGCCCGGCGATGTTCGACGGGAACATGTTCTTGCCGCTGACCGGTACGCCCATCTGAAAGATGGAGCGCATCAGGACGTTGTTCGAGGACTGCGAGCCGGAGCCGTTGACCGTGGCGACGTGAATCGTCAGGTCATTGATGACAGGCTCGCCGCCCGTTTGCACTGGATCGGCGACCGCGGTCGCGCTCAGCGTTTCGGACACGGAGAATCTCCTTTGAAGATTGATGGATTACGGGTAGGGCACTGCGCGGGGCGACCTTTCCATTTTTCGTGAGGAAAACATTCTAGACCCGTTTCAGAGCGCCGTCGACTTCATGAGTTGAATCAATTCGGTCATCGGAGCGGACGGCGTGCTGGTCCGGAGGGTGGCCGCTGACCAGCGGCGCATGAGCGGTTTCCTGGTGAACGGCAGCGCCACGATCCCGCCGGAGCGCAGCTCGCGCGCGATCGTCCATCTGGCAAGCGCGGAGATGCCGAGGCCGGCCTTCACCAGCTCGACGATGGCCTCGGTCAGGATGACCTGGGAGTGCTTGCGCGGACGCACGCCGGCCGTGGTGAGGCGGTTCATGAAGAAGCTCTCATCCGCGGGCGAATGGGTGATGAGGTGCTGGTCGGCGAGATCGCTCGCGCAGACGAAGGGGCGGCCGGCCAGCGGATGGTCGTTCGCCACGATCACCACGATCTCGTCTTCGAACAGCGGATGGAGTTTCAGCCGCGCGTCGCGCCGGGCGTTGAAGACCAGCGCGAGATCGATCTGCCGGTCGAGCAGCGCCGCGGTCACGTTGCGCCGCACCTCCGGCACGATCTCCAGCTCCACGCCGGGGAACCTGCGGCGGAAGCTCTTGAGCAGCGAAGGGAGCCAGTGGTAACTGGTGTAGCACTCGGTGCTGACGCGCAGGAGGCCATCCTGATGATTGGCCAGCCGCTCGATGTCTTCCTCGGCGGAGCGCAGTTCCGTCAGGACGCGGCGCGCGGAGTCGAGCAGGCGCTGTCCCGCCGGTGCGAGCGACAGCCGGCGGTTGACGCGCAGGAAGAGCGGAGTGCCGAGGCGGTCCTCGATCTCCCGCAGTTGATGGCTGAGAGCCGACTGCGTGACGTGCAGCCGCTCCGCGGCAGCAGTGACGCTGCCGGCGGCAGTGATGGCGTCGACGAGCTGAAGATGGCGGATCTCGACTTTCATGAGCGTTCCTCATGAACTCTATCGCATCTATGAGCTGGCGTCTGGCGGGGTCGGGCGGTAGATTACGGCTCATGAACGAGCTGCTCGAGAAACTGCAGGGCTTCCAGTCGCGCCTCCTCCTGGCCATCCACGGCATCGCCGACGCCGATCTGCGCCGCACCGAGGGAGAGGGAAAGTGGTCGATCTTCGACGTCATCGCGCACCTCGACGATCTCGAGCTGGTGACGAGCGTCCGCATCCGCACCGCTCTGGCCACGCCCGGCATGCCGGTGCCGCCGCTGGCGCAGGAAGAGTGGGTGGCGCGCGTACACCGCGAGAGCCTGGCCGAGCTGCTGGAGGCGTTCTGGTTCCACCGCCGCCACAACCTGCAGCTCCTGCGAGCGCTGACAGAAGAGGAGTGGGCGATCGCCGGCATTCACCCGGAGTACGGCGCGCGCACGATCCTGGAGCTGATCACGAAGATCGAAGGGCACGAGGAGAAGCACCTGCGCCAGATCGAGCGCATCAAATCGACCCTCGGCCTCACCGCATCCGAGGCCCCCGACGTGAGCGGCGTGACCTTTGGTCGCATCAACGGAAAGATGTATTCGCCGGGCGAAGGGGTGCGCGTCCACGAGCTCTGGAGCGACGGGCTGCGCCGCGCGCTGGAGGTGGTCTTCGATCCCGGTGCGCAGTGGCCCGGCCTCGACTACCACGTGCCCGGACCGGAAGCGGTCTACGTCCTGCGCGGCGATTTCGACGATGGCGCGAACGTCCATCACACCGGCGCATTCATCCACCATCCGGCCGGAAGCTCCCACTCCCCCCGCTCGACGGAAGGTTGCGCGCTGTTCGTTTATTACCCGGAAGGGTAGAGGCGGTTGGGGGCTCATTTATGATGCGCCGATGCTGCGAACCGTCTGGATCGTCATCGTCGCGCTGGCCGTCACCCTTCCGGCGGCGTCGCTCACGATCATCGTGGCCCTGGCCCGGTCGAATTCACCGCTGCTCGACAGGATCATTCGCTGGTGGGCGCGGCAGCTGGTGCATGCGGCCGGGATCACGCTGCGCACGGAGAACCTCGAGCGGCTCGATCCGAATCAGCGTTACATCCTGATCGCGAACCACTACAGCTACTTCGACATCCCCTGCATTCAGGCGGCGGTGCCGCAGCCGATCCGTTTCATGGCCAAGATCTCGCTCTTCAAGATCCCGATCTTCGGCTGGGCGCTCACCCGCTCCGGCTTCATCCCCGTCGACCGCAAGAACCGGCGCATGGCGGTGAAGTCGTTCGAGCTGGCGGCGCAGCGCATCCGCCACGGCAACACCATCGTCATCTTTCCGGAGGAAGGGCGCTCCCGCGAGCGCACCATGCGCCCGTTTCAGCGCGGCGCGTTTCTCCTGGCGCTCAAATCCGAGCTGCCGATCGTGCCGATCGCGGTCGATGGCACGTTCGACGTCTTCCGTGTCGGCGCGCGCAAGGTCACGCCGGGTGTGGTGACGATCCGCATCGGCCATCCGATTCCCACTCTCGGCCGGTCGGTGCGCGAGAAGGATCCGCTCGCACGCGAGGCGCGCGCGGAGATCGAGACGATGCTGTTCGGTGCGCCGCAGGGTGAGCCCCCCGCTGAACGCAATGCACCCGCTGAAGCGTGACACCCCGCGCGGCGCGCAGATCGGCTGCTCGCTCTTCCTGGCCCTCCTCCTCGGCGGGATCGGCATCGGCATCACGTACAAGGCGTACGCGCATCCGGAGAGCGACGGCAACTGGATCATCTGGACCGTCGGCGCCGCTTTTTCGATCATCGGCCTGCTGCTGCTTTACGCGGCGATCCATCAACTCTTCTCCGTGAAATCGCCGGTGACCGAGGTCTCGCTCGAGCACAAGAAACTGCTGCGCGGCCGGCGCACCGCGGTGCTGATCCGGCAGCGCGGGCCGATGGAGCTCGAGTCGTTGCGGGCCAACCTGGTCGGCACGAGGTGGATCCGCCGCCGGAAGTCGACCTACTCCGAGGACCTCGGCACGTTCCACTTCTTCGACAGCGGACCGGCAACGATCGACGAGTCGATCCCGCTGCAGCGCAACACGCACATCGACGTCCCGGAGGACATCGAACCGAGCGAGCCGAACAACACCTGGGCGATCGAAGTGTGGGGAAAGGTGCGGGGACGCGCCGATTTCCAGCACGTCTTCCCGGTCGAAGTGGATTAGTAATCGTTGTCTTTCTGCGCTTTCTTCGGCGCCTGCACGAGGTTGCCGTCCTGATAAATGATGTCGGCGTCCTCACCTTCGGTGTAGCGCGTCGGGAACTCGGCCGGCAGATTCTCGAGCTGCTTCGCATTCCATTCGAAGCGCTTGTCGGCACCGGCGCTCGCGATGCGATAGCTCTTACCGTCGGAGACGAAGCTGAATTTCGTTCCCCAGCCGTCGGCCTTCGGCACTTCGCGGATGTAGGTGGGGGTGATGAGCGGCTCGAGCTCGTCGACCGAGGAGACTTTCGGGTAGTCCTCGGTGTCGGTGGCGCGCGCTTCGACCGCCGTTGCCAGGCTGCGGAGGTCTGCGAGAGTGGCCTTCCACGGATTCTTCTTCCGATCCTCGTCGCGCATCTCCTGCTCGACGATCCGCGCGGTGTCCTGTAGCAGCTCCATGCCCTTGATGAAACCGCCGAGGGCAAAGTCGGGGAGCATCCGGGCGGTCTTCTGGCCGGGCTTGGTCTGGTAGAAGGCGATCAGCTCGCGCAGCTCATCGGCGGTGAAGTTCTTGTCGAACAGCGGCGCGTACACTTCCTCGGCGTACCGCGCATAGTCGATGCGCGTGTACAGACGGTCGCGGAAGGCGGTCATCTGTTCCTTCTGCTTCCGCGCGCGCTCTTCGAACTCCTTCTTCTGCTCATCGTCGAGCTCCAGGTCGCCCACGTCTCCCATCGAATCGCCGAGGCGTTCGAACGCGAGATCGAACGAAGCCTGGGTGAGCGCCTTCGTATCGATGATCCCCAGCAGCTCTGCGATGAGCTGCTTCTTGACGGTGCGCTCGTCGGCGCTGACGTGCACCGGAAGGGCGATGGCGAGGGTGAGGAACAGGACGAGCGCGCGCTTCATCCCGTCATTGTCGCGCGGATCAACTCGCGCACGCCACACAACACAAGCCCTGAGCGAGCGCAAGCGAGTCGAAGGGTCAACCAAGGCGCGGCGAGACTGTTGATTGGCTTCGGGATCGCGGCGCCTTGACTGACCCTTCGACTCGCTGCGCTCGCTCAGGGTGTTCTGTGGAGGACCTCGCGCACGCGCGTCAAATCGTCACCCGTCAGCGTGCGCACCTCGAGCAGAAAGCGGTCGTCCTGAATGCGACCGACGATCTTCCGCTCCAGGAACTGCCGCTGCAGCGCGACGGCATCCCCGGCCATCTCGACGGCAATCGAGGCGATGCTCTCGGTCGGGGTGGTGCCGCCGCCGAGCGCGCAGCGGCTCTCGATAACGCGGCATTGTGTCCCTTCGATGAGCGACGCGGCGCGGGCGCGCAGCTCCGCGAGCGGCGTGGCCAGCATGCGGTAGATCGGGACGCGCTGCTCGTGCTGCTCGGTGGCGAACGCGCGCAGCGTCGCGGCGATCACGGCGTAGCTCTCCTTGCCGACGCGCAGCGCACGCATCAACGGATGGCGGCGGACCCGGGCGATGAATTCTTCGCGGCCGAGGATCAGGCCGCCCTGCGTCGCGCCGATCAGCTTGTCGGTCGAGCAGGTCACGACGTCGACGCCGCTGGCGATCAGCTCGTGGATGGTCTCGCCGGGCGAGAAGCCGTACGGATGCAGGTCGACCACCCGGCCGCTCCCCTCGTCGTACAGCAGCGGGACCTTCTTCGCGCGCGCGACTTCCACTAATTCGGGGACGGTCGGCGTTTCGGTGAAGCCGACGATGTCGAAGTTCGAGCGATGCACGCGCAGGAGCGCGGCGGTCTTTCTCGACACGGCCTCAGCGTAATCGCGGGCGCGGGTGCGGTTCGTCGTGCCGACCTCGCGCAGCTTCGCGCCGCCCTGCTGGATGACGTCGGGAACGCGGAACGCGCCGCCGATCTCGACCAGCTCGCCGCGGGAGACGATCACCTCTTTCCCCGCGGCGACCGCGGCGAGGAGGAGCATCGTCCCGGAGGCGTTGTTGTTGGCGAGCACCGCCGCCTCGCATCCGAAGAGCGACCGGCAGAGGGCGGTCAGGTGCTCATCGCGTTTGCCGCGCTCGCCCCGTTCGAGATCGAACTCGAGGTTCGACCAGCCGGTGACGAGCTCCGCCGCTTCGTTCCAGATGGCGGGGTCGATCGGCGAGCGGCCGAGGTTCGTATGAATGATGATGCCGCTGGCGTTGATCACGCGGCGGAGGGAGGAAGCGATCGCGGCATTGAGCGACTCCCGCGCGGCGGCGGCCGCTGCGCCTTCGTCGTACGGCTGGCGATCCGAGCGAAGGACCGCCAGGTGTTCCTGCACCGCCCCCTTCACCCGTTCGCGCCCGAATTCGCCGATCAGCGGCGCGAAATCGCCAGACGAGAGGATGCGCTCGACGGAGGGAATGGCGCGGAGAGGGGAATGGGGCGCCTCGGCGGGGGTTTTCGGCATCCGTTGTAGTCTAACCAAGCCAAGTGATTAAACAGGACGAGGAGCTCGACAAGCTCGAGGAAGACATCCGCCGTCTGAAGAACAAGTACGACCAGTTCTTCAACGGGATCATCAAGGTGCCGCCGACGTTCGAGCGGAGCCAGGTGGAAGCCTTTCTTCACGAGTTCGGCCGTCAGAAGATGCGCGACAACACGCGCCGCTTCCGCTTCAACACCATCCTGTCGCGCTACAACCAGTTCCGCGAGATGTGGGGGCGCAAGATGCGCGAGCGCGAAGAAGGTCCGCTCGACTTCCGCACGCGCCAGCGCGCCATGCAGCAGGCACCCGCTCCGCCGCCTCCTCCCCCGCCGGTCGCCCCCCGTGTAACGTCCGCCCCCGCCGATCCGTATGTAAGGGTGACGCAGTCGTCGAACGGCGAGGAGATCCGCAAGCTGCACCAACAGATCGAGCAGGAGCACCTCAAGATGGGCCGCACCTCGGGCGTCACCGTCGACCAACTGGCGGCAATGGTGCAGAAACAGAGCGAGATGGTGCGCTCCAAGTACAACGTGAGTACCGTCGCCTTCCGCGTCGAGACCATCGACGGGAAGGTGAAGCTGAAAGCCAAACCACTTCAGGACTAAAACCGAATGAAACGAATCGTGCTCATCGCGGCCGTCGCCCTCACCGCCGTCAGCTGCACCACCATCCGCGACCAGTTCCAGCGGAACGACGAAAACCCCTACGTGGAAGCGCCGTTCTACGCGAAGTACCTCAACACCGGCTCGAACCTCGACGCGCAGATCCAGCGAAAGCTCGTCGCGCTCGAGGCCGACCCGGACAACGCCTCGCTGCACAACGACCTCGGCACGCTGCTCGTGCAGAAGGGCTTCCCGAAGGACGCCGCCATCGAGTTCGAGCGGGCCGTCGATGCCGACAAGCGCTTGTATCAGGCCTGGTACAACCTCGGCACGCTGCGCGCGATCAACGGCGACACCGAAGGGGCGCGGGCCGCACTGGCGGAGACGGTCGACCTCAAGCCGGGCCACCCGCAGGCGCTGTTCCACCTCGGCCTCATCGAAGAAGGGCTCGGCAACCGCGAGCGCGCCGTCTCGCTCTATGCCAAGGCCTTCCGCCACAACCCGGCCATGCTCGACGTGCGGGTGAATCCGCGCATCCTCGACACGCGCCTCGCGCACCTCGCGCTGCTCGAGCTCTACGACCAGAGCCACGCCACGCGCTCGATGCAGTTCCAGACCGCGCCGCAGATGCCGAAAGATCCGGCCACGGATGCGGCCATGGCCGCCGAAAGCGCGAAGACCACCGCGCCGACAACTTCGCCGGCGCCGCCGAAGAAGAATTAACTCAGCGACTCAGCTGCTTCAGCTGCTTCAGCTGCTCAGCTGCTCAGCTGTTCAGGGAAACCACGGCGCGGCAGCGCGGCCGCCACGAGCGACGCGCTGCCGCCACGCTCTCCTGAACAGCTGAGCAGCTGAACAGCTCCTCTGAGCAGCTGAACAGCTCCTCCCCCGTTCAAGTACAATCCGCGCGCTTTGCTGACGACCAACATTCACGTCGCCGAGCGCGCTGCGCTGCTCGGCTTTTCCGACATCGTCAAGATCCGCAACCGCGTGCTCGACATGCGGTCGCAGGGTCATCGCGTGCTTCAGCTGGAAGGGGGCGAGCCGTACATCGGCACGCCGTCGTTCGTGGTCGAGGCGATGAAGAGCGCGCTCGACGCCGGTCAGACGCGCTACGCCGCGTCGTCGGGCATCCCGCAGCTGCTCGAAGCGCTGCGCGGCAAGCTGGCGGCGAAGAACGGCGTCGAGGTCACCACCAATCAGATCATCGTCACCTCCGGCGGCGCGCACGGCCTCTTCTGCGCGTTCCAGGCGAGCGTCAATCCGGGCGACGAGGTAATGTTCTTCTCGCCGTACTGGACGCCGATCAAGGATCAGGTCACCTACTCCGGCGGCACGCCCATCCGCGTGCCGTGGGACGAAGCGCGCGGCGTGGACGACCTGCGCGAGACGCTGGAGAAATACCGCGGCGAGCGGACCCGCGTCATTTACGTGAATACGCCCGGCAATCCGACCGGCGACGTCTTCACGCGCCGGCAGCTCGAATCGATCGCCGCCTTCGCCATCGAGCACGACCTGATCGTCATCGCCGACGAGGCCTACGAGAACCTGGTGTACGACACCGAGCATGTCTCGATCGCTTCGCTGCCGGGGATGCTCTCCCGCACGCTGACGGTCTACACGTTCTCCAAGTCGTTCTCGATGACCGGCTGGCGCATCGGCTACGTGGTCGCGGACGAGCCGTTCATGGGCTTTCTCCGCAAGCTGGTGCTGAACAGCATCAACGGCGTCTCCACGCCGACGCAGTACGCCGCGCACGCGGCCATCACGCACGACCCGCACTTTTTCGATTCGATTCGCGACGGCTACCGGCAGCGGCGCGATCTGCTGGTCGGCGCGCTGAACGCGAGTGGCTTCCGCTGCCTCACGCCGCCGGGCGCGTTCTATACGTTCCCCGACGTGCGGGAGCGGCTCGGCAACGATTCGTGGAAGGCGATGGAGACGCTGCTCGACCGCACCTCGATCGCCTCCGTCCCCGGTATCGTCTTCGGCGCGGAGGGAGAAGGCCACCTGCGCATGTCGTTCTCGACCTCGCTCGAGATCCTTGAAGAAGTGGTCGAAGCGCTGAGGAAGCTATGAGCGACACCGCTGCCCCGCAGATCCCGGAAGTCGCCGAATCGGAACTGATCCGCATCCGCCGGGAGAAGCTCGAGCGGATCGTGGCCCTCGGCTACGACGCGTACACGAGCAAAGCCGACGTCGACACCACCGTCGAAGAGGTGGTCGCAAAGTACAGCGGCAAATCGGCCGAAGAGCTGGAGAGCGAAAAGCCGCGCGTCAAGATCGCGGGACGCATCCTCACGATCCGCGAGTTCGGCAAGACGTCGTTCCTGGTCCTCTCCGAGCGCCTCGGACGCATCCAGCTCTACTGCCGCAAGGACACGCTCCCGGAGAAAGAATGGGAGCTCTATAAGAACCTCGATGGCGGTGACTGGATCTCTGCCGAAGGGACCGTCTTCCGCACGAAAACGAACGAGCTGTCGGTGAAGGCGGAGCACATCCACTTTCTGACCAAGGCTCTCCGTCCGCTGCCGAGCAAGTGGCACGGCCTGACCGACGTCGAGCAGCGCTACCGCCAGCGTTACGTCGATCTCATCGTCAACGACGACGTGAAGGCGACCTTCATCACCCGCGCGAAGATCATCACGTACATCCGGCGCTGGTTCGACGCGCACGGCTTCATCGAGGTGGAGACGCCGATGATGCAGCCGATCGCCGGCGGCGCCGCGGCGCGGCCGTTCATCACGCACCACAACGCCCTCGACATGCAGCTTTTCCTCCGCATCGCGCCGGAGCTGTACCTCAAACGCCTGATCGTCGGCGGCCTGCAGCGCGTCTACGAGATCAACCGCAACTTCCGCAACGAGGGCATCTCCGTCCGGCACAACCCGGAGTTCACGATGCTCGAGTTCTACCAGGCCTACGCCGACTACGAAGTGCTGATCGCCGAGAGCGAAGAGCTGCTGGCCGGCCTGGTCACGGAAGTGAGCGGCAGCGACACCATCCAGTTCGGCGAGCACGAGATCAGCTTCCGGCGCCCGTTCGCCCGCTTCTCGATGAAAGAAGCGATCGCCCACTTCTCCGGCGGCAGGATCAATCCGGACGATCTCGACGACCGGCAGAAGCTCGAGGCGCTGGTCTACGAGCACGGCGAGCATCGCCCGGTCAAAGGCGACGCCACGCACGGCACCTCGATGACGCCGCAGCAGCAGATCGCACAGATGAACGACGGCAAGCTGATCGCGGAGCTGTTCGAGTCCGTCGCCGAAGCGCACCTCATCCAGCCGACCTTCATCACCGATTTCCCCACCGAGGTCTCGCCGCTGTCGAAACAGCGAAAGGACGACCCACGGTATGTGGAGCGCTTCGAGCTCTACGTCGGCGGGATGGAGATCGCCAACGCCTTCTCCGAGCTGAACGACGCCGACGAACAGGACCGCCGCTTCCAGCAGCAGATCGAGGAACGCGAGCGTGGCGACGACGAGGCGCACCAGGCCGACGAAGACTACGTCCGCGCCCTCGAATACGCCATGCCCCCCACCGGCGGCGAAGGCATCGGCATCGACCGGCTGGCCATGATCCTCACCAACTCCCCCTCCATCCGCGACGTGATTCTGTTCCCATTGATGCGGCCGCGCGCTTCCTCATAAAACCCTGAGCGAGCGCAGCGAGTCGAAGGGTCAACCAAGGCGCCGCGCAACTCCCGCTGACCCGCCGGAACCGCCGTGCCTCCGCCGCGACCCGTTCAATTTCCGAACTGACGTGTTTGATTTTCGGTCAGACACACTTGATTCTCGGCCGGACACGTTTGATTCTCGGTCTGACACGTTTGATTTTCGGCGCGACACAGTTGATTCTCGGCGAGACACACCTGATTCTCGGCGAGACACACCTGATTCTCGGCCGGACACACCTGATTCTCGCCGAGACACACCTGATTCTCGCCGAGACACACCCGGTTTTCGCCGGGACACACCTGATTCTCGCCGGGACACACCCGGTTCTCGGCGAGACACACCTGATTCTCGGCGAGACACACCCGGTTCTCGTCGGGACACACGGCTTCGCTCAGGATCATCGAAGAGCTACACTCCGCGCCCGTGGCGCAAGCAGCGCCGCGCCTTGGTTGATCCTTCGCTTCGCTCAGGATGACGTAGAAAACATTGCGCCTCGAAACGCAGATCGCCCGCCGCTATCTCTGGACTGCACGCAAGCAGCGGCACACGGCGTTTCTGTCGGTCATCTCCATCCTCGGCCTCGGCGTCGGCGTGGCCGCGCTGCTGATCTCGATTGCGCTGCTCTCCGGCCTGCAGGGGCAGATCAAGCGTCAGCTCATGGAGTCGAGCCCGCAGGTCCTCGCGGAGCCGATGGGGCAGCAGACTATCGAGAACGCTCCCGGCATCGTGGCCCAGGCCCGGCAGCTCGGGATGCGCAACGTGAACGCGTTCGTCAGCGGCATCGGCTACGGCGCGAACGAGGACCAGGGACGCGGCCGTCCCGTGCACGTCCGCTCGTATCCGGCCGGCAAAGAACCGAAGGCCGACGCGCGCCGCCCGATCCGCATTCCGCCCGACGTGGCGCGGGTCTACGTCACGCCCGGGTTCGCGGCGTCGCTCTCGCTGCAGCAGGGCGACCCCGTGACCATCATCGCGCCGCGTGCGCGGCTCACGCCGTTCGGACCCGTACCGGTGATGAAGCAGTACCGCATCGCCGCGTTCGTGATCCCCGAAGAATCGGAAGCGAGGGTCGACGCCTGGCTGGCGGAAGATGAAGCGTCGCGCCTCTTCGGCACGGGCGGCAATCCGACCTCCATCGAGATGTACGGGCCGAGCGACTCCGCCGATCGCGTGCAGGCCGCACTGGTGCAACGCTTCCCGCGCGTACAGTTCAAGACCTGGAAGGACATCAACCGTCCGCTCGTGCTCGCGCTGCGGCTCGAGAAGATCGTCATGTTCGCCACCATCTCGCTGATCATCTTCGTGGCCGCGCTGAACCTGATCTCATCGCTGTCGATGATGATCCTCGAGAAGCGGCCGTCCGTCGGCGTGCTGCGCACCCTCGGCGCCACGGAAGGCAACATCCGCTCGGTCTTCATGCAGCTCGGCCTGCTGATCGGCCTGACCGGCACGCTCCTCGGCAACATCGTCGGGATCGGCGTCTCCTGGGCGTTCGACCGCTTCCAGGTCGTGCCGCTGCCGGCCGAGATGTACGCCATCCAATACCTCCCCTTCACGCTCGACGTCCAAGACATCGTGGTGGTGAACCTCATCGCGGTGGTGCTGTCGATCGTGGCCACGTGGTATCCGTCGCGCGTGGCCGCGCGGCTCGACCCGATCGCGGCCATCAAGGAGGAGTGATGCGCAAGCCAATCGCCATCGCGCTGCTGCTCGTCGCGGCGGCCTGCGCGCGCCCGCCGGTGGAGGACGAGGTCGCGATCGTCTTCAGCAACGAGCGTGAGACGGCGACCGTCACCGCGCGCACGACCTTTCAACTGCAGCCGCGCAACGACGCGGAGCGTTCGCGGATCGACGCCGCGCGCACCGCGGCCCTGGCCGGAACGGACGGCTGGACGGTGCGCCTCTCCCGCCTGTCGCCGGAGAGCGATCGCATCACCTTCGAGCGCAGCCGCGGTCAGCTGGAACGGGTGATCCGCACCGCGGTCGTTCCGGCCAGCGAGATCGAGCGCCTCTTCGCCGACGCCTCGATCGGCGTGCAGCTGGTCAGCGGCGACGGCTACCGCGAGCTGCACTTTTATCCCGCCGCGAGCGGGCGGGCCTCGCGCGAGCAGCAACGCCACTTCAACGACGCGCTCGACCTCTGGAGCCGCGACGTGGCGCGCTACTTCACCGCGCTGCATCATGTCTACGCGTATCTCAACGACCAGCCGCAGCGTGCGCGCTACGTCTTTGCGTCGCTCCTCGGCGAGAAGGGCTCCGACGGCGCACCGCCGGCGGTGCTCGAGGAAGAGCAGCCGCTGGTCGATGCCGTTACCGATGCGATGGACCGGATCGGCACGCGGATGGACGAGAACGAGCAGCGCGCACACTCGTTCGCCGAGGAGGCCGACCTGATCTACAACCCCTTCCCGGCGCGGGTGACGGTGCAGGTGCCGGGAGAGGTGATCGCGCGCGAGGGATTCACGACCACAGACAACGGCGTGGCGGTCGAGCCGGTGGAGCTGTTCGAATCGATTGCCTCGCTGGAAGGAAAATGGGTGCGTCCCGACCCTCTGGCGGCGCTGCTGCGGGATGACAAGCTCAAAGCCGAGGATCTGGCGCGCCTGCCGCGGGAGTCGGAGCCGATGGTGAGTGCAACCGAAGTGGCGGAGGCGATCCGGGAGCAACTCGCACGGCCGCGCACGTACCGGATTCGCTGGCAGCACTAAGCAGTACGCACGCACTGCGCCCACGGATGAGGAGACGACGAGGGGCCTCCGGCGGCCGGGCCGCGGGCCCGGACCCGTTGGTTGGCCTAGCCTCCGCGACACTCTGTCGCGAGATACGAGGCTGCGCTCGCGGAGGCTAGGCCAACTAATGGGGTCCGGGGCCGATGGCCCCGGCCG
>DASWOB010000017.1:0-18688 GCA_036398925.1 Thermoanaerobaculia bacterium
CTCCGACACCGCTACATCGAGACGCCGGGACGCGGAGATCATCACGCCACCGACAGAGAGACCCCATCGATGGCAGCGGCTAGACGCCGCATGGGATTCGCCCGCCCATATTGACAATGCCTGCTAATGGGTGACCCCCAAACCCGCCAATGGTCCAGCGCCGGCGGCCATTGGGGTCACAGCTTCGTTCTTCTCATCCCCCGATCCAGCTCTACGCCCTGTAGCGACATCTTCCATTCCGAGGAGTTTCAGGCAGCGAAGTTCTACCGAGATGAGGAGACTTTGGCCGAAAGCAACAGCCGAGGGATCCTCGGTGTCGCTATGGCACGACCGTTACGCATTGAGTTCGGCTAACAACGGCGCGCTACGCGTCCTCCGCCCGCACCGCGCGTGGCGAGTAGAGCTCGCGCACGAGCCGGCCGATGGACATGCGGTCGAGGGCGGTGGCGGTGCAGGCGTTGAGGCGGAGGAAGAGCTCGCCGATGGCGGTGCGCTCGCGGTCGTCGTCGCCGTGGTCGGGGAGGACGCGCTGGACGCCTTCCATCTGTGCGACGACTTCTTCGACGCTGATGCGGTCGGGATCGCAGGCGGGGACGAAGCCGATCCAGTCGCTGCCGGTGGGGGTGACGAGCTTGGCGTCTTCGAGCCTGCGCATCACGCGCAGCATCTGCGAGTCGGTCGCGCCGAACTGCGCGGCTAGGCGATAGGTGGAGGGGGGCTCTTCGCGGCGGTCGAAGCGGCGCGCGATCTCGAGCATGGAGCGCATGGCGTAATAGAGGTCGTAGTGCGGCTCGTCCTGCACCTGCTGCTCGGTGGCGCGCAGGACGCCGTAGAGGTTCTGCCAGACGTAACTGATCTCGACGCCGAGGAGCACCACCACCCACATGACTTCAATGGCGATGAGGAAGATCACCGCCAGGCCGACGGCGCCGTAGATGAAGTTCAGACGGCCGCTCATCAGGTAGTCGGCGTAGAGGCCGAAGCCCCAGCGCACGACGCTGAAGAGGAGCGTCGTCACGATCGCGCCGATGGCGGCGGCGGGGAAGCGGACGCGCGTCGACGGGACGAGCCAGAACAGCATCGTGAAGCCGAGGAAGAGGACGAAGATCGGGACGACCGTGAAGATCAGATCGCCCTCGAAGAGGATGCGCAGATAGCGGTTGCGCTGCAGCATGGTGGTGGTCGTGAACGACAGACCCATGAGCAGCGGACCCCAGAAGAACAGCATGGTGAAGGCGATGATCTTCGGCCGGTAGCCGCGCGCGCTGCGGACCTTCCAGATCTGATTCACCGCCCCCTCCACCGCCAGGAAGAGGCGGAAGGCGATGAACATGAAGACGATCGCACCGACCGTCGATGCCGCTTCGGCCTTCTCCGCGAAACGCGCCAGGTGATAGGTGATCTGCGGCGACTGGTATGGGATCACGGCGTTGAGCAGCGAATCGACCTGCGTCTGGAAGCCGGGGAAGAGCTTCCCGAAATACTCCTTGAGGTAGTAGGTGAACGCGACCAGCAGCGGGATCAGCGAGAGGAGCGTGGTGTAGGCGAGCGACGCGGCGCGCGAGGTCCCTTCGATGTTCCAGAACTCCCGCACCACCTCGCGGACGAAGAGGAAGAACTCGACGATGATGATGCGGAGGCGTTTCTGGCCGAAGCCGTGGCGCCGGTAGACCAGCACCGCCGGATCGGTGAGCCACGACCAGATCACGTCGCGGAGCGACACCAGGGTGGCGACCCACCGTTCCCGCCACGAAAGCGGACGCTCGCTCGGCTCTTCGGGCATTGGGAGAAGGATAAACGCAAGAGGCGGGCCGGACGGTGGGGGTGCTGTCGCGAACCTTGCATAATGGTCGAGCGTGCCTGACCGCGTTCACATTCCGGATGTCATCGAGCCGGACGAGAAGCTGCCGAAGGACCTCGTGGCCCTGCGCCGCTTCGCGTACTTTATGGACGAAGCCTTCTCCGTTCCGGGGACGCGCTTCCGGGTCGGCTTCGACGCGCTGCTGGGATTGATCCCCGGTGTCGGCGACGTGATCGGCGGGGTGATGTCGGGGTGGATCATCGTCGGCGCGCTGCGGCATCGCGTGCCGGCCTGGATCATCGTGCGGATGGTCTTCAACGTGCTGGTCGACCTCACCTTCGGTGCGGTGCCGCTGGCCGGCGACGTGTTCGACTTCCTCTACGAAGAGAACATGATGAACATGCGGCTGCTCGAGAAGCATCGCGACCGCCGCAGGCCGCCGCGCTCGACGGCCGAGATCGCGCTGATCGCCGGATTGATCCTGTTCGTGATCATCTCCTTCGCGGTCGGCATGGCCATCGCCGCGATCGCGCTGATCCTCTGGCTGATCGGGAAGCGCTGAGTGCTGACGCTTTTCCGCAAGCGCAAAGCGCCCCGCTATCCCGGACGTCCGTCGCTGCCGATCGTGCGGCGGCGCGCGCCGATGCGCTACCACATGCGCCACCAGTTCGGCGTACGCGACGTGGCCTTCCTGCAGACCATGCACGCGCTGACCGGCTCGCCGATGTCGGAGGGGAACAAGGTCGACGTCCTGCGTAACGGCGTGCAGATCTTTCCGGCCATGCTGTCGGCGATCAAGGCGGCCAGGCGGACCATCAACCTCGAGTTCTACATCTTCTGGGACGGCGAGATCGGGCGGCTGTTCGCCGAGTCGCTGGCGGAGCGGGCCCGGGCCGGCGTGAAGGTGAACGTGGTGCTCGACTCGGTCGGCTCCGCGCAGATGTCGGAGGAGCTGATCGCCTTCCTGCGGCGCAACGGCATTGCCGTCGAGTGGTACCACCCGCTGCGCTGGTACACCCTCCTGCGCGCCAATCACCGCACGCATCGCAAGCTGCTGATCGTCGACGGCGAGGTCGGATTCTCCGGCGGCGTCGGCATTGCCGATACGTGGCTGGGGGACGCCGACACGCACGAGCACTGGCGCGAGACGGTGGTGCGGGTGGAGGGGCCGGTGGTGACGCAGATGCAGTTCGCATTCATGGACAACTGGATCAAGAGCCGCGGCGAGCTGCTGACCGGGCTCGATTACTTCCCGCAGCTCAAGTCGCGCGGCGACTGCCTGACGCAGGTCATCAAGTCATCGCCGAGCGAGGGCAGCTCGACGGTGAAGCTGCTCTACATCATCTCCATCGTCAGCGCGGAGCGCTCCATCCACATCAACAACGCCTACTTCATCCCCGACGCCGATACGTTGCGCGCCTTGCAGGGGGCGGTGCGCCGCGGCGTCGACGTGCGGGTGATCGTGCCGGGCGAGTTCACCGACGTCCCGTTCGTCCGCCACGCCAGCCGCTTTTTCTATTCGCGCCTGCTGCGCCACGGCATCCGCATCTTCGAGTACCAGCCGACCATGATGCACGCCAAGACCATGGTGGTGGACGGCATCTGGACCACGGTCGGCTCGTCGAATTTCGACGACCGCTCGTTCCGCCTCAACGACGAGGTCAACGTCAACATCTACGACGAAGGCATCGCCGGCCGGATGGAACAGATGTTCTTCGAGGATCTGGCCCGCAGCGAGGAGATCACCAAACGCCGCTGGATCCGCCGCAGCGCGGTCGACCGGGTGAAAGAGCGGATCGCGGGGTGGTTCAAGCCGCAGCTCTGAGCGGAGCGGCAGCGGAGTCGAAGGGTCAATCAAGGCGCCGCGCCGCCGTTGGCCATCAGACGCGCCGCGCCTTGGTTGCCCCTTCGACTCGCTGCGCTCGCTCAGGGTGATAACAAAACTACCAATCCGTGTGCACGAACGGCGCGTCGTCGCCGGCGTCGTTGCGCTGGTAGGTATGCGCGCCGAAGAAGTCGCGTTGGGCCTGGGTGAGGTTCTGCGGGAGCTCGGCGGTGCGGTAGCTGTCGAAGTAGGCGAGTGATGCGCTGAAGGCGGGGGTGGGGATGCCGGTCAGCTGCGCGTTGGCGACGCAGCGCCTCCAGGCGTCGAGGTTGATGGAGGTGGCGATGCTTTCGTCGAGGAGGAGGTTCGGGAGGTCGGGGCGCGCTTCGTAGGCGTGCATGATCGTGTCGAGGAACTTCGCGCGGATGATGCAGCCGGCTTTCCAGATGCGGGCGATCTCGCGGAGGTCGATGTTCCACTTCCACTCGCGCGAGCCAGCCGCGATCAGCGCCATTCCCTGGGCGTAGGAGCAGATCTTGGCGGCGTAGAGCGCGTCGTGCACGTCGCGGATGAAGGCCTGCGGGTCGGCCGGTTTGCGCCACGGCACGCCCGGCAGCACTTTGCACGCGACCACGCGCTCCGCTTTCATCGACGAGAGCACGCGCGCGTCGATGGCGGCGGCGATGGTCGGCACCGGGATGCCGAGGTCGAGAGCCACCTGCGCGGTCCACTTGCCGGTCCCTTTCTGTCCCGCCTTGTCGAGGATGTGATCGATGAGCGGCTCGCCGGTCTGCGGGTCGCGCTTGCGGAAGATCAGCGCCGTGATCTCGATGAGGAACGATTCCAGCGGTCCGCGGTTCCACTCACCGAAGACGTCCGCCAGCTCCTCTGCCGTCAATCCGAGGCCGGTGCGCAGCAGGTCGTACGCCTCGGCGATGAGCTGCATGTCGCCGTACTCGATGCCGTTGTGCACCATCTTCACAAAGTGCCCGGCACCGTCGGGACCGCACCAGGTCACGCAGGCGCCGGAGTCGCTCTTCGCGGCGATCGATTCGAAGACGCGCTGGATGGCCTTCCAGGCATCGGGCGAGCCGCCCGGCATCAGCGACGGGCCGCGGCGCGCCCCTTCCTCACCGCCGGAGACGCCGGAGCCGACGAAGTGGATTCCCTTCTCCGCGCAGCGGGCGGTGCGGAGCTGCGTGTCCTTGAACCAGGAGTTGCCGCCGTCGATGAGGATGTCGCCTTCGTCGAGCAGCGGCAGCAGCTTGCCGATGGTCTCGTCGACCGGCGCGCCGGCCTTGATCAGCATCATGATCCGGCGCGGTTTGGCCACCGCCGCGACGAATTCCTCGAGGGTGGTGGTGGCGTGCAGCGGCTTGCCGGGGTTACGCGCGCAGAAGTCTTTCGTCGTCTGCGGCTCGCGGTTCCAGACAGCGACGGTGAAGCCGTGATCGGCCACGTTCAGCGCGAGGTTCGAGCCCATCACCGCGAGCCCGATCATCCCGAAGTCAGCCTGCACGATTACGCCCTCACCTTGCTTTGCACGGCGGCCAGCAGCCAGGCCAGTCCCGCCTCGACGTCGCTGCCGAGATGCACGCGCAGGCGGCGGCGGTCGCGCGAGGCGAGCGACTCGAAGTCGCCGATGGCCTGCGCGCGCGACAGCACGGCGAAGCCGAACGGTTCGTTCGGAATCGGCACGTCGGGCGAGTCGGCCGTCAGCTGCAGGAAGACGCCGTTGTTCGCCCCCCCTTTGTGCAGCTGCCCCGTGGAGTGGAGGAAGCGCGGCCCGTAGCCGGTGGTGGTGGCGACGCGCAGCTCGCGGGCGATGGCCTCGCGGATCGCGGAGATCGTCTCGTTGCGCGAGTACGTCTCGGCGAAATACTCGGTCATGGCCACGTAATCGCCCGGCTTGACGCTCGCCAGCAGCGACGCGAGCGCGGCGTCGTCGCCGGTCGCTGCGAAGGTGCCTTCATTGAGCTTGCCGGCGCCGCGGTAGTCCTCGAGCAGCCGTCTGGTGTTGTCCTTCGACTCCTGCACGTTCGGCTGGTCGAAGGCGTTGATGCCCATCAGCGCGCCGGCGACGGCGGTGGCGAGCTCCCAGACGTAGAAGATCTCGCCGAGGTCGAGCGTCTCTTCGAGCACGAGATCGACCACGGGATGACCGGCGTCCGCGAGCTCGCGCAGGCGGGCTGTGAGTGACGTTGTCGGCGACTGATCGTCGCGGCCCCGCAACCGCACGCAGACGAACAGACGATCGTCGCCATACGCATCGGCCGGCAGCGGCGGCTCGCCGGCGATCGGGACGATGCCCTTCCCTTCCTTGCCGCTGCTTTCGGCGATGAGCTGCTCGATCCAGAGGCCGAGCGTGTCGAGCGGCGCGGGGGTGATCAGGGTCAGCTTGTCGCGGCCGGCCTGCGCCAGCGCGCCGATGACGATGCCGAGCAGGGCGGCCGGGTTCTTCCGCACGTTCGGGATGCGGGAGATGTGCGTGGCGTGCACGGCGCGCTCGAGCAGCTCCGTCACGTCGTAGCCGGCGATCGCCGCCGGGACGAGACCAAAGTAGGTCAGCGCGGAGTAGCGTCCGCCGACGTCGGCGGAGTTGAGGAAGGTGTGGCGGTATCTGTCGCGCGCTGCGTCGGCGGCCAGCTGCGTGCCGGGGTCGGTGATGGCCATGAAGTTCTCACCGGCACGCTCCCCTTTGACCGATTGGACGCGGTCGAAGAAGTAGCGCTGGAACATCAGCGGCTCGGTGGTGGTGCCCGACTTCGAGGCGACGATGAAGAGCGTCCGCGCCAGGTCGAGTTGCGCCTCCAGCAGCGTGACCGCTTCGGGGACGGTGGAGTCGAGGAGGAGCAGCTCCGGGCGTCCCTCTTTCCTGCCGAAGACGCGGCGGGTGACCTCGGAGGCAAGACTGGAGCCTCCCATGCCGAGGACCACCACCTTGTCGAACTCCCCCGCCACGTCGTGCGCGACTTCGCTCAGGTGCTTGGCCATGCGCGCGTATTTTTCCGGCGCGTCGAGCCAGCCGAGGGCGTTGGCGATGATGGCCTGTCCGGCCGCGTCCTTCGTCCAGAGCGCCGCTTCGCGGGCGAAGATCCGCTCGACGAACTTTTCCTTGTCGGCGCGCTGGATGGCCTCGTCCACTTTGGCCTGATGCGGGCCGAGGTGCAGGGTGAGGCGATCGGGCAAGCCACGCGTGGCGGCGTCGCGGCGCGCCTCGATCGTGTTCATCAGCTGCTCGAACGACTCGTTGAACGACTTGACGCCGTCGCTGGTCAGCTTCTGGGTGATGGCGGCGAGGCTGAAGCCTTTCGCCTCGAAGAGGGCCAGCAGGCGGCGCGCCTCGTCGACGTTCTCCTCGATGGTCATCTCCACCTTGCCGTGGTCGCGGAAGGCCTCATAGGTCGCGGGGGGGAGCGTGTTGACGGTGTCGGCGCCGATGAGCGTCTCGACGTAGAGCACGTCGCTGTATTTCGGATTCTTCGTGCCGGTGGAGGCCCACAGCGGGCGCTGCACCCGGGCCCCTTTGTCGCGCAGCAGGCGGAAGCGCTCCGATTCGAAGACCTGCCGGAAGGCCTGGTAGGCCATCTTCGCGTTGGCGATGGCCACCTTGCCGAGCAGCTGTTCGAGCTCCTGGTCGCCGCTCTCTTTCAGCTTCGCTTCGATCTGCTTGTCGGCCTGTGCGTCGATGCGGCTGACGAAGAAGCTGGCCACCGAGGAGATGTCGCCGACCGGCAGGCCGTCGGCGGCGCGGCGCTCGAGGCCGCGGATGTACGCCTCCATCACCTGCGCGTAGACGTCGTTGGAGAAGATCAGCGTCACGTTGATGTTGATGCCGGTGTAGATGGCTTCTTCGATGGCCGGGATGCCCTCCGGCGTGGCCGGGATCTTGATCATCACGTTCGGCCGGCCGAGGCGGGTGAAGAGGCGTTTGGCCTCGCTGACGGTCTTCCGCGTGTCGCTGGCCAGGAGCGGCGAGACCTCGAGGCTGACGTAGCCATCGAGACCGTTCGTTTTGTCGTAGACCGGGCGGAAGACGTCGGCGGCGTTGCCGATGTCCTCGATCACCAGCTCGTCGTAGATCTGGTCGCGGTTCATCTTCTGCGCGGCGAGCGTGCGCAGCTGCGCGTCGTAGTCTTCGCTGCCGCCGATCGCTTTCTCGAAGATGGTCGGATTCGAGGTGAGGCCGCGGAGGTCGTCCTCATCGATCAGTTGCTGCAACCGGCCGGTCGAGACGAGCTTGCGCTCCATCTGATCGAACCAGACGCTCTGCCCCATTTTGGCGAGCTGTGCGAGGGGGTTGGTCATCGTTTTCCTCCAGGTGGCGTGGAGGACGAAGCATATACCTCGCCTATGGCCGCGGTTGAGCCGCGGCGGGGTCGACGCCAGCACGCTTGATGGCCCTGGTGGCGATGCGGGCGATGAAGGCGCTGACGACGATCGCCCCAACCGCGGTGACGATCAGCAGGACGCGGTTGCCGCTGCCGGTCAGCGCGTTCGCTCCCGCCGCTCCCGCCCAGGTGAAGGCGAGCGTCCCGGGGATGATCCCGAAGAAGGTGATGAAGATGTACGGCACGATGCGCACGCCGGTCAGCCCGAAGGCGTAATTGACCCAGGTGAACGGCGGGAACCCCGACAGCCGGACCAGCCAGAGGATCTTCGTCCCCTCGGCGGCAATGGCGCGGTCGAGCGCCCGGAACTTGGCGTTCCCCTCGGTCATCTTCTCCACCTTGTGCCGCAGCACCGTCCGGGCGAGCAAGAACGCCGCCGCGGCCCCGAGCGTCGCCCCGGTGACGACGATGACCGAGCCGGCCGCAAAGCCGAAGATCGCCCCCGCGCCGAGCGTGAGCGCGATGGCGGGGATCAGCAGCACGCAGCAGACCACGTAGACCAGCGCGTAGAGCACGTACCCGATCGTCCCCACCCCCTGCACCCACCCCTTGAACTGCTCGAGCCACTCCGCCACCGGGAGGAGGCGCAGGGCGATCACGAACCCGGCGATGACCGCCAGCGCGAGGAAAAGCTTTGCGTAGCGGTTCACCGCTGGCGATTGTAGGCCACGCCGTCCATAACGTGCACAAAACAAAAGCGATGGCTCTGGCGCGACCACCCCGAAGGTGTGGCGCGGCGACAACCCCTTTGACGTTGCGTTAACGCATCGACGTGGTGGTTGCACCACATCGACGTGGTCGTCCCACCACATCGATTGATTCGCGGAATTCAACGACGTAGTCGTCGCGCTACATCGGTGGATTCGCGCAATTCAGCGACGTGGTCGTCGCACTACATCGGTTGATTCCCGAAATCAAACGACGTGGTGGTCGCGCTACATCGGTGGATTCGCGCAATTCAACGACGTAGTGGTCGCGCTACATCGGTGGATTCGCGCAATCCAACGACGTAGAGGTCGCGCTACATCGGTGGATTCGCGCAATCCAACGACGTAGTCGTCGCACTACATCGGTTGATTCGCCCAATCCAACGACGTAGCGGTCGCACTCCATCGATGGATTGGTCGCGCTACACGCGCGCGCTCCCGGCAGCCCGCGGGCTATTTGAACGGTATGAACAGCTTCTTGACCGACTTCAGCACGATCACCCCTGCGCTGATGCCGCCGACGATGGTACCGAGCACGAGGCCCGCCGCACCGCCGGCCGCCACCTTGACCATGCCGCCGCCACCGCTCTTTGCCGGCTGGGCGTTGCGGGCGTAGGCCGGCTGCTGCACGCTGCCGCCGCCCGGCAGTCCCTTCGGCTTTCCTTCGGCCGTGGTCTCCGCTTTCGGGCGGTCTTCCGGCTTCTTCGCGCCGGAGCGTGCCTCGATCTTCGACGTATCGCCTTTGAGGCTGCCGAAGCGGCGGGCGTAGACCTGGGTGAATTCGGCGCCGAAGAAGAGGATCTGCGCCGACCAGTAGACCCAGACCAGCAGGATCACCAGCGAGCCGGCCGCGCCGTAGGCGGAGCCGACTGCCGCCTTGCCGAGGTAGAGGCCGAGGCCCCACTTACCGAGGACGAAGAGGAGGGAGGTGAAGATCGCGCCGAGCCAGACGTCCTTCCAGGCGATCTTGATGTCGGGCAGGATGCGGAAGATGGCGGCGAAGAGGAGCGTCGACACGATGAACGACACCGCCAGTTGCAGGACGTGCGCGATCGCCTGGCCGCCGAGAACCCGCTCGAGGTACGGCCCCATGGCCGCGACGATCGTGTCGAGCATCAGCGTCACCAGCAGGAGGAAGCCGATCCCCAGCACCATGGCCATGGAGAGGAAGCGCTCTTTGATGAAGCCGATGATGCCGGCCGCTTTCTTCTTCTCGACGTTCCAGATGGTGTTGAGGGCATCCTTGAGCTGGGCGAAGAGGCCGGCCGCGCCGAGGAGGAGCGTCACGGCACCGACGATCGTGGCCAGCGTGCCGCTCTTCGGTGTGGCCGCCGCCTTGATCACGGTCTCGAGCGACTCCGCCATCTTCGACCCGAAGACCTTCCCCAGCTCGGCCGAGACCTTCCCCTGCGCCGCTTCCTGCCCGAAGAAGATGCCGGCCATGGCCACGCAGATCAGCAGCAGCGGGCCGATCGAGAAGATGGTGTAGTACGCCAGCGCTGCGCCGAGGCGCGGCGCCTTGTCTTCGCCGAACTCTTTGAACGTCTCCTTGAAGACGTCGAGGTATTTCTTCATCGCCACACTCCCCGCGTTGCGTGGGGAGCAAGCGATGTTCCACGACGGATGTAGGAATTGGCCCCACGCTCAGAGGCGGCGAAAATGTTCGGAGAGCCGATGGGGATTGCACGCCGGAGGCGTGTCGTAGATTAGCCGGTGGCAAGTGCCTTGGGCACGCTGCCACCGGACTCGATCCCGACCTCGCCACGACCCCGGGAGGGGTCGCGTGCCTTTGAGGCCGGCACCCCTCCGGGGTGCAATTCCTCGTTCGCGACCGAACCGGTGGCTGCGTGCCTTCGGCACTTGCCGACCGGCTAATGTACGACACGCCTCCGGCGTGAGGGGGGTGGTCTCGAGAACGTGCAAGCCCGCCGCTCAGGCCAGCGATGTTCCACGCATCCACGCGATGCACTGCCGGAGCGACGCCCGCATTGCGTCCGGCGCAAGGTGAACCGGACGGCCGTGACCCGGCAGGACCCACTCGAATTCGTAGTCGAGCAGCCGCTCCATCGAGCGGATCTGCTCGCTCCACGAGTACCAGCAGGCGGAGCGAAAGGCGTAGAGATGGCCGCGCGACTCGCTCCAGGCCAGGTGGTCGCCGGTGAAGAGGAAGCGCTCTTTCCAGAGGTAGACCGCGTGACCGCGGGTGTGCCCCGGCGTCGGGATCATCAGCAGGCCGTCTTCGAGCTCGACCGGATCGTTGCCCTGCGGCTGCAGCTCGACCACCTTCGTCTGCGCGCGCACGTCATCGCGATGCAGCACCCGCTCGCAGCCGAAGCGGTCGTGGAACTTCTCATGATCGGCCACGTCGTCCTGGTGGGTGAGCAGCATCCGCGCGACGCCGCCCATCCGCTCGATGTTCTTCACCAGCGGTCCGGCGAAGCGCGGCGAGTCGATGAGGATGTTGCCGCTCTCCTTCTGAATGAGATAGCTGAACGCGCCGAACGAATCCTCGCTGGTGAAGCCGCAGACGTGTACGTCGTCGTCGATCCGCTCCGGATACGACGCCAGCGCCGCGCTCATGTCGCGCCGCGCCACGTCGCCGATGGACGAGGTGGGGCAGGCCAGCAACGCCTTCTGCGCCGCGAGCAGCTCCGCATCCGTCCGCGGCTGCCGCAACACCGCCGACTGCCCGCCAACGTCGTGAAACACCCCCGGAGCAATCTGCCGGCAGGCATCGCAATCGATGCAACTGGAGTCGACGAAGAAATCTCCCGCGGCATTCGCGGCGATGCGGAGCGTGAGCGACGCCATGGTGTGGGGAACGCCGCGGGCGCTGCCGGGTCTTCCTCGGCGCGTTAACGAGCGATGAGAGATGAGAGATGAGCGATGAACGGACGTGAACGCGGAGCGGTTCATCGCTCATCGCTCATCGTTCATCGCTCAATTCAACGGCGTCACGAAAATCCACACCGCGGGGCGCGGCGAGCCGCTGTAGATCATCCGGATGCGGACGTCGCGCGGGGCGCTGGGAAAGCCATCGTGCGCGGATGCGCGTTCAGAAAGAGCAGCCCGTCGCAGGCGACGGTCGAGGCCATCTCGCAGCGGGTGTCGAGCTGCTCGAGGATGTCGAGCGTTGCAGCCATGGCGAAGGCCATCGGCGGCGACTCGTACGGCGCGCCGCGCGGACCGCGCATCAGCGCCTCGTAGCCGATCACGCGATCGCTCGACTGGACCTGATGAATGCCATGCAGCGCGATGCGCAAGGCCGATCTGGCGAAGATCTGATCGAGCAGCGCCTGCTGATCGGGCGCGGACCTCGGATCAGGCGCTGCGACCGTCATCACTGCTGCTGTTCCCGCACGAACACCCAGGCGCTGTCGGTCTGCTTCGAATAGAAGAGGGTCACCGACACGTCGCGCGGCGCCATCTCGAAGTCGAAGCGGTAGGGGAAGATGGCGTGCATCTCTTTCCTGGCGAAGCCTTCGCGGAAGCGGCCGGCGAAGGCCTGCACATTCGTGCAGGGGGCGACCTCGGTGAAGAAGTTCCGTCCGATCACTTTCTTCGGATCGCGGCCGGTGAGCTTCCCCTCGGTCGAGTTGTACGCGAGCACCTTGCCCTCTTTGTCGAGCCGGATCGCGCCGAACGGCAGCGTGTCGAGCTCCCGCTCGTTCATCATCCCGACCTTTTCGAGGTCTTTCATCGTGGCGTCATGGCTGAGCATTGCTGGTGCCCCTCCTTCGCAGGAGGTGTATGCAACGCCGTGAAGATGACGGGGGGATTACAACTTCACAGCTGTTGAGGAGCATTGAGCTGTTCAGCCGAAAGAAGTGTTGGATGGATCAAATACTTCTCCCGGCTCAACAGCTCAACAGCTCCCCAAAACCTGCTGGATTCACAGCGATGAGAGATGAGCGATGAACGATGAGCGATAAACGGACGTGAACGCGGAGCGGTTCATCGCTCATCGCTCATCTCTCATCGCTCATCTCTCAGTTTCATCTTCTTCGCCGTCTGCGCGGAGGACATCCAGCGGATGCTGCCGAAGATCGGGCGCTCGGGTGCCCAGGGGCGGTCGTGCTTGCCGAAGCACCACATCACGCCGGCGTAGGTGTTGGGGTCGCGGCCGTCGAGCGCGTAGCGATCGTGCAGGTGGATCATCGTGGCGCACGCTTCTTCGGGCGTGTCGCTCCACTCGATGATCTTCTTCCCCCAGAGCATGCGCAGGTAGCCGTGCATCGTGCCGCTGTCGAGGAGCTGGCGATGGGCGAGGTTCCAGACGTGGTCGTAGGTCTCGCCGCGCTCCAGCTCTTCGTACGAGTACGACGGCTTGCGGCGATCGCCGCGGTGTTTGTCGAGCGTCTTCTTCGCCCAGTCGGGGAGGCAGTCGAGCGAGGTATGGGCGCGGTTGTAAAAGCAGAAGTTGAAGGAGAGCTCGCGGCGGATGATCAGCTGTTCGAGAAAGGCGTCGATGTCTTCCTGCGGCGCATCGGAGAAGAGGACGTGCTCCGCCACCTCGTGCACGCCGATCCGGCCGAAGTGGAGATACGGCGAGAGGCCGCTGACGACGTGGCGGTTCGTCGAATAGCCGGTCACGTCGAGCTGCGCGACGAGTGGACGCTGTGCTGCATGGGTGAAACGCCAGTATTCGGGGAAGAGGCGATGGGCACGATCGCGGAGGAACTTGGCCGAGTACTGCTCTTTCGCGAAGGCGCGCATCGGCAGGATGCCGTTGCCGTCGACCAGATGCACGGCCACCCGGCTGCCGGCGACGAAGCGCTCGGTCAGCTCGCGCACGGCCAAAGTCGGGTAGTCATCGGTCACCACCAGGCGGGCCTCTTTCGCGGCTTCGGCTACGACGCGCAGGGTCTCCTCCGGCGTGCGCGGGACGAACGAGACGTAGCGCAGGCCGTGACGCTCGGCGTCGACGGCGTTGGCCTCCGCACCTTCGCGAATGAAGGAATGAATGCGATCATGCAGCGGCTGCGATTCGTATCCCGATTCGCGGAGCGATTCGTAGACGACGACCGGCAGGTTCGCGGCGTTCGCCTTCGCGATGGCGTACTCGAGCGCGAGGTTCTGCTCGATCCGCCGCGTGGTCTGCATCCAGTAAAGAATGAAGTCGCCGCGCCGGTTCTCCTCGCCCGAGGCCGTCACCCTCAGGGTGAACGGATCGACGGGGCGGGCCTCTCGGAGGATGCGCCGCATCGGCGCGAAGGAATGGCCCGGCACGGCCGGAGATTCTAGGACAGGCTTATGTTCGACAACTTACAGGACAAGATGGACCGGGTCTTCAAGACCCTGCGCGGCGAGGCCACCCTCAACGAGTGGCACATCGACAACGCGCTCAAGGAGATCCGCGTCGCCCTCCTCGAGGCCGACGTGCACTTCAAGGTCGTCAAGGAATTCACCAACCGCGTCAAGGAAAAGGCGAATGGTGAGGAAGTCCTGTCGGCGTTCTCCCCGGCGCAGCAGGTCACGAAGATCGTCCGCGACGAGCTGCAGGCGCTGCTCGGCGGCAACGAAGTCGGCCTGGCCCTGGTCGGCAGCCCGGCCGTGATCATGATGGTCGGCCTGCAGGGCTCCGGTAAGACGACCACCTCCGGCAAGCTGGCCATGCACCTCAAGACGCGCGGCCGCCGTCCGATCCTCGTGCCGTGCGACGTCTACCGTCCCGCCGCGATCGATCAGCTGCGCGTCGTGGCGAACAACGTCAAGGTGCCGTTCTACGAGATCGGCGAGCTCCGCAATCCGGTCCAGATCGCGCAGAACGCCCTGCGCGAGGCGAAGACCCTCCTCTACGACACGGTGATCCTCGATACCGCCGGCCGCCTGCACATCGACGAAGAGTTGATGCAGGAGCTGCAGACCATCAAGTCGGACGCACGGCCGTCGGAGATCCTCTTCGTGGCCGACGCGATGACCGGTCAGGACGCGGTGAAGTCGGCCAAGGAGTTCGACGATCGTCTCGGCGTGACCGGCATCGTGCTGACCAAGCTCGACGGTGATGCGCGCGGCGGTGCGGCCCTCTCCATCAAGCATGTGGTCAATCGGCCGATCAAGTTCGTCGGCGTCGGCGAGAAGCTGGCCGACCTCGACGTCTTCTACCCCGAGCGGATGGCCCAGCGCATCCTCGGCATGGGCGACGTGCTCTCGCTCATCGAAAAGGTCGAGGCGGAGGTCGACAAGAAAGAAGCAGCACGCCTCGCCGAACGGGTCGCCAAGGACAAGTTCACCCTCGAGGACCTGCGCTCGCAACTGCTGCAGGTGAAGAAGATGGGGCCGCTCAGCTCCCTCGTCTCGATGATCCCGGGCGCCGGGAAGATCAACGACGAGGACATCGACGAGAAGGCCATCGTCCGGATGCAGGCCATTCTCGACTCGATGACCGCCAAGGAGCGGGAGTATCCGCAGATCCTGAACGGCCATCGGAAGAAGCGGATCGCCAAGGGCTCCGGCACCTCGGTGCAGGAGATCAACCGGCTCCTCAAGAACTACCTGCAGATGAAGAAGATGATGAAGACCTTCTCGAAAGGCTTCGGGGCGCGGAAGTTCGGCAAGATGATGAAGGGTCTGCCGCCGGAGTTCCTGCAGTAACGACCGGGGGCCAACCATCGGGTCCGGGCCTGCGCCCCGGCCGCCGGAGGCCTCCGGTCGTTCCCCGGAATTCCGCCCGGCGGTTTGTAGTTCAAGCCCGCGCTCGGGTAATATCCGCGTTCTTTTCCCCTGACCCGGCTCATTTTCCAAGGAGTTACTGAACATGTTGAAGATTCGTCTGCGCCGTGGTGGCGCCACCCACGCCCCGTTCTATCGCGTCGTGGTTTCCGACTCGCTGAAGACGCCGTCCGCCGCGACGGTCGAGCAGATTGGTCATTACGACCCGAAGAAGAACCCGGCCGACGTGAAGATCGACACGGCCCGCGTGGAGTACTGGGTCAGCAAGGGCGCGCAGCTCTCGCCGACGGTCAAGTCGCTCCTCAAGAAGCTCGCGAAGTAGGCGCGCTGATGAAGGAACTGGTCTCGTTCCTCGCAAAATCGCTCGTCGACAGTCCCGACGAGGTGAGATTGCGCACGTTCGAGCGAGACCAGACGACGGTCGTGGAGCTGGAAGTCGCGCCCGACGACCTCGGGAAAGTGATCGGACGGCAGGGGCGGACCGCCCGTGCCATCCGCACCCTCCTCACGGCGGCCGGCCAGAAAACGCGCCGCCGCTACACGCTCGACATCGTCGACTGAGATGCCGGAGCGGATCGCCCTCGGCATCATCCGCAAGGCGCACGGCGTGCGTGGCGAGGCGAGCGTCGAGCCTTGGACCGACTCGCTGGAGCGCTTCACCGAGATCGACGCGGTGACGCTGGTGGCCCCCGATGAAGCGAAAACGCGCGAAACGCGCGTCGAAGCGGTACGCGTCCACGCCGGCCGCGCGCTGGTGAAGTTCGCCGGGATCGATTCGCCCGAGGCGCTGCGCGAGCTGCATGGCTGGACGGTGGAGATCCCGGAGAGCGAAGCGCGCGAGCTCGAAGAGGACGAGTACTTCCTGCACGACCTGGTGGGGCTGACGTTGATCGACGCCGAGGGGAAGCAGCGCGGCGTCGTCGACGAGGCGTACGAGGGGGGCGGAGGGATTCTGCTCTCGATCCAGCGCCCGGACGGAACGACGTGGGACCTGCCGTTCGCGGCGGACATCTGTGTCGCGGTCGACCTCGAGGCGAAGACGATGAGCGTGGTGCTGCCGGAAGGGATCGATGATCTCGATGCGGTCGCCGAGTGAGATCTGGACTGCGGCAGCAACGCTGCCGCTCTGTCACAGCCGAAGCAGCGCTTCGGCCCGGCGGCGTTGCCGCCGGTGTTGAGAGCGGTGGCGATGCCACCGCAGTCGATAACAGGTAAGGCCATGCTCCGCATCGACTTTGTGACCATCTTCCCGGGTATGTTCGTGCCGCTGCTGGCCGAGGGCGTCATTGCCCGTGGTGTGAAGCAGAACCTGCTCGACATCCGCGTGCACGACCTGCGCGACCACACCACCGACAAGCACCGCTCCACCGACGACGAGGCGTATGGCGGCGGGCCGGGGATGGTGATGCTGGCGGAGCCGGTGCTGCGCTGTGTCGAGGCGCTTCGTGGCGTGGGCAGTGAAGGCACGCCGCACGTGGTGCTGACGACGCCGCAGGGGCGGCCGTTCACCCAGCGGATCGCGCAGGAACTGCGGGAGAAAGAGCACGTGGTCTTCCTCTGCGGCCGCTACGAGGGCTTCGACCATCGTGTGCACGAGCTGCTGCAGCCGGACGAGATCTCGGTCGGCGACTTTGTCGTTTCGGGCGGTGAGCTGCCGGCGATGCTGATGGCCGACGCGATGGGGCGGCTGGTGGAGGGAGTGGTCGGCAACGCCAGCTCGGTCGAGGAGGATTCGTTCTTTCGCGGCCTGCTCGACTACCCGCACTACACCCGCCCGGTGGAGCTGCGGGGGAGGCGGATTCCGGAGATCCTCCTCTCGGGACATCACGAGAAGATCCGCAAGTGGCGGAAGGAGCAGGCGCTGCGGGCGACGCTCGCCCGGCGGCCCGACCTGCTGGCGACGGCGGAGCTCGACGACGAGGCGCGGACGATTCTGCGTGCGGTTGAGAATGAAAACGGCTGAGAGGTGGTTCTAGCCGCCGCCCTGTCTGGTTTGCGCGTTGCCACCGGCAACCGAGCGTTGTTTGCGCGTTGCCTCCGGCAACCGCTTACCGTATAATTGCCCGCTTTTTACGAAACTACGGAGTTGAGTCATGCCTGAAATCATGAAGCTCGTCGAGTCGGCGGAGATCAAACGTACCGATCTTCCGGCGTTCCAGCCCGGCGACACGATCAAAGTTCACGTCAAGGTCAAAGAAGGCGACAAAGAGCGCATTCAGATCTTCCAGGGCGTCGTCATTTCCCGCAAGGGCGGCGGCACGCGTCAGATGTTCACGGTCCGCAAGATTTCGGGCGGTATTGGTGTGGAGCGCATGTTCCCGCTGCACTCTCCGACGATCGACAAGATCGAGGTGGAACGTCATGGCCGCGTCCGTCGTGCGAAGCTCTACTACCTCCGCGAGCTCCGCGGTAAAGCCGCGCGCATCGAAGAGAAGCGCCGCTAAGCCGCGCCGCTCTCCGGCCGAGAAGCTCGAGCAGTCCCTTTTCGCGGAACTGGCGCGGGTCGCTGAGATGTCAGCGATCGAGCGTCAGCTCCGCGATTTTGGTTTCCGCTGCATCGCCGGAACGGACGAGGTCGGCCGCGGCTGCCTGGCCGGCCCGGTCGTCGCCGCGTGCGTCGTCCTGGACGATGATCCGACGCTCTTCGGCGTCAACGATTCGAAGCTGATCGACCACCAGGACCGCCTCGGCGTCTGCCGCGTCGTCATGCAGCGGGCTCGCGCGATCGCCATCGGCGTCGTCGAGCCGGAGACCATCGACCGGATCAACATCCTCCGCGCCTCGAAATTGGCGATGCTGCAGTGCGTCGACGACCTGCCGCTGCGTCCCGACGTGCTGCTCCTCGACGCGGTGATCCTCGAGCAGCTCGAGATGCCGCAGGTGCCGCTGATCAAAGGCGACCGCCGCTGCATCTCGATCGCCGCGGCGTCCGTCGTCGCCAAGGTCTACCGCGACCGGCTGATGGACGCGTACCACGAGATGTATCCGGTCTACGGCTTCCAGCATCATCGCGGCTACGCGACGGAGGAACATCAGGCCGCGCTGAAGCTCTACGGCCCGTCGCCGATCCATCGGCGCTCGTTCGAAGGCGTCGAAGAGCCGCGGCTGCTGTTCAAGTAGCAACCACTTCACCCACCGATGAGGGAACGACCGGGGGGCCTCCGGACATCTGAGCCTCCGTGTCAAGTCAGGCGGCAGCGTTGGCGAGGGGTGAGCCTCGCCTGGCGAGCTGCTGCAGATAACGAGCTTCGTCGTAGGGGACACTGTTCTTCCAGCAGGCGTAGAGGATGCG
>DASWOB010000018.1:0-24595 GCA_036398925.1 Thermoanaerobaculia bacterium
CACACGTTCATGTGCATCACGTCTTGGGAACGGCAAGTCTTACACGCGTTTTCCACAGAATTGCGCTGCCCATCGCCGCACACGCGGTTCAAGACCCGCGCTGACCGTCCGCTTCGACACCTTCATGAATCATCCGGGTTAACTAACTAACACGGCCCGCTTGCCAAAAAAAGAAACGGCAGCCCTGCGCTCTACGACGAGCGGCCGAACACATGGCCGTCCGTCGGACAACCCGAAGAACGAGAACGGGACGAAGGGCATCGGCCTGCTGGTCATCCGCTACTACGATCCGCGCTAAACCAGATCTGGGGTGGTGTGCAATCTCGCTACTGCGATCCGCCCAGCTGTGCGCGCGTCGCCGCCGGCAGCTCGTAGCGCCGCGTCTTTCCCTCGTAGATGTACACGCCCTCGCCGAGGGTGCCGACGTAGTAGCGATCTCGCGTGAAGGGATCGGGCACGACCGCGGTGACCTCGGTGTTGCGCGAGGGGAGGGAGAGCTCGTGCCATTCGGAGTCGGTAGGGCTGCCGACGAGGATTTCGCGCTGCTGGCGGGAGGTGAGGAAGAGGGAGCGGCTGCCGCCGTGCACGACGGCGTACTGGGTGTCGGGCGCTTCGACCGGCTCCCACTGACGCTCGGTGTTGATGCGGCCCGCCTTCACGCCGTGCGCGCCGGCCACGAAGATGACGTCGCCGGTGGCGCTGCCGCGCAACGCCAGGGTGCGGCCTTTCGATGGCGCTCCGGCGATGCTGTTCCACTTCTCACCGTCGAAGACCACCAGGCCGTTCGCGGTCAGGGCATAAAGCGCGCGGCCGCCGTTCCAACTGCCGACGGCGAGATCCACCGCGCGGTCGGTGGCACCAGCCAGGCGATACCAGCTCTTGCCGCCGTCGCGGGTCGTGAAGACCCCCTCGGCCGTCGCGCCGAACGCGCGGGAGCGGTTGAAGCGGACGATCTTATCGACGCGGATCGGGAAGGACGACGGCTCGGACTGCGTCCAGGTGACCGCGTCCTGGCTCCAGAAGAAGCCCTTCTCCGTCGCGGCGAGGAACTTCACCTCGGCGTCGGCTTCGGCCGCGATGGCGAGACTGAGCACCTCCGGCAGGACGACTTTGCTGGCCTTCGCCCAGCTCTTACCGGCGTCGTCGGAGCGGTAGATCCCGGAGGCGGCGCCGCCGAAGACCACCGCGGCGTAGACGCGCTCTTTCGCGAACGGATCGGGGACGATGGTGGTGATGCGCAGGTTGTGCAGCCCGTCCGAGGTGCGGCTGTACGTCTTACCGCGATCGTGCGAGATGTAGACGCCGTCACCCTCGATGCCGAGGACGATGCGGTTGGGGCGCTGGGGATGAAGGACGATGGAGTTGATGACCAGGCTCTCGTCGGAAATCGGGTAGAAGAGCTTCCCGCCGTCATCCGATCGATAGAGGCCGGCCACCGAGCCGGCGTAGACTGTGTTCGGGTCGCACGGGTCGGTCTTCACGTCGTGGATGCGGCGGTTGTTGAAGCCGTCGCGGTAGCGGGTCCAGAGATCGCCGCGGTTCTTCGAGTTGTAGACCCAGCCGCAGGTGGAGACCCAGACGTTGTCGGGGTTCCGCTCGTCGATGTGAATGGCGAACATGTCGGTGTCGAGCACCATCCCGTTCGCGATGTGCGTCCACGACTTGCCGCCGTCATCGGTGCGCCACCCCTGGCGCCAGGTGCCGACGTAGATCGTGTCGCGCTTGCGCGGATCGATGGCCAGCGACTCGACGTTGATCTGATCGGAGATCTTCGTCCACGTCAGTCCGTCGTCTTTGCTGCGATAGACGCCGGTCAGGCCGCCGACCACCAGGAAGCGTGAGTCTTTCGGGTCGATGGCGATGGCGCGGACCGAGAAGTCCTCGAGTCCCGCGTCGCGCCGCGACCACGTTTTGCCACCATCGGAGGACACCGCGATGACGCCGCCGCCCCACAACCCCCACGAGGCGGCCCAGAGACGACCTTCGCGATCGACGAGCAGGTTGTCGACGATGTAGCCGGGGAAAGGAATGCCGTAGCGCGGGTTGGTCCAGCTCTTCGCACCGTCGTTCGAGACGTAAACCTCACCGCCGCTCGTGCCGAGATAGAGCCGATCGGGGTTGGATGGATCGCTGATCAAGGCGCGTACATCCGCGCCGAAGAGACCCGCGCGCCGCCACTGCGCGGCAAGAGGTGTGGCCGAAAGGAGAAGAACGAAGAGAATGAGGTATTTACGCATGCCCGCCCGTCGCTGGAGTTAGTTGTACCACAGCCGCCTCAAGCAAACGGGCTGCCGGGTGGACCGGGGAAGGGCCGAGGGCCGAGGGCCAAGGGACGAGGGGACGAGCGCGAAATGCTCTCGCGGCGGCCTCTTCCCTCGGCCCTCGGCCCTCAGCCCTCGGCCCTACCTTCTCTGGTATAACGCGCCGCATGACTCCACTCCGTACGTGCGTCTTCCCCTGCGCGGGCTTCGGCACCCGTTTCTTTCCGGCGACGAAAGTCATTCCGAAGGAGATGCTTCCGCTGGTCGACAAGCCGATTCTGCAGTACGGAATCGAGGAAGCGCGCGACTCGGGGCTCGACAAGCTGATCATCGTCACGTCGAAGGGAAAGGAGTCGATCCTCGACCATTTCGACCGCACCTCGGAGCTGGAGCGTTCGCTCCGCGAACGCGGCAAGGATGAACTTCTGACCGAGGTCGACACCGTCAGCCGGATGGTCGACCTGATCGCCGTCCGCCAGAAGGAGGCGCTCGGCCTCGGGCACGCCGTCCTGACGGCAAAAGATGCCGTCGGCGACCAGCCGTTCGCGGTGGTGCTGCCGGATGACGTCATCCTCGCCGACATCCCCTGCCTGATGCAGATGCGCCGCGTCTTCGAGGACACCGGCCGGCCGGTGGTCGCCCTGATGGAAGTGACGGAAGAAGAGACCTCGCGCTACGGCATCGTGGCGGGGGAGCTGGTCAGCGAACGGCGCTTCAAAGTGTCGGACATGGTGGAGAAGCCGAAGAGCGATCCGCCGTCGCGCTACGCGATCATCGGCCGTTACATCCTCCCGCCCGACATCTTCCCGATGCTCGAGAAGACCGAGCGCGGCGCCGGCGGCGAGATCCAGCTGACCGACGCTCTGCGGGAGCTGGTCCGCTCCGGCGATTTCTACGGCTACGTCTTCTCTGGCCGCCGCTACGACGCCGGCGAGAAACTCGGCTACCTCAAGGCCACGGTCGACTACGCGTTGCGCCACCCCGCACTCGGCCGCGAGTTCCGCGCCTACATCGAGAGCGTCGCCAGCACGACCGTCTCGTGAAGAAAATCAACGTCCTCGACCTCCCGGACGATGCGCGCGACCTCGTGCGCGAGTGCGAGGTCTCGGGCGGCCAGACCCTCTTCGAGCGCAACGGCCGCGCCGTGGCCATCCTCGTCTCGCACGACGAGTACCTCGCCCTGCGGGAGACGATCGAGATCACGAACGACGCACCGCTGCGCGCGAAAGTCGAAGCAGCGGACGAGCTGGTGAAACGGGGAGAGGTGGCGCTGGCGGAGGATCTGTTCGAGTGAATCTCGCGCGCCGGTTTGACCATGTGGAACGATCGACTCCGGCTCGCTGAATCGGTCCTCGCCGACTGGCAGGCGCTGACGAACGAAGAGCGGTACCTCGTTCGCAATGCGCTCCAGGCGATGGATGACGATCCGATCGTCGGGGTGCCGCTGCTCGAGCCGTTGCGCGGGCTCTGGAGCCATCGCGTCGAGCATCTGCGCATCCTTTACCGCATCATGCCGGAGGCGCGTTTCATCGTCGTCCTCTCGATCACGAAAGCCGCATGAACCAACGAGTCGTCCTCGCATCCGCTTCACCTCGCCGCCGCGAGCTCCTCAGCTCGATCGGCATCGCCTTCGACGTCGTGCCGAGTCACATCCCCGAGGTGCGCAACCTAGGGGAGGCGCCGGAGGAGTACGTGGCCCGCCTCTCGCGCGAGAAAGCCCACGCCATTGCCGCGCAGCATCCCCACCGCTGGGTGATCGCCGCCGACACGACCGTATTGCTCGGCGACCAGCTGCTCGAGAAGCCGGAGGACGCGGCCGATGCCGAGCGGATGCTGGCGGCCATCGCCGGCAAAACGCACATCGTTTACACCGGCGTCACGCTCGAAAAGCACTCCAGCGACTATCGTGAGACCCGCGTCGCGGAGTCGGAGGTGCGGATGCTGCCGCTGTCGAAGGAAGACATCGCCTGGTACGTACGCACCGGCGAGCCGCTCGACAAAGCCGGCGCCTACGCGGTGCAGGGCATCGGCGCGATGTTCATCGACGGCATTCACGGCAGTTACACGAACGTGGTCGGGCTCCCGCTGGCCACGCTTTTCCAGATGCTGCGGCGCGCGGGCCTCGATCCCCTCCGCCCAAACGCATAGAATCGGCCCCGGAGTCACAAATGTCATCAGCAGCCAAAGTCGGACTTGTCATGCTCGTCGCCCTGGCCGTTCTGGGCTACTTCGTCCTCAAGATCGAGGACCTCGAGCTCGGGCGCAGCCGTGGAGAGCGCGAAGTCAAAGCGCGCTTCGACGACGTGGCCGGCCTCGATGAAAAATCGGCCGTGCGCATCGCCGGCGTCCGCAAGGGAACGGTCAAGGACATCCGCGTCCTCCCCGACGGCACCGCCGAGGTGACGCTGGAAGTGGACGACGACGTGCCGCTGCACGCGAACGCCACCGCGCGCGTGGCCAACCTCGGACTCCTCGGCGAGAAGTACATCGAGCTCGACCCCGGCACCGCCAACCAGCCGGTGCTTCCGACGAACCAGACCGTCACGCTGCGCGGCACGCAGCCGGCCTCCATCGACGACGTCACCCAGCAGGTCTCCGACATCGCCACCGACGTGAAGGCGATCACCGCCTCGCTGCGCCAGGTCATGGCCGGTCCGGCCGGCGAGCAGCGCCTCGAAGAGATCGTCGAGAACGTCCGGATCATGAGCGTGCAGATGCGCGAGATGATCGCGGCCAACCGCTCCAACGTCGACGCGACGCTGCTCAATGCCCGCGAGATCACGGCGCAGCTGCGCGTCGAGATCCCCCGCCTGGCCGACTCGCTCGACCGCGTCGCGCAGCAGATCGCCGGCACCGTCGGCGAGAACCGCTCCGACGTCCGGCACGTGGTGGAGAACATCCGCGGCCTGTCCGCCGATCTGCGGGTGACCGCCGACAACCTCAACACGATCACCGGCCAGGTGCGCAGCGGCGAAGGGACGGTCGGCAAGCTGTTCTTCAGCGACGAAGCGCACGAGCGGCTCACCGGCGCGCTCACCTCGGTCGAAGGGGGCGTGAAGTCGCTGCAGGAGACGCTCGGCCGCGCCACCCGGATCCAGATGGATCTCGGCATCAAGTCTGATTATTACGCCGGCCTTTCGCCGGAGGTGATCGAAGGGATCGAGCAGAAAGACCGCGGCAGCGCGCGCTCGGCCGTCACGCTGCGCCTGGTGCCGAACCCGGAGCGCAACCGCTTCTACAACCTCGAGCTGGCCGACGACCCGCGCGGCCGCAAACGCGAAAAAACCGACGTCATCACGCGCACCAACCCGGCCACCGGCCAGACGGAGACGATCGTCACCGAGACCACCAAGTACGACCGCGACTTCGTCATCTCCGCGCAGGCGGGCTGGGTACTCGATGACCTCGCGCTGCGGGTCGGTCTCTTCGACTCGACCGGCGGCGTGGGCGCCGACTACAACTACAACGATCGCATCCGGATCACCGGCGAGGCGTTCGACTTCGGCAAAAAGCGCGACGACAACCCGCACCTTCGCTTCACCGGCGAATACATCGTCCGCCGCGAGAAGCCGAACACGCCGACGATCTTCGTCACCTCCGGCATCGACAACGCCCTCAACGACACGTCGTTCATCTTCGGCGGCGGCGTCCGCTGGAGAGACGAGGACCTCAAGTACCTGATCGGATCGATCCCTCTCGGACGCTGATGCCTACCACCGTCATCCTTCTCTTCGGCGGCCGCTCCGCCGAGCACGAAGTCTCGATTCTCTCGGCCCGCTCGATCTACTCCGCCATCCCGCGCACAAAGTACGAGGTGGTGCCGATGTGCATCGCGCGCGACGGACGCTTCGTCGCGCCGGAGCGCAGCGAGGCCATCCTGGAGGGCTCCGACAGCAGTCAGTCGGGCGATCCCGATTTCAGCTTCGAGGTTTGGTCGCGTACCGCGCCGATCGACATCATCTTCCCGATCATCCACGGCACCGGCGGCGAGGACGGCTCGCTGCAGGGCTACCTGGAGATCCTCGGTCTGCCGTACATCGGCAGCGGCGTCACCAGCTCGGCCGTGGCGATGGACAAGGTGCACATGAAGCAGGCCTTCGCCGCCGCGAAGCTGCCGATGGTCGACTACGTCGCGCTGAGCGATCACGAGTGGCGCAATGAGCGCGAGCGCGTGCAGCGCTCCATCGCGAACGTGCTCCGTCTGCCGTACTTTGTGAAGCCGGCCAACAGCGGCTCGTCGGTCGGCGTGACGAAGGTGAAGAAGGACGGCGACCTCGCCGCGGCCATCGAGTACGCGTTGCGCTTCGACGAGAAAGTGCTGATCGAGCGCGGCGTCGACGCGCGCGAGCTCGAGGTCTCGGTGCTCGGCAACGAAACGCCCGAAGCCTCCGTCCCCGGCGAAATCATCGCGGCGGCCGAGTTCTACGACTACAACGACAAGTACGTCGAGAACAAATCGTCGCTGGTCATCCCCGCCAAGCTGGCGAAGGACAAGAGCGAAGAGCTGCGCCGCCTGGCGCTGACCGCCTTCCGCGCCGTCGGCGCGTGGGGCTTCTCCCGCGTCGACTTTTTCATCGAGCGCGGCACGAACCGCACCTATGTCAACGAGATCAACACCATCCCCGGCTTCACCAACATCTCCATGTACCCGAAGCTGTGGGAAGCGACGGAGATGAAATACCCGCGGCTGGTCGACCGCCTGATCGAGCTCGGCATCGAGCGATCGAAAGCGCGAGCCGCGCGGCGGGAGTCGATGATGAAGTTCTTCGAAGACGCCAAAACCATCGTGTAAACGGGGAGCGAAGGATCCCGTGGCCACGAGCGGGTCGGGCGTGTAGCTGTGGAGGAGCGACCGAGCGGTTGAGCGATTGAGCGAGAAATGTATTTGAAAACTGAAAACACTTCTTCCGGCTTGACAGCTCAATAGCTCAACCGCTCAGCGCCCTCTGGCACCTGCCGTGATGTGGGCTTCCAGCCCACTCCTTGTCTCCATGGAACACCGCGTGGTGCTACGCTCGCCGCACATGTGGAGCCTGCGCATCGCCACCTCGAAGCTGCGTCCCTGGAACACGGCGACCATCCTCCGCACGCTCATCGTGGCCGCGCTCTTTGCCGCCTTTCTCTACGGCGATTTCGTGCTCTTCCGCCGGCTGTTCCGCGCCATCGCCCAGGTGGAAACGGCGACGCCGTTCTTTGCCATCGGCATCCTGCGCAACCTGCTGTCGATGGTCTTTCTCGTGGCGACGGTGGTGCTCTTCTCGTCGTCCATGACCGCGGCCATCGGTGCGTTCTTCACCGATCTCGATCTCGACATCTATCATTCCGCGCCGCGCGGCAAGCTGCGTCTCGTGCTGGCGCGCTGGGGAAAGACGCTAGCGCAGAGCGCGACGGTCGTCTTCGCCTTTCTCGCGCCGCTCTTCGTCGCCTTCGCGCTGCAGTACGAACGGCCGTGGACCTTCTATCCGACCACGCTGATCAACCTCGCGCTGCTGCTGACGATCCCGATCAGCTTCGGGTCGCTGGTGATCATCGTCCTGGTGCGCTGGTTCCCCGTACGCCGCGTGCACCAGATCGTGGCGACGATGGCCATCCTCGTCCTGACGCTGGCGGTGGTCGCCTTCCGGATGGCGCGGCCGGAGCGCTTTTTCATGAACGTCGACACTGACGACGTCCTGCTGGTCCTGCGCGGACTGGAGCTGCCGTCGATGGAGCTCTATCCCTCCACCTCGCTGGCCGACATCGTCACGAGCGCCGGCGCCTTCACCCTCGCGCCACGCATCGCCATCCCGGCGTTGGTGCTCTTCGCCCTCTTCCTCCTCGTCGCCACGCGCATCTACTTTGTGGCGTTCGTCCGGGCGCGAGAGAGCATGGCCCCGGTGGCGATCGGCTCCGCGCGGGCGACGCGGCTCATCGATCGGCTCTTCGCCCGCGCCGATCCGCCGCTGCGGGCGATGGTGGCGAAGGAAGTGCGCACGCTGACGCGCGACGTCGCGCAGTGGTCGCAGCTCTTCCTCATGGCCGCGCTGATGTTCATCTACCTCTACAACATCCGGATGCTGCCGCTGGGCGGCGACGCGCGCGCCACCATCGTGGCCTACGCGAACCTCGGCATGGCCGGCTTCGTCATCGCCGCGATCTGCCTCCGTTTCGCCTTCCCCTCGGTCTCGGCGGAAGGGAAGGCGTTCTGGCTTCTGCAGACCGCGCCGATCTCCTACCGGCAGTTCCTGCGCGTGAAAGTGCTGGTCTACGCCGCGCCGCTGACGCTCCTCGCGCTGATCCTCACCGCCGTCGCGAACGTGATGCTCGACGCGGATCCGGTGGTCTGGACGTTCACCCTCTTCGGTGCGTTGCTCCTCGCCATCACCCTGGTAAGCCTCGGCGTGGGGATGGGGGCGCTGGCGCCGAACTTCAACGCCGAGAATCCGCTGCAGGTCGGCCTGTCGCTGGGCGGCTTCGCCTACATGGCGGTCTCGATGCTCTACGTCGGCGCGATGATGGTGCTGATGGCGCGGCCGATCATGCGCTACTTCTTCTGGCGCGTTCTCGGCATTCAGAATGATGCCGGCTGGATCGCGACCAGTGTGCCGCTCGTGATTGCGCTCACGCTCTCGATCGTGCTGATGGCCTTACCTTTGATGGCTGCCGAGCGGCGTCTCTCGCGCTCGCGGCAAAGCGACTAGAATCGCCGCTGCCTCACGTGGTCACTCGACGATAGGAGATGAAATGAGCGAGATTCCTCCGCCCACCGTTCCCCCCGCGACTCCCCCGCCCCCCGGCGGCGGATCGTACACGCCCCCGCCACCGCCTCCACCCACCGGAGGAGGAGGGAGCTACAACGCGGGCGGCCCCACTTCCCCCGCCAGCGACCGCACGCTGATGATCATCCTGTCGTACCTCGGGATCCTGGCGCTGATCCCCTTCCTCACGAAGAAAGAGGATCCGGACATTCACTGGCACGCCAAGAACGGCATCGGCCTGCTGATCCTCGACGTGATCGTCTGGGTCGCGCTGTTCGTCATCGGCATGGTGCTCGGTGACTCGCTCCTCGGCTGTGGCATGTGGGCCGTGTCGTGCCTGGTCTGGCTCGGCATCCTCGTCCTGCACATCTTCTGCATGATCCAGGCGCTGAACGGAAAACGCGTCCGCATCCCCATGCTCACCGACTTCGCCGAGAAGCTCTAAGGAGACTCTGATGGAAACCAATACACCGGGCGGCTCGTACACCCCGCCTCCTCCGCCTCCCTCCTCCCCCTCGCCGTCACCGGCGGGGCAGGGGGGCGGTGCGCTGGTCTACCCCACCACGCCGCCGAAAGATCCGATCCTCGTGCTGGTGCTGAACCTCCTGCTCGCGGGCGGCGTCGGCTACCTGATCATGGGGCAGAAGATGAAGGGGATCGTCGCCATCGTCGCGTGGGCGGTCATGATCCCGCTGACCTGCGGCGGCGGCAGCGGCCTGCTGGCCATCGTCGCGGCCATCGACGGCTACCTGCAGGCGCAGCAGCTCCAGCAGGGACACCCCGTCGCCGAGTGGACGTTCTTCAACGATCACCGCTGATGCACACCCACACCCTGAGCGAGCGCAGCGAGTCGAAGGGTCAACCAAGGCGCGGCGCTGAAGCCGGCCTTTGCGCGGCGCCTTGATTGACCTTCGGCTTCGCTCAGGGTGTTGTGGGGGGCGCTCAGCAGCGCGGCGCCTTGATTGACCCTTCGACTCGCTACGCTCGCTCAGGGTGATGATGGGGGGGGCACTCAGAACGGATAGATCGGCGTGTTGCGGACCACCCAGTAGCCGGTCACCACCACCACCGCGGTCCATCCGAACCACGGCTGCATGAGAAACCGCGGACGCTCTCCGCGGATGAGGCTCGGCAGGGCGCAGAGCGCCGCCGCCATCAAGACGAAGAGCATCGGATTGAATCGGAAGGCGGCAGCCACGTCGCCGTGCAGCAGCGCATGCAGCGCCCGCGTCGTGCCGCAGCCGGGGCAGTCCAGTCCCGTCACCGCGTGGAAGACGCACTGCGGGTAAAAGCGGTTGCCCGCCGGCGCGAAGGTGTAGAGCACCCACGCGCCGGCGGCACCGGCGACGGCGATCAATACCTTAATCAATCTGCCCCTGGCGGAACGCCTCCACCATGCCGGCGCTGAAGAACGCGCCCCAGATCAGCCACCCGACCAGGCCGACACCGAGGGCGATCAGGAAGAACATCTTCGCCTTCCGCGACGCCTCGCGCGCGCCGCTGACGTCGCCGACGGCGAGCTTCGAGTTCACCTGTGCGGCGAAGACGATCGCCACGATGCCGAGCGGCAGGCAGCAGCAGAGCGTGACCAGGATCGACTGGACGAGGTAGTTCGGGATCGGGCCGCCGGCCATCCCCGGCCCCGAGGACGACGGAGGCGGCACGTAGCCACCGGATGGCGGAGGCGGCGGCACGTAGCCGCCCGTGGACGTGCCCGCGCCGGTGGATGAGGGGGGCGGGGGCGGCGTGTAGCTGCTCGTCTCCACCTCCGGCGCGGGTGGCACGGAGCTGCCCGACGCCGCGGAGAGCGGTCGTCCGCAGTGGATGCAGAGCGTGGCGTTATCGAGGTTGGACGTACCGCAGTTCGGACAGTTCAAGTGCTCTCCTTCTTCTTCACGACGTGAATAGCGCGATGCCGTAGCCGCCGCCGGCGAGGATACCGATCACGAGACCGATCAGCATCCACGTCCGCGCGTTCTTCGACGACGCCTGCGCGCCGGCGATGTCGCCCGCGAGCAGCTTCGAGTTGACCTGCGATCCGTAGACCAGCGCCACGATGCCCAGCGGCGTGCAGCAGCAGAGCGTGACCAGGACCGACGGAATGAGGTAGTTGGGGATGGGGGGAGGAGCGGCGAATCGCCGGATGCGCTGCCCGCACTGGGGGCAGACCGTGGCGTTGTCCGCGCGCTGGCTTCCGCAGGCCGTGCAGTACATGGCTACTTTGCAACCCCCTGCGGATACTGCACGAACTCGCCGTTGGACAAGACGATGTCGTCGTCAAAGTCGGTGGTCGCGCCGCCCGGGTACTTTTCGATCTCCTCCGCCTGGAAGGCGCCGTCCTTGCCGCCGCTGATCAGCGCGTAGCCGGTGCACTCCAGCTCCGGCCAGCAGAGGTAGCGCAGGTTGCGCCCCCAGCCATCCTTCCTTTGCTCTGGCAGCGAGTTGGGATAGCGCCGCTCGTTCTCCCTGCGCTCCTCGAGCTGCGTCGCGATGACGCGCATGTCGGCCATGGTCCGCTTCTGCTTCGAGCGCTGCATCGCCGTCAGGAGGTTCGGGATGGCGATCGCCGCCAGGATGCCGAGGATGGCCACGGCGAAGAGCCCGACCGCCACGACGGCGATGGCGATGGCCGCGGCATTCTTCCCGCCGGTCGGCAACGGCGGACGCGGTGCCCCGTTGGTCGGATTCCCGCACGCGCCGCACGGACGATACGAAACCTCACCGACCTGCATCCCGCAGTAGGCACAAAACGCCATCGACGCTCCCGCTGAGAAAGATGCGCGATGGTAACGCCCTCGTGGGCGAATTGAGAATTGAGAATTGATGAATCGAGAAATGGAGAACGAGACGCGCGAACGCGTCCGCTCTCAATTCTCGATTCCCAATTCTCAATTCCTCCGGCGAACGCCGGCGGCGCTCACCACATCATGCCGAGCTGCAGGCGGGCGGCTTCGCTCATCATGCTGCGATCCCAGACCGGGTCGAAGACCACTTCGACATCGGCGTTGGCGACGCTGGGCAGCGCTTCGACCTTCATCTTCACGTCGCTCGCGAGCACCGGGCCCATGCCGCAGCCGGGGGCGGTCAGCGTCATCTTGATTTTGACGTTGCGCTTTCCTTCCTCGGTGTTCTCGAGCTCGCACAGATACACCAGGCCGAGGTCGACGATGTTGACCGGGATCTCCGGGTCGTAGCAGGTCTTGAGGGCATCCCAGACCATCTCTTCGAGCTTCTCCGGGGTCAGCTCTTCGGCCGCGACGTCCGCCGTTTCGTTCGCGCTCTTGCCGATCGCTTCGACTTCCGCGCCGGAGATGCGCACCATCAGGCCGCGGTCGGTGATCAGCGTGTACGCGCCACCGAGAGCCTGCGTGATCGTGGCCGAGGCGCCCTTCGGCACCAGGACCTTCTCGCCGCTCGGGATCATGATCGCCTCGGCGTTACGGCTGAACTGCACTTCTTCTCTCATCGTCACTCCGTCGTGACCTTCTCGTCTCCGCCTGCCATAGCGCTGCGGAGGGTGTGCCATGCGAGGGTCGCGCATTTGATCCGCGCGGGGAACTCGCTCACGCCCGAGAACGCCGCGAGGCGCCCCAGCTCGGTCGCGCTCGCGCCGCCCGGATCACCAGTCACCAGTGCATGAAACGTTTCGAAGAGGCGCTCCGCTTCCTCTTTCGACTTCCCTTTCACGGTCGAGCTCATCACCGAGGCCGAAGCCTTGGAGATCGCGCAACCGCTGCCGGTGAAGCTGACCTCGGCGATCTTCTCGCCGTCGGTCTTCACGAAGACCGTGTAGTGATCGCCGCAGAGCGGGTTGTAGCCTTCGACCTGTTTGGTGGCGTCGGCCATCTCGTGGAAATTGCGGGGGTTCTTGTTGTGGTCGAGGATGACCTGCTGATACAGCTCGCGAAGATCGGACATTGTTTTCACTCCATCCTGAGGCGCGAAGCGAACCGTTGCGCCATCAGCGGAAGACCTCGATCACCTTGCCGAGCCCCGCCACGAGCAGGTCGGCCTCTTCTTTCGTGTTGTAGAGCCCGAACGAGGCGCGGCCGGTGGCCGCGACCTTGAAGCGCATCATCAGCGGCTGCGCGCAGTGATGGCCGGTGCGGACGGCGATCCCTTCCTGATCGAGGATCGTGCCGATGTCGTGCGGGTGAACGCCTTCGAGGACGAACGAGATCACCGCCGCCTTGTGCGCGGCCGTGCCGATGATGCGCAGCCCCTCGACTTCGCTGAGGCGCGCCGTCGCGTACTCGAGGAGACCCTGCTCGTACGCGGCGATGCTGGCGATGCCGATGTTCGAGACGTAGTCGAGCGCCGCCGCGAGGCCGATCGCGCCGGCGATGTTCGGCGTTCCGGCTTCGAACTTGTACGGCAGCGCGTTGTACGTGCTCTTCTCGTACGAGACCGAGAGGATCATGTCGCCGCCGCCCTGCCACGGCGGCATCGCCTCGAGCAGCGCTTCTTTTCCGTACAGCACGCCGATCCCGGTCGGTCCGTAGACCTTGTGACCGGAGAACGCGTAAAAGTCGCAATCGAGCGCCTGCACGTCGATGGTCACGTGCGGAGCGCCCTGCGCGCCGTCGATCAGTACCAGCGCGCCGATGGCGTGCGCCGCGTCGATCATCTTCTTGATCGGGTTGATCGTCCCGAGCGCGTTGGAGGCGTGGCCGACGCCGACCAGCTTCACGCGCGGATTGAGCATCCGTTCGTATTCGTCGTAGAGCAGCTCGCCCGTATCGGCCACCGGGATGATGCGCAGCGTGGCGCCTTTTTCCTGACAGAGCATCTGCCAGGGGACGATGTTCGAGTGGTGCTCGATGGCGGAGATCAGGATCTCGTCGCCCTCGCGCACGTTGGTCCGTCCCCAGGTCTGGGCGACGAGGTTGATGGCCTCGGTCGTGCCGCGCGTGAAGACCACTTCTTTGATGTCGCGCGCGTTAATGAAGCGCTGCACGACGCCGCGGGAGTTCTCGAACTCGATCGTGGCGAGCTCGGAGAGGTAGTGCACGCCGCGGTGCACGTTCGAGTTTTCGTCGGTGTAGTAGCGGACGATCCGATCGATCACCTGCCGCGGCTTCTGGGTCGTGGCAGCGTTGTCGAGATAGACCAGGCGATGCCCGCGCGCGCTGCGGAAGAGGATCGGGAAGTCGTTGCGGATCTTGTCGACGTCGTACGAAAGGGCCGAGGGCTGAGGGCCGAGGGCCGAGGTGGGGGCGGTCAGCGTTGCGTGCGTGGTCATGATTTTCTCTCGGCCCTCGGCTCTCGCCCCTCGGCCCTTCTCTCCGGCAGCCGTTCCGGCATCGAGCGGAAGAGCGCGCGGCGGATCTGTTCGGCGACCGGCTCGACCGTCATCCGGTCGACCATCTCGCTGGCGAATGCGTAGACCAGCAGGCTGCGGGCCTCCTCGTCGGCGATGCCGCGCGAGCGGAGGTAGAACAGCGCCTCCTCGTCGATCTGGCCGATCGTCGAGCCGTGGCTGCACTTGACGTCGTCGTTGTGGATCTCGAGGTTTGGCCGCGAATCGACGACGGCCGACTCCGAGAGCAGGAGGTTGCGGTTGGTCTGGCGCGAATTGGTCTTCTGCGCGTCGGGCCGCACGATGATCCGGCCGTCGAAGATACCGCGCGCGTTCTGGTCGAGCACGCCCTTGTAGAGCTGCGTCGAATCGCAATGCGGCTTGATGTGATCGACGACGGTGCGGTTGTCGTGGTGCTGCGTGCCGGTGGCGGCGAACAGGCCGTCCAGCGTCACCGTGGCGCCCTCGCCCGCCAGCGCGGCCATCACCTCGCTGCGCACGATCGAGCCGCCGATGAGGATGCTGCGCGAGGTGACGTTGCTGCCACGCTCCTGCTGCATCGCCACGTGTCCGTAGTGGAAGGCGTCGAGCGACTCGCAGACCACGCGGTAGTGATCGACGACCGCGCCGTCGCCGGCCACGATCTCGGTCACGGAATTCGTGAAGTAACTGCCGGAGCCGACATACGTCTCGACCACCGTCACCTGCGCGTTCGCGCCGACGGTGATGACGTTGCGCGGATGCGACCAGATGCCGTCGCCATGTCCGATGAAGAGGAGGTGAATGAACCCCTCGACGACCGTACCGGCGGCCACTTCGATCCGCGCGCCATCCTTCGAATGCATCGCGTTCAGGGCAATCAGCGCGTTGCGTTCCCAGTCGGCCACCGTGGGGCGCTCGCCGCCGCGCAGGTTGCTGTCGCCGGACGAAGCGACCAGCACGCCGTTGACGAACTGCAGCTCGAGCGTGGCCCGTCCCGCCAGCGTGGCCGGCGAGTCGATCGGCTGCGGCGCGTCGTCGCTCTTCCACTCGACCTGCGCCACCGGGGCGAAGTTGGTGTACTTCCACTCCTCGAGCCGGGGCGTCGGCCAGCCGAGCTGCTCGAAGCGCTGCGCGGCCCGCTCTCTGATGTCGATTTCGACTGCTGTGGTCATCAGCGTGCCGCGGCCGCGGCCTCCGTATCTTCGATCCAGTCGTAACCCTTCTGCTCGAGCTCTTCGGCGAGCTCTTTCCCGCCCGATTTCACGATGCGGCCGTCGGCCAGCACGTGCACAAAGTCGGGAACGAGATAGCGCAGCAGGCGCTGGTAGTGGGTGATCACGAGCACCGCGTGATGTTCGCTGCGCAGCGCGTTGACGCCGGTGGCGACGATCCGCAGCGCGTCGATGTCGAGTCCGGAGTCGGTCTCGTCGAGGATGGCCAGCTTCGGATCGAGCACGGCCATCTGGAAGATCTCGTTGCGCTTCTTCTCGCCGCCGGAGAAGCCCTCGTTCACGCCGCGATTCATGAACTTCTCGTCGAGCTCGACGACCTTCATCTTCTCGCGGGCGAGCTGCAGGAACTCCATGGCGTCGAGCTCTTCTTCGCCGCGATGCTTGCGCACGGCGTTGAGGGCCGCCTTGAGGAAGTAGATGTTGTTCACGCCGGGGATCTCGACCGGATACTGCATGGCCAGGAACACCCCCTCGCGGGCGCGCTCTTCAGGCGGCAGCTCGAGCAGGTCTTTCCCCTCGAACAGCACCGTGCCGGCGGTGACTTCGTAACGCGGACGGCCGGCCAGCACGTTGGCGAGCGTCGATTTGCCGGAGCCGTTCGGCCCCATGATCGCGTGCACCTCGCCCGGATTGATCCGGAGGTCGAGCCCTTTGAGGATGTTCTTGCCGTCGATACCGGCGTGGAGGTCTTTGATTTCGAGCATTGTCTTCTTCTCAGTTCATCCCGAGCGCCAGCGAGGGATCTCCGGTGCCACCGGAGGGCCGTCGCCAGTGCGCGTATTTCTCATTCATCGCGGTGGCACCGAAGATCCCTCGCTGGCGCTCGGGATGAACTTTCGGACTTAGCCAACGCTCCCTTCCAGCGAAACGCCCAACAGCTTCTGCGCTTCGACGGCGAACTCCATCGGCAGCTCTTTGAACACTTCACGGCAGAAGCCGTTCACGATCATCGAGACCGCATCCTCGGCCGAGATCCCGCGCTGCTGCGCGTAGAAGAGCTGGTCTTCACCGATCTTGGAGGTCGATGCTTCGTGCTCCATCGTCGCGGTGGAGTTGCGCACCTCGATGTACGGAAAGGTGTGCGCACCGCACTTGTCGCCGAGGAGGAGCGAATCGCACTGCGAGTAATTGCGGGCGTTGGTGGCCCCCTTGAGGATCGTCACCGCGCCGCGATAGGTCTGCTGCCCGTGACCGGCCGAGATCCCCTTCGACACGATGGTCGAGCGGGTGTTCTTGCCGATGTGGATCATCTTGGTGCCGGTGTCGGCCTGCTGATAGTTGTTGGTCAGCGCGACCGAGTAGAACTCGCCGACCGAGTTGTCGCCCTGCAGGATGCAGCTCGGGTACTTCCAGGTGATGGCGGAGCCGGTCTCGACCTGCGTCCAGGAGATCTTGGCGTTCTTCATCGCCTTGCCGCGCTTGGTGACGAAGTTGTAGATGCCGCCGACGCCGTTCTTGTCGCCCGGGTACCAGTTCTGGACCGTCGAGTATTTGATGGTGGCGCTGTCGAGAGCGACCAGCTCGACCACCGCGGCGTGCAGCTGGTTCTCATCGCGCATCGGCGCGGTGCAGCCCTCGAGGTAGCTGACGTACGCCCCCTCGTCGGCAATGATCAGCGTCCGCTCGAACTGTCCGGTTCCGGCGGTGTTGATGCGGAAGTAGGTCGACAGTTCCATCGGGCAGCGGACGCCCTTCGGGATGTAGCAGAACGAGCCGTCGGTGAAGACGGCCGAGTTGAGGGCGGCGAAGTAGTTGTCGGTGGTCGGTACGACGCTGCCGAGGTACTTGCGCACGAGCTCCGGATGCTCGCGCACCGCCTCGGAGAACGAACAGAAGATGATCCCGAGCTTGGCCAGCTCGCCGCGGAAGGTCGTGGCGACGGAGACGGAGTCGAACACCGCATCGACGGCCACGCCGGTCAGGCGCTTCTGCTCGTCGAGCGAGATGCCGAGCTTGGTGAAGGTCGCGCGCAGCTCCGGATCGACTTCATCGAGCGAGCCGAGCTGCTTTTTCTGCTTTGGCGCCGAGTAATAGCTGATGGCCTGGTAGTCGATGGGCGGATACGAGACGTTGGCCCAGGTCGGCTCCTTCATCTTCTGCCACTGACGCAGCGCATTCAGGCGCCAGTCGAGCAGCCACGCCGGCTCCTCTTTCTTGGCGGAGATGAAGCGGACGATCTCCTCGCTGAGGCCGGCCGGTGCGGTATCGGCCTCGATGTCGGTGATGAAGCCGTACTTGTACTCCTGCGATGCGATCTGTTCGATGGTGTTGCTCATTGCGTTGCCTCTCGCGCGGTCTGCGCGGCGCGTCCGGGACGCTTTTCGACGACAGGTAAAGGCATGACCCCGTGGATCAGGTCGTCGAGCGTGACCTGCTCGAACGCCCCCTTGATCGCGCGGTTGATGCCGAACATGAAACGGCGGGAAGGGCAGGCGACGCGGATCGCGCACGTGGCGTGACCGCTGTCGTCGACCGTCTCGCACTCGGTGAGGTCCCACGGCCCTTCGAGCACTTCGATGAGATCGCCGAGCGTGACCTGCTCGGCGTCGCCCTCGAACGAATAGCCGCCACCGACGCCGCGATGCGAGCTGATCACTCCCCCCTGGTGCAGCGTCTTGAGCACCTTCGTCACGGCCGGGATCGGCAGCTGGTAGAACGCCGCGATGTCGCGAGCGGAGACGACCTCGCCATGTTTCCGGGCGAGATAGACGCTGGCGAGCAGGCCGTAATCGGTGAGTCGGGAGATTTTGAGCATCGGCAGGAACCCCGGAACGCTGCCCCGAATGAGGAGCAGGCGCGAAACAGTACCATGTCGGTACGGTATAGTAAACCGAGGGTCCGGGCCGGCGATTCCGGGATTCCAGGGCCTGAGTAAAACGCACGCACTGCGCCCACGGATGAGGAGACGACCGGAGGCCTCCGGCGGCCGGGCCGCGGGCCCGGACCCGCTGGTTGGCCCCTCGTCGTCTCCTCATCCGTGGGCGCAGTGCGTGTTCTACTTAGGTCTCATCAGCCGCGCGGTGCTTTGTCCGAGCCGTTGCGTCGGCCGTCGCCCGGCTTTTCACCGTCGACGGAGCGTTCCTTCAGCTCGTCACGGCTCTGCACTTTGCGGTTATCGCGGTCGTCGGTCGGGGGATCTTTGCGTCCCTGCGAGGGGCCGCCCTGTGGGTTGTTCGGCATATGTCCTCCGATCCTTTGCACTCGCAAATAACCTGCCGCCACAAGTGGCAGGGCGCTTGCGATTGGACCGGGTGAAAGAACGAGCAGGGATCTCTATGAAAAACAAGCTGATTCTTCCGCTGGTATTGATGGGCTTCGCTGCTTGTGGTGGCGACGACGACCAGAAGGCCGCGCAGCAGCAGCAATACGACGTGGTGCAGGAGGGAGCGGCCGGCGCGACGCCGAACCTCGCCCCGATGACCGGCACCAACGCCGACACGACCACCAACTTCACCATCGACCCGACGCTGGCCTCGGCCGCACCGGGGGAACCGCCGGGAACGCTGGCCGGCGCGCTGCCGAACCAGCCGTACGGCGGCGGCGCCTCACCGGGTTACATGCCACCGGCGAGCACGCCCCAGCCGGCGGCACGCCCCGGCACCCCCGCCACGTACCTGCCGCCGATGACGAGCGCCACCCGCACGCCCTCTCCGCAGCAGCCGAGGATCGTCGTGTCACGCCCGGCGCGGCCGGCGCAGCAACCGACTCCACAGCCGGTCCCGACCGACACCGCCGAGCCGGCTGCCGAGCCGGTACCGACCGATACCGGCATCGCCCCGGTCCCGCAACCGCCGCCGACTCAGACCGATACGCAGGCTCCCCCCCCGCAGCAGAAGCCGAAGCAGGAGGAGAAGAAGCAGGACGCCACTCCCCCACCGGCCGAACCGCCGCAGGAAGAAGCCCCGGAGGAGGATCCCCCGCCGCCTCCCCCCGCCGCGCGGTAGAGGCATCAGACCTTCAACCCGAGGATCGGTCCTTCAACTTCAAGGACCGGTCCTTCATTTTTAAGCGATCGTCCTTCAACTTGAAGCGTTCGTCCTTCAACTTTAAGGACAATCGCTTCAACTTTAAGAGCGATCGCTTCAACTTTAAGAACAATCGCTTCAACTTTAAGAACAATCGCTTCAACTTTAAGGGCGATCGCTTCAACTTTAAGAACGATCGCTTCAACTTTAAGGGCAATCGCTTCAACTTTAAGGACGATCGCTTCAACTTTAAGGACCGTCCCGGCCTGCTGGGGGGTGGGCGTCTCGCCCGCTGGCGCGTGGCATCCTGCCGCGCGCTGAAGAGCATGCTGCACGACCGCTCTTTGCCACCCGTGTGAGAGGCCCGGCGGTCGCGGCCGGGACGCCCGCTCGCCATTCTGGAAGCAAGGCACGCGGCCGAGTCACCGTTGCGTTACATCTCCAGTTCGCCGCTTCCCACGACCAGCCATACAGTCCGAATCTCTGTATCGTGAAGGCATACCAAACGTGAGGGCGCGCATCTGCGGCGCCGCGAGATTGGAGACGATGCAATGGCTCGAGCACTCCTCGCCCTGCTTCTGATTCTCGGACACCTTCCTGTCGCCGCGGCGCCGAAGAGGCGAGCGGTGCCGCCTCCGGCAGCGATCGTCGCGCCGGCGGCCATCGTGACGGCGGCAAATCAGGCCGCCGAGGCTGCGATGGCGGCGGGCGTCCCGGCGGTTCAGATCGCGGTGTCCGAGCGCGGTCGCATCATCTACTCAGGCGCATTCGGCATGAGCGATCGAGAGACCGCGACTGCCGCAACACCGCGATCGGTGATGCAGATCGCCTCGGTCACGAAGCAATTCACGGCAGCGGCGATTCTCCGCCTGGCCGAGCGGGGGGCTCTGACACTCGACGATCGCATCGAGACGTTCGTACCGGAGTTCAACCCGCGAGGGGCGACGATCACACTGCGGCATCTCCTCACCCACACGTCAGGAGTGACGGGGCTCCCCCCCAACCAGTACACGCCGCTCACGCGCGAGCAATCCCTCGAGCTGATCAACGGGCAACCGCTCGCGTTCACGCCTGGCAGCAAGTACAGCTACAGCAACGCCGGCTACCGGCTGCTCGGCTATGCGATCGAATCGATCAGCGGGAAATCGTTCGCCGATTTCGTCCATCACGAGCTCGCGTTGCCGCTCGGGCTCCTCGATACAGGCGTGTGTGGAACGTCCAACCTGCCGCTGCCGGAAGGCTACGGCGTATCGCAGGGGAAGGCGACGCGGCTCCCGGCAGTGGACACGTCGGTTGCGTTCGCGGCCGGTGCCCTTTGCTCCACCGCATCCGATCTCGCTCGCTGGTCACACCTCCTCGCAACCGGCCGGGTCGTGCTGCCCGCTTCGTACGCGACGATGACCACCCCCGCACGGCTCGCGGACAACAGCGTCGTGCCGTACGGGCTCGGCCTGTTCCTGGGGAAACAGCTCGGGCGTCCGGCCGTCTCGCACACCGGCGCAATCACCGGCTTCCAGAGCTCTCTCGTCTATTTCCCCGATCGGGAGATCGCTATCGCGGTCGTCGTCAATGCACTCCCCGCCCCAGCCGGCGCCGAGGCCCATGGCATCGCGCTGGCCGTCGCGGGCGCTGCCCTCGCCACGCCGTAACACCCCGCGCCGTCGGTGGCTCGATCGCAATGAGCGAAGCGGCGGACTCGCAACGCGTTGCCGCGGTGGAGAGAGAAGCGCCAGCGGGAAGATCGTCCGGGCGGGAGGTCGTTTAGGCGGCAATCGGGCGGCACACGATGTGCTTGCCTCGTTGACGACCTCGGACTATATTGCAAGAGCACCCTGTCCGCCGCGAAGCTCCAAGTTCCACTTGGAGTACGCTTCTAGCATAGCGGCGACGGGGTCATTTCCTTTTTGGCGAGACGTCTGGATCGTTGATTCGGTTGGCCGTGGGCACAAATAGCCAATGGCGATATGGTTGCTTGAATCGATCGACGAGCCCGCCCGGCGTGCCAGTCGTGATCCCGATATTAAAGTTCGGGTACAGCTCGCGAACCCGCTCGTTGATCCGCTCGTACAACTTCTCCTTCGCAATCGTGCGTGATCCACGGCGCGAGCTGCCTGCTGGCTTCTCGAGGTGCTTCTTGTTCAACCGGAACTGCATGGCCCCGAGCAGTACATCCAGGCACTGCAAGACGATGTGCTTCCGTGAGTCGACCTCGGCTATCTGATCCGTCGGCACGAGTATGTTGGACTCCCTGAATTCTTTGGAACGTTCGAGCCCGACGACGAAAGCCTTGAAGAGAGCGTTCTTGTCGATCGTATCGGGTAACTGGTCGACGTAAATTCGTAAGCGAATAGGCGCGCCGGCGGGATTCGCGTAGCGCAGTCCGAACGCGTGCTTCAGGAATTGGTAATACAGAATGTGATAGGCATGTTCACGGTGGTACGCCTCCAACCCAGTGGCGACGTGACGCGTCTGAGTGAACATGACGCGCACCTTGACCCGGTTGTCGCGCATGAGGTCAAAAAAGGCGTCCATCAGTGTCAGGTACTTCGACAGGTACTGCCCGGTCACCTTTTGCCACTTGATTTCGCCAGTAAGACCGGCGGCAACCGCAATCTCCCGCAGGTGCTTATTGACAGCGTCGATGTCGCTGGAACGCAACAGCGCGCCGCCGTAAAAGTTACCGTAAAATGCGCCCGACTTGATGCTTTCGTCTGTGTAAATTACGTACTCGCGCGGCACCGACGCAGGAGAATACAACACGGTTAGCTGTCGGCAAAGAGTCGAACTTCGCACTGAAGCTGGCGCGGCCCGGCGTCGACGCGGCAGCCCAGTTGCGTGCATCGTCGCCAGCGAAGCGGCGGACTCGCAACCGTCTTGCCGCGGTGGAAGAGAAAGGCGCCATGAGACACATGAGATGGGTCATCGCTGCCGCCTCGCTGCTGCTGATCGCCGCGGCGACGACTGTCGATCCGCTCCGCACGTTTCTCTCGTCGCTCTCTCCGGCAATGCGTCAGAAGGCGCTCATGCGCTTCACGGATGAAGAGCGCTTCGACTGGCATTACGTTCCGCGCTCACGCGTCGGCCTTCCGCTCGGCGACCTGAACGGAAATCAGACATCGCTGCTTCATGGATTCCTGCGCGCAAACCTCGGGCCCGCCGGATACCGCAAAGCGGCGGGCGTCATCGAGCTCGAGCCGATCCTCGGCGCGCTGGAAGGAAGCCGCTTCCGCGACCCGGCGCGCTACTACTTTTCGCTGTTCGGTGATCCTGCCGCGCTGCCGTGGGGCTGGCGGTTCGAAGGGCATCACCTCTCGCTCAACGTCACGCGGACAGCGCGCGGTACGTCGTACACACCGATGTTCATCGGCGCGAACCCTGCCCGCGTCCCGAGCGGCGCCCGCGCCGGATGGCAACTGCTGCGCGACGAGGAGCAGCAGGCGCGCGCGTTCCTGCAGTCGCTCGACACCGCGCAACGCGCGCGGGCGGTCATCAGCGCTCGTGCGCCGGCCGACATCGTCACCGGAACCGATCGCGCGCTTCGCCTGCAACGCTTCGAAGGCCTCGCCGCCGCGGCGATGACCGAGCGGCAGCGACAGGCGCTGCTGGCCCTCGTGGCCGTGTACGTCCGGAACGCCCCGCAACCGGCAGCAGACGCCGAGATCGCGAAGATCCGTCGCGCCGGAATCGAAAAGCTGCACTTCGCATGGGCCGGCGGCGCACAGCCGCAGCAACGACACTACTACCGCATTCACGGCCCGACCGTCCTGATCGAGTACGACAACACAGAGGACAGCGGAAACCACATACACACCGTCTGGCGCAATCCGCAAGGCGACTTTGGCGACGACCTGCTGGCGCGCCACTACGCCGAAGCGCCGCATCATGCGGGTGGTGGCGCGCACGAATCAAAGCGCGACGCGCGTTCAGCGTCTACCGAGCTTCGCGAATGACAAAGTCACCGCCGGGCGATGTGGCTCGTAACAGCGCGTCGAGTGTTTCCACCGTGGGCACAGCTTCGCCGCGTTCGTAACGGGCATAGGAGTTCCTGGAGCTGGAGCCGAGCCGGTTCGCCATCTCTCGCAACGACGCGCCGCTGGCCTCGCGGCGTCGGCGGAGCAGAAGGGCGATCATTGCTGCGGCGTCAGACCCCTCGAGCTCAAAATCGAATCGTCCGCGCGGGTGCACGGTCGCACGAAAGTCCTCACGATTGATCGCAGTTTCGAGCCAGTCCTGGATCATCTCGAAGGCCTCGCGCCGGGTTCGGCCCTGCGTCATCGCATCGAGAAGCGGAACCTCAGCCATCCACCAACGGCCATCACGGGTGAGTCTGCCCTCAAACCTCATGTCCGCTCCTTACAGGCCTTGCGCAAAATCGCGCGCGCGAGGTCCTCGTTCACTTCCCGGTGACGCGGCACGTACTCCTCGCGTTCGCCGTTTGTCCATACATCGTGTTTCGCGCCGTGACGCAGCAACAGCCAACCGCAGTCCGTTAGTCTCTTCTCCAACTCGCGGCGCTTCACTTTCGACAGTGTACACGAACTTGTGTCTTTGTATTCCGACGGCAAGGATCGGCCATTCCTCGGACTTTCCGCCGGCGCGCACGAAAGACGAAAGGTGTGACCCGGGTGTGACGAGGAGCACCTGGCGCGCGCGTTTCTTCAGTCGCTCGACACCGCGCAATGCGCGCGTCGCCGTCATCAGGGAAACTGAGGGACAGGGCTTCGGAGGTCGATGCGGTGTGGGCTTGCAGCCCACCCTTTATCTTCAGCCAACGGGGAGTGGACGGGAGAGGCCCGGGGTCACACCCGGGTCACACCCAATGGCCTTAAGTTAAGAAACTACTCGTAACTCATTTAATCACTGCGATTTGCGCATTGGGCTAAGCGCGGCTCATCGCTATGTTCATTGCTGATAGACGCGTCTGATTAGAAACGTGGTGGTTTCTCCGGCCCCAAACACCGTTTCCGAGCCTCTACCCACCACATTCGTAAGCGCTACCCGTCCTGCGGTGGATTTCGGGCTGCGCGCCAGTGGTCCACGATCGCGACCATAAGTCCCATCATTTGAACAGCTTGCGGGGCGGTTTTCTTAACTTAAGGCCATTGGGGTCACACCTTCG
>DASWOB010000019.1:0-81721 GCA_036398925.1 Thermoanaerobaculia bacterium
AACGCCAGGTGCTTCTCCGGCAGCCAGTCGCTCAGCGACGGCGGCAGCAGGTAACTCTGCTCCGGTTGGTACGCTCGGTAGTTGCTCGGCATACATCATTTTACGACCCACTACCGCTTTTCTGCCGCGCAGACTCCTAGCCTCCGCGACACGCTGTCGCGAGATACGAGGCTGTCCGGCGGAGGCTAGGCCAACCAACGGGTCCGGGCCTGTGGCCCGGCCGCCGGAGGCCTCCGTCGTTCCCTGATCTGTTGGTGAAGTGAGAGCATTCTGCTTAGAGAACAGGGTGGGCTGGAAGCCGACACCACACGAGAACCTTCACTGCTGGTTTTGAGACAGTGCATATCGGGCGACTTAGAATCCACCCGCCATGCAGCGTCCCGTCCTCCACACCGAACGCCTCACCCTCCGCCCCTTCACCCTGGCCGACGCGCCGGCGGTGCAGAAGCTCGTCAGCGCTTACGAGGTCGCGCTGAACACGCTCACCATTCCGCATCCGTATCCCGACGGCGGGGCGGTGGAGTGGATCGGCAAGCATGACGAGGACTACGAGCAGGAGCGGATCGTTCACTTTGCCATCGAGGCCGAGGGAGAAGTGGTCGGTGCGATCGGGCTGATCCTGAAGGGGAGCGGCCTCGGAGAGCTCGGCTACTGGATCGGTGTGCCGTACTGGAACCGCGGCTACGGATCAGAAGCCGCAACGGCGGTGCTGCAGTACGGGTTCGAGGAGCGGAAGCTGCGGCGGATCTTCGCCTGCTATCTGACGCGCAACGCGGCGTCGGGGCGGGTGATGGAGAAGATCGGGATGACCTACGAGGGGACGATGCGCCAGCACATCACCAAGTGGGACGAGCCCTGCGACATGGCCTTTTACGGAATCCTGGCCGATGAGTGGTTCAGCGGGATCACCGGACGAACGGCAGGAAAAACAGAAGGCTGAGCAGCAGCGCGAGCCAGCGTTCGAGGCGGTAGTCGTTCTGGATGTCCATGACAGGTGTCATTGAAACGGAACGGCGTGCAAGCAGCGCGACGGCTTTGAGGAAAAGTGCGGGTGAAATGTGGCGAAATCATGACCGCCGCGCCCGGAAGCCGTCCCCGCCCTCCACGATCTCCCCGAATCCCGCCTCGGTCAGCGCCGCGCGGAGGGGGAGCGTCAGCGGCGCGCCGACGAAGTCCATCGACGTGACCGGATCATGCAGCGCGAGCTGCGCCAGGAACGCTTCCCAGTCACCTTTCGACGGCGCATCCGGCAGCGGACGGAAGACCGTGACGCTGATCTGCGGCCATTCGCTGGAGCGCAGCCACGCCGCCTCCGCCGCCGTGCGGTTCGCCGAGGACTCGACGATCCACACGGGGCGTTGAAAGGCGAGCTTTTCGAGACGGTCGCCGAACTCGCGATCGAGGACGATCGTCAACCGCATTCTCTGGCGCTCATGGCGCAGGTTACTGCCATCCGCACGACTGTCCCTTGTTCTGCACTTCCAGCCAGTCCAGCAGCGGCCGGAAGTAATCGACGACCGCCGTCGCGTCCATCTGCCGCTGTCCGGTCATCGCCTCGAGCGCGTCCGGCCAGGGGCGGCTGGCGCCCATCTCCAGCATGCGCGCGAGCCGCGCTCCCGCTTCCTTGTTGCCGTAGATCGAGCATCGGTTGAGCGGGCCGGTCTGCCCCGCGGCCTGGCAGAGCGAGCGGTGGAACTGGAACTGGAGGATGCGCGCGAGGAAGTAGCGCGCGTACGGGACGTTGGCCGGGATGTGGTACTTGGCGCCGGGATCGAAGAACTCCTCGCCGCGCGTGCCGACCGGCTCGATGCCCTGATACTGCCGGCGCAGGCGCCACCACGCCTCGTTGTAGTTGGCCGGCGTGATCTCGCCGGAGAAGACCCCCCAGCGCCACTTGTCCATCATGATGCCGAAGGGGAAGAAGGCGATCTTGTCGAGCGCGTCGCGCAGCAGGAGCGGGATGTCGGCCGAGGCGGGCGGCTCTTTGTCGAGCAGGCCGATCTTCACCAGGTAGCCGGGCGTCACCGACAGGGCGATCGTGTCGCCGACCGCCTCGTGGAAGCCGTCGTTCGCGCTGTTTTTGTAGAGGAAGGGCTGGTGCTTGTAGGCGCGCTGGTAGAAGTTGTGCCCGAGCTCGTGGTGGATGGTGTTGAAGTCATCCGCGTTCTTCTCGATGCACATCTTGATGCGCAGGTCGTCCTCGTTGTCGATGTCCCACGCGCTGGCGTGGCAGACCACCTCGCGATCCTTCGGCTGCGTGAACATCGAGCGGCTCCAGAACGTCGCCGGCAGCTTCTCGAAGCCGAGGGAGGTGAAGAAGCCCTCGCCGTAGCGGACCATCCCCAGCTCGTCGATGTCCTTGCGCGCCTGCAGGATCCTGGTCAGGTCGTAGCCGCGCTCGGCCTTCGGCGGCGCGACGACGTCGTAGATGTTGCCCCACTCCTGCGCCCAGATGTTGCCGAGGAGGTGCGCCGGAATCGGCTTGCCCGGGGCGACGGCGCCGGCGCCGTACTTTTTCGTGAGATTCCAGCGCACGTAACAGTGGAGCGACTCGTAGAGCGGCTTGACCTGGCCCCAGAGGCGATCGACTTCCGCCGCGAAGGCATCGGGCGGCATGTCGTAGTTGGAGCGCCACATCGTGCCGACGTCGGAGTAGCCGAGCTCCCGGGCGCCCTGGTTCATGAGGGCCACGTAGCGCTGATACTTTTCGCGCATCGGCGGGGAGATGGTGTGCCACCCGCGCCAGACCTCGAGCAGCCGCTTCGGATCGCGGTTCTCGCGCATGATGTTCGAGATCTCGTTGACGTCGAGGCAGGCGTCGCCGGTCACTCCCGGCGGGCAGTACTTGCCGGAGCCGTAGGCCGCTTCGAGCTCGGAACCGAGACGCGACAGCTCGGCGGTGAGAGCGGGGTCGGAGGGGCCGGGGGAGACGAGGGCCAGCTTGATGATGTTCAGCTTGCGCCGGACGTCGTACGGCAGCTGGAGGTTGTCGAAGCGCGCCGCTCCTTTGGCGAGCTCGACGCCGGCGCCGATCAGCTTTTCATTCTCACGCGCGGCGATGATCTGGGTGTCCTCGGTGATGTAGGTGGACTGGACCCAGGAGGCGCGCTGCTGGTCGACGCTCATCTGCGCCAGGCGGGCCTCGGCGTCGGCTACGAACTTGATCGCATCATTCACCGTTGGCGCCCCTTGCGAGGCGCTGGGTTGTGCTGCTTGCGAGGCGGCTGGTGTCGCTTGCGTGGCGCGGCCGTTCTCTGCCTGATCGTTGTTGGTCGTGGATGACTGCATGGGTGGATTCGACTCCATTTGCGGCGCGGGCGTCACCGTCGTGCTCGTCGTCGAGCAACCGACGGCACCGGCGAGAGTTAACGCGGCCGCGAGGGACAGAAGGGAACGCATAGATCCTCCGTTCTTCGTGGGCGGGGAGTATAGCCAAACGAAACGGTTCCAGCCTCCGTACTGATGGCACCGGGTGTTACCATCGGCGAAACCGGTCCCCAAGGTTATTCGTCGCATTACAAACCAGGTACTAAGGAGCTCCATTGAACTTCATCAGCCGTAAGATCGCGCTCGTTCTCATCGCTCTTCTCCTTGCCGTGCCCGCGCTCGCCGCCGGCAAGCGCCGCGCCGCCGGAAAGCCGGCCAACCCGTCCGTCAACGACAGCATCCGGGGAACCATCCTCGACAATGCGAACAACCAGCCGGTCATCGGCGCGACGGTGACGGTCCAGGGTCTCAGCAACAAGAGCGACACCACCGACGCGCAGGGAAGATTCGAGATCAAAAAGGTTCCGGCCGGCTCCTACACCCTCAGCATTTCGCGTACCGGATACGAACCGAAGAACGTCACCGTCAGCGTCTCGGCCACCGGCGCCAACGTCGACACGAAGCTCGTCTCGAAGCCGACCGTTGCCGTGAAGCTGACCAACGGCACGACCGTGCAGATCGACAGCGAGACGGTCGAGTTCGCGTACCTGGTTCCGTTCAGCGGCTACGCCCGCAGCGAATACGCCCGCTTCTGCCGCGGCGGCGCCGTGTTCGAGCCGGACCGCAGCGAGATCAAGAAGATCAGCGCCATCGCCTCGGCCCAGAACGGCGACTGCTGCGATACCAACCCGATCCTCAAGGCCTCGCTCCAGCTGCGCACCGGTGAGACCACCGACGTGTTCTTCATCGACAGCTGCCCGGGCTACGAGGTCGACTTCATCGGCCGCAACCACGTCACCGGCCAGTTCAACTACCTGAAGTTCACCGACATCAGCGAGATCGTTTTCCCGTAACTGGTTTTCACACTTTATCCCGAGCCGCAGGCGAGGGATCTCCGGTGCCACCGCGCTGCCGCCGATCAAGAGCGACGCGGTGGCACCGGAGATCCCTCGCTTCGCTCGGGATAAACTGCGGCGGGATAAAGTGTATGGCGTGACCGAAGTCGAACGGCTGTACGACCTCCAGCAGCGCCGCCGCGCCTCGATCGCGGCCACCACCGCGCCGCAGCGCATCGAAAAACTCCGCCGGATCGAGAAGGCGATGCTCGACCGCAAGGACGAGATCCGCGCCGCGATGTGGAGCGACTACCGCAAACCGGCCTCCGAGGTCGACCTGTCGGAGATTTATCCCATCGTCAGCGAGGCGCGCCACGCCGCGCGGCACCTGCGCCGCTGGATGAAGCCGAAACGGGTTTCCACGCGCCTGGCCCTCTTCGGCGCGCAGTCGCGGATCGTGCACGAGCCGAAAGGGCTCGTGCTGATCATCTCCCCCTGGAACTTCCCGTTCAATCTGTCGCTCGGGCCGCTCGTCTCCGCTGTCGCGGCAGGCAACTGCGTGATGCTCAAGCCCTCCGAGATGACCCCCGCCTCCACCGCCTGCATGAAGCGGATCGTCGGCGATCTCTTCGACGAGAGCGAAGTGGCGGTGGTGGAAGGCGACGCGAAGGTGGCGGAGGCGCTGCTCGAGAAAAAGTTCGACCACATCTTTTTCACCGGCAGCCCGGCAGTCGGGAAGATCGTGATGAAGGCCGCGGCGGAGCACCTCACCTCGGTCACCCTGGAGCTCGGCGGCAAGTCGCCGGTCATCGTCGACGAGACGGCCAACCTCGACGACGCCGCGAAGAAGGTGGCCTGGGGCAAGTACTTCAACTCCGGCCAGATCTGCATCGCCCCCGACTACGTGCTCGTGCACGAGAAGGTGCGCGCGCCGTTCCTCCAAAAGCTCCGTACGTCGATCGCGGCGTTAGGGGAGGAGGGCGCCCGCGGCGTGATCGTCAACGACCGCCACGCCTCCCGCGTCAAGCGTCTCTACGACAACGCCGTGGCCGGCGGAGCGAAGGTCGTCACCGGCGGCACGTTCCGCGAGCGCGACATCGCGCCGATCGTCCTCACCGACGTCGCCGCCGATGCGCCGCTGCTGCAGGAAGAGATCTTCGGCCCGATCCTGCCGGTGCTCACGTACTCCTCGCTCGACGACGCCTTCGCGCAGGTCGAGACGCGTGAAAAGCCGCTGGTGCTCTACATCTTCAGCAAGAGCCGCAAAGTCGTGCAGCAGATCCTCCGCCGCACCACGGCCGGCGGCACGGTCGTGAACCAGACCCTGATCCACTTCTTCGAGCTCTCCCTGCCGTTCGGCGGCGTCGGCCACAGCGGAGTCGGCAAAGCGCACGGTTTCTACGGCTTCGAAGCATTCTCCAATCCCCGCGGGGTGATGACGCAGAAACTGCCGTTCAGCGCGATCGAGCTGCTCTATCCGCCGTACAAGGGGAAGATGAAGCAGTTCCTGATCGACTTTACGGTTCGGTGGTTGTGAGGGATGCGGCGATGGACGCGCGCGCAGTTCCTCGAGCTCCTCGATGACGAGGATCTGAGGGAGCTGTGGCCGCGCTGGTCGTTACCCGATGCACCTCGCCGCGATCATCCCGCCTTTCTGGTGGCGGTGGAAAGCCGCTCCCACAGCACGCTCCTCCACGAAATCCTCGCGCTGCGAACTCCGACGCTGGAGATGCTGCACGACGTCTTCGTTTTCCTGGAAGGACACGGTGCCTCCGTCAGGACGACCGGCGGACTGCTGGTACTCGACGAGGACTTCGAGGTGGGGCCGCAGCAGGTGAATGCGGCGCTGGGAGCGATGCGGCGGCATGCGCAGGAAACGTGGGAGGAGTTGCGCACGCGGCTGCGTCGCGAGGTCGAGCCGTTCTTCGAGCGGGTGGAACGCGTGGGCCGCGTACTGGAGACCGAGGAGGAAGAAGACCTCGTCGAGGTGTACATACGCGCCAGAACCGGTGGGTCGCCGGAGATTCGCCGCTGGACGATTGCCCGCTACGACGAGGCCGGCTTACGGCAGCGACGGCAGTTTGTGCAGGAACTGGCCGATCTCGTCGCGCGCGTACGGCCGCATGCCGAGCCCTATGCCGAGGCTGTGGCATTCGTGGATGCTCTCGACCGGCTGCATGAGGCGCTGGAGAACCGGCTGCGGCGCGCCGAACGCCAGGTTGCACGGGCCGACCGGCGCCATAGCAGTTACAGCGATCGCCTGGCGCCGGCGCAGATCGAGGTGTGGAAGCGCTTCGCCGAATCGCTTCTCTTTCTCGCCGACGTCGAAGAAAGCGCCGAGGTGGTCGACCTTCTGAGGATGGACCTCTTCCGCAAACGTCCACAGTTGTACGAGATCTGGATCGTCGTCACGATCCTGCGTTTCTTCGAGCGCCACGGGTGGACGGTCGAACTGCTCGGAATGATCGTCAGCGACAGCGAGCGGACGGTGTGGAACCTCAACTATGCAAAATCGAGCCGTCCCGTCGCGCGTCTGGTGCGGGGCAGCGACGGGGATGTGTCATTCCTCTTCTATCAGCTCTTCCGACCCGGACCGCTGCGTGCGGAGATGCCCGATGTCGCGATGTTGCCAAGTGCCGACCCGATGGCGCAGCCGATCTGGATTCTCGACCCGAAGCACTCCGAGCGTGGCGGATACGGCCTGCGCGATTACGAGGAGGTGGCCCTCCGCTACCACCGCACGTTTGTGCCGCGCCGCACCTGGATCGTCGAGTACTACGACCGGTCGGCGGCCAATCCGCTTCCGTTCGCAGACGGCGTTGCCCTCATCCACGCCGTGGCGCCGGGGGAATGCGGAACCAGGATCCTGCTCGCTGCGCTCGCGGACCTGCACGGCGTCGTGGCGACGATGGCGATCATCGATCTCTCCGGCAGCTACGCCGCGAACGTTGAAAGTGTCCTCGAAGATCTCCGCGGCGAGCTGGTGGCCGACGAGGCGATCTGGTTCGGCGACGTGGCCACGGTCGCTCCGCTGACGGGTGTCCCTCCGAACGTCGGCGGTGGCACGAATTTCCGGCCGGTGCTCGAGCTCCTCGAACAGCTCGCGAACCAACCCGCCGCGCTGCGCATCTACACAGACGGCAGCTTCAGCGACATTCCTTTCTAGGAGGCGATGCAGATCCTTGGCGAGCGCTACGCTCTCACCGCGCCATCACCACTTCCCGCCAGTTCGCGCCGGCCGATTCGAAGAAGACGATCGCCCGGATCGTGAGCGGCTCGTTCGGCCGGCGGGTGGTGGTAACGGCCGTGGCGAATACCGTTACCGCTTTCGACGCGCCGGGGTTGACCACCTCCTGGAACTCGCGCTGGGTGGAGTGCAGGCCGTGCGTGACCATGCCGGGGGAGGAGACCTCCACGCGCCGGATCGTGATCGGCACCGAGGCGCGGTTGGCGACCACCACCTCGATGGTGGCGGGCGCTTCGCTCTGCGAGCCGAAGAAGACCTCGTGGGTCAGGCCGACGTTGATGTCGGGCTGGGGGATGCCGGCGGGGCGGCTGGAGCCGCGGCCTGAGCCGCAGGCGGACAGCAGGAAAAGCGTCAGAACGGCCATCGCACGAAACCGCATTCGGAACTCCTCTCGTCACAAACTGGAAACACACAGATCAAACGGCGCGCCTGCCGTGTTATGGAGCGAACCTATGAACAAACTCGCCACACTGCTCGTGCTCGTCCTTTCGGCGACGAGCGCCTTTGCGCAACAACAGCTCACGCGTCTTTTGCGCCAGCCCGACATCGCGGGGGACAAGGTCGCGTTCGTCTACGCGGGCGACATCTGGCTTGCCGGTGCGGACGGCGGCCAGGCCCGGCGCCTCACTTCCGGCGAAGGGATGGAGTATTTTCCGAAGTTCTCTCCCGACGGACGCTGGATCGCCTTTACCGGCGACTACTCCGGCAGCCGGCAGGTGTTCGTCATCAGCGTCGACGGCGGGCAGCCGCGGCAGCTGACGTTCTACAACGACGTCGGCAACCTCCCGCCGCGCGGTGGGATCGACAACCGCGTCCTCGACTGGACGCCGGACGGCAAGCAGATCCTTTTCCTGCCGCACCGCGTGCCCTGGAGCGACCGCATGGCCCGTCCGTACGTCATCGACGTGGCCGGCGGCATGGAACGCCCGCTGGCGATCCCCGAGGGCGGCGGCGGGATGTACTCGCCCGACGGGACGAAGCTCGTCTACACCCCGATCGAGCGCGAGTTCCGCACCTGGAAGCGCTACCGCGGCGGCCGGGCGCAGGACGTCTGGATCTACGACCTCGCCGCGAACCGCAGCGAGCAGATCACCAACAACCAGTATACCGACAACCAGCCGATGTGGGTCGGCAACACGATCTTCTTCACCTCCGACCGCGAGGACGGGCGCCTGAACCTCTGGTCGTACGACCTCGGCTCGAAGCAGACCCGGAAGGTCACCACCCACAACGACTACGACGTCCTCTGGCCGAGCGCCGACAAGACCTCGGTGGTTTACGAGAACGGCGGCTACATCTATCGCTTCGACCCCGCCTCGTCGAAGTCGACGCGCCTGCCGATCAGCGTCTACGGCGACTTCAAGGGCACCGTGCCGTACTACACGAACGTCCGCGCCAATACCGAGTCGTACGTCCTCTCGCCGACCGGCGCGCGGGCGCTGCTCGTCGCGCGCGGCGAGCTCTTCTCGGTTCCGGCCAAGCAGGGCGAGATCCGCAACATCACCGCGACGCCCGGCATCCGCGAACGCGACGCGAGCTGGTCACCCGACGGCAAGTGGATCGCTTATCTCTCCGACGCCACCGGCGACTACGAGATCTACGTTCGTCCCGGCGAGGGAACGGAAGGCACCCCGCGCCAGCTGACCAACGGCAGCAACGCCTGGCGCTTCTCGCCGCTCTGGTCGCCCGACTCGAAGATGCTCGCCTTCTCCGACAAGGATCACCTGCTGCACGTCCTCGACGTCGCCAGCGGCAAGCTCACCAGCGTCGACAAGGACGAGTACGGCGACATCACCGACTACCGCTGGTCGCCCGACAGCCGCTGGCTGACCTACACCAAGCTCAACGAAGCGCGCTACTCCGCGATCTTCGTCTACTCCGTTCCGGACGCTCGCGTGCATCAGCTCACCAGCGGCCTCACGAACGACGGCAACCCGGTCTTCGATCCGAAGGGGCGCTACCTCTACTTCACCTCGAACCGCGACTTCAACCTGACCTTCAGCAGCTTCGAGTTCGCGTACGTCTACACCGACCCGACCCGCGTCTACGTCGGCGTGCTCGCGAACGACGGCCCGGCCCTCTTCCTCCCGCAGAGCGATGAAGAGAAGGCCAACGCTCCGGCCGCGCCCGAGGCTCCGAAGAGCGATCCGAAGGCGCCGGTGGTGGTGAAGATCGATCCGGCCGGCTTCGAGAATCGCGTTCGCGCCATCCCCGGTTCGCCGGGACAGTACAACAACCTCGAGGCGCTGCCGAACGGCGTCCTCTACCTGACCGGCAGCGATGGCCCGCAGAGCCTCAAGCTCTACAACATCGACGACCGGAAGGAAGAGACGGTCGCGGAGAACATCGCCAGCTACGACATCTCCGCGAACCGCGAGAAGCTCATCGTCCGCAGCGGCCAGCAGTACTCGATCATCAACGCCAAGCCGGGCCAGAAAGTCGCGGACGGCGCGCTGAACCTCTCCAACATGGAGATGAAGATCGATCCGAAAGCGGAGTGGCCGCAGCTCTACGCCGACGCGCTGCGCATCGTGCGCACCTGGTTCTACGACCCCGGCATGCACGGTCTCGACTGGAAGGCGATCGGCGAAAAGTATGGTCAGCTCGTCCCGCACGTCGCGCACCGCGCCGACCTCGATTACATCCTGGGCGAGATTGCCGGTGAGTTGAACGCCGGCCACGCCTACGTTTCGTCGCCGGCCGGCATCTCGAACGTGGAGCGGATCGACAACGGTCTGCTCGGCGCCGAGATCGTCGCGGACAGCGGTGTCTTCCGCATCGCGCACATCTTCCCCGGTGAGAACTGGCACGAGGACTTCCGCTCGCCGCTCACCGAGCCGGGCGTGCGCATTAAGCAGGGCGACTACATCCTGGCCGTCGACGGCGTCTCCACCCGTGGCGTCGACAACTTCTATCGCCTGCTCGAGAACAAGGCTGACCGCGTCGTGACGCTGCTCGTCAACTCCACCGCGTCGACCACCGGCGCGCGTGAGGAGCGGGTCCGTCCGGTCAAGAAGGAGACGAACCTCCGCTATCTCGACTGGGTGAAGTCGCGCCGCGACATGGTCGACAAGCTCTCCGGCGGGAAGATCGGCTACATCCACCTGCCGAACACCGGCGGCGAAGGGAACCGCGAGCTGTTCAAGTACTTCTACCCGCAGGTCGACAAGCAGGCCCTGATCATCGACGACCGTTACAACGGCGGCGGGTTCATTCCGGATCGGATGATCGAGCTGCTCGAGCGCCAGCCGCTGAACTACTGGGCGCGCCGCAACGTCCGGCCGTCGGCCACCCCGGCGTACGCGCACGTCGGTCCGAAGGTGATGCTGATCAACGGCTACTCCTCCTCGGGCGGCGACGCGCTGCCGTACTACTTCCGCAAGCGCGGCCTCGGCAAGTTGATCGGCACGCGCACGTGGGGCGGCCTGATCGGCCTCTCCGGCAACCCGAGTCTGATGGACGGCGGCAACGTCTCTGCACCAGCCTTCCGCTTCTTCGACACCGAAGGAATGTGGGCGGTCGAAGGTGTCGGCGTCTCGCCCGACATCGAAGTGGTCGATCGTCCCGAGCTCGTCGCGGCCGGCAAAGACCCGTCGCTGGAAGCGGGCGTCAAGCTCCTGCTCGAGGAGCTCGCGAAGAACCCGCCGAAGCCGGTGGTCGTCCCGCCGGTGACGGTGGAACGGTAGGTATTGAGCATTTTCGTCCGTCGAGCAACGGTCGCCGACGCCGCAGAGCTGGCGGCGTTCGGCGCCCGTGTTTTCGCGGCGACGTTCGCGAAGGACAACACCGCCGACGACATGGCCATGTTCCTCGGCGCCAACTACAGCCCCGAGCGGCAGGCGCGCGAGATCGAGAACCCGCACACCACCACATTGCTGGCCATCGACGGTGACACGCTGGTTGCCTTCGCGCAGCTCATCGCGAGCAAGCCGCCGGAGATCGTGAGCGGCGACGCCGCGGTCGAGATCGCCCGCTTCTACGTCGATCCCGCGCAGCACGGCCGCGGTATCGCCCAGACGCTGATGGACGCGGTGCTCGACCACGCGCGCGTAGCGGGACGGCGGACGGTCTGGCTCGGCGTCTGGGAGCGCAACCCGCGCGCGATCCGCTTCTACGGGAAATACGGTTTCACGGACGTCGGTGCGCAGCCGTTTCTCCTTGGACGCGACCTGCAGACCGACCGGGTCATGACGCGGGCGCTGTGATCGCTCGTCGAACGTCTGACCGCCAGACGTTTCCGGCATCGCCGGAGCCATTCATGACACGCGGTTATGTTCGAACGTCTGACCGCCCGACGTTTCGGCATCGCCGGAGCCATTCTTGACATGCGGTGATGCCTCGAACGTCTGACCGCCAGACGTTTCCGTCATCGCCGGAGCCGTTCGTGAGACGCGGTGATGTCTCGACGTCACTCGGCCAGCTGGGCGCCGTTCTCCCGCAGCAACTCCCGCAACACCGACCGATGACACCGCTCCTCGTCCTCGCAATAGCAGCCGACCGACAGCTCCGTCGTTCGCGAGAGCGCGGCGAGCAGCGCCAGCAGCCGGGCGTTGTCGGGTGTGGACATCTCGGCGCGGTATTTTTTCGTGAAGGCCCGCCACTCTTTCGCGGACGTCGCGCCGAGGGCCTGCTTCACCAGCTCAGCGCTCGGGGCGAGCTGCGGCAGCCAGCTGTCGTACCAATTCTCGCTGGCGTATTTTTCCTTCGGGACGCCGCGCGGAGGACGGCGCACCGTGCCGATGCGCAGCCCCTCATCGGATGCGCGTGCGGAACCGAGTTGCACGATGCGGATGCTCACGCCACCGCCAGCTCGACCCGGTTCCGTCCGCCCTCTTTCGCGCGGTAGAGCGACTCGTCGGCACGTTTGGAGAGGGTGGCGAACGAGTCGTTCTCCGTCCACTCGCTGACGCCGAGGCTGATCGTCACGTTCGGCGTGCCGTCGGACGAGGCCACCGCGTCGCGCAGCCGCTCCGCCACTTCCATCGCGACGGCCGCGGTCGTACGCGGCAGCACGGCGATGAACTCCTCGCCACCGGTACGCCCGAGGCGATCGTCGCGGCGGAGCGCGCCGCGGCAGGTGTCGGCCACGCGGCGCAGCACCTCATCGCCGACGTCGTGACCGTACGTGTCGTTCACCCGCTTGAAATGATCGATGTCGAACGCCACGAGGCAGAAGGTCTGCTTCCGCTTCAACTGCTCCTCGGCGAACAGCAGCAGCGCGCGCCGGTTGGGGAGGCGGGTCAGCTCGTCAGTCATGGCCATGGCCCGCAGGCGGCGCGCCTTGAGGAGCGAGCGGACGATCATCCAGATCAGGATGGCGATCATCGCGCCGCCGAGGATGATCACCACCGTCTGCAGCGAGCGGATGCGCTCCGCGTTCTCCCGCTCCCGGAGCAGGGCGCGGTTCTCCGTCTCCTTCTTCTGCGCGTCGAACTGCACGCGCAGGCGAGAGGTCTGCTCCTCGCGCAGCTGCGTCGCCAGACGGCGCTCGAGCGCGATCTGCCCGGTGCGCGCCTCAAAAGCGCGCCGCCAGTCGCCTTTCGATTCATAGGCGAGGGCACGCTCCTCGTGCACCTTCTCGAGGAAGCGGGCGTTGTCCTGCTTCTCGTAGTGGACGCGGGCCACCTCGAGATCGCGCAGCGCCTCGTCGAAGCGCCGCAGCCGGTTCAGCGTCACCCCGCGGGAGAGGCGGGTCATGGCGGTGCGGTCGGGATTGCGCCCCTCGAACCAGCCCAGCGCCTGATCGAGGATCGGCAGCGCCTCGCCGGCCCGCCCCATCTTCGTCAGGATGATGGCCACCGAGCGCTGCCCGTACGCGATCTCCTCGCGGTCGCCGCGCTGCTGCTCGATCGCGAGCGACTTGCGGAAGTGCTCGAGCGCCGCCGGCAGGTCTCCCTTGCGCTCGAAGGTACTGCCGAGGTTGTAATGCCCGGTGGAGATCCCGCTCAGCGATCGCTCTGCCTCGTGCGCGGCCAGCACCTGCCGGTAGTACTCGATGGCCCGGTCGTACTGCCCGACCCGTGCGTCGGCGTAGAAGTTGGCGATGGCCGTCAAGGTCTGGTTCTGCTGCTTCCGGTTGCCGAGGGCGACGTAGAGCTGATACGCCTCCTGCAGGTCGGTCAGCGCGTCGCCGAAGGCGCCGCGGTAGTAGTCCATCTCGCCGCGCAGCCGCAGCGCCTGGGCCAGATTGGAACGCTTGGGCGAGCGCCGTCCCTCCCGCACCGCGATCTCGTAATCGGCGCGGGCCAGCTCCGAGCGCCCCGCGTACTCGTATCCGTAGCCGCGGCAGACGTGGAGCGAGGAGAGGACGGAGGGATCGTTCGCCTTCCGCGCTTCGACCAGCGCCGCGTCGGCCAGCTTCACCACCGCGTCGGGATTGTCGTCGAGCATCCACGAGCACTGCATCGCCAGCGCTTCGATGCGCAAGCCCGGATCGCGGAGCGCCTGTTCGACGAGCTTCATGGCCCGTTCGGGCTCCTTTTCGCGAACCCGCTCCGCCTCCTCGAGCAGCGTCTTCGGCGACTGCGCGAGCGCAGAAAGACTGAGGGAAGCGCAGAGCGCTGCGCGGAGCAGGACGCGGATGATCATGGGGCCGCTCCGATTCTAGCGGCATCGGCATTGCTGCGCATGTGCGTGTGTGGAGTTACTTCTCTATGGCAGCGGCGCTTTTGCTCGCGGCGGGGGAGCCCGAGGCCGCATTTCGCATTGCACTGACCGGCGCGAAGCCGCCCGAGACGATCCGCGTTCATTTGCGGCCCTGCGATGGGCGTGGGCAAGGGGAGACGGTCAGCGCGCCGGTCCGCGACGGTGTTGCGACGGTGCGGGTCAGGGTCGGTTGCATCACCCCGACAGTGACGGCGGGGGAGTTCATTGCGTTGACGCTCCCCTCGCGATCATTCGTTGCTGGGGAGACGCACGACTACGGTAGCCGCCGGCTGGCGACGGGGGCGGCGTTGCTCGCGCGGGTCCGTTCGGCGATCGACGGACGGCCGCTCGAAGGCGTGGAGGTTGCGGTCCTCGCGGCGACCGAGCTGCACGACGTTCGGGAACTGCCGCCGTTCGAGTCGCTGCGGAAGCTCGCCAGTGGCACGACACGCTCGGACGGCTGGGTGCGCTTCGACGGGTTGACGGCGGATGAAGTGATCGTCGCGATGCGTGCACGCGGTGCGCGGCTGCCGCAGCTCAGCGACCGGTTCGCGCTCGTCCGGCAACGCGAAACAGTGATGGACGAGCTCGAATGGACGCCGCCCGGATCGCTGCTCCTTTCGCTCGATCTTCCAACGGAACTGCGCGATGCCGGTCTGCGGCTCGTGCGTGCGGAAGCGCGGCGCGGCAAAGGACTGCCGATCACCGGAAAGGTAACGAACGAGGGAGCGCGCATCGATGGCCTCCCGGCGGGGGAGTGGACGGTCAACGCGCAGGGGCGGCTCGGCGACGGGCAGGCCATGACCATCGCATCGGCCACGGCCACCGTCTACGCGGACAGCGAGCAGTCGGTGCGTCTCGCGGTTCGCGACCGTCTCTATCGCGGCCGTGTGACGCATCGCGGGCAGCCGGTGCAGGGGATGCTGCATCTCGCGGCGCGTGATCGACGATCGTTGAGCCGGATGACGGAGCTCGACGACGAGGGCCGCTTCGTTGTCCTGCTGCCGAACGCGGGCGACTACACCGCTCAGGTGACAGAGGGGACGGTGGACGGCCATGCGCGCGCGCCGCGTGTCGCCTTTCCCGAGAACGACACGAGCGTTGAGATTCGCCTGCCGGCCGCGAGCGTGCGCGGCGTGGTCGTCGACGAGCAGCAACGGCCGGTCGCACGCGCCGCGATCGACCTGACCTGGACGGCCGGCTTCGACGAGTCGACGCTGCCCGCCGATCGAGCTCGCACGGCGCACAGTGACGCCGCGGGACGATTCGCAGTCGACACGCTCTCGCCCGGTGAGTGGACGGTGGAGGCGAAAGGCGACGGCGGGCGGAGCAAGACGGTTCGCGTTCGCACGTCCGAGGAAGCCGCTGCCGACTCGGTCCGGCTCGTGCTTCGGCGGACGCGGCAGGTCGCGGGACGGATCACGACTGCCGATGGCGCGACCGTCGCCCGAGCGGTGGTCATCCTCACCATCCCTGATCCGAATGCGCCCGGCCGTTTTTTCCGTGAGGCCGTCCCCACGGGGGCGGATGGGACGTTCGCATTCGACGTCCCCTCGCGATTCAACGCTGCCGCGAACGTCGAAGTCGCCGGGCGAGACGGCTCGGTGGCGATGACCCGGCGGCCGATCGACGGCAACTTCGATGTCGTGATGCCTGCCGGGGGAGGCGACGTGCGGCTGCGCTTCGACGACTTCACGGCCGCTGATGGCTTCGTCGCGCTGGTCGCGCCCGATGGCGTGTTCTTCCAGCCCGCGAATCTGCGGCTCACGCGCAACGACACGATTCGTCATCTCCCGCCGGGCCCGTGGCGCCTCGTCGAAGCAGCGGCGCCAGGCGCCATCGACGTGCTGCTGCGTGGAGGAGGGCACGCGCTGCCGGCGGTCTCGCAGTTTCACGTGACGGCTGGGGAACGGCTCGACGTCGTCGTCACACGCGGCCAAGGAGGGTCGGAATGAAGCGCCTGGCGATGGTCATCATCCTGCTCGCCGCCGGCGTTCCGGCGGAGGCGGACTTCTGCATGGACTGCGTCGAAAAGTACCGCACCATCGGTGCACGCACCTACATCGATGCGCTTTGCTGTATGGCCGACTCGCGTGGTGAATGCGCGGGTGGATACAACGTCATCGTCGACACCGACGTCGGCTGGGGTTGTCAGACGGAGGTGAACGCGGAGGGGGAGCGCTACTGCAACAGCTTCACGGAAGATAGGGGCTGCGGCGGACCAGGCGGTGGCGGAGGCGGTGGTGATGGTGACGACGATTGCGTCGCGGATGACTCAGGCTTTTGTCCGCCGGAGTGCGCGAGCTGCCGGCCGAGCATCTGACGCCCGTTTCGCCCACCGGTATTTTTTCAGATCCATCCGCCCGGCCAGGTCGAACTCCACCCCTTCGGCCTCCAGCAGCATCCGCTGCAGCTCATGGGAGTCGCCGCTGGTGCGGGCGCTGATCTCGCCGCGGGCGTTGATGACCCGGTGCCACGGGACGTTGCTGCGCTCGGGGAGGTTGTGCAGGGCGTATCCGACCTGCCGCGCGTGCCCGTCGAGGCCGGCGAGCTCGGCGATCTGGCCGTAGGTGGCGACCCTTCCGCGGGGGATGCGGCGGACTACCGCCCAGATTGCGGCATAGCGTTCCATGGGGCGGGCATTGTAAGATGCACAACCCGCTGGGCATTCATGAACGGAAACAAAGCGTAGCTGCCTCCGGTTTTCAGTAAGACTCTTCGAGGTGCCTGAAATGCCACGAGCCATAGCCACAGGACAGATTGCGTTCGGCCTCGTTTCGATCCACGTGAAGCTGTTTTCCGCGGCCGAGACGTCCGAGAAAATTTCGTTCAACATGCTGCACCGGGACTGCGGAAACCGCGTCCAGCAGCACCTTTTCTGTCCGAAGGACGAGCGGACCATCGACCGCTCCGAGGTCGTCAAAGGCTACGAAGTCTCGAAGGGGCAGTACGTCCTCTTCAACGACGACGAGCTGAAGGCGCTCGAGGAAAAGTCGACCCAGCAGATCGAGATCACGGAGTTCGTGAAGTCGGACGTCATCGATCCGATCTACTTCTCGAAGCCGTACTACCTCGCGCCGGATAAAGGGGCCGCGCGGGCGTACGCCCTGCTGGCCAAGGCGCTCGAGGAGACCGGCCGCTGGGCCGTCGCCAAGTACGCGGCGCGCGGCAAGGGTCACCTAGTCGTGCTCCGGCCGCTCGGCAAGGGGCTGGTCATGCAGCAGCTCTACTACGCGAACGAGATCCGTTCGATCGAAGAGCTCGACCTGGGCGATGCGGACGTCAAAGAGAACGAGCTGCGGATGGCGGTGCAGCTCGCCGAGATGAACGCCTCCGAGTCGTTCCACCCGGAGCTTTATCGCGACGAGGTGCAGGAGCGCATCCGCGAGCAGATCCAGCGGAAGATCGAAGGGGAGGAGATCACCATGAACGAAGCCGACGAGCCTCGCGCGCAGGTGATCGATCTCATGGAGGCCCTCCGCAAGAGCCTCGGCGGCAGCGCCCCGGCCGAAAAACCGGCGAAAGCACCGGCGGCGGCCAAGGTCGCGGCGAAAACCGTTACCGCCAAGCTGCCGGACGCCAAAATGGCCATCAAGGTCAAGCAGGAGCGGAAGGCGCCGAAGCGCGCACCACGCGCCGTGGCCGCGGCGAAAGCCAAACGCGCTCGCTAATTAGCGCTCGCGACGCTGCACCGTTGCTCAGCTTCACAGCTGTTCAGGCGGGTCATCGCCCCCTGAACAGCTGAACGGCTGATTCGCTGAGCGGCTACAATCGTCGCGGTATGTCCTACTCCCTCCGCGAGGTCTCGGCGATGCTCAACCTGTCGCCGGCGCAGATCCGCTCCTACACGGCGAAGGGGTTTCTCGAGCCGGAACGCGGACCGCGAGGAGAGCTCCGCTTCGGGTTCCACGACCTGGTCATCCTCCGCACCGCAGGCGAGCTGACCGCGGCGCGCATCCCCCAGCGAAAAGTGAAACGGGCCCTCGAGCGGCTGCGCGAACAGCTCCCGGACGGCCATTCGATCACCGGCGTCCGGATCACCGCTGACGGCGACCGGGTCATCGTTCGCGACGGCGACGTGGTCTGGAATCCGGAGTCCGGCCAGTCGCTCTTCGACTTCAGCGTGGCCGATCTGGCCCGCAAGACCGCGCCGCTCCTCCGCCGGGTCATGCAGGACGCCCGGGCCCGCGAGGACGAGACCACCGCCGACGACTGGTACGACCTGGCCTGCGAGCTGGAAATCACCTCGGTCGATCAGGCGAAGGACGCCTACCGGAGCGCCCTCCGCGCCGACCCCGACCACGCCGACGCGCACGTGAATCTCGGACGCCTGCTGCACGAGGAAGGGGCGCCCGCTGCCGCCGAGGAGCACTATCGGAAGGCGCTGGAAGCCGATCCGGAGCACGAGACCGCCGCGTTCAACCTCGGCGTCGCGCTCGAGGACCTCGGCCGCACCGCCGAGGCCGTGAAGGCCTACCAGAAGGCGCTGGCGATGAATCCCGACAACGCCGACGCGCACTACAACCTGGCCGGGATCTACGAGCGGCGAGGGGAGAAGCAGGCGGCGCTGCGGCATTTGAAGGCGTATCGTGCAGCGCTCTCCGGATAGGCTTCTGAGCCTGGACGTCTTCCGCGGCGCCACTGTCGCGGCGATGCTCCTCGTCAACAACCCCGGCAGCTGGGGGGCGATCTACGCGCCGCTCGCGCACGCGGAGTGGCACGGCTGGACGCCGACGGACCTCATCTTCCCGTTCTTCCTCTTCGTGGTCGGGATCACCACGGAGCTCTCCCGCAAGGAGCCGCGCGGCATCGTGCGCCGCGGCGCGATCATCGTCCTGCTCGGCCTGCTGCTGAACGCCTTTCCGTTCTACTGGTGGGGGAAGATGGAGGGCGATCCGAGCTTCCTCGACCGCGTGCTCTGGCGCTTCGAGCACCTCCGCTTCATGGGTGTGCTGCAGCGGATCGGGATCGTCTACGGCGTCACCGCGCTGATCGCCTGGAAGGCGTCGCGGCGGCTGATGATGATCGTGGCCGCGGCGATCCTCATCGCGTACGCCGCGATCCTGATGCAGGGGCCGCTCGCGCCGCCGGAAGCGACGATTGCCGCGAGGGTCGATCGGGCCGTGCTCGGCGAAAAGCACATCTGGTCATCGACGAAGACCTGGGACCCGGAAGGGCCGCTCTCGACGTTGCCGGCAGTCGCCACCTGCCTGCTGGGGGTCTTGGCCGCGCCGCTGATCCGCTCGCCGAAGCTGGCGCTGTACGGGATCGCCGGTGTGATCGCGGGGCTGATCTGGGACCGCTGGCTCCCGATCAACAAGAATCTCTGGACCAGCTCGTACGTCCTCTTCACGGCCGGCTTCGCCTGCGTGCTGCTGGCGCTCTGCGTCTGGGTGATCGACGTGCGCCAGCTGCGCGGGTGGACGCGGCCGTTCGTCGTTTACGGCGTCAATCCGATGGTGGCCTTCGTCGGCTCGGGGATGCTCGCGCGCATCCTCTCGATCACGAAATGGCAGGGGTGGAGCTATCGCGAATGGTTCGCGCCGTACCTCGAGCCGCCGAAGCTCGCGTCGCTGGCGTGGGGGCTCTCGTTCGTGGGGCTCTGGCTGGCGATTCTGTGGGTGCTGCATCGCCGCGGAATCGTGCTCAAGGTGTGAGGAATCGCGCTCGCAGCAGCGGCGTTTTCGGAAGCCACCCCATGCGTCGCCTCCTCGGAATCGTGATTCTCTTCGCTGCCACCGCCGCGTCCGCCGGTACGTTCACCCTGCACGAGGCGATCGAGTACGCCCGTCCCGCCGGCACGCCGCTGCTGCTCGACCTGCGTGTGCCCGACGGTCCTGGCCCGCATCCGGTGCTCGTCTACCTGCACAGCGGTGCGTGGATCAGCGGCGACCGCACCGGCGGGCCGGCCCTGCGCCAGGCCACGCGCGGTTACGCGGTGGCCAGCGTCGACTACCGCCTCGCGCCACAGCACATCTGGCCGGCGCAGGTGGAGGACGCGAAGGCGGCCGTGCGCTGGATCCGCGCGAACGCCCGTCAGTACAACCTCGACCCGAATCGGATCGGCATGTTCGGCGCCTCGGCCGGCGGTCACATCGGAAGCATTCTCGGAACGAGCGGCGGCGTCCCCTCGCTCGAAGGGGCGGCGCTCGGCAACTCGCAGTACTCGAGCCGCGTGAAAGTGGTGGTCGACTATTACGGCCCGACCGACCTGCTGAAGATCGAAGAGCAGAAGCTGCCGTGCATCCCGCTCGACGGTAACGCCTCGTACATGCCGCCGTCGCTGCTGATGGGCTGCCCGATCCAGGAGTGCAAGGAGCGGACGGCCACCGCCAATCCGATTACCTACATCACCCCGGACGATCCGCCGTTCCTCATCGTGCAGGGGCTGCTCGACTGCCTCACGCCGTACAAGCAGAGCGTGATGCTGCACGATGCCCTGGTCGCGACGGGGGTCGATTCGACTCTGGTGCTGGTGCCGAACGGCGAGCATGGCGGACGGGCGTTCGACGAGGCAAAGTACAAGCAGATGGTCGACGAGTTCCTCGACGAGAAGCTGCGCGGTCCGCTCGTGAAGCGGCGCCGGTCGGTGCGCAAATAAGCTAAACTCGCGCTCTCCGTGAGTGCACTTCTGGAAACTGCTGCCGTCCCCACGGACACCCCGCGCGCCTGCACGAACTGCGGCGGCGCAATGGTCGACGTCTTCTGCGCCAGGTGCGGCGAGAAGCAGCCGAACCATCACGATCTGACCATGGGGCACCTCGCCCATGAAGTCGTGCACGAGCTGGTGCATCTCGACTCCAAGCTCTTCCGGACGCTGCGCGACCTGGTGCTGAAGCCGGGCGAGCTGACGGTGGCGTATTTCGCAGGGCGCAAGACGCGCTACATCGGCCCGCTGCGCATCTTCCTCACCCTCTTCGCGCTGCAGTTCCTGGCGTACACCGTCTACAAGCCGGTGGCGCTCTACAGCATGGACGGCTTCCTCAAGTACGACACCACCGGCGCCTTCGCCACGAAGCTAAAGCGCGCGGCCGAGAAGCGCAACCTGCCGTACGAGCAGCTCAAGGAGCGGATCGAGCACCGCTGGCAGAAGAACATCTCGCTGCTCAACCTCGCCAACATCGTCGCGCTGGCGTTCGTGCTCAAGCTGCTCTACGCGCGGCGGCGGCGTTATCTGGCCGAGCACATGGTCTTCGCCGCACACTTTTTATCGTTCGGCTATCTGATGTCGCTCGTCATCTGGCCGGTCTACCTGGTGATCGGCCTCGGCCGCAGTACGGGCCAGAACGTGATGATGGTGCTGACGATGGCCACCATGTGCTTCTATCTCTTCCTCGGCCTGCGCCGCTTCTACCAGCAGAGCAAGGGGAAGACCTTCGCCAAGACGCTGCTGGCGTGGGGCGGCACATGGCTGATCAGTCTCGTCCTCTTCACCGGCGCGCTGATCGGTGCGATCCTGCAGGTGCTCTGAGCACCCGCCCCGGCAACGCACCGGTCATCTTCCCGCCGCTCAGCACCGCCTTGCCGTTGACGATCACGTGCGAGACGCCCTCGCTGAAGTGATGCGGGTCCTCGTACGTCGAGACGTCGCGCACCGTCTTCGGATCGAACACCACCACGTCGGCGCGCAGCCCCTCCCGCAGCACGCCGCGGTCGGCGAGGCCGGCCCGTGACGCCGCGAGGGAGGTGAACTTCCGGATCGCCTCCTCGAGCGGCATCAGCTTCTCCTCGCGCACGTAGCGAAGGATGCGCGGAAAGGTCCCGTACGCCCGCGGATGCGCTCCGCCCGTCCGGTCGACCACCGCTCCGGAATCGGAACAGACCGCCACCCACGGCTGCACGAGCGCGTGCTTCATGTCGTTCTCATCGAGCGAAAAGTAGATGCCGATGGGGGAGGTGTTCCGCTCCTCGAACAGCCGCAGCGCCGCCTCCGCCACATCGACCTTCATGTCGCGCGCGATCGCATCGAGCCGCTTCCCCTTGCCGCGGACGAGAATCGTCGCCGCGCCGCCATTCGCCAGACGTCCCGCGGTCAACGCCGCCGCGACGCGCGCCCGTGTGGCCGGCTCTTTCAGCCGCGCCACGAACGCGGCGTAGCCCCCTTCCAGCGCCCACGCCGGCACGATGGAGGTGAGGTCGGTCGAGGTGGCGGTGTACGGATAGACGCACGAGGCGACGTCGAGCCCCTCTTTCCGCGCACGCTCGATCTTCGCCACCACGCGCGGCATCCGGCCCCAGTTCTGCTGCCCGCCGATCTTGAGGTGAAAGATATTCACCGGCACTTTCGCCTCGCGTCCGATGCGCAGCGCCTCGTCGATGGCCGTCTCGATCGTCCCCGCTTCGTTGCGAAGGTGCGTCCAGTACGACGGCGTGACCTTCGCGAGCGCGATCAGCTCCTCGGTCGTGGCGAAGCGGCCCGGCGGATAGATGAGCGCACTGGCCAGGCCGACCGCCCCCTCGTTCACGCTTTGCCGCGCGATCTCCTGCATCCGCTTCAACTCCTGCGCGTTCGGCGCGCGCTCGGCGTGGCCGAGGACCATCTCCCGCGGATTCGTCGCACCGAGGTAAAAAGCAAAGTTGACGGCGCTCCCGCGCTTCTCGACCAGCGTCATGAAATCGCCGAGGGAACGCCAGGAGACCGCGGGCCACCCCCGCGGCTTCGTGCGCTCCATCTCCGCCGCCATCGCCTCGTCGATCGGCCCGGGCGAATGACCCTCGCCCGTCACCTCCGTCGTCACCCCCTGCCGGATCTTCCCCTCCAGCCGCGGATCGATCAGCACCGCCGACTGCGAATTGCCGAGCAGATCGATGAACCCCGGCGCCACCACCAGCCCCTTCGCGTCGGTGACCGTCGTCGCGCTCTTCTGCGACAGATCGCCAATGGAGGCGATAGCATCGCCGCGGATACCGACGTCGCCCCGTTTTCCGGGCGAGCCGGTGCCGTCGATGAGCGTGCCGTTCCGGATGACGATGTCGAAATCGGCCGGCGCGGAAGCGGTTGCGGCGGCGGGAGTCGAGGCCTGGGGTTCCGAGCAGGTGAGGGCGAGCAGCGCGAAGAGGGCGAATCGCATTGCAGAAGACGTGCGCTGCCCGCATTCCGGTAAGATCTGGCCACCCGTGAGGCGTGCCCGATGACGAAAGTTCAGGAGATCGAGGAAGAGATCAAGAACCTCTCACCCAGCGAGCTGGCGGAGTTGCGCGAATGGCTGCTGGAGTACGACTGGGCAGAGTGGGACCGGCAGATCGCCCGAGATTCCAGTGCCGGCAAGCTCGACAAGCTCTTCGCGAAAGCTCGCGCGGAGCATGCGGCCGGTAAGAGCACGAAGGTTTGAATCACTTCACCAGTGCCGACTTCTGGCAGTTGTTCCGTGAGTTGCCGCAGGAGATTCAGGATCTCGCGCGGAAGAACTACGAACTGCTGAAGGCTGACCCTTCTCACCCGTCACTTCACTTCAAACGGGTGGGAGACTACTGGTCGGTGCGCGTCGGTCGTACCTACCGCGCCCTCGCAACCGAGGTCGATGACGGACTGCTGTGGGGTTGGATCGGTTCGCACGCTGAATACGATCGGATCATCGGCTAAGCAGAATGCTCTCACTTGACCAACAGATCAGGGAACAACGGGGGCCTCCGGCGGCCGGGCCGCGGGCCCGGACCCTTTGGTTGGCCCAGCCTCCGCGACACAGATTCGTATCTCGCGACATAGTGTCGCGGAGGCTGGGCCAACGAACGGGGTCCGGGGCTATGGCCCCGGCCGCCGGAGGCCCCCCGTCGTCTCCTCATCCGTGGCTCAAGTGCGTGCGTTCTGCTTAGCACCGCCTGATCTCTCTCAGATCGGAGCCGGTGACCACGGCCGCCACACCCCTCCCTTCACATCTTCCGAACAACTCCGAGGCACAGTTCTCCGCCGAACCGTTGCACCTTTTAACAACTCATCTCGCTACCATCGGCCCACACATGACAGGGAGGTCCGATGTCCACGACAAAGCTGCTGATCAACGGGAAATCGCGTGAGGTCCAGGCTGATCCGGATACGCCGCTGCTCTGGGTCCTGCGCGATGAGCTCGAGCTGACCGGAACGAAATACGGCTGCGGGATGGGGCTTTGCGGGGCGTGCACGGTGCACGCGGACGGCGAGGCGATCCGCTCCTGTTCCGTGGCCATCAGCGACGTGAAGGCGAAGAAGATCACCACCATCGAGGGGCTCTCGCCGAACGGCACGCACCCGCTGCAGCGGGCGTGGGCGGCGGAGAACGTGCCGCAGTGCGGTTACTGCCAGCCGGGGCAGATCATGTCGGCGGCGGCGCTCCTCTCCCGCAAGAAGGGGAAGCTGACCACCGCCGAAATCGAGGAAGCGATGTCGGGCAATCTCTGCCGCTGCGGTACGTACCAGCGCATCCAGAAGGCGATCCTTCGCGCCGCTGGCGATCGCGCCGCGAGCGAGGCATAAGCGATGACCATCTCCATCGTGAATCGCCGCGATTTTCTGAAGCTTTCGTCTGCTGCTTCGGCCGGTCTGGTCCTCGGTGTCTCGCTCCCCGTGCGCGGTCAGGAGAAGGCTGCCACCGCCGGCGCGAAGCACGACCTCGGCGCGTTCGTGCAGGTCGCGGCGACGGGGCTGGTGACGATCTGGGTCTCGAAGTCGGACATGGGACAGGACGTGCGCACCTCGATGCCGATGATCATCGCCGAGGAGCTGGATGCCGACTGGTCGAAGATCGAGATCCGGCAGGCGCACTTCGATCGCAAGTTCGGGCGCATGGGGACGGGCGGCTCGGGGAGCATCCGGACGATGTGGACGCCGCTGCGCAAGGCCGGCGCGACCGCGCGGGCGATGCTCGTCAGCGCCGCCGCTACGAAGCTCGGCGTAGAGGCGGCGTCGCTCACCGTGAGCAAGGGCGTCATCACCGATCCCGCCTCCGGCCGCAGCGTCGGCTTCGGCGACGTGGCCGAGGCGGCGTCGAAGCTGGAAGCGCCGAAAGAGGTGAAGCTGAAGGAGGCGAAGGATTTCGTGCTCCTCGGCAAAGCGACCAGGCGGCTCGACGTGCCGAATGTCGTGACCGGGAAAGCCGGCTACGGCATCGACGTCAGCGTGCCGGGGATGCTCTACGCCTCGGTGCTCCGCTCGCCGGTCTTCGGCGGGAAAGTGAAGTCGTTCGACGCGACCAAGGCGAAAGCCGTTCGCGGGGTCAAAGACGTCGTCGAGATCAAGCCGAGCGGCACCGACCTTCCGTGGAGCGGCGTCGCGGTCGTCGCCGATTCGACGTGGGCGGCCATGAAGGGACGCGAGGCGCTGGAGGTGACGTGGGACGAGGGGGCGCACGCGACCGAGTCGACCGCGGCGCTGCGCGAGCAGCTCGCGAAAGTGGCCGCCGAAGGGAAGAGCATCACCGCCAACGGCGACGTGCCCGCGGCGTTTGCGTCCGCCGCAAAGAAGATCGAAGCGGTGTACGAGCTGCCGTATCTCGCCCACGCCACGATGGAGCCGCTCAACGCTACCGCGTTCGTGAAAGCGGACGGCGCGGAGCTCTGGGTCGGCACGCAGTTTCCCGACTGGGCGGCCGGCGCGACCGCGTCGCTGCTCGGCCTCAAGCCGGAGCAGATCAAGGTGAATGTGACGATGCTCGGCGGCGGCTTCGGCCGGCGTGCGAATCCCGATTTCGTCCTCGAAGCGGTGCAGGTCTCGAAGGCGGTCGGCGCTCCGGTGAAGGTGCAGTGGACGCGCGAGGATGACATGCAGCACGACTACTATCGTCCGCAGAGCTATCACGCGGTCGCGGCGGCGCTCGATGGCGAGAACAACCTCACCGCGTGGCATCACCGCATCGCCGCGCCGTCAATCGAGGGCTACTTCCGTCCCGATTCGCCGCAGATCCACCGCAGCGAAACGCCCGGCATCCACGACATGGTCTACAGCGTCCCGAACCTGCGCGTCGACTTTGCGCTTGCGAAGTCGGGCGTGCCGCGCGGCTGGTGGCGCTCGGTCGAGCACTCCATCAACGGCTTCGTGCTGAACGGTTTCCTCGATGAAGTTGCGCACGCCGCGGGGAAGGATCCGATCGAGCTGCAGCTCGCTCTTCTGCCGAAAGGGGAGAAGAAGGAAGGGGAAGGGCAGGGGAAGGAGTGGCCGTACGAGAGCGACCGCCTCCGCCACGTCATCGAGCTGGTGCGCGAAAAGTCCGGCTGGAACACACCCGCGCCGGGTGGCCGCACGCGCGGTTTCGCGGCGCATTACTCCTTCCATTCGTATGCCGCCCAGGTGGCGGAGGTCTCGGTCGGCAGTGACGGTACGCCGACCGTGCACAAGATCGTCTGCGCTATCGATTGCGGCACGGCCGTGAATCCGGACGGCATCCGCGCGCAGGTCGAGGGGGGCATCGTCTACGGCCTCGCCGCGGCGCTCGGCGAGGAGATCACCATCGAGAACGGCCGCGTCCAGCAGACGAACTTTCACGATTTCCCGCTGCTGACCATCGGGCAGATGCCGGTGGTCGAAGTACACATCGTCCCGAGCGCCGCCGCACCGACCGGCGTCGGCGAGCCGGGGCTGCCGCCCGCGGCAGCGGCTGTGGCGAACGCGATGTTCAAGGCGACGGGCAAGCGGGTGAGGAGACTGCCGTTCAGCGCTGGATGAGCTGCTCAGCGACTCAGCTTCTCAGCGGTTCAGGAGCATACTTATGTCTGAACAGCTGAACGGCTGAACAGCTGAATCGACGATGCACGAGATCGACAAAGTCATCACCGCCTGCCGTAACCTGGTCGCCGACGGCAAACGTGGCGTGCTGGTGACGGTCGTCCGCACCGAAGGCTCGACCTATCGCCGCACCGGGGCGCGTGCCGTGATCAGTGAGACCGGCGCGGCGTTCGGGGCGATCAGTGGCGGCTGCCTCGAGCGCGATCTCGCGGAGCGGATCAAGCCGTGGCTGGCGGAGATGACCCCGCGCGTCGTGACGTACGACTCGACCCGCGAGAGCGATCTCGTGTTCGGGATGGGACTCGGCTGCCGTGGCATTCTCGATCTGCTGGTCGAGCCGTTTGATGCCGCGCACACGCCGCCGCTCGTGCAGGGCTTTGCGTGGAAGGGGCGCGAGCCGGTGGAGTGGACGACCAAATTGCCGGACGGCACGACGGTGGTCGAAGTGATCCGCCCGCAGCGCGCGATCGTCCTTTATGGTGCGGGCCTCGACGTCGAGCCGGTGGTGACGCTCGCCAGGCAGAGCGGCTTCCGGATCGACGTCGTCACCACGCGCGCGGCCATCGATCTCACGCCGTACGACGCGGCGGTGGTAATGACGCACAACTTCCATCGCGATGTCGAGATCCTGCGCAGTCTGCTCGCGTCGAACATCCCGTACATCGGCCTGCTCGGTCCGCGGCGTCGCGGCGATGAGCTGCTGGCCGAAGTCGGTGCGCCGCGCGACTCCCGCATCCATAGTCCGATCGGTCTCGACCTCGGCGCGGAGACGCCGGAGGAGATCGCGCTCTCGATCGTGGCCGAGATCCAGGCCGTGCTCACGCGCCGCTCCGCGCGGCATCTGCGCGAGCTGCAATCGCCCATTCACGAGCCGAACGCCGTGCCGTCGTGCGCGTAGTCGCGGTGGTTCTCGCCGCCGGCAGCTCGTCGCGGCTCGGCCGGCCGAAGCAGGAGATCGTCTTCGAAGGGGAGACGCTGCTGGTGCGTGCGGTCCGTCTGGCGCGCGAAACGTGCGAGGAGGTGATCGTCGTCGATAACTTCCTCAACCCGAACGCGGCGGAGGGGATCGCCAGCTCGATCCGCGCCGGCGTGGCGGAGGCGCCGGAGGACGCCCGCATCCTGATCCTTCTCTGCGATCAGCCGCGCATCACCACCGATCATCTGCGTGCGCTGATCGACACCGACGCACCGATCGCCGCCACCGGCTACAGCGGCATCGCCGGCGTCCCGGCGATCTTCGCGCCGCGCTTTCGCGAGGAGCTGCTCGCGCTGGAAGGCGATCGCGGCGCGCGGGTGGTCATCGAGCGGCATCGCGACCAAACGACCGTCCTGAAGTTCCCGGCCGCGGCGATCGACATCGACACGCCGGACGATCTTCAGAAGTTGTAGCGCGCTTCGAGCGTCACCGAGCGGCCGTTCGTGCTCCGCTCGAATCCGTACTGCTCGGCGGCCGGGCGATCGCCGCTGATCTGCGTGAGCTCGGCGCCGAGCCGGAGGCGCGGGGTGAGGTCGAACAGCCAGGCCACGGTCCAAGAGCGGCCGCTCTCGTCGTTCGATTCGGCGGGGGTGTGGTCCTCGTCGTCGGTGCCGAAGAGGTCGTAGCGCGCGGTCCAGCGATTGCGGCCGCGTTTCTCGGAGATCAGCGCGTAGGCGGCGTGAAAGTCGGCATCGGCGAACGCCTGGCCCGTGCGCAGGCCCATGCCGGTGGAGCCGGTCATGTACTCGGCGGCGAAGAGCAGAGCGTTCGGATCGCCGAGCTCCGCGCTCACGAGATGAAAGTGCGTCTCCCAGGCGTACTCGCCGCGATAGAGGAGGCGATCGCCCCGATTGTCGAGCCAGGTGTACTGCACGTTCCACCGCTCCGGCCACGTGTAGCGGAGGCGCGCCGCGAATCCGGTGCGGCCGTCGAGGTCCTGGCCGAACGGTTTCGTTCCGTCGTCGCGCTGCCGCTCGAAGTAGGTCTGGAGCGAGCCGAGGGGAGGGAGCAGCAGCAGCTCGTCGTAGGTGGAGAGGCGCGAGCCGACGCTCCAGCCACGCCAGGCCAGCAGCGTTCCCATGGTGTCGTTGCCCTGAAAGGCGGTCGCCGCGGCGGTGACGACGCCGTGCGGAAAGAGGCGCTGCCACTGGAGTTCCGCGCCGATGGGGCGGACTTCCTCGCCGATCCAGGAGTTCAGCGCGGAGAAGGAGATCGTGTACGGCGCCGACCAGAGCTCGCCGCGGTTCTCACGGGAGGTGGGGAGAAAGAACTGCCCCGCGCGCAGACGGAGCTCGTTCGCACCGATCGATCCGTGCACGTCCGCGAATGCCTCGACCAGGCCAAAGTCGTCGTTGTACGCGGCGCCGCTGACGTGCAGGTCGAGCCACTTCGTGGCGGTCCAGTCGAAGCCGAGCTGCGCGACGCCGTCGAAATGATCGTCCTCGCCGCCTGCGTCGAGACGCCCGAACCCCCCATCGCGCCACGACTCCGGCCCGGTGGCGTTGATCGCGCGCCCGGCGACATAGCCTTGCAGGTCGAATTGCGCAAAGACGGGCGTGGCCGCGACGAGCAGCAGCAGGACGGCGATGTGGCGCATGGTGGGATTATGAGGGGTTCAGCTGCTCGGCTGTTCAGCTACTCAGGAGCTGAGAAGCTGAGAAGCTTCCACGCGGCAGCTGCCACGGAGGCGCTGCGCGTCTGCGACGCTCTTTAGCTGTTGAGCTGTTGAGCTGGGAGAAGTGTTTTGAGATCTCAAACCCATCTCTCGGCTTAATAGCTCAACAGCTTATTAGCTCAACAGCTCGATGCCTGAAGAGCTGAGTAGCTGAGCAGCTGAAGAGCCGAGCAGCCGAGCAGCGCACCTCCCACAACCCGCATCACTGCGGAATCCGCGGGTCGCGCCACAGCCCCACCACCCCCCGCCCGTAATCGACCGTCACCAGGAAGCGCGACAGCAGGCGATTGCCGATGCGGGCCTGGGTGACCGGTGCGTACTGCACGTCGACGGGGCCAAAGTCGATCGAGGCGATCACCAGGCTGACCGTGCCGCGGCCGGCGGTCGCTCGCGGGAGGACCATCGTGTCGGGGCTGGTGGTGTCGACGATGGCCTGGACCTCCCGGCCGTCCACTCCGACCGCGATCGCCGGCGCGCCGCTGAAGCGATAGAGGGTCATCTGCGCCGGATGAATGCCGCTCTTCTGATAGGTCACGAGGCCGCTGCGGTAATCGATGGTCACGGCGGCGCGGCGCCAGGTGTCGGCGCCGATGATCCCGTCGGCCACTCCGCCCATGGCCACGCGCTGCGGGGTGATGCGGACGCTCTGCTTGGAGGCGAGGTTGATCGTGTGGGTGCGGCCGGGCAGCAGCGGAAACGAAGGATCGACGACCGTGACCGGCGCGGCGGTGCCGAGGAGAAAGCGGCCCTGCTGGTTGTCGATGCGCAGCGACTCGAGCTCCACCAGATTGTCACGAAGGACGAACGCAAAGTTCACCTCTTCGCCGATCGGCTCGTTGCGCCACGGCAGCACGCGCGCGCAGGACGAGCTCGTGAAGAGCACGAGGAGAAGCGCGGTTGCTCTGGCCATCGATTTGGATAACATGCGCTGGCCCGCAAGCTAGCAACTTGGAGGCCCGAAAGGAACCAGCATGGCATCACTTCCCGAATTCAAAAACGAAGCGCTCACCGATTTCTCCAAACCGGAAGAGAAAGAAGCGATGGAGCGCGCGCTCGCGAAGGTCGCGGGCGAGACCGGCAAAGAGCATCCGCTCGTCATCGGCGGCCAGCACATCACCGGCCTCAAAACCTTCACCTCCACCAACCCCGCGCACAAAACGCAGGTGGTCGGCACCTTCCAGGAAGGCTCGGCCGAGCATGCGAATCAGGGCGTCGACGCGGCGTGGAAGGCCTTCGAGAGCTGGAAGCGGGCGTCCGTCGACGAGCGCGCCGGTCTCCTGCTGCGCGCCGCGAAACTGATGCGTGAGCGGAAGCACGAGTTCTCCGCGGTGATGGTGCTCGAAGTCGGCAAGACCTGGGCCGAGGCCGACGCCGATACCGCGGAAGCGATCGACTTCCTCGAGTTCTACGCGCGCGAGGCCTATCGCTACGGCGGCGAGCAGCCGGTCACGAAGATCGAGGCCGAGGACAACAACCTCGTTTACATCCCCCTCGGCGTCGGCGCGGTCATTCCGCCGTGGAACTTCCCGCTGGCGATCATGGCCGGGATGACCACCGCGGCAGTCGTCGCCGGCAACTGCGTCGTGCTCAAGCCGTCCAGCGACTCGCCGTGGATCGCCTGGCGCTTCTTCGCGCTGCTCGAAGAGGCAGGACTCCAGCCGGGCGTCGTCAACTTCGTCACCGGCGGCGGACGGGAGGTCGGCGAGACGCTGGTCACCCATCCGCGCATCCGCTTCATCTCCTTCACCGGCTCGAAAGAAGTCGGCCTGCACATCAACGCCGAAGCGGCCAAGCCGCGCGAAGGCCAGCTCTGGATCAAGCGCGTGGTCGCGGAGATGGGCGGCAAGGACGCGATCATCGTCGACCGCGAGTGGACGAACCTCGACGAAGCGGCAGCGGCCGCGGTGGCGTCCGCGTTCGGCTTCCAGGGGCAGAAATGCTCCGCCTGCTCGCGGTTGATCGTTGATGAAGCGATCTACGACCAGCTCGTGCCGCTGGTGGTCGAGAAGACGAAGAAGCTACGCATCGGCGACCCGACCTCGGGCGACTCGCAGTTCGGTCCCGTGGTCAGCGAGCGGCAGTTCAAGACCGTCTCGAAGTACATCGAGAAGGGGAAGGAAGAGGGTCGCCTTCTCGCCGGCGGCAGCACTGACGCCAGCGAAGGCTACTTCGTCGAGCCGACCGTCATCGCCGACGTCGATCCGCGCGCCAGCATCGCGCAGGAGGAGATCTTCGGACCGGTCCTGGCGATCATCAAAGCGAAGGACTTTGACGATGCGCTGCGCATCGCGAACGACACGCAGTTCGGCCTCACTGGCGCGGTCTTCACCGAGAACGAGGAGAAGCTGGCGCGCGCGAGCGAGGAGTTCTTCGTCGGCAACCTCTATCTGAACCGCAAGTGCACCGGCGCCCTGGTCGGCGTGCATCCGTTCGGCGGCTTCAACATGTCGGGCACCGATTCCAAAGCGGGCGGCCGCGATTACCTCGGCCTGTTCCTGCAGGCGAAATCGATCTCGCGCAAGGTCGGGCCGCAGCCGAAGACCGTCCGCGACGCGAAGGGGTTCTGATTGCGGCTTCGTCATTGGGTGATGGGTGGGGTGGTCGTTGCGCTGATCGGCTGCGCGACGACCACCAGACCCGTCCCCAAAACGTGGACCGCCCTGCCGCGCGCGACGCAGGTCAGCCCAAACGATCTCGCTCGCATCACCGGGGTGACGGTCTTGCGCGAGAAAGCGCCGACCAGCATCCGCAACGTCGATGGTCAATTAGTTGACGGTGCCGTGCGCGTGACCGAAAAGTTCGACGACATCCAGTCGTTCGACGTGCACCAGGCGCGCGGGGAGGTCATCTTCTCCGCGAAGCGGGAGCACGGCTACGACATCGGCCTCGCGGCAACGGACGGCTCCAAGACGAACTGGCTTCCGGCCGATCCTGCCGACGAGCTGGATGTGGTCTGGGCGCCGCGCGGCAACAAGGTGAGCTACGTCGTGCGCGCGAAGAGCGGCGATTTCGTTCGTACGCTGCACATCCCGACAGCCACCGCGCTCTCGGTGGAGTTTCCGCTCGCGACCGTGCACGCCCTCGCGTGGGAGCCGCAGGCGGAAAAGTACGCGGTGGCGGTGTCGTCGGCGACGACCTCCCCGCACGCCGAGTTTCTCAAGTACGACGGCCGCGAGCGGAGCGTGGTCATCCCCCCCTCGGCGCGCATCGATGCGGAGGTCGATCTGTTCGGCCCCGACGCCATCGTCCTGCGGCCGCGCGAGTTGCAGTACAACGAACGGCTGCCGGTGGTGGTCTGGCTCGGCGATCCGCACGTCTGGAGTGACGCGCGTGCGGCACTGTTCCGCGGCGCGCGCGTCGGCCTGATCGTCACGGAGAAGAGCAGCGACGAGCTGTACGCGCGGATCGGGGAGACGAAGTGGCTGGACGGTTCGCGGATGTACGTCGTCGGAGCGCGCCGTGAAGGCGCCATGTCGATCGTCTCCGCCCCCTCCGTCGCAGGCGGGCGCTACCGGGTCGACGATACGGTCGTGAGCGCCGCACCGGATGTCATAGAATCGCTGGCCGCTGGCTTCATCGCAGATCAGCTGAAGAGGACCGATCCCACGAATGGCAGCAGCCGCTGAGCACGAGGACAGAAAGTCGACGGCCCGCGAGTACTACGAAGCGCTGCTGATTGCGATCATCTTCGTCAATTTCGCCCGCATCTTCGTCTTCCAGGCGTTCAAGATCCCCAGCCCCTCGATGGAAGACAACCTGAAGGTGGGGGATCACCTCGTCGTCAACAAGTTCATCTACGGTCCGCCCGCCGGCCTGCTGGACGGCCTCATGCCGCTGCGCGAGATCGAGCGCGGCGACATCATCGTCTTCCGCTATCCCGAGAATCCCGACCAGGACTACGTGAAACGGGTGATCGGCCTCCCCGGCGACACGGTCGAGATCAAGGACAAGAAGGTCCTCGTCAATGGCCGCCTTCTGGCCGAACCGTACGTCATCTTCACCGACGAGGGAATCGTCCCCGATCGCCCCGCGCTGCCGGAGCCGTGGCGCTCGCGCGATCAGATGAAGCCGAGGAAGATCCCGGAAGGGCAATACTTCGCGATGGGCGACAACCGCGATCAGTCGGCCGATTCGCGCTACTGGGGCAACGTCCCGCGCGGCTTCATCAAGGGGCGCCCGTTCATGGTCTACTGGTCGTACGAGGGAGCCCCTCCGCCCGCCGGTGCGGGTGCGCGCGAGCACGCCCGTTCCCTCGTCAACGTCGCACGCAACTTCTTCGCGAAGACCCGCTGGCACCGGATGTTCTTCATCGTCGACAGCGAGTACCACTACACCCCCGGCATCGAGTCTTATGGCCATTAGCGACGAAGAATCGAACATCGACGACGCGGTCGATCTGCACGAAGAAGCCTTCGAGGCGCTCGACGAAGTCGTCGACGCAGACGATGTCGTCGGGCGTGCCGGCGCCGACGAAGAGCGCCCGCTGCCGCCGAAACAGCAGCGCAGCCGCGGCCGTCGCCGCGGAGGACGCGATCGCGACGACGAAGATCACGACGACCGCGAGGAAAGCCAGATCCGCCGCGATGACGACCGCAAGGAGATCGTCGTCCCGACCACGCCCGAGGGGGTCGGTACAGTCATCGACCGCGGCGACCATCCGATCTCGCGCCGCAGCATCCCCGAAAACGTCCTGAAGGTCCTCTATCGCCTGCACCGCAGCGGCTACCGCGCGTATCTCTGCGGCGGCAGCGTGCGCGATCTGATGATGGGGCGGACGCCGAAAGACTTCGACGTCGCCACCGACGCGCATCCGAACGAGGTGCGCCGCCTCTTCCGCAACAGCCGCATCATCGGCCGCCGCTTCCGCCTGGTCCACATCATCTTTCAGGATCAGATCGTCGAGGTGGCCACCTTCCGCCGCGAACCGGAGCGGACGCAGGCGGATGAAGAGTCGGAAGAATTTCTGATCACCGACGACAACACCTTCGGCTCGCCGCTGCAGGACGCGCGGCGCCGCGATTTCACGATCAACGCGCTCTTCTACAACATCGCCGATTTCACCGTCATCGACTACGTCGGTGGCATCGACGATCTCTCCTCGGGGCGCGTGCACATCATCGGCGACCCCGACCTCCGCTTCCGCGAGGATCCGGTGCGGATGATGCGGGCCATCGAGTTCGCCTCGCGCCTCGGCTTCGAGATCGAGCGTGAGACCTACAACGCGATCCTCCGCCATCGCGCCGACATCCTCAAAGCCTCGCCGCCGCGCGTTTCCGAGGAGATCCTCGAGCTGCTGCGGCGCGGCTGGTCGCGCGGTGCGTTCCGGCTTCTGGTCGACACGTCGCTGCTCGAACCGCTACTGCCCGAGATCTTTCACCCCATCCAGGGCGACCGCGCGCCGTACTTCTGGAAGATGCTCGAAGTGCTCGACCGCACCGTGCAGGCGGGGAGGAAGATCTCCGACGCGGTGCTGCTCTGCGTCCTGATGCTGCCGTACGTCATCGACGAGCTGGAGAAAGAAGAGCTGCGCCGCGACTCACGGATGCGCATCGGCGAAGTGATCGTCTTCATCCGCGACCTGATCCAGCCGATCTGCGCGCGGATGGCCCTTGCCGCCGGCACGCGCCACCAGATCGAACAGGCCCTCGAAACGCTCTGGCGCCTCCTCGAGCCGCCCAACGACCGCCGCGCCCAGTTCAAAGCCGTCTACCGCGAGCCGTTCAACGACGCGCTCGCGCTGCTCGAGCTCTACGCCCTCTCCTCCGGCCGCTACGTCGACGTCTTCCGGCAGTGGCAGCAGTTCTCACTGCGCGTCAAGCGCGCGGCCGAGGAAGGAGCGGGAGTGGCGTCACGCCCGCGCCGCAGACGGCGCAGGCGCTGACGCATCTTCACATCCACCCGCCACCGCGCGATTCCTTCGTCACGCCCACGGCCACGTGGCCATTCACCCGTCCGGTGAAGATCTCCTCGCGCGGGGTGCCGTCGGCACCGACGACGCTCAGGGTCGTGCGGAGCACGAGCGGGGCGCGCGCTCCGATCGTGGAGTCGCTCACTTCCGTCGAGGCCCAGTATTCGAGCTTCGCCTCGGTGCCGGGGGCGATCTGCATCTCGTAGCTGCGGGTGGAGATCGGGAGGCGATAGGTGCTGCCGCCGAGCGATTGGAGGGCGATGCGGCGGATGGTGTACGGCTGGCTGGTGCGGTTGCGGACGGTGATGTCGAAGCGGACGTCGGCGGAGGTGTCGCCCTCCATCACCATCGGGGTGTTGGACTGCACGACCGCGACGTCGAAGTCTTCGGTCGATTGCCCTTCGGTGTTGCCGGTGATGCCGCTGCCGAGACCCCCGGCGCAGGCGGTGAGGACGAAAAGGAAAAGCCCGGGAAGGAACACGCGTTTCATACAAAAGCCTCCCGCGCCGTAAGCGTTGCGGATGCCAGCGTTTTTCACCATCAGTGGTTGCTTTCCAGCGGTTCGAGAGGGGGGTGCTGGAGCCTTCCGGCGACAGCGTGTCCTATCATGCGGACGTGCCGGCGGATCCGATCTATCTCGACCATCACGCGACGACGCCGTGCGACGCGCGCGTGGTCGAGGCGATGCTGCCGTTCTTCACGGAGATCTTCGGCAACGCCGCTTCGATCACCAACGCGCACGGGCGGCGTGCCTCGCTGGCCGTCGAGGATGCACGCATCGCCATCGCCCGCTTCCTCGGCGTGCTGCCGCCCGAGATCTACTTCACGGCCGGCGCGACGGAGTCGAACAACATCGCCCTCAACCTCGTCCGCGAGGGGGAGCACCTCGTCACCAGCGTCACCGAGCACAAGTCGATCGTCGTGCCGGCGGAACGGCTCGCGAAGCGCGGTGGGGAAGTGACCTTCCTCGAGCCCGATCGCGAAGGGCGCATCACTCCCGACGCCGTGCGCGATGCGCTGCGGCCCAACACGCGAATGGTCTCCCTCGAATGGGCGAACGGCGAGATCGGAACGATCCAGGCGATCCCGGAGATCGCGCAGCTCTGCCGCGAGCGCGGCATCCTCGTCCACAGCGACGCCACGCAGGCCGTCGGCAAGATCCCACTCTCGTTCGCGACCGTCGATCTGGCCTCGTTCTCCGCGCACAAGCTCTACGGCCCGAAAGGGATCGGCGGTCTGTACGTGAAGCGCGGCGTGCGCGTCGAGCCGGTCGTCGTCGGTGGCGGCCAGGAGAAGAATGTCCGCTCCGGAACCGTCAACGTACCGGGCGCGATCGGCCTCGCCGCGGCCATCCGCTTCCGGGCGGAGGAAATGCCGGACGAAGCGTTGCGCCTCGCGCAAATCCGGGATGAACTGGCCGAAGGGCTCCTGGCGGAGATCGACGGCGTTTCGATCAATGGTCCGAGGGAGTTAAGATTGCCCAGCAACCTCAACGTCAGCTTTGACCGGATCGATGCCGAATCGCTGATCCTCGCGATGAAACGTTTTTCCCTCTCCTCGGGATCGGCGTGCAGCTCGGGGGAGCGTGGGCCGTCGCGCGTGCTGAAGGCGATCGGCCTCGGCGACGACGCGGCGATGGGATCGATCCGGTTCGGCCTCGGAAAGTCCAACACCAGGGAGCATGCGTCGATGCTGATCGAAGACCTCAAACGAGCGGTGCGGCGGCTGCGGGAGATCTCGGCGGCATGAACGGCGCACAGCAACAGGGACGGATCCTTCTCGTCGACCATTCCCGCGGCGCGCTGCTCTTCCAGGAGACCATCCTTCGCCGCCGCGACATGCTGATCATGACCGCCCTGGCCGGAACGGAAGGGCTGGCGAAGGCGAAGATGGAACGGCCGAACCTGATCATCTTCGGCTATGACCTCTTCGACATGAGCGCGCCGGAGTTCTGCCGCGAGGTGCGCGGCGACGACGACATCCGCGCCACGTCGCTGCTGCTGGTCTGCGACCGCGCCCACCAGGAGCACGGCGACCTCTGTCTGGCCGCCGGCTGCAACGACGTCATTCTCCGCCCGCTGCAGAAGCGGGAGCTCGATCAGAAGGTCGAGCGGCTGACCAACATCCCGGTCCGCCGCCAGTTGCGGACCATCACCAAGATCGAGATCTCGCTGGAGAAAAACGGCCGCTTCATCCTCGGCCGCAGCGTCAACATCTCCGCGACCGGCATGCTGCTGGAAGTCGACAAGGTCCTGCCGCAGGACGCGCCGGTGCGGCTGCATTTCTACCTGCCGGCCGATCCGAAGCCGCTGCAGTTGAACGTGGCCATCCTCCGGGCGGAATTCTCCGGCTCGATGCCGAAATATGGGGTCCGCTTCCTCGATGCGGGCGAGGCCGACCGCGATCGCATCGAACGTTTCGTGCACCGCCTCCGCTCCCGGGAACTGATCTGAGACATGTCCAGACTCGCTGAAATCGACGAAGCCATTTACACCGCGCGGGAAGACGACTTCCTGCGCGCGCTGACGATGTTCCTCGACATCTACGGCACCGAGAACTCCCCCCCGCTGCAGACCGCGAAGGCGGCCCGCGGCCTGTCGTATTTCGGGCTCTGCCTCGCGCTCGTGCAGAAGAAGTACAAAGAGGCGATCGATCTCTGCAAGCGGGCCATCGACCTCGAGTTCTACAACGGCGATCACTACGCGAACATGGCCCGGGTCTACCTCGCGCAGGGGAACCGGAAGAAGGCGTACGAGGTGGCGGAAGCGGGGCTGAAGGTGGCGCCGGAGAGCGATTACCTGACGCGCGTGCGCAGCTCGCTCGGACATCGTTCCAAGCCGGCGGTGCCGTTCCTCGACCGCACCAACCCGATCAACGTTTCGCTCGGCCAGGCCCGTCACGCCAAGAAGGTCGCGGACCAGGAAGCGGCGGTCACGATTCAGCCGAGACGGCGCAAGTAGTAGGCCCAGAACGCGACGCTCTCGCGGGCCAGGTTGTACGGCATCGGCGCGAGCGTGGACGGTTTCGCGGGGACGGTGTAGACGTCGACGCCGTGCCGCTGAAAGGCCATCTTGATGCGCGGCAGGTGATAGAAGTCGCTGACCACGAGGATGCGCCGGGCGTTGCTGAGGGCCAGCGTGTTCACCACCGTCGCCTCGGTGTTCAGCCCCTTCGAATCCTTGAGGATCGCCGCGTCCGGTACGCCGCGTGACATCGCGTAACGGCGCATCGCCTCCGGCTCGTCGACCGGTCCGTCTCCCGGTCCGCCGGAGAAGAGGACCCGCGGCGCGAGGCCTTCCGTGTACAGGAGACATCCGGTGCGCACCCGATCCGCGAGCGCGATCGAGAGCGAGCCGTCGCTGTAGGCGCGCGCGCCGAGGACCACGATCAGGTCGGCGGGACGCCGGTAGTCGGTGACGCCGAAGAAGGTGATCTGCGCGATGGGAAAGAGGATCGCGCAGAGGAGGAACGTGATGGCGAAGGCCTTCGGCGCGCGTTTCGGCTCGCGCGTGTGAGCGATGGCGATCGCGGCGAGGGCGATCGCGACCAGCAGTGAGAGCGGCACCGGTAAGCCGGTGCGGATCTGCCCGTGGGAAAGCGCCATGTAGAAGGTGACGGCGTTGATCGTGGCGATGACGGCCGCGAAGCCGGCCAGCGCGATGCCGATCGGGCGGCGAATACGGCCGACCTTTGGATCCACCGCGTACGCGATGAGGATGACGCCGAGGAGGACCATCAGCGCGGTGGCGAGCAGCGGCGGCAGGAGCGGTGCGGCGTCGAGCCACCAGATGTTCGCCCCGATCGCGCGCGAGCGGAGATCGCCGAGGACGTTCAGCAGCGTGAAACCGCCGAGGAAGAGGGCGAGTCCGCGAGCCATAGGCCTCATCCTACCGCCGATACCAGCTCGCCAGTCGTTCCGGTGAGACCCCGAAGCGATAGGCGACGATGATCAGCCAGTTGAGCACGGTCGTCCACACCAGCCCCTTCTTCAGGAAACGCCGCCCCGAGGTGCGGACCTTCAGCGGGAGGAGGACGCTGCGCTTCTTCATCCGGACGGCGAACGCGTAGTCCTCCATCAGCGGAAACTCCGGATAGCCGCCCTCGCGCAAGAACGTCTCGCGGGTGGTGAACTGCGCCTGATCGCCCCACGGAGTCTTCGAGAAGCGGGTGCGGGTGTTGATGGCGAAGGCGGTCCAGAGCAGGCCGGGGGTGCGCTCGAGGAACTCGACCCGGAAGCCGCCGAACTCCGCGTGCTGCAGCGCCTCGGCGACCGCCGCGACAGCACCTCGTGGGAGGAGCGTGTCGGCGTGCAGGAAGATCACGATCTCGTGCGATGCCGCACGCGCGCCGGCGTTGAGCTGCGTCGCGCGCATGCGCTCCCCGGTGATGACCTTCGCGCCGTGCTGCTCCGCGCGCGCGACGGTGGCGTCGCTGCTCCCGCCGTCGGCGACGATGACCTCGGACGCGCCGGCCGCGAACGCGGCGTCGACGGTTGCGGCGATGCGCTCCTCTTCATCGAGGGTGGGGATGATCACGGTGGCGAGCAATGGCGGCGATGCTAACCTCCCGCCGAGTGAACTGCTACATCCTCATCGGCGGACGCTCGCGGCGTATGGGACAGTCGAAAGCGACGCTCTTTCTCGACCGCATCGCCGCCGCCGCCCGACCGCTGTTCGACGAGGTCATCGCCGTGCAGCGAGCGGGTGGGGAGATGGTGAACCTGCCGACGATCTTCGAAGCGCCGCACGAACACGACGGCGCGATCTACGGCATCGCCCGTGCGCTCGACGATGCGCGGGGGCGCTGCTTCATCCTGGCCGTCGACTACCCGAACATCACCACCGAAATGCTCGAGCTGGTGAGGAACGACGGCCGCATCCCGATGTGGAACGGTGAGCCGCAGCCGCTCTGCGCGATCTGGGATTTCGGCCTGCGCGAGCGGATCGCGCGGCGGATCGAGAACAACCGAAGAGACGTGCGCGGCTTGATCGCGGAGGCCGGTCTGGAGATGATCCCGGAGCCGGTGTTGCGCGCGCGCTTTCCGGGCGAGCCGCTGGCGAACGTCAATACACCGGAAGAACGCGAGGAGGCGGAGCGGCATGGCAGCAGATAAGGATTTCTCGCATCTCGACGAGACGGGCGGCATTTCGATGGTCAACGTCGGCGCGAAACGGAGCACACAGCGCGAGGCGGTGGCCGCCGCCACGGTGCGCATGTCGCCCGCGACGCTGAAGAAGCTCGTCGATCGCGCGCTCCCGAAAGGGGACGTGCTCACCACCGCGAAAGTGGCGGGCGTGCTCGCGGCCAAGCAGACCCCGGCCCTGATCCCGCTCGCGCATCCGATCGCCCTCGAATCGGTCGACATCACCTTCGATCTTGATCCCGAGGGGGGGACCATCGAAGTGCGCTCGATCGTCCGCTGCGACGCAAAGACCGGCGTAGAGATGGAAGCGATGACGGCCTGCGCCGTCGCCGCGCTCACGATCTACGACATGTGCAAGAGCGCCGAGAAGGGGATCGTCGTCGACGGCCTGCAACTGATGCGCAAGACCGGCGGCAAGTCGGGCGTCTGGGAGCGCTGAGGGGGCACCGGGGCCGAAGTCACCGCGTAGCGAAGATGTTCAGCTGACGCTCCAGTATGCCGCTACAGCAGCATCCGATTGCGGCATGAAGCCGACGCCGCTGAAGACGCCCATCCCTTCTTCGCTGGGCAGCCATGCTGTCCGGAACGATTCGCGAGTTCCTTCGATCACCAGTGTGCCTTTCCAACCCGTGGCACCAGTGGAATCATAGATCTCAGCGTCATAGCTTCCCGCGATGTCCTCCTTCAAGCATCGTGGTACGGCCCGTTCTGTCCCCGTCTGGTACTGCTGCTGATCGCCGACCACCTGCGCCCATCGGCCAGTGAGGACACCCGACTGGTCGATCGTGTATTGAATGACCCCATTCGTCATGGTTTTCTCCCTATACGGAGCTCAGCGTCATGACTCGACGTTGAGCGGCTCAGTAGATCCGCTACTGCACGAATGACATATAGCTGGCGTGCAATATCTATGACATGCGCCTTGACAAAGAGGAGTTTAAAATGAAGAAGCAGCTTTTCGAGGAGCTCGTCGCAAGCATCAAGGACGCGGGTAAGATTCATCGCGGTGAGAGCAAGGCCTCCTGCACCTTCGTGTTTCAGCCTGAAGACGTACGTCAGATTCGCGAGAAGCTCCACAAGTCGCAATCCGAGTTTGCACGAATGATCGGCGTCAGCGTTTCAACATTGCAAAACTGGGAACAGGGGCGGCGTCAGCCGGAAGGGCCTGCCCGTGCGTTACTCGTCGTTGCATCCAAAGCGCCCGACGTTGTGGCGAGAGCGCTGGCAGACACAACGCGGCGGGGCGTCTGAGAGCATGACTGAGCTGCTCATGTTCGTGGCGGTTTTTGCGGCGGCGATGTTTACCGGCGCTGCTGTCTACATCAACGTGGTGGAGCATCCGGCGCGGCTGGAATGCGGCACCGAGATCGCCGCGCGGCAGTGGGCACCGAGTTACCGCCGGGCGACGGTCATGCAGGTCAGTCTGGCGTTCACGGCGACGGCAGCGGGCGTGGCGTGCTGGCTCCAGGAGAACGAGCTGTTGTGGCTTGCGGGGGCTGCTCTGATCTTTGCGGTCGTGCCGTTCACGCTGCTGGTGATCATGCCGACGAACAAGCGGTTGCTCGACCCGGCGCGTGATCTCGCCTCCCCTGAGACCGCGACGTTGCTGGTCGCCTGGGGCAGATTGCACGCGGTGCGCAGTGTCATGAGCCTCGCTGCAACAGCGATCTTTCTGTGGCTCGCGGTGGTCAGCCGGACCGCCTGAGCGTAGTGAGCCCCACGAGCGGAACACTGCATCGGCTGGAGGACTGCCGTCCTCCCAGCGGGACGCGCCGTCCTCCCGCAGTGACGCGACCACCTGAAAACCGGGAGAAACAGTCTGGTTTTCGTGGCATCCGATCCGCTCGGTTGCGCGGGCAGACCTCAACGTCAAACGCGTTTCGGAGGCCGTTTGCGCATCGCGTCGCTGCTCCTGGTTGCTGTTCTGGCCCTGCCGCTGCTCGCGCAGCATCAGGACGCCCTCACCGTCGAAGTGGTCGAAGTGCCGGTTTACGTCTGGCGCAACGCGACACCGGTGACCGGGCTGACCCGCGAGAACTTCGAGCTGCTGGTCGACGGCAAGCCGCAGAAGATCGACTACTTTGACGTCGTCGACACCGGCAGCGTCCGCGTAGCCTCGGGGACGCGCGGCGGCGAAGTCGTGGCGGAGGACCTGCGCGAGCGGCGTCTCTTCCTCCTCCTCTTCGACCTCACCTTCTCGCGGCCGGTCGCCGTGCAGCGCGCCCACCGTGCCGCCGCGGAGCTGATCGAGAAGAGCGCACCGGGAGACGTCTACGCGGTCGCGGTCTTCACGCCGACCGAGGGCATTCGCTTCCTGACGCCGTTTACCACCGATCGAGAGCCGGTGCTGACCGCCGTCGGCGCCGTGCGGGGCCGCACTACTGAACATCCGATGCGCACGCTGGTCTCCGAAGGCTCCAGCGGCGCCGCTCTTGGCGAATCGCGCCAGACTCCCGACGCGGAAACGGCCGGGGGACGGAGTGGACGCGGTCCGGGCGGCGGTGGAGGCGGCGGACGCGGTGGGGAGATCGAGGCGGCACGCGCCCAATCGGCGGCGCAGGTGGCCGATCTGCAGGAACAGCCGATCAAACGGCAGCACGAGATGCTGCTGCAGGACTTTCGCGACACGGCACGGCGCCTCGCGCCGCTCGAAGGACAGAAGCACGTCGTGCTCTTCTCCGAGGGGCCGTCCATCGGGATGAAAAGCTCGTACACGCTGCAGCTCGTCGAACAGCTCCATCACACCTTCCAGGAGGCGAACGCCTTCCTGCACGCGGTCGACATCTCCGGCCTGCGGCATACGTTCACCCTCGGCGAGAACGCCTCGCTGCACATGCTCGCCAGCGCCACCGGCGGGATGGTCCTGCAGAATTCGAACGACTTGGGCGCGCTGCTGACCGAGATGCACGAGGTTCACCGCTACGCTTACGTCCTCGGCTTCTCACCGCGCGGCGCCCGCCGCGGCCACAACGCCATCGAGGTGAAGCTGCGCGGCGTCGACAACGCGACCGTCTCGTATCGCCGCGGCTTTTCCACCGATCGCGAGAAACAATCACTGGATGGCCTCCGCGTCGCCGACATCCTCCTCAACAACATCCCGCAGAGCGGCATCCGCGCGTCGGTGGCTGCCACGCCCAACGGCCTGCGCATCGTCATCCCGGCCAGCGCCGGCCTGGTCTCGAAGGACGTCGAGGTGATGCTCTACGTCTTCGACGAGGCGAAGAAGATCGTCGAATCGCGGCATCTCCTCGTGAAAGTGGAAGGGAAGCCCCGCACCATCGACGCCAAACTCCCGCTGCCCGAAGGCCGCTACGCCGCGCGCGTGCTGCTGGTGGCGGGGGAGTCGCTGGGGCTGACGAACACCGAATTCACGGTGCGATAACAGGAGTAGGAAATGGGGTCACACCTCGACCATTACGCGCGCGCCTTCGGAAACTCCTCGGAATGGAAGATATAGCTACAGCAGGTAGGGTTCGATCATGGGAAGAGAAGAACGAAGGTGTGACCCTACCGAGGGGCTCCGTTCTTCGCAGCGCGGCCCGGGCATCCGCCGCGCGTTCGATCGAGGGGGTATGGCTTTCTGATTCGCGGCGATGTCCACATCACGGTGGAGCAGGGGAGGGGGATTGTCACCAACGAGGGCGGTGTAGTGGCCGAGGGCCGCGCGCATCTCCGGTCAGGTCGTGACGCACGCCGCCCGTTTCACGTGAATGTCATCGAGCTCGACTCGGCTGTCATCGAGTTCTACTCGCGGGTGAAAAAGTTCGACTCGCGGGTGAAAAAGTTCGACTCGCGGGTGAGAAAGTTCGACTCGCGGGTGAAAAAGTTCGACTCGTGGGTGAAAAAGTTCTACTCGTGGGTGAAAAAATTCGACCCGCGGGTGAAAGAGTTCGACCCTCGGGTGAAAAAGTTTGACTCGAAGGTCGAAAATTGTCACTCGAAGGTCAGCGAGTTTGACTCGCGTCTCGAGTCGAGGTCAGTGAAGGTGATGGCGGGGCACTTGCGGGAGGCAGCGGGTCGCGTTGGTCCGACGCGGACGGTCGGTGGGGTCAGGGAGTGTCAGTGGGTCACACCTGTGTTCTGTTCTTCCCATGTTCAAGAGGGGACGAGGGTGGGCTGGAAGCCCACACCACACGGGGCTTGAATCTCGATTTCGCCGTCTTCGACGTTCTTCACTTCGTTCAGGATTCAGTCTCTACGGCCGCTGCGCCCAGCCCGGGCGGTTGTCGGCCGGCCGGCGGGTCACCGGTTGCTGCGCCTGCTCGGCCTGTTTGTCGGCGGTGACGAGCTGTTTGCGGATCGAGCCGAGGATGCGCGTGTCGGTGGCGATGGCGAGATCGACCAGACGCTGGCGTTCTTTGTAGCCGTTGAAGGCGATGACGAAGCGGTCGAGGCGGAACGCGACCGCGCGGCCGAGATACCGGTCCTCGGCCGTGAAGTTGTCCTCGCCGAGGTTCGGGATCGGGTCGAGGAGCTTGCCGTTCCGGATGTAGAGCTCACGGTAGCCGTCGAGGATCTTCGCCGCCGCCGCTTTGTTCGCCGCGGGGATGATCAGTCCCTCGTGCGGATCGCCGCCGATGTTGAACGTCGCCTGGAACGAGTTGCCGAGCAGGGTCTGGCCGAAGCCGGTTTCGGCCGAGTAGCGCTCGCTGTTCGGGACGCGCACGTCGACCGGGAAGAAGTTGAAGACGGCCGGCTTGCTCGGCGCGGGCGGCATACGCTCGGCCACGAAGGAGAGCAGGCGCTGCAGCCGCGCGGTGCCGTCGGGCGCACCGCCACCGACGATGCGGACGTAGAACGGACCGCGCCAGAGGTGGACGCCGTGCTTGCTCGCGAACGCTTCGTTCTCGAGCGGGAAGTACTGCACCGGCCCGCTCTTGCGGATCGAGTAGGCGCCGAACGATTTCACAAAGTCGGGGAAGCGGAAGATCTCGACCGTGGCAAAAGCGGTCGAGCCGGGCGCCGAATATTTGCCGGAGGTCACGTCCAGGACCTCGTAACGGACGAAGTTCGCGCCGTCGGGGCCGAGGTATGTCCCGACGCGGTCGCCGGGAACGACGATCGGATCCTCTTCGAGCTGCCAGCCGGGCGCCTCCTGATGACGGGGGAGGAACTGCAGGCTGGGCGAGTCGATGGAGGTGAAGCTGATTTCCGGCTCGGCCGGTGGTGCGGCCTGGGCCTGCTGGTTCGCGTTGCCGCCGCCGCACGCGGCGAGCGCCAGAGCGAGGATGCCTACAGCAGCGATTCGAGCCATTGCACCGTGGCGCGCACGCCCGCTCCGGTCGCCCCGCGCGCATCGCGCGACGTCTCCGCCTCCGCGTACGCCGTTCCTGCTATATCGAGATGAGCCCATGACGGACAATCGACGAACTCCTTCAGAAATACTGCCGCGGTGATCGCGCCGCCCCACCGGCCGCCGGTGTTTTTCATGTCGGCCCATTCGCTGCGGATCTGGTCTTTGTACTCGTCCCAGAGCGGCAGGCGCCAGAAGCGATCCCCGACGCGCTCCCCCGACTCAATCAACTTCTGAGCCAGCTCATCATCCTGGGTGAAGATTCCGGCCGCTTCGCTGGAGAGGGCCACCACGCAGGCGCCGGTCAGCGTGGCGTAATCGATGAGGTGATCGGGCTCGAGCCTGCAGGCGAAATGGAGTGCATCGCCCAGGATCATCCGCCCCTCGGCGTCGGTATTCACGATCTCCACCGTCTTGCCGTTCATCATGGTGATGATCTCGCCCGGCTTGTAGGCGCTGCCGCTGGGGAGGTTCTCGGTGGCGGCGAAGATGGCGGTCACCCGGATCGGCAGCCCCAGCTTCGCGACCGCCTCGATGGTGCCGACCACGGTCGCGGCGCCGCACATGTCGAACTTCATCTCCTCCATCTTCTCGGCCGGCTTGATGGAGATGCCGCCGGAGTCGAAGGTGATGCCCTTGCCGACCAGGGCCACGTGCTTCTTCGCCTTGCGGGGGGTGTACTCGATGACGACGAAGCGCGGCTCTTCGACCGAGCCGCGGTTGACGGCGAGCAGGCCGCCCATCTTCATCGCCTCGATCTCACGCTTCTTATAGATGGTGCATTTCAAGCCGGCTGCCCTGGCCACTTCGTTGGCGCGGGTGGCGAGCGCCGCCGGCGTCATCACGTTGCAGGGGGCATTGCCGAGGTCGCGGACGGTGCGGACGCCCTCCGCGATCGCGCGCGCCTCGGCGGTGAGCGCTTTGGCGCGTTTGGCGTCGACCGCCTGCGGAGCGACGAGGGTGGCGTCGATCGGGTACGGCTTGTCATCGACCTTGACGGTGATGAACTCGGCGTACTTGTAATCGACGTGGCTGAGGAGGTCGGCGGCCAGGCGGAGGGTCGACTCCGCGTCGTGACCGGGCAGGGTGTAGGGCCAGATCACGACGATGTTTTTGCTGCGCTGCTTCCGGGCCAGCTTGCCGACCTGGTAGAGCGAGCCTTTCATGGTGCGGAGCGAAACCGCGTCGCGCTTGCCGACGCCGATGAGCGTGGTGCGCTTCGGTGCTTTGGTGGCCAGCGTGACCGATTCGTCGCCCCGTCCGGAGAACCCCGCATCGCGCACCGCGTCGTCGACGAGCGTGCGCAACGCCGGAGCGACATCGAGCTCCCGATCGCCTTCGGCGAGGATGACGAAGAGATGATCGGCTTTGGCGAGCTTCGGATCGCGGTTGATGTCGACGTGCATGGCGGCGGATTCTATCGCGCGGCCCGTCGAAACGGCGGGGCGGAGTGATGGAGGGATGGCAAGACGCGGAAAGGCGTCAATCGGCGAGGGTGAAGGGCTCGTCCGGATACTTGCCGGGCTCGCGTGGCGGCGCAACGCGCGACAGCAGCTCGAGCCATTCGAGGTAGACCTCGTCGGGGAGCTTCTTGAGGTCGCGGGCGCGCTCGAGCGCTTCGACGTCGGCCGCGGTCGTGGGAAGGTCGCGGTCGAAATCGAGATCAGCGGTAGCGGTTGGTTTCGATCCCATCGAGAATTCTCAACAATCCGTTCTTCGCAAAGTACTCCCGAACCTTTGCGCGATCAATGCCGGGCAAGGACATCAGGTACTCGACGTCCGGCATGTCGATCGGCACGCGTCGCGGGGCGTTCTTCACCGCGGCGAGCTTCATGGCGATGAGATGTTCGGCATCCGCTACCGGCAACTCCACGCCGCCGAACGATGCGCGTGGCCGGGCGGCGGCGAAGATCGCGTCGGCGGTGGAACCGTAGATATAGATGAGATCCACGCGGCCGAAGTCGTGGTCGGGGTGATCGTGATTGGAGTAGCCCTCCGAGCTGTGGAAGGTCTGGTAGCCGATCGATTCGGCGAAGGCGAGGGCGCGCGCCTGCTGCGCTCCATCGACGACAAAGTCGACGTCGTGCGTCGTGCGTGAACGCCCCCACGCGTGCATCGCCAGTCCGCCAGCGAGCGCGTACCGGATCCCTTCGCGCTCGAAAAACTCCTTCCAGGCTCGCAGCACGGCATCGAACTTCATCGCCCTCCGAGTCTACCTCGGCCGTCGCCGACCCCCTCTCATACAATGTGGCCGAACTCATGCAGCGAAGGCGGTCCTGACTGATGGCGCATCGAATTCTGGTAATTGACGACGAGACCGGCATCCGCGAGGCGATCCGGATGACGCTCGAGTACGAGGGCTACCGCATCGACGAGGCTCGCTCCGGTGCCGAGGGGCTGGACAAGGCGGGGAAGGTCCCGTATGACGCCATCCTCCTCGATATCAAGATGCCGGTGCTCGACGGCATCGAGGTCCTCGAAAACCTGCGCGATCAGAAGATCCTGACGCCGGTGGTGATGGTCTCGGGCCACGGCGACGTGCACACGGCCGTGGAGTGCACGAAGCGGGGGGCCTTCGACTTCCTCGAGAAGCCGCTCAATCGCGACAAGCTGCTGCTGACGGTCCGCAACGCCGTCCGGCAGCGCTCGCTGGAGGAAGAGAACATCGAGCTGAAGGAGCGCGCCGAGAAGGAGTACCAGCTGGTCGGCGAGTCGCAGGTGATGGCCAGCCTCAAGTCGCAGATCGAGCGCGCCGCGCCGACCAAAGCGACCGTGCTGATCACGGGCGAGTCGGGCACCGGCAAGGAGCTGGTGGCGCGCGAGATTCATCGCCGCTCCTCGCGCTCCAATCAGCCGTTCATCCAGGTCAACTGCGCGGCCATTCCGGACGAGCTGATCGAGTCGGAGCTGTTCGGCCATGAGAAGGGCTCGTTCACCGGCGCGATCCGCAAGCAGACCGGCAAGTTCGTGGCCGCCGACGGCGGGACGATCTTCCTCGACGAGATCGGCGACATGTCGATGCGCACGCAGGCCAAGGTGTTGCGCGTGCTGCAAGAGGGTGATGTGGAGCCGGTCGGCTCGGCCACCGTGATCAAGGTCGACGTGCGCGTCATCGCCGCAACGAACAAAGACCTCGAAGAGGAGATCAAGGCGGGCCGGTTTCGCGAGGATCTCTACTACCGCCTGAACGTGATCCCGATCCGTACGCCGCCGCTCCGGGAGCGCCGCGACGACATCGCCATCCTCGGGCAGCACTTCGCGCGGCTCTTCTCCGAGGAGCACAACTACCATCCGAAGAAATTCACCCCCTCGGCGGTCAAAGCGCTGCAGGATGCGCCGTGGCGCGGCAATGTCCGCGAACTGCGCAACATGATCGAGCGGCTGGTGATCATGGTGCCGTCGGAGGAGATCGACATCACCGACCTGCCGTCGGAGTTCTTCCGCACCTCGTCCGACATCATCAGCACGGCCATGCGCCTCAACACGCTGCAGGAGTTCAAGGACGAGGCGGAGAAGGCGTTCATCATTGCCAAGCTGCGCGAGTTCGGGTGGAACGTCTCCAAGACCGCCGAGTCGATCGACACCCCACGCTCGAACCTCTACAAGAAGATCGAGCAGTACAACATCAAGCGCGAGGGAGGCGCCGGCATCACTGCGGGCGATGGCGAGTGACGCTTCGCGGATTGAGGATTGGAGGATTGAGGATTGAGGAAGGGGCGTGACGACGCGACGGATGAGGGTCTTTCCTCAATCCTCAATCCTCAATCCTCAAGCCGCGGCAACGGCGCGCAAGCCATCGGCGTGTTCGACTCCGGCGTCGGCGGCCTGACGGTCTTCCGCGAGATCGCCCGCGCGCTGCCTCACGAGCCGCTCATCTACCTCGGCGATTCCGCACGCGTCCCGTACGGTACCAAGTCGCCCGCCACCATCGTCCGCTACTCGCTCGAAGCGGCGAAGCATCTGCTGGAGCGCGACATCAAGATGCTGGTGATCGCCTGCAACACCGCCACCGCGGCCGCTTTGCCGGCACTGCAGGAGAAGCTGCGCATCCCGGTCATCGGCGTCGTCGAGCCGGGTGCGCGTGCGGCCGTCGAGAAGACCAAAGGACGGGTCGGGGTCATCGCCACCGAGGGAACGGTCAAGTCGAAGGCGTACACGCGGGCCATTCACGCGATCGCGCCGCACGTGGAGGTGATCGAGTCGGCCGCACCGCTCTTTGTGCCGCTCGCCGAAGAGGGGTGGGCGAACACGCACGTGGCGCGCGAGGTGGCGGAGATCTACCTCGAGCCGCTCGTCGACGCCGGCATCGATACGCTGGTCCTCGGCTGCACACATTACCCCATCCTGCGCGGCACGATCGAGCAGGTGGTGGGGGAGAAGGTGCAGATCGTCGACAGCGCGGAGACGACCGCGCTCACGGTGGCGCGGTTTCTCGGCGAGCAGCACGACGGCCAGCCGCGCTACCAGTTCCTGGTGACGGATGCCGAAGAGCGCTTCCGCCGCATCGCCGGCGAGTTCCTCGAGCAGGAGATCGAGCACCTCGAGCTGGTGTCGCTGGGGTGACGGCTATAATCCGCGCCGGCTTTTCTGTAGAAGAAAATGATCTATGTCTGACCATCGTACCGAACGCGCCTTTGCGCCCGAGCCGCGCGACAACACGCGGCGCCGTTTCATGATCGCGGGGGAGCACGTCATCCTCCGCGCCTTCGAGCGCGACGACGCCGAGCGCTGCTACCGCTGGATGAACGATCCGAACATCGTCCGGACGCTCAAGTCGCGCTACCCGATCGCCTTCCAGAACGAGGTGGAGTGGCTCGACCGGGCCATGCACGCCTCGACCACCGAGCGCCATTTCGCCATCGAGCGCAAGGACGACCGCTCGCACATCGGCAACGCCTCGATCCACGACATCGACTGGGTCTCGCGCAACGCCTGGTTCGGCCTCTTCATCGGCGAGCCGACCGCCTGGAACCGCGGTTTCGGCAGCGATGCGGTCGGCACGCTGGTGCGGTTCGCCTTCGACGAGATGAACCTGACCAAGCTGCGCATCAACGTCTTCGATTACAACGAGCGCGCGCGGCACGTCCTCGAGGCACGAGGTTTCGTGCAGGAGGGACGTCTGCGCCGCGACTTCTATCGCGAAGGGTCGTGGCACGACATCGTCATCCACTCGATCTTTCGCGAGGGCATCCCGGAGCCAGAACAGAAATGACCACCGATAAGAAGATCCGAGTCCTCATTGCCAAGCCGGGCCTGGACGGCCACGACCGCGGCGCGAAGATCATCGCCCGGGCCCTGCGCGACGCCGGCATGGAGGTGATCTACACCGGCCTGCGGCAGACGCCCGAGCAGATCGTCGCTGCCGCGGTGCAGGAGGACGTGGACGCGATCGGCCTCTCCATCCTCTCCGGCGCGCACAACGTGCTCTTTCCGGAGATCATGCGCCTCCTGAAGGAAGAAGGAGCCGAGGCGATCCTCGTCTTTGCCGGAGGGATCATCCCGGAGCAGGACATCCCGAAGCTCAAGGAGATGGGCATCCGCGAGATCTTCCTCCCCGGCACCCCGACCGCCGTGGCGGTGAACGCGATCCGCAGCGCCGTCGGCTGAGGCGATGACGCGCTTCCGCGTCACCCGTACCGCGACCGCCGTCCACATCGCCTTCGATGACGGCGGGATGAACCTCCTTTCGTCGGCCGCCCTGCGCGAGCTGCGCGCGGTGATCGGCGCGGTGGGGGAGGCGACGCTCGTGACTTTCTCCTCGGCGCGGCCGAACCTCTTCGCCGCCGGGGCGGACATGGCGGAGATGCGCGGTTTCAGCGGGCTGGAGGCGGAGGCGTTCGCGCGGATGGGGCAGGAGCTGTTCGATGAGATCGAGAGGCTGCCGATGCTCACCGCGGCGCTGATCGACGGCGACTGTTTCGGCGGTGCGCTCGACCTGGCGCTGGCGTTCGACCTTCGTTTCGCCACGCCGCGCTCGCGCTTTGCCCATCCCGGCTCGCGGATCGGGATCGTGACCGGCTTCGGCGGGACCTCGCGCTGGCGGAAGGTGCTCTCCCGTCCGGCCGCGCATCAGCTCTTTCTCGCGAACCGGATCCTGCCGGCGGAGGAAGCGGAAGCGTTCGGGCTGGTGGACGGGGTAGCGGTCGACTTCGGCGATGAGCTGCAGCGCCTTTCGGCGCTCGATGTCACGCACGTGCAACTGGTCAAGACGTTGACCAGATCCGCGGCGGTGCTGTCGCGGGAGGATCTCCATCTTCTCGCCACGCGGCTCGGCGCTGTAACGGGTCGTTGACGCGCGAGCCGTCGTCACAATGCGCGACGGCGAGCGTTCCGTGTGTGTTCCGTAATCGGTTCGTCACCGTTGTGAGCAACCTGTTAACGCCCCTGTTTTCGGGCAGTTACGGGTGGGTACGCCGCTGAATTCAATAAGCGGTTGCGAATCCAACGGTGCGTTGAATCGAGGCCTCCGTCACGCGGCGCTGCAATTGGAGTTAAGTCGCGTGCGTATCAATCGTTTAACCCTTTCGGGCATATGGGGCGGCGATTTCGCACAAAGGGAGTGCAATCTCATTGAAAGGAGACGTAATGAAACGGTGCCCTTCCTTACTTCGCGCGGCATGGGCCGCTCTGCTCGTTTCGCTGGTTGCCGTCAGCGGATTCGCGCAGACACAGTCCGGTAACATCTTCGGCAAAGTCGTACAGAACGACGGTTCTGCCCTTCCGGGGGTGACCGTGACCCTGACTGGTGTTGGTGCTCCCCAGACCACCTACACCGACGAACAGGGTAACTATCGATTCATCAATCTCTCTCCCGGCAGTTACACCATCAAGGCCGAACTGGCAGGTCTCGGTACGGCGACACGCTCCGGCGTCACGGTCAACATCGGCCGTAACGCGGAAGTGGCGCTCACGCTGAATGCCTCCGTTTCGGACACCATCACCGTCACCGCCGAGGCTCCGCTGCTGGATCAGCGCCGGACCGGAACCGGTGCAACGGTCACGCAGGTCGAGCTCGAGGAAGTTCCGACGGCGCGCGACCCGTGGGTCATCCTGCAGCAGGTGCCGGGTGTGCTCATGGACCGCATCAACGTCGGCGGTAACGAATCGGGTCAGCAGTCGCAGTTCGTGTCCAAGGGCGCGGTTGGCGATCAGGCGACGTTCAGCGTCGATGGCGTCAACACGACCGACATGATCGCGACCGGCAGCTCGGCCGATTACTTCGACTTCGGCAGCTTCGAAGAAGTTCAGGTCACGACCGGCGGCACGGATCCGCGCGTGCAGACTCCCGGCGCGCAGATGAACCTGGTCACCAAGCGTGGCACGAACGACTTCACGGGGTCGGCTCGTTATTACCTCACCGACGGCGAGACGCAGGGAGAGCGGAAGATTCCGTCTGAAGCTCTCAGCTATCTGGGCCGGACCAACGAGATCGACGAAGTCACCGAATGGGGCTTCGAGGTCGGCGGTCCGATCATTCGTGACCGGCTGTGGCTCTGGGGAGCTTATGCCGACAACCAGGTCAACCTGTTTACCGCCCAGTCCCAGGCATCGATCGATGCGGGCGATCCGCGCTATGCGGACCAGACCCTCCTCGAGACGATGAACGCCAAGCTGAATGCGCAGATCACGCGCAACAACAGCGCCACGGTCTTCTATTACGACAACGACAAGATCAAGTCGGGTCGTAATGCGGGACCGACCCGTCCGCCGGAAACGACCTGGAACCAGAGCGGTTTCGGTCCGACCGGTACGCTGAAGCTCGAGGACACGCACATCTTCTCGTCGAATTTCTACCTGACGGGGATGTACTCGAAGGTCAACGGCGGTTTCCAGCTCCAGCCGCACAGCGGTGCGAACTGCGAGTCGCTCGATTGCGTTCTCCAGAACGCGACCAAGGCCGCGGTCTTCAGTGCGAGCGAGCAGTCCTGGAGGAATACGTTCCAGTCCGCCCAGGGCGAGCGCCCGCAGACGCAGTACCGTCTCGACGGTTCGTCGTTCTTCAACACCGGCGCGATCAACCATGAGCTGAAGTTCGGCTTCGGTTACCGCAGCGCCGCCGCCGAGGGTGTCAGCACCTGGCCGCAGAATCAGTTCATCTATGACCTGAGCGGCGTTGGTGGTCTCCCGGAAGGCTTCGGCGTCACCTATTTCTACGCGATCAGCCCGTACAACTATGAGTATCAGTACAACGACGTCTATGTCGGCGACACGATGCTCTGGGGCAATCTGACGGTCCAGGCGGGTCTCCGCTTCGACAGTCAGAAAGCTTCGGCGGGCGACCAGACCTCCCCGGTCAATACGGCGGTCAGCGCGTATCTCCCGGCCATCAATTTCTCAGGTAGCAGCATTCCGGAAATGGAGTGGGACTCGATCTCGCCCCGTCTCGGCATCACCTATTCTCTCGGACAGGATCGGAAGACGCTCCTGCGTGGCGCCTACAACCGCTACGTCGGCCAGCTCGGATCGAACTCCACCGGGTACACCAACGTGATTCCGGGTTACCGCTACGCCGCGTTCTACACGCTCGACGAAAACCTCGACGACGTGATCACCGCGAACGAGGTGCTGTTCGATTACGGTCTGTACAACTTCTTCGGATTCGATCCCAGCAACCCGGCCTCCGTCGATCAGCCGCGGCGCATTGACGACAACGTCAAGCCGCAGACGACCGACGAGTTCATTGTTGGATTCGAGCGCGAGCTGTTGACGGACTTCGTGGCCTCGGTCAACTACACCCACCGTAATTTCGACAACTTCCTCTGGTACCGCCCCGAGAAGACCCGCGGAGCCGGCGACTGGTATACCAGCGCCGATTACGAGCTCGCGCAGGATCTGACCGGTACGACGCCGGATGGAGACGCGTATTCGGTTCCGGTGTATCGCCTCAAAACGGGCATCGACCCGGCCAGCTTCTTCGTCCTCACGAATCGTGATGGTTACGGTCAGACGTATGACGGCCTCGAGCTCGGTCTCGTCAAGCGCATGTCCAATCGCTGGATGATGCGCGGCAACCTGTCGCTCAACGACTGGAAGCAGCAGATCGACGACGAAGCCATCATCGATCCGACCCACACCCGCGCCGCCTTCGGCTGCAACGCCTGCGATGACTCGGCCGTCGTTCAGGGCTCGGGCACGCAGTCGGGCGCCAAGGGCGCGGTGTGGATCAACTCCGAGTGGGCGGTCAACGCGGCGGCGGTCTATCAGATCCCGTTCATCGAGACCAACCTCGGTGCGAACTTCACGATGCGTCAGGGTTACCCCGTTCTCTACGTCCACTCGATCGGTGTCCCGGGTGAAGGCAACAAGGCGGTTCTCGTCGACGACGTCGACGCGGAGCGCCTGCCGAACCCGTACTCGCTCGACCTCCGTCTCTCGAAGGACTTCCGCTTCCGTGGCGTCGGCCTCGAGCTCGCGCTCGATGCCTTCAACGTCACCAACGAGCAGACCGTCCTTCAGCGCAATGCGACCCTCACCTCCTCGACGGTGAACCGCATTCGCGAGCTGCAGAGCCCGCGCGTGCTCCGCTTCGGCGCCCGCGTGACGTTCTAACGCGTTTCACCCGCAGTGCAACGAACGCCGCCGGGCTTGCCCGGCGGCGTTTCTGTTTCCGGTGAACATCGCGGTAACAGTTCGTCACTCTTCCGACACGGACCATTGACCTTACGGCACACACGGAAAAGACTCAGTCGATCCGTCAGATTGCCGTGACGCCTCCGCCCCTTCGAGAAAGGAGAGCCGTTCATGTTCCGTGGAGCCCGCGCTATCGCAGTGGCTGTGTTGCTGCTCGCCGCCGCACCGTCGTTCGCCCAGAGCCTCGCCGGTGGTCTTTACGGCCGCGTGGTGACCGAGGATGGGTCGCTGTTGCCGGGGGTGACCGTCACCCTGACCGGCGTCGGCGCGCCACTGACGACCTTCTCCGACCAGCAGGGCAACTTCCGCTTCCTCAACCTCTCGACCGGTCTCTACGCACTGCGGGCGGAGCTCGCCGGGTACGGCACCTCGGCCCTGAATGACATCGCGGTGAGCCTCGGCCAGAACGCGGAGGTGGTCTTCACCCTCCGTCCCGCCGTCACCGAGACGATCAACGTCAGCGCCGCGCCGCTGCTCGACACGCGCCGCATCGCCACCGGCACGTCGGTCTCGCAGCGCGAGCTCGATCAGGTGCCGACCGTGCGCGATCCGTGGGGGCTGCTGCAACAGGCGCCCGGCGTGCTGCTCGACCGCATCAACGTCGGCGGCAGCGAATCGGGAGTGCAGGCGCAATTCGTCTCCAAAGGCGCCAGCAGCGAACAGGCCACGTACAACGTCGAGGGGATCAACACCACCGACATGATCTCCTCCGGCAGCTCGTCGTATTACGACTTCGGCGCGTTCGAGGAAGTGCAGATCACGACCGGCGGCACCGACCCGCGCGTGCAGACGCCGGGCGCGCAGGTGAACATGGTCACCAGGCGCGGGACGAACGACATCGCCGGCTCGCTGCGCTACTTCCTCACCCCCGGCAGCACCCAGGCCTCGCGCAAGATACCGGCCGAGGCGCGCGGCTACATCAACAAAACCACGGAAGTGGATGAGATCAACGAATGGGGATTCGAGCTCGGCGGCCCGCTGATCCGCGACCGCCTGTGGCTGTGGGGCTCGTACGGCCGGAACGACATCGAGCTGCGGTCGGCGCAGTCGTTCACACAGTCGCGCCGCTTCAACGACGGCACCAGCCTCGAGACCTACAACGCCAAGCTCAACGCGCAGCTCTTCTCGGAGAACAGCCTGACCTTCTTCTGGTACGACAACGAGAAGGAGAAGATCGGCCGCAATGAATCGGTCTCCACGCCGCGCGAGGCCACGCATTACCAGAGCAATTACGGCCCCTCCGGCACGTACAAGCTCGAAGACACGCACATCTTCTCGCCGAATTTCTATCTGACCGGCATGTACTCCCACGTCAACGGTGGGTTCCAGCTGATTCCGCACAGTGGCGCCGACTGCCGGACGATCGAGTGTGTGCGGGAGAACGCCACCAAAGCGATGGTCATCTCCGCCGTGACCGGTACGACCCGCAATACGAACGTAGTCGTGCAGTCGGGGAGGCCGCAGGATGCGTACCGCGGCGACGGCACCGCCTTTTTCTCGACCGCCGGGCTCAGTCACGAGCTGAAATTCGGCTTCGGTTATCGCGAGGCGAAAGGGAAGGGCACCACCTTTTATCCGCAGAATGAGCTGATCTACGACCTCTCGAGAACCAATGGGCTGCCGGAGGGGTTCGGCATCACGTATTTCTATGCACTCAGTCCGTACGACTACGAGTTCCAGTACAACGACGCGTACGCCGGCGACACGATCGCCTGGCGCAACCTGACCCTCAACGTCGGCGTGCGGTACGACCGTCAGGTCACGCGGCCGGGCGATCAGATCTCGCCGGCCAATACGGCGGTCCTCGATTATCTGCCGGCCATTACCTATCCGGCCGAGGGGATTCCGGAGTACGAATGGTCCTCGATCGTGCCGCGGATCGGGGCGACCTATGCGCTCGGCAAAGAGCGCAGGACGCTGCTGCGCGGCGCCTACAACCGCTATGTCGGACAGCTCGGGAGCAGCTCGAGCGGATATTCGGAAGTGGTCCCGGGATATCGCTACGTCGCGTTCTACACGCTGGACGCGGATGGCAATGACGTCATCACCGCGGAGGAGGTCCTGTACGACTACGGGGTTTACGATTTCTCCGGCTTCGACATCAATAATCCGGCCTCGACGCTCCAGCCCTCACGGGTCGATCCCGATGCCTCGCAGCCGACCACCGATGAGTTCATGGCCGGTTTCGAGCAGGAGGTCCTGCGCGATTTCGTCATCGGCCTGAATTACACCCACCGCGATTTCCGCGACTTCCTGACCCGCCGCGCGGAGAAGACCCGCGGCGGTGGCGATTACTACACCTCGGCCGATTATGAGGTAGCGACCATCCTGAAGCCGCCGCCGGGAGTGACGGAAGGTGGCGACTATGCCGTGCCGGTCTATCAACTGAAGGGTGGCGTCGGTACGCCCACCTATTTCGTACTGACCAACCGCGACGGCTATTCGCAGACGTACGACGGCCTCGAACTGACGTTCACCAAACGGATGACCCGCCGCTGGTCGATGCGCAGTCACGTCACGTGGAGCGACTGGAAGCAGCACATCGGACCGGAGGCGATCATCGACCCGACCCGGATCCGCGACCGGAACGGCTGCTCGAGCTGCGACGGCGAGCAGGTGGTGCTCGGCTCGGCCGGCGGGGGCGGGGCGAAGGGCGGGGTCTGGATCAATTCGGGCTGGGCCACGAACGTCGCCGCGACCGTGCAGATCCCGCGCATCGAGACCAACGTCGGCCTCAATTTCAACATGCGCCAGGGCTACCCGCTGCTCTACGTCCACCAGCACAACCTGACCAACGGCGAGGGCTCGAAGCTCGTGCTGGTGAACGACGTCGGCTCGGTGCGGCTGCCGAATCCGTACACCCTCGACCTGCGCTTTGCGAAAGAGCTGCGCTACCGCGGTGCCGGCATCGAGCTGGGGATCGACATCTTCAACGTCACCGATCGCCAGACCATCCTGCAGCGTGCGTCGACGCTCGCCTCGCGCAACGGACCATCGCCGACGCGCAATCAGATCCGGGAGTTGCAGAACCCGCGCATCCTGCGGTTCGGGGCGCGCGTGACGTTCTGACGGGGCTTCGGCGGGCGCGGATATACTTCGCGCCCGCTATGGAAGCCCTCGATACACATCTCGATTCCTCCTCCGAAGAGTTCCGCGGCAATGCCGAGCGGATCCAAGGGCTCGTCGACGAGCTGAATCACCGGCTGGCGCAGGCGCGGCAGGGGGGCGGCGAAAAGTATCTGGCGCGGCATCGCGAGCAGGGGAAGGTGCCGCCGCGCGAGCGGATCGCGGCGCTGCTCGATGCCGACACGCCGTTCCTCGAGCTTTCCACGCTCGCCGCGAACGGCATGTACGACGACGAGGCGCCGGCCGCCGGCATCATCACCGGCGTCGGCCGCATCCAGGGACGCGAGTGCCTGATCATCGCCAACGACGCCACGGTCAAAGGGGGCACCTACTTTCCGATGACCGTGAAGAAGCATCTGCGCGCGCAGGAGGTGGCGTTGCAGAACAACCTGCCGTGCGTCTATCTGGTCGACTCCGGCGGGGCTTTCCTGCCGCTGCAGGCGGATGTCTTTCCCGACCGCGAGCACTTCGGCCGGATCTTCTACAATCAGGCGGTGATGTCGGCCGCGGAGATCCCGCAGATCGCGGCGGTGATGGGCTCCTGCACTGCCGGCGGCGCGTACGTTCCGGCCATGTCGGACGAGGCGGTGATCGTCAAGAGCACCGGCACGATCTTCCTCGGCGGTCCGCCGCTCGTGAAAGCGGCCACAGGGGAGGAGGTGACGGCGGAGGAGCTCGGCGGAGCCGACGTCCACACCCGCATCAGCGGCGTGGCGGACCACTTTGCCGACGACGACTACCACGCCATCGCCATCGTCCGGAACATCGTCGAGAACCTGCCGCTCGACAAACAAGAGCCGCCGGCCCGCATCGAGCCCGAAGAGCCGCTCTACGATCCGAAGGAGCTCTACGGCGTCATCCCGAAGGACCTCCGCAAGCCGTACGACGTCCGCGAAGTCATCGCGCGCATCGTCGACGGCTCGAAGTTCCACGAGTTCAAGGAGCGCTACGCCACGACCGTGGTGACCGGCTTCGCGCGCATCTTCGGCTACAAGGTCGGCATCATCGCCAACAACGGCGTGCTCTTCTCCGAGTCGGCGCTGAAGGCGACGCACTTCATCGAGCTGTGCAACCAGCGGCGCATCCCGCTGGTCTTTCTCCAGAACATCACCGGCTTCATGGTCGGCAAGCAGTACGAGCGCGGCGGCATCGCCAAGGACGGCGCGAAGATGGTGCACGCCGTGGCCACGGCCACCGTTCCGAAGTTCACCGTGATCATCGGCGGCTCCTTCGGCGCCGGCAACTACGGGATGTGCGGCCGCGCCTACTCGCCGCGTTTCCTCTGGATGTGGCCGAACGCGCGCATCTCGGTCATGGGCGGCGAGCAGGCCGCCGGCGTGCTGACCACCGTCAAGCGCGATCAGCTCGCGCGGGCGGGAAAAGAGCTGAGCAGCGAGGAAGAGCGGAGCATCGCCGATCCGGTGCTGGCCAAGTACGAGACCGAGGGGAGCCCGTACTACTCGACCGCCCGCCTCTGGGACGACGGGGTGATCGATCCGGCCGAGACGCGCCTGTACCTCGGTCTCGGGCTGTCGATCTCCTACAACGCTCCGATCGCCACGCCGCGGGTCGGTGTGTTCCGTATGTAGAACTTCTCCCGGCACCCTGAGCGAGCGCAGCGAGTCGAAGGGTCAGCCAAGGCGCCGCGCTGCCGCCGAAGACGTTGCCAATGCGCGGCGCCCTGGTTGATCCTTCGACTTGCTACGCTCGCTCAGGATTGGAGTAACGATGACCACCTGGTTTCTCTTCGACCTCGGCAACACGCTGATCAAGCTCGCCTACGAGCGCGTGCTCGCGAACATCTGCCGCGAGGCGTCGACCACGCGCGATGAGCTGATCGACATCCTGGAGGGGTCGGGCGGCTATCGCGACATGGAGCGGGGGGCGGTGACGTTCTCCGAGTTCTACGACTTCATCTCCGAGCGCGCCGGCTACCGCGGGTCGCTGCGCGCCTTTCACGAGCTGTGGAGCGACTTCTTCGACGGCACGCTGCCGGGCGTGGAGGAGCTGCTGCAGCGCGTCCGCGCGAAGTACCGGGTCGGCTTCCTCTCCAACTCCAACGAAGTGCACGCGGAGCTGATCCCGCGCCGTTTCTCCGGCCTCTTCCAGAAGGACGACCGCTTCATCTTCTCGCACCGCTTCCGGGTGGCGAAACCCGATCCGGAGATCTTCCAACGGGCGCTCGAAGTCCTCGGCACCACGGCGGGGCAGGTGGTCTACATCGACGACCTGATCGAGAACGTGCTGGCGGCGCGGTCGGTGGGGATGCGCGCGTTTCAGTACATCGACACGCCGTCGCTCACCAGGCAGCTCGTCGACGAAGGATTGCTGTAACGAGCAGGGCGAGCAGCGTCGCGGCGCTGATGGCCCGGCCGGTGACGAACGACTCCGGCCAGTAGACCAGCCGCACCCGGTGCTCGCCGCGCGGCACGTAGACGGAGAGGAAGCCGATATTCGCGCGGCTGATCTTCACGCGCCGGCCGTCGACGTAGGCGCGCCACCCTTTCCACGCGCTGTCGCTGACGAAGATCCAGCCGTCGCCCTCCATCTTCGCGGTGAGGTCGTAGCCGAGCTTGCGCCGCCCGATCGTGACCGTACCGGGACCGTTTGGACGCGTGTGCGGTTCGCCGGCAGCGATGTAGCCGCGCTTGCGGAAGTCGCGCTGCAGCAGCATGTCTTTGAGCGCAAAGTCGTCGGAGACGCCGAGCCACACCTCGTCCGGCAGAAAGGCGCGCGGCAGCACGCGCTCGTTTTCGAGCAGCCGTGCACCGTGCTGACGCCCGACCTCTCGCCATCCCGCCGGAGTCGCCCCCTCGTCGGCGGTGATGGCGTAGCGGACGTTGAGAAAGGAGAGGAACGGCCGTTCGAGATCGTCGACCCGGTTGAACCAGACCGGCTGGTGCTGACACCAGAGCTGCCACGTCTTCGCAAAGTTCCACAGGGTCGTGGCCTCGTAGCCGCGCACGTCTTCGAGCCCGTAGAGCGTGCTGGTGGCGGGGAGGAAGGCCTCGCCGCGGCCGACGATGCGGAACGGCTCGCGCACGTTCGCCAGCGGCTCGAGCAGCGGGATCGGCGGATAGGCGGCGCGCGCCGGGAAGGTGCGGTAGATCCCGCCGTCGCTCAGGCCGCGCTGTACGACGAGGAGTGCCAGCAGCGCGCCGCCGACGAGGCGCAGCGGCAGGGCCAGCGCGAGCGACGCGAGGGCCAGGCCGGCCAGCTCCGCGGCGATCTTGTAGCGCCCCCAGTCGGCGGGATCGTTCGCAACGTTGATGGTCTTCGTGACGATGAACGTTCCGGCGGCGAGGAGGAGGAAGACGCCCGCGAAGTGAATCGCGGCCACACGCCGGTCGTCGCGGCGCAGCAGCTCTTCGATCCCGAGCGCGGCCAGCATCGCCAGCGCCAGCGCTGCAGCGAACGAGAGGCGTTCGTTATGGGTGATGTTCAGCAGCGGCAGCTTGTGGAGCAGCCAGGCCACCGGTGCCCACTCGGTCTGCATCAGCATGGCGATGAAGGCGATCGCACCGAAGATCGTCGTGGGGCGATCGCGACGCCGCCAGAGCGCGTAGAGCGCGAGTGCGAGAGCGATCGCGCCGACAGCCGCGCTCTCGGCCTTCAGCTCCGTCGTAGCCGGCGCGACCCAGCGGCGCGCATGGAGGAACGGCAGCGCGTTCGCGGCCAGCCGCGCAACGACGTCGACCGTCGTGGCGGCGTGCGGCTGTTGCAGGTAGTACGTCGACCGCCAGAGGTACTCGCCTGACTGCGGAATGGCCTCGGCGATCGGCAGCAGGTAGATCGCGCAGAGGAGCAGCGTGACGATGCCGCTCACCAGCGCGACGACGATCGGACGCCGTCGCAGGCCGCGCATTTCGACCAGCGCGTAGAAGATCCCGATCAGCACCACGTGCAGCACCGTCTCCGGATGGCCGGCCAGCATCAGCAGCGTGAGCGCGACGAGCAGCAGCGCGCCGCTGCGCACCGCCGGCTGGTGCACGCAGCGGTGTGTGGCGAGGAGGACCAGCGGAAAGAGCGCCCACGACATGCCGAGCGGCCAGAGCACGTAAAAGGCGATGGCGGTGGAGAGGGCGAACGCCGCCGCGCCGAGGAGCGCCGCCAGCTCGCGGCAGCCGAGCTCCCGCGCCAGGAGGAACGTGCCGAGGGCGGCCAGGAAGAGGGTGATGGCGCCGGTGAAGGTAAAGCTGCGGGCCGGCTCCATCAGCAGCGCGAGCAGCGTGAACGGACTGTAGACGGCCGGCTGCGAGGCGGCGGCGAGGACGTCGCCGGAGAGGATGAACGGATTCCAGAGCGGCCACTGTCCTTCGCCGATCGACCAGCGCACCGCCGCGCGCCACGGAATCATCTGCGAGTAGATGTCGGTGAGGATCCCGTTGTGCGCCTCGCTGATGCCGTACTCCGCGCGCATGCCGTGCAGCGGCGCGCTGCGGTAGGGATGGTCCACCGGGCCGTAGACGCCGCCGCTGAGGAGCGCCTTACCGGTGAAGACGGCCGGCAGGAGCAGCAGGATGAGCGCGGCCAGGCGCGAGAGCGGAAGAACGAAACGGTGCGCCAGCGCCAGCAGGATCAGCGCGGTACTGACGTAGACGAGTGCGGCCACAGCGGCGCAGTGTAGCGCCCGTTACAGCCCGTTGCGTACGCTCCTGGTCAGCTGATCCTTGCCGTACCAGCCGCGGTGGAACTCGAGCAGCGCATCGCGGTCGGATACTTTCTGTTCGATCGCCTTCGAGCCGTTCTCCGGCTTGAGCAGCTTCGCGAACTCGTAGAGCACGAAGTCGAAGTTGCGCTTCTGGTACTCCTGCCCGATCTTCTGGAAGCCGTCGCCGCTCAGCGAGTACTTGGTCACGCCCTGGAACGAGAGCTCGACGCGCGAGTAGCGCTTCTCTTTGAGCTTGCTCGCGAACTCCAGGAACGCGGTGTGGACGTCGATCGGGGTCTGGCGGAAGGAGAGGTCCTTGAGGTCGTAGACCACCACGCCCGGCACGACGTAGTACTGGTAGTGGGCCGAGACCTTCATCCCGCGGAAGGCGGCGTTCTCTTTGAGGATGTCGTTGACCGGCTCCTGGAGGAGGAACAGGTTCGCCGAGTAGCCGATCAGCGCCGCGATGAGCGGTGTGCCGACGAAGACCAGCTTCTTGTTGCGGAACGCCGGCAGGGGGATGGCCACCCGTTCCATCTTGAACTGTCTGCGGATCAGCGCCCCGATCCGCGTGGGCCTTTTGGAACGGGGCGACGAGGGCGGCTCGACCGGGATCGCGTAGTAGGCGATCGACAGCAGCAGCCCGGCCGCGATCGACATGATGCCGACGGGACGGAACACCAGCAGCGCGCCGAGGCCGAAGAGGTAGGCCACCCAGCTCGCGTAGTTCACGCGCGAGCGGAGACGCGCCGCGCGCTCGCGATAGAAATCTTCATCGACCACTTCGGAACAGTGGCGGCAGCGGACCGCGGTCAGCGCGATCTCGCCCTGGCAGAACTTGCAGTTCTGGCTCTCACGGTCGGCCGCGCGCCGCTTCTGTCCGGCGTAATCTTCCGCACGCCGTTTCTTCGGCGCCTGATTGATCAGCAGAAGCCCGCAGCTCGCACATGCCGCCGCGTCCGCTTCGTTCAGTGATTGGCACTCGGGGCAACGCATGCCCGCACCTAGTGCAAACGGGCCGCCATCCGTCTACCGCCGGCGCCCGAATCTCCGCTCGATGTTGAAGCCGAGGCGCACGTCGTCCGCGTCGAAGCCGGTGCCCTGAAACGTACTGGTGACGTATTGATCCGTGAGGGTGGCCTGGTTGTTCGTCAGGAGGATCTCGAACCAGTGCAGGCCGATGGCCCGCTTGATGCCGATCGACCAGCCGAGATCGCTGCCGTCCATCTCCTTCGGCAGGTCGCCCTGCGGCGGGATGAGCTCGGCGACGACGAATAGCGAGCCGCGGGTCCGGATCGCGGCGCTGATCGGGACGTTGAAGGCGTTCTCGAACAGCGCGCCGGAGCCGTCCACCGTCACTGCCCGTCCTGCATTGGTGACAATGGTGGGGTGGAGGAAGATCTCCGCCCGGCGGCCGAACTGCCGCGAGACGATGGCCTGCGCGAAGAACGAGGTCCGGTCGCCGAGGTCGCGCTCGGTGCGCCAGTCGACGCCACCGCGCACCGCCAGCGTGACCGGCATCGTCGCCGACTGTTCGAACGCCACGTACTTGACCGCCCCTTCGAGCGTGTCGTTGGTGTTGCTGCGGAAGAGGCCGACCTGCAGGTCGGGGCGCAGCGCGTACGACGCGCCGAAGACGACGTCGGCGTTCGTGTCGAGGCCGAACAGCGAATGCACCTGGTCGGCGAAGCTCCCCTGGCTGAGCGACTGGTTGAAACGATGCGCGAACTTCACTTCCCACAGGCCGCGCTCGGGGATGCGGCCGTTGGGGAGCGAGAGCAGCCAGTCGCCGAGCGGCAGCGGCCGCGCGGCACTGTCGGCACTCTCTTCCTGGGCGACGGCGCCGCAGGCGAGCACGATCGAAAGGACGACAGCGGCAAACTTAATCATTCGGAGCACCTCGCCGGATCCAGTCGCGCACGAGCTTGATCTGCGCCTCGGTCAGCGGCGGCAATCCCTGCGGCATCCGGTCGCCGGTGATGCCGGCGCCGATGATCTTGCGATAGAGATACGAATTGGCCGGATCGTTCGGCGTGACGCGATTCAGCGACGCCGCCTGCACGGCCGGACGATTCACGCTCTGCGCGTGCGCGACGTCGGGCGTGAGCACGAGCTGCGATTGCTGCCCGAGCGGATGATGGCAGCCGATCGTCGCGCAGGTCGGGGTGAAGACTTCGTTCTGCACGCGCGTGAACGTGGCGGTCTGGTCGATCGGCTCGCCGCCGAGAGGATCGCTCGGCGAAGCCAGCTCGCCGCATCCAGCCATCAGCAGTACGACCAGGGGAACGATCAGGATCGAAAGTGATCGCATGACGCCGTCTAAGGTAGCATCCGTCCGTGCGATCCGTCGATGAGCTGATCTCGGCCGCGATCGATGCGGCTGATCATGACTCCCGCTGGGAGCTCATTCACGAATTGCACGCTCTGAACAACCGCGAAGTTTTCGAGCGCGCCATGCTGCTCGCGCACACCGGCACACCCGCGCAGCGCATCCTCGGCGCGGACATCCTCGGGCAACTCGGCGAGTACGCCGGCGACGCGATGCCGGCCCTCGTCAACATGCTCCGCGACGACGACCCCGGTGTGGTCGAAGCGGCCGTGCACGCGATCGCACAACAGCAGCATCCCCGCATCATCGAGCCGCTCATGCGCGTGGCCGAGCATCCCGCCGCGAACGTGCGCTGGGCCGTGGCCACCGCACTGGCGGACCTCATCGCCGACGAGCGCGCCCAGCGCGTCCTGCTGGCTCTCATGCGCGACGACGACATCTCGGTGCGCGACCGCGCCACGTTCGCCATCGGCAGCCTCTCCGATCACGACTCCCCGCGCATCCGCTCCGCGCTCTTCGAACGGCTGCAGGACGACGATCGCTCCGTCGCCAACGAAGCCGCCCTCGGCCTCGCCCGCCGCCGCGACGCCCGCGCCATCGCCTACATCGCCCGCGCGGTGGAGGTGGCGGATGCAGAAGACATCGGCGAAGCCATCGACGAGATCACCGTGCCGGAGATGCTGCCCGAACTGCTGCGCGTCCGCGACGCCGCCGCGAACCCGCAGGGCATGAGCCAGCTGATCGAGCGCTGCCGCGCGAGGATGTGAGGAGGCGGTTGTGCTCGGTTCCTCGGTTCCTCGGGGTTCCTCGGAGTTCCTCGGAGAGGCGTCGCATCGTTGACCTCTCCGAGGAACCCGAGGAACCGAGGAACCGAGGAACCGCCTCTCAGTGCACGGCGCGCTGCTTCACTCCGGCCTGCTTCAGCTCGCGCGTGAACAGCCGCGGCGAGCCGGTTGCGCCGACACGTGAATACGCAAGCACCGTGGTGCCTCCGCCTGTGCCGATCAGGTCGTGGCGGATGACATTGAGGCCGGTGCGGGCGACGAGGAAGGCCACGCCGGACGCCTGCGCGTCGCTGGTGACGCGGCGCGCGGCGACGTCGGTGTTGAGGCGGTTCCAGGAGGTGGCGTTCCACGTCACGACGAACGACTGGCCGTCCCATGCGGCGCGGGGGCGCTCGACCGTCTCGCGCGGCGTGTTGCCGGCGACGGTGAGGCCGCGTTGCACGAAGCCCTGCGCATTCACCGTCACGCCGTAGATCGTGCCGCTGTACTGCATCGCCACGAGAAACAGCTCGCCGTTCCATGCGACGGACGGCTTTACCGCCTCGATGCCGGGCGGCGTGAGGATGATCGTCGGCGAGAGGATGAAGGTCGGGCTCGGGTTCGCATTCGCGTCGAGCCACGTGCCGCTCACGCGGCCGTCGGCGTCCTCCGCGGCGAGGAAGTAGCGCTCGCCGTTCCAGACCAGCGACGGCGCGGCGGTGAGATTGCCGATCCCGCGCTTGAGCGGTTTGTTCGAGCCGAGCACCGCCGCGTGCAGGACCGGGTCGAAGTAGACCCCCTCGGCCCAGACGATGACCGCCGTATCACCGTTCGAATCGATGGCGGGTGCCGCGTCGAGGTTCGCCGTTTCGGAGATGACGATCGTCTCGCCAAGCTTCCCGTCCGCGGTGAGATGGCGCGCGAGGAGCACCTGATGCAGGTCGGCATTGGCAACCGGCTCGTGAGTCCAGGCGATCCACCACCCTTTGCCGGCGCTGCCGGCGGCGGGACGGCCGCGGTCGACGCTCTCCGCCACGACGAACGGCTCGCGCAGCGGCACGCCGTTGCGGTCGGCCAGCGTCGCGACGAGGCTCGGGAGCTCCTGGCCGCGGTCCTCGAGCCAGGCGATCAGCGTCTCGGTTCCGTTCGTGACCATCGCCACTTCGCTCTGCGGTGCGGCGCGCTGCGAGATGAGGAGGGTGCGCTCTTCGGCGAAGACGAACTGGCCGGTGATCGCTTCATGCGCGAAGACACCGAAGGTGCGGCCCCCGACCTCGGCCGCGGCCGCGCTGGTGATGTTCGCGCCGATCGGCGTGGTCACGGAGGCGAGGACGTCGCGCGCGGTGAAGCGGTAGACGTTCGCGCCGAACGAGTAGTGATGGACGAGGACGTCGTAGCTGCCGTCGCGATGCGAGACGATCGAGGCGGGAGGATGGGCCTGACCCGGCTCCGGCGCGATCGACGAGCCGCGATGCTGGGAGAAGAGCGGCGTCACGCGGACGACCCCGATCCGTTCCGCGCCGGCCGCGACGATCGCATCGCTGCCGCTCTTGCCGACCGCGAGGGTCATCCCGCCGCTGAACTGCCCGAGCTCGCTCAGGGTGATGTTGCCAATCGCGTCGCCGTGCCCGAGCGAGTTGAGGCGGCGGGCGCGAACGACGAATTCGGTGGTCGGCAGCATCTCGCGCCAGACCAGGATGTAGCCATTGCCGAGCGGCGCGACGCGCGGCAGATCGCAGTTCTCCTGCACCGCGGTCGTGCTGTAGCCGAACAGCGGATCGAGGATGCCGGCCACGCAGCGGCTGGTGCCTTCGGCCGGCACGTTCGGCAGCTGCAGGACCGTCAGGACCTTGCCGTTGTTGAGAGTCAGACCATGCACGACGCCGGTGGCGAATTGAACCGGCGGCGTGCGCTCCCCGAATTCGTCGATGCGCATCGCGATCGCGTCGAGCGTCACCCGCGGCCCGAGGGGGCGCGAGGTCCAGGTGACGACGAATGCCGAGCCGTCCCAGGCCACGTGCGGCAGGTCCTCGACGCGCTGCGGCGTGTTGCTGAGCTGGATGCCGTCCGCATCGAGCACCGTGCCGGCCGCATCGACGCGCGCGGCGAAGATGTCGGGATACGACCCGCGGGTCTCCTGCCACACCACGAGCGACAGCTCGCCGTTCGAGGCGATGTCGACCTGCTGCGCGCTCCGCGACGCGACGAGGGCGGGAACGCTGACGGGTCGATCGGGCCCCGCCGCGATCTGGGCGGCCAGGGGGAGGGCGAGACAGAGGGTGAGCAGTGCAACCAGCCGGCGCATGCCTTTCATACGGATCTCCGGAACGTTTCGTTGCTCATCGGCCGGCGGCGCGGCGCTTCGGTGCGCCGACGGTTCGGGTGAAGACGCGAGTCGTACCGGTGGCCCCGGCCGACACGCGCTGATCCGCGACGACCGACACGCCGGAAGGTTGGCAAGGCCGAAATCAGGGCGAGCAGCGATGCGTGGACAGCATGAGAGGTGCGCCAGCGATCTTGCACACACCTCAACTTATGCTCAAGACGCATAAAACGCAAGCCGCGATCGCGATCTGCTGCCGGGCGGCCGCCCGCCAACCATGGTTGCTTCGAAAGGCAGCGCGGTTGATGACGAAATCGAGCCGGTTGCTTTCAAATGCACCGCGACTGATTTCGAAATCAACCATGGTTGCTTTCGAATGCACCGCCGCTGCTTTCGAAATCAAGCCGGTTGCTTTTGAATGCACTGCGACTGATTTCGAAATCAACCATGGTTGCTTTCGAATGCACCGCCGCTGCTTTCGAAATCAAGCCGGTTGCTTTCGAATGCACCGCGACTGATTTCGAAATCAACCATGGTTGCTTTCGAATGCACCGCCACTGCTTTCGATACCAGGCTGGATGCGTTCGCATGCACCGCCGATGGTTCCGAAATCAACCACGTCGTCTTTGCATGCTCCGCGGATGGTTCCGAGCTCAACCACGGTGCCATCCATGACGACGGATGCGCTTGGAAAGGCTCCGCCGATGGTCCGGTCACGCCGCTGATCGCTGCCCTGCCATCACAGCGCCGCTCCGCAATACTTGCAGTGGACGGCGTCGTCGTCGTGCCCCTCCCGGCCGCAGGCGGGGCATGCCTGGCGTGAGTGGCCGCGATAGCGGGCCGCGGTCAGCTCGGACGTGACGATGCCGGTCGGGACGGCGATGATGGCGTAACCCATGATCATCACGGCGGACGCGAGCAGTTTGCCGAGCGGTGTCTGCGGCGAGATGTCGCCGTAGCCGACCGTGGTCAGGGTCACGATGGCCCAGTACATCGACAGCGGGATGTCGGCGAACCCGTTGGCCGGTCCTTCGATGACGTACATCAGCGCGCCGACGATCACCACCAGCGTGAGCACGGCAGAGAGAAAGACGAAGATCTTGCGGCGGCTGGCGCGCAGCGCGTTCGTGATCACGCCGGCCTCGTTGAGGTACTCGGTCAGCTTCAGCACGCGGAAGATGCGCAGCACCCGAAGCACCCGCACGGTCACGAAGAGCTGTGCGCCGGGCACGATCAGCGCGAGCCAGGCCGGCGCGACGGCGAGGATGTCGATGACCCCGTACAGGCTGCGTGCATACGCCAGCGGGCGCCGGACAGCGATGAGGCGCAGGACGTACTCGATCGTGAAGAGGACGGTGAACAGCATCTCGATCGCGAACAGCTCGCGATGCCACCGCGCGTTGATCGACGCGACGCTCTCGAGCATCACCACCGCCACGCTCGAGACGATGCAGACGATCAACGCGACGTCGAACGTCCGTCCGGCCAGCGTGTCGGCCTCGAAAATGACCGTGTGCAGCCGCTGCCGCCACCGCGACGTTTCGTAGCTCATGGGCGTGAGTATGCGGGAGTCGGTGTGCGTCCAAGGATGAGGGGACGACGGGAGGCCTCCGGCGGTCGGGGCCTCAGCCCCGGACACCATCGGGTCCGGGCCCGCGGCCCGGCCGCCGGAGGCCTCCCGTCGTTCCCCTTACTTCTTCGCCGCCTTCGCCTCGCTCACCATCGCCTCGACGTCGGCCAGCAGTTTCTTTGCGTCGTAGAGGATGCCGTCCTTCATCACGTAGCGGATGCCGCCGACGCGTTCCACTTTCCCGGTGGCGTCGTTGACCCGGATGGCGCCGGTGCCGTAGAGGACTTTGAAGTTGTGGAGGGGGTTTTCTTCGACCATGACCAGGTCGGCCAGCATGCCGGGGCGCACCATTCCGAACTCCGGCTTTTTGCCTTTCGGCGCCATCAGCTCTTCGGCGCCGTGCAACGTGGCGGCGCGGATCACCTCCAGCGGATGGAAGCCCGCTTCCTGCAGCAGCTCGAATTCGCGGATGTAGTCGAAGCCGTAGAGCTTGTAAATGAAGCCGCTGTCGGAGCCGGTGGTGACGCGGCCGCCGCGGTTCTTGAACTCGTTGAGAAAGGACATCCAGAGGCGGTAGTTCTCGCGCCACGCGATCTCGTCCTTCGTCGTCCAGTCGAACCAGTAGGAGCCGTGCGCTTTGCGGTTCGGCTCGTAGAACTTCCAGAGAGAGGGGAGGGTGTACTTGTCGTGCCATTCGGCGCGCATGGCGCGCATCAGGTCGCGGCTCGCTTCGTAGATGGTCAGGGTGGGGTCGATGTTGAAGCCGCGCTCGACGAGCTCGTTCATCACCGCGTTCCACTTGTCGGAGCCGGGCGGCGCGGCCTGCTTCCAGAGCCGGCCCGCCTGGCCGAAGCGATGCTGCTCGTCGCCGAAGTTGTAGTCGTCGGGAAAGTCCTGGATGGTGCGGTCGGTGAAGAGCGACTCGGGGAGGCCGTACCAGTGCTCCATGCCGCGCAGGCCGAGGCGGGAAGCCTGGATGATGTTGGAGCGGGCCACACCGATCTGGGCGATGTGCGTCGTCGAGCCGAGCCCGCGCTTCTTCGCCTCATCGAGCATCGCGCCGAGGATCTCGGGATCGTAGACCGGCTCCCCGCCGCCGATGATCTTCAGGCCATCGAACCCGGCCTTGGCCGCCCACTCGGCGAACTTGCGCGCCTGGGCGGGCGAGTTGAGCGGACCGCCTTCCCACATGTCGCGGCCCGTGAAGGCGTACGGAAAGAGCCGCGGCGCGACGATCTCGTTGCGCGCGCTGCGGTCGCGCTCGTGCAGCGTCCAGGCGGCGCCGTTGCCGGAGCCGGCCTCGCGGACGGTGGTCACGCCGTGCGCCATCCAGAGCTTGAAGACGTACTCCGCGGTCGTCCCCTGGGCCATCCCGCCGATGTGGCCGTGCATGTCGACGAAGCCCGGCAGGACGTACATCTTCGACCCGTCGATCTCGCGATCGCCCCCCTGCGGCCGGTGGGCGGGGTCGATCGGCACTTTCGGATAGCCGACGTTCCGCACCTCGGCGATCCGATTGCCCTCAATGACGAGGTCAACCGGCCCGACCGGGGGAGCCCCCGTGCCGTCGATGACCGTCACGCCACGGATGATCAGCTTCTGGTACGGCCCGTCGCCTTCGCCGGCGCGCCGGTTCGGCGCAAAGGCCTGCTGCGGCTCGGGGTCCTGGGCGAACGAGGGGAGGGCGAGAGCGATCGTGAGGAGGAGCAGAGCCAGCTTCTTCATCGGTGGCGGATTGTACGAGGCGGTATACGGCCAGCCTCAGCGCAATGGGACGGATCGGGGAAGGACGTGACGAACGGGTGAGGCTTTGATCGATTTTGCATGACATTTTCATGTGGTTTGTTACGCGTCCGATGGTAGCCTCCGCGCGCCTTGAAGACGCTGATCCGTTCCATTCTCTTTGCCGTCCTCGCCGTCACATTCACCGCCAGCGGCCAGGAAGCCGATCTCCTCGTGGAAAAGACGGGGCCGGACGAGGCGGCGGCCGGTGCGGACGTGGCGTACGCGATCACGCTCCGCAACCTCGGGCCGGACAGCGCGGCGGAGGTGACGCTCTCCGACCCGCTGCCGGGCGGGATGACCTTCGTCTCGCTGACGCACGAGGATGGCGAGGTGCTGAGCTGCACGACGCCGGCGATCGGTGATCCCGGGACGGTGACGTGCACGGCCGCCTCCCTCGGCGCGGGAGCGTTCTCGACCTACACGCTGGTCGCCCGGATCCCGCCGACCACTCCGCCGGGGACGTTCTTCGTCAACGTTGCCAGCGGGAGCAGCGGGACGTTCGATCCGAACGACGAGAACAACTCCGGCATCGCCACGACCTCCACTCCGCCGCCGCCGCAGGCCGATCTGAGCGTGGTGAAAGACGGACCGGCCAGGAGCGCGGCGGACAGCGACGTCACGTACACGATCGCCATGACCAACGGCGGGCCGGTGGACGCGGAGAACGTGACCCTGAGCGACACCCTGCCGGGGACGATGACCTTCGTCTCGCTCGAGCAGACCGGCGGGCCGGCGCTGTCGTGCTCGACGCCGGCCGTCGGCAGCGGTGGGACGATCACCTGCACGATCGCGACGTTCGCCGCCGGCGAGACGGCGACTTTTACGCTGGTGGGTCACATCCCCCCCCAGACCACGAGCGGCACCGCGTTCGAGAACCGCGTCACGGTCTCCGGCAGCAGCCTCGATCCGAACGAGGAGAACAACAGCGGACAATCCACCCTCTTCGTCTCGTCGGTCGACGTCTCGCTGACGAAGAGCGGCCCCCAGACCGTGAACGCCGCGGAGACGATCAGCTACACCATCACCATCACCAATGCCGGTCCCGATTTCGCCGAGTTCGTGGAGCTCGTCGATGAGATCCCGGCCAACAGCACCTTCACCTCGCTGACGCAGAACAGCGGACCGTCCGCAAACTGCCTTCAGCCGGCGGCGGGCGGTACCGGCAGCGTGCACTGCACGATCGGCTTGCTCACGGTCGACACGCCGGCGGTGTTCACGCTGGTCGTGACCGCCGGCACGAGCGGCGACGTGGTCAACACCGCCACGGTGACGACCGCCAGCTTCGACACCGATCCGTCGAACCAGGAGGGGAGCGTCACCACGACCATCAGCCCGCTGGCCGACCTCGCCGTCACCAAGAATGGCCCGGCCGCCGCGGCCGCCGGGGAGAACGTGACGTACACGATCACCCTCACGAACAACGGCCCGTCGGCCGCGTCGACGGTCTCGCTGACCGATACCCTCCCGGCGAATACGACTCTGGTCTCCTTCACGCAGAACAGCGGCCCGGCCTTTTCCTGTGCCGCGACGACCTGCAGCATCGCCACGTTCGGCTCCGGCGCCACGGCCACGTTCACGCTGGTGGCCCGCGTTGCGCCGTCGGCCACCGGTACGATCGAGAACAGCGTCGGCGCGACGACCAGCACCACCGATCCGGGCGCGGCGAACAACACCGCCACGTTCCCGACCACGCTCTCCTCATCCGCGGACGTGAGCGTGACCAAGAGCGGCCCGGCCAGCGCGTTCGCCGGCGAGCAGGTCACCTACACGATCACCGTCACGAACAATGGTCCCTCCGATGCCGCGAGTGTCTTTGTGAACGACGCGATGCCGGCGGACACGGCACTGGTTTCATTCACGCAGAGCAGCGGCCCGCCCTTTTCCTGCACCGGCGCGACCTGCAGCATCGCCACGCTGCCGTCCGGCGCGACCGCCACCTTCACGCTGGTCGGGCAGGTCGGCCCGTCCGCGAGCGGCACGGTCGAGAACACCGCCACGGTTACGAGCAGCACCGCCGACCCCAACGGAGCCAACAACAGCTCCACCGTCCCGACAATCATCTCCGCCAGCGCGAACCTGGCCGTGACGAAGAGCGGCCCCGCCAGCGCCACGCCGGGCACTCAGATCCTCTACACGATCGGCCTGACGAACCTCGGGCCGTCGAATGCGACCAGCGTCTCGCTGACCGACACGCTGCCGGCGAACACCACCTTCCTCTCGTTTACGGCGAACGACGGTCCGGGCTTCTTCTGCAGCGGTACGACCTGTACCGCTGACAACCTGAACGCCGGCTCGACGGTGTCGTTCACGCTGATCGTGCAGATCGATCCCTCGGCAAGCGGCACCATCACCAACACCGCCACTGCCACGAGCGCGACCGCTGATCCCAACGGCGCGAACAACACCGCCACGGCGCCGACGGTGCTCAACGCCAGCGCCGATCTGACCGTGACGAAGAGCGGCCCTCCCACCGCCACGCCAGGCGCCAACGTCACGTACACGCTCACCGTCGGGAACGGCGGTCCGTCGGACGCCGTGAATGTGACGCTGAGCGATACGCTGCCGGCGCAGACCACCTTCGTCTCGCTCACGCAGAACAGCGGTCCGGCGTTCAACTGCAGCGGCCCGGCCTGCACGATCGCCTCGCTGCCGTTCACCGGGCTGGCGACGTTCACGCTCACCGCCGCGGTCTCCCCCGGCGCCACCGGAACGCTCGAGAACAGCGCCACGGTCAGCAGCGCGACGCCCGATCCGTCGGCGGCGAACAACAGCTCCACGACGACCACCACGCTCGCACCCAGGGCCGACCTCGCCGTCACCAAGAGCGGCCCGGCCGCCGCAACGGCCGGCCAGAACGTCAGCTACACGATCACCGTGGCCAACGACGGCCCCTCGGTCGCCACGGCGGTGACGCTCGCCGACGCGCTGCCGGCCAATACCACCTTCGTCTCGTTCGCGCAGAACAGCGGCGCGACCTTCTCCTGCACGACCCCGCCGGTGGGGGTGAACGGTAACGTCACCTGCACGATCGCCTCGCTCGCGCCGTCGACCGCCACCTTCACGCTGGTGATCAACATCTCGCCGGCGGCCAGCGGCACGCTCGCGAATACCGCCACGGTCAGCAGCACCACGCCCGACCCGCTCCCGTTCGACAACAGCTCCACGGCGCCGACCACCATTGGTGCGAACGCCGATCTCGCCGTCGAGAAAACCGGTCCGGCCACCGCCATCGCCGGCTCGACTGTCTCCTATGACGTCACGGTCACGAACGCCGGCCCCTCCGATGCCGTCAGCGTCACGCTGACCGACGCCATCCCCGCCGGCGCCACGTTCGTTTCAGCGACGCAGAACAGCGGCCCCGCTTTCAGCTGCACCAACGCGACCTGCACCATCGCCTCGCTCACCGCGGGGGCCACGGCCACTTTCACCTTCACGTTCATGGTCGACGCGACCACCGTCGCGCCGATCACCAACAGCGCCACGGTCAGCTCCACGACGCCCGACCCGATCCCGGCCAACAACGGCGACTCCGTCACCACCGCCGTTGCGCCCGGACCGACCGACCTGCGCATCACCAAGAGCGCCAGCGCCACCACCGCCCTTCCGCAGTCCAACGTCACCTACACCGTCGTCGTCACCAACGACGGACCGAGCACCGCCGTCGACACCGTGGTGACCGACATCCTGCCGGCCGGCACCACGCTGATCTCCTCGACCGCGACGCAGGGGAGCTGCAGCGGCACCACCACCGTCACCTGCACGGTAGGGGAGCTCGCTCCAGGTGCCTCCGCCACGATCGAGCTCCTCGTCCGCGTCCCGTCCACTCCCGGAACGATCTCCAACACCGCCACGGTCACCGCGGCAAACGCCGAGACCGACCCGGGCGACAATGCCAGTACGGTCGGGGTGGCGATCGCCAATCCAGAAGCGATCCCGACCTTGTCTACCTGGATGCTGATCGGCCTGGCAGTCATGCTCGGAGTCGCGGCCATGTACGTGCAGCGAACCTAAGAGCCTCCGGCGGGTCGCACCGGCTCGCTGGAGGCCTTCGGTCGTCCCTCTGAATTACCATAGGTAGGTTGCAGGTCAGCCGCTTGCATTGGAACAAACGTCCTTGACCTGCCGGTTGCAGCCGGGTGACTCAGGAAAGATAAGAGACGGATGCAGACCCTGACTCTCCTCCACTCGGAGAGCTTCCCGATCGGCCGTTATGCCGATGCGCTGATGCGCGAGTCGATCGCGTCGTCCGGGCTTCGTTCGCTCGGGCAGCTGCTGACGGCTGATCCCGCTTCACTGCGGGTGGTGCTGGTCGATCCCGGCATCCTCAACGGCCATCCGCTCCAGCTCGATTCGCGGACCGCCATCGTCGGGGTAGGGCTCGCCGAACAGCCGCAGTGGCTGACGGACGACAACGTCTATCTCGACCTGCCGAACGATCCGACGCCGGCGGTGCTGCTGAGCGCGATCAAGCGCGCGTTCCAGTTCCTCTACCAGAAGCAGCGCGCCGATCAGCTGGCCAGCCAGCTCAGCGACCGGACCCGCGAGCTCCAGGAGATCGCGGAAGTCGGCGTGGCGCTTTCCACGGTGCGCGACCACTCCGTGCTGCTGACGATGATCCTCAGTAAGGCGCGCGAGCTCTCGCGGGCCGACGCCGGATCGCTCTACCTGATGGACCACAACAGCGACGGCAGCCTCGCGCTGCGGTGGAAGCTCGCCCAGAACGACTCCATCGACGTCGAAGCGTTCGAAGAAAAGCTCCTGCCGATCACGCGCAAGAGTCTGGCCGGCTATGTGGCCATGACCGGCGAGACGCTGGTCATCGACGACGCCTATAACCTGCCGCCCGAAGCGGAGTACGAGATCAACCGCTCGTTCGACGAAAAGAACGGGTATCTCACGCGGTCGCTGCTCGTCTTCCCGATGACGAACCACGTCGGCGACATCATCGGCGTGCTGCAGCTCATCAACCGCCGCCGCCTCGGCTCGAACGACAAGCTGACGGCGCTCAGCGTCCCGCACGAAGTGATCTCCTTCGACGCCGACATCGTCGAGATCATGCGCGCCCTGGCCGGGCAGGCCGCGGTGGCCGTCGAGAACAACCTGCTCTACGAATCGATCGAGCGGCTGTTCGAGGGTTTCGTCACCGCTGCCGTCACCGCTATCGAGCAGCGCGACCCGACCACCTCCGGTCACTCTTTCCGTGTGGCCGACCTCACGGTCGAGCTGGCGCGCGTCATCGACCGGGTCAGCGACGGCCCATTCGCCGACATCCGTTTCACGCCCGATCAGGTGCGCGAGATCCGCTACGCCTCGCTGCTGCACGACTTCGGCAAAGTCGGCGTACGCGAGCAGATCCTCATCAAAGAGAAGAAGCTCTACCCGCTGCAGATCGAGGTCATCCGTGGCCGCTTCGAGTTCGCCATGAAGGCGATCGAGAGCGAGGCGCACCGGAAGAAGCTCGATTACCTGCTCGACAACGGCCGCAGCGGCTACGACGAATTCGCCACGCACCTCGACGCCGAGGCGGCCGATCGCATTCTCAAACTCCAGCGCGACTTCGCGTTCATCGCCCAGTCGAACGAGCCGACCGTCCTGCCGGAAGGGGACTTCCAGTACCTCCAGCAGCTCGCGACGCGCGACTTCGAAGACATCCGCGGCGACCGCCGCCTGCTGCTCGACCCGGAGGAAGCGCGGATTCTCTCGATCCGTAAAGGCAACCTCGACGCCGCGGAGCGGGTGGAGATCGAGAGCCACGTGACGCACACCTTCAACTTCCTCCAGAAGATCCCCTGGACGAAGGACCTCAGCGCCGTCGCCGACATCGCCTTCGCGCACCACGAGAAGCTGAACGGTCGCGGCTACCCGCGCCGCCTGGCCGCGGAGGGCATCCCCATCCAGTCACGGATGATGACCGTCTCCGACATCTACGACGCCCTCACCGCCAGCGACCGCCCCTACAAGCGCGCGGTCCCGACCGAGCGCGCCCTCGACATCCTCAGGATGGAAGTGGGCGAGGGCTTCCTCGACCCCCGTCTCGTCGACACCTTCATCGAAGCGAAGGTGTACGAGCGCGCGGGCGTGTTGCGGACGTAGACGCTCGCGGCCTCCAGCGATTCAGCTACTCAGCGATTCAGCTGCTCAGGCGGCAAGCCTCGGCGTGTGCTCTCTCGCTGAACAGCTGAGCAGCTGAGCAGCTGAAGAGCTCAACAACGAATTCGCCGCGACCTCTTGACATACCCTACGGGGGTACCCTACATTGTTCGTGCATGGCTACGAACAAGCACCGAGCTCATCGCCCCGATCCCGAAGCCAGTCGTAAGCAGCAGGAGCAGCTGACCGCGCGGCTCAAGCGCATCGAAGGACAGGTGAGGGGCATCCAGCGAATGGTCGAGGAGGAGCGCTACTGCGGCGACGTCCTCACCCAGATCTCCGCCATCCAGGAGTCGCTCCGCAAGGTCAGCGAGGTGCTGCTGCGCGATCACCTGCGCCACTGCGTCACCACCGCCCTCGAAGGGGGCGACGCGCACCGCAAGGAAGAGATGTTCGACGAGCTGACGGGCCTCTTCAACAAGTACGCCCGTTGAACCGGAGACCTACGATGAAACACGAACACCACCACCACGCCACCGCCACTACCGAGACGCACGTCGACCCGATCTGCGGCATGACCGTCGATCCGGAGCACGCGGCGGGGAGCTCGACCGTCGGCGGGAAAACCTACTACTTCTGCAATCCCGGCTGCAAAGCAAAGTTCGATGCGAATCCGTCGGCATACAGCGCAGCGCCGTCGCAGTCCGCACCGGCGCCCTCTGCGGCAAAAGTGGTCGACCCGGTCTGCGGCATGACCATCGATCCGGCCACCGCGGCCGGCAGCTCGACTCACGACGGCACCACCTATTCCTTCTGCAGTGCGGGCTGCAAGACGAAGTTCGACGCTAACCCGGCGCAGTACCTCGGCGGCAGAAAGCGGGAGGCCGCTCCCGCGCCGAAAGGCACGGTCTACATCTGCCCGATGGATCCGGAAGTCCGCCAGGACCATCCCGGCGCCTGCCCCAGGTGCGGCATGGCGCTCGAGCCGGAAGTGCCGACCGCCGCGACGAAGACCGAGTGGACCTGCCCGATGCACCCCGAGGTCGTGCAGGACCATCCCGGCAGTTGCCCGAAGTGCGGCATGGCGCTCGAGCCGCGCACCGTTACGCTCGATGAAGACAACCCCGAGCTGAAGGACATGACCATCCGCTTCTGGGTCAGCACCATTCTCACGGTGCCGCTGGTGGTCTTCGCGATGCTCCGCCACCTCAAAGCCGGCCACAACCTCCTCGGACACGACCTTCTGACCTGGGCCCCCTGGATCGAGCTCGGTCTGGCCACGCCGGTGGTCCTCTGGGGCGGCTGGCCGTTCCTGCAGCGCGCCGTCGCCTCCATCCGCAACCGCCACCTCAACATGTTCACGCTGATCGGTCTCGGCGTGAGCGTCGCCTATCTCTACAGCCTTTTTGCCACGCTGCTGCCCGGTGTGTTCCCCGCGTCGTTCAAAGACTCGATGGGACACGTCGGCGTCTACTTCGAGGCCGCGGCGGCCATCGTCGCGCTGGTGCTCCTCGGGCAGGTGATGGAGCTGCGTGCCCGCAGCCGCACCGGCGCCGCGATCCGCGCGCTGCTCGGCCTCGCCCCGAAGAGCGCCCGCCACGTCGATGCGAACGGCAACGAGCGCGACGTGCCGCTCGAAGAAGTCCGGCCGGGAGATCTCCTGCGCGTCCGTCCCGGCGAGAAGGTCCCGGTCGACGGCCTGGTCGTGGAAGGAAAGTCGAACGTCGACGAATCGATGGTCACGGGCGAGCCGGTACCGATCGAGAAAGCCGCCAATGACCGCCTCATCGGCGCCACGGTCAACACCACCGGTTCGCTGCTCATGCGCGCCGAGCGGGTCGGCTCCGAGACCCTCCTCGCCCAGATCGTGAACATGGTTGCTCAGGCGCAGCGCAGCCGCGCGCCGATCCAGAAGCTGGCCGACACCGTCTCGGCCTGGTTCGTCCCGACCGTCATCGCGGTCGCGCTCATCACCTTCGGCGTCTGGGCCATCGCCGGCCCGGAGCCGCGCTTCGTCTTCGCCCTCGTCAACGCCGTGGCCGTGCTGATCATCGCCTGCCCCTGCGCGCTCGGCCTGGCCACGCCGATGTCGGTCATGGTCGCGGCAGGGAAGGGAGCCGGCGCGGGCGTGCTGTTCCGCAATGCCGAAGCGATCGAGATCCTGCGCAAAGTCGACACGCTGGTGGTCGACAAGACCGGCACGCTCACGGTCGGCAAGCCGCGCCTCATGAGCATCCTCACCGCCGGCGGCGCCGACGAGCCGGAAGTGCTCCGCCTCGCGGCCAGCCTCGAGCGCGCCAGCGAACATCCGCTCGCCGCCGCCATCGTCACCCGCGCCGAAGAACGCGGCCTCACACTGTCGAAAACGCAGCACTTCGAATCGATCACCGGCAAGGGGGTCTACGGCGTCGTCGACAACCACCGCGTGGCGCTCGGCAATCTGGCCATGCTCCAGGACATGCACGTCGAGCCGGGCCAGCTCGGCGACATGGCGGAGACGCTCCGCCGCGACGGTCAGACCGTCATGTTCGTGGTCATCGACGGCAAGCCGGCCGGCATCCTCGGCGTGGCCGATCCGATCAAAGAGACGACCGCCGACGCCATCCGCGAGCTGCACGCCGAAGGGCTGCGCATCATCATGCTGACCGGCGACTCCGCCACGACCGCAAAGGCCGTCGCCGCCCGCCTCGGCATCGACGACGTCATCGCCGAGGTCCTCCCGGACGGAAAAGCGGACGCGATCAAAAGGCTGCAGAAGGAAGGCCACTTCGTCGCCATGGCCGGCGACGGCATCAACGACGCGCCGGCGCTCGCGCAGGCCGAAGTCGGCATCGCCATGGGCACCGGTACCGATGTGGCGATGGAAAGTGCCGACATCACGCTGGTGAAGGGCGACCTGCGCGGCATCGTCCGCGCGCGGCGCCTTTCCAACGCCACGATGAAGAACATCCGCCAGAATCTCTTCTTCGCCTTCATCTACAACGCGCTCGGCGTCCCGATCGCCGCGGGCGTGCTCTATCCGATCTTCGGCGTGCTGCTCAGCCCGATGATCGCTGCCGCCGCGATGAGTTTCAGCTCCGTCTCGGTGATCGGAAACGCGCTGCGTTTACGCGGCACGCGCATCTGAAGGCAGGGCCGAGGGCTGAGGGCCGAGGGCCGAGGGGAACCCGCCGCGATCCTCATCCCTCGGCCCTTGGCCCTACGGATTCGGCACGAGATCGAAGTTCTCGCGGTTGTTGAACTCGTCGCGGATCTCGACCTCGCGCGTGATGGTCCGGTAGCCGGCCTTCTCCACCCGGATGGTGTGGCGGCCGGGCGTGATGTCGGTGAAGACATAGATACCCAGCTCGTTGGTCGTGCGGGTGCGGCCCTGAAACAGCACGTTGGCGTCGCGGAGGACGTCCTGGTTCGAAGCGTTCCGCACCGTTCCGGAGAGAGCGACGCCAAGATCGAGAATGTCGTCTTCATCGACACATCCGGCGAAAGCGAGCGTGACGGCGGCGAGCAGGAGTACGACGCGAATTTTCCGCATGTGCGGATTTTAAGCAGAATGCTTTTACTTCACCAACAGATCAGGGAACGACGGGGGGCCTCCGGCGGCCGGGGCCCC
>DASWOB010000020.1:0-38907 GCA_036398925.1 Thermoanaerobaculia bacterium
CGTGGCCAGCTCGTACAGCACCGCCTGCTGCATGGAGAAGAGCACCTCGGAGGCCCCGCCGAGGATCGCGGCGGTGTTGAGCCAGCGCTCGGTCGCGGCGATGAGGAGGCGCGGCACCTCGCCGGCATGTTCCGGATCGAGCAGCGCGGCGTCGTTCGCCGCGCCGAGACCGCGCGCGGCCCGCTCCAGCCGCGCCGACGCGCCGACCAGTCGCGCCGAAAGGCGGTACAGCTCGCGGGTGGCGTGAACCGGCCGTGCCGCGGCTCCCTCATGCGCCGCCTGCACCCCTGCCAGCGTGTCATCGATCATGCGCACCGAAGAAGCGAGGGCCCGCTTCAGACGTCGAAAGTGAGCGACCCACGCGGGGCGCTGCGCACGGCGCACGCCGTGCCGCCTCGTTCGCTTCGGGCGAGTGGCGGCGTCCTTTCTCCGTGTCTGCTCGCGGGTCTTCATATGAGTAAATACCATCAGTTCTATGGCATTACAGCATATGCAGATGGCGAGGTCAACCACTAAAACTGACTACTGGCTCCTGTTCCGTGACCCCATCCACGCAGCGCGAGCGCTGCATCGATGCTTTGCGCCAAAGCTCGGACGTAGCGCGGGCGCTGCATCGATCCTTTGCGCCAAAGCTCGGACGTAGCGCGAGCGCTGCATCGATGCTCTGCGCCAAAGCTCGGACGTAGCGCGAGCGCTGCATCGATCCTCTGCGCCAAAGCTCGGACGTAGCGCGGGCGCTGCATCGATCCTCTGCGCCAAAGCTCGGACGTAGCGCGGGCGCTGCATCGATCCTTTGCGCGAATAGGTCGACCTAGCGCGAGCGCTGCACCGAACCTCGTCGCCGGCGCGCCGCATCTCCAGCCGATAGCGGTCCTTCGCCGCCTTGCGGTCTCTGATCAGCGCGTGCAGATCGGCCAGAACGGTCGGGCCGTTGTAGTCGTGCCTCCCCGCCAGGCTCGTGTCGACCGCGGTGACGTCAATCGTCTCGAAACCCTCGATCGGATCGATGGTCCGTCCTGACTGAGCCGCGATCCGGTACGCATGGAGGAAACGCGAGAGGCGGATGGGCCAGTCGCGTGAGGAGGCGTAGAGCGTCACCCGCCCGGAGGAGCGCCGCAGATGCGTTGCCAGTTGTTCGAGCGTCGCCGCGTCAATGTCGGGTGCCGTGAGGACCACCTCCTGAAAGACCGGAAAGGGCTCCATGATCGGATCCTTCGCGATATCCGCGAGTGCCGTTGCCACGGCCCGGCTGCCCATGCTGTGCGCGATGACGTGCACCGCCTGCGCACCGGTCGAGCGGGCCACATCCGCGAGGAACCGGCGGAGGTGCTCGCTCGACCACTGCACGCTCGCCTCGTCCGCCCAATAGCGGATGTAGCTGCCGAACGACGGCCAGCTGTAGAGGATCGGCGCACCGCGGAACTGCAGGTCGCGCGCGAGCGATGCCGTGCGCCGCGCCGCCTCCTCGAAGGTGACGTTGTAGCCGTGCACGAAGACGAATGCATCGCGGCCTGGCGAGGCAAAAATCCGTGCCCGCAGTTCGGCCATGAAGTCTTCTCGCTCCGTCGGGGTCACGCTGACCAGCAGCCAGTGCTTTTCCGGATTCGGCACCCAGGTGAAGATCCCCGGCGCCTCGACGTCGCCGACGTTGTGCCGCGCCGGAACCGAGACATCGACTATTCCGAGTTCGAGCGGACCGCGCTCGCCGCAGTAGAACGTGGCCGGATGCGACGAGCCGCTCCGCTTACGGTTCGTGGCGTAGAAGACGCGGACGGTCTGGAGATTCTTTCGTTCGACCGCGTCGCGGACCGCGCGATCGACAGCCGCGGGCGCGACGACCGTGATCTGGTTGGTGGTCGCGTTGCTGTTGTTGCTGAGGTTCCTGATGATACCGGACGCCGCATCGGTTCTGCTGTCTGACGCGGTCATCGCCGTGGGCGTGGTGACGTTATTCGAGGTGTGCGGCCTCACACTGGTTTCGCCGACAGATTGCGCTTGCGCCGGAGTCGGGTGCGCGCCGTCGTTTCCGGCTTGCGCCGGAGTCGGCCGCACGCCGTCGACTCCCCACTTCGATCCATACGCCTCGATCGGCGTCGCATCCATGCTCCCGACCTGAATCCTCAGCGACACCGACGCCTCGGAAGCCGGCATCACCCGGATGACCCGCCGCGCGATCACTTCGCCCGATAGGGCATGGACGAGCAGCGGGTACTCGCCCGGTTCCACTGTCACGTCGAACGAGAACGTGCCGTCCGCTTCGGTCATGACCGAGACATTGCGGCTGGCGCGGAGGACGATCCGGGCCGGCTGCGGAATCTCGCCGCTCACCACCACTGAGCCGGAGACGGTGAGCAGGACCGGGCGATCGGCCGCTGGCGACGACAACAACAGCAACAACGCGAGGAAGGCGTTCATGGGCACGACTCCTTTCGTGTTTACCTAGGAGTGTGCGCAGAGGCGGAAATCCTTACCGCCCAAAGATGGCTACAGCCCGTTGCCCTCGATCACCGTTGCGTAGAAGCTGGCGCTCTCTTCCGGCGTCCGCTCCGGGTTCGTAGTCGACGGCAAAAACCGTACATGCCGTAACCTTTGCGGGTGCGCTCCGCGCTTCTGCTTTCGCTGCTGCTCGCGGCCGTGTCGCCCGATCCGCATGGTCTGGTCGACGATCTCTTTTCGAGCGACGCCGCCGTCCGCGCCAAAGCACGGGACGCCCTGATCGCGAAGGGCGACCTCACGCTCGCCCCGGCACTGGTCGATTCGGTCTTCTTCAACACGCACGGCCGCGTCGAGACGGTGGCGGTGCTCGAGCAGCTGCTCGGCGAGCGGCACGGCACGTCGTGGAAGCCGTGGATCGAGGCGATCGGACGGCGCGAGGAGCTCACCCCCGCCCCCGGCTACATCGCCTTCAAGGCGAAGCTCTTCGCGAAGCTCGATCCCGCCTTCGCGCGCTTTTTACGGGAAGACGCGCCGCGGACCATTCGGGCCGAGGAGATCGTCTGGGGCGGCGTGAAGAAAGACGGCATCCCCGCACTCGACCGGCCGAAGATGATCGAGCGCGCGCCGTGGCTGCTCGACGACGATCCGGTGTTCGGCGTGGTGATCGACGGGGACGCGCGCGCGTATCCGCAGCGCATCCTGGCGTGGCACGAGATGCTGAACGACGTCGTCGGCGGGCGGGCCGTTTCGCTGTCGTATTGCACCCTCTGCGGCGCGGCGATCCTCTACGACGGCCGTGCCTCCGATGGGCGGACGTATACGTTCGGCTCGTCGGGGCTGCTCTACCGCTCGAACAAACTGATGTACGACCGGCAGACCGAGACGCTCTGGAGCCAGCTCACCGGCGAGCCGGTCTTCGGCGCACTGGTGAAGAAGAAGCTCGCACCGCTGACCGTGCTGCCGTTGACCTTCACCACCTGGCGCGAGTGGCGCGCGATGCATCCGAAGACGCGCGTGCTGTCGCTCGAGACCGGATTCGTGCGCGATTACAGCTCCGGCGCGGCGTACTCGAAGTACTTCTCGAGTCCCGACCTGATGTTCCCGGTCTGGAAGAAAGCGCCGGCGGCGCTTGCGAACAAGGAGTGGGTGCTGGTGGTGCCGGATGGCGCAACACGGCGCATCTATCCGATCGACGATCTGGAGCGCCTCGGAGTCGTACACGACGGCGATCTCGTGCTGGTCGGCGAGCGGGTCTACCGGCGCGAGGGGCAGCGGCTGCGGCGCGACGGAGCGGATCTCGTCGACGAATCGGGCCAGCGGTTCACGATCACCGAGGAAGCGCTCGTGTCGTCATCGACGCAACTGCCGCGCGTGGCGGCGCATCGCGCGTACTGGTTCGGAGCGGCGGCGTTCTATCCCGGCGCGAAGGTCTGGCAGCCGGAGTGACTTACCCACGCATGAGGAGACGACGGGGCGCCTCCGGCGGCCGGGGCCACAGCGCCGGACCCGTTGGTTGGCCTAGCCTCCGCGACACAGACTGGTATCTCGGGACAGAGTGTCGCGGAGGCTAGGCCAACCAATGGGTCCGGGCCCGTGGCCCGGCCGCCGGAGGCCTCCCGTCGTCTCCTGATCTATCCTCGGCCGCATGAAAGCGTTGATCGTTACCGGCGGAACGGGTGGTCTCGGAAGCGTGGTCGTGGAGCGGCTGGCGCGCGAGTACGAGTGCGTGCTGCTCTCCCGCCCCGAGGTCGACCTCATGAGCGAAAGCAGCGTGCGGGAGGGGGTGGCGCGCGCGGTGGAGCGCTTCGGCGCGCCGTATGGCCTCGTGCATCTGGCGGGCGGGTACGCCGGCGGCGGCATCGCGGAGACGTCGCTCGAAACATGGGAGGGGATGCTCGGGCTGAACCTCACTTCGTCGTTCCTGGTCATGCGTGAAGTGCTGGCGCGGATGCGCCGCGACGCGCCGGGACGGATCATCGCCATCAGCTCCGCGGCGACGCGCACGAAGAGTGGGTCGGTGGCCTACACCATCGCCAAGAGCGGCCTGAACGCGCTGATCGAGCTGACGGCGAAGGAGCTGGAGAAGACGCCGATCACCGCGAATGCGCTCCTGCCGGCGACGCTCGACACCGCCGCCTCGCGCGCTTCGATGCCGAACGCGAAGCGGGTGCCGCTCGGCGACGTGGCGGAGACGATCGCGTACCTCCTCTCCGACGCCGGCGCGAGCGTCAACGGCGCGCTGCTGCCGATGGGATGACCCGCCGCTCGATCGACCAGTCGGGCTCCGGCCGCGGCGAGCGCCGCCCCGATTCGAGGATCCACGGGTTCGGGAGCGGCTCGTCGGACGTCAGCAGGATGTAGGTGTCGTCGCCGTACGGCCGCTTCGCCGTGATGCTGACGACCGGCGTGTGCGGTGCGCGCAAGAAACGGTTCTCGACGGAGCCGCTGCGGGGGAAGAGCAGCGTCTGCGCACCGCGGCTGTCGATGACGAAAAGGTAGAGGTAGCGCTTCTGCCTGGCCTCGCCCTGTACGAATACTTCGTAGCGCTGGCCGCTGACGATGCGATCGACTGAGGCGCCGTGGCGATCGCGGACGTCGATGCGGAAGGGGGAGGGGCGCGGCGATGCGAGCTGTCGCCAGTCGGCGCGACTGCTCGTCGGCAGCAGCTGGCCCGGTCTGGCGCTGCCGGTCGCCTCACTGCGCGTGAGGCCGTGCAGCGCGGTGATGCGCAGCTTGCCGCTGGGCGTCTGCAGCTCATCGCCGAGCTCGAGCCCCTGCGTCCGCCCACCCTGCAGCAGAACGGTGCCGTCGCGATCGATCTTCTCCACCGCTACCGTGCTTCGTGCCGGCCGCGCGCGGATGCCGAGGAACGGCGACTGTCGCGCGGCGATGTTGCCGGCCAGGAGCGGCTCCTGGAGTGGCGTTTCGCCACGCAGGATGGCCTGTGCGCGCAGGAACGTCTCGAGCACCGGCTCGTGGGGAGCGGCATCGCGCAACGCGCGAATCCACGCCCACGAAAACGCTCCGTGCATCCTCCCCTCTTTGTCGCGCGTCTCCCACGCCCGATCGTCGTCCTGGGTGGCGGTGATGACCAGCGCGCCGCGATTCTCCGGACGGGGGCCATGCGACGGATCTCTCACATCGCGCGGATCGGCCTGCACCGCGCGCACTCCCGCCGAACCGCGCGCGCCGGAGCCGCTGTGGCAGTTGTCGAGCACGATCGTCAGCCGCGCGCCGCGGTCGAGGATGCGGTTGAAGAGCGGGCGCAGCTCCTTGTCGCGGATGTGCCGCGAGTCGGCGGCGACGAGCGACTCGTCGAAGCCGTCCGGCTCGTCGCTGAGCGAATTGCGCACCTGCGAGCCGTGGCCGGCGTAGTAGAAGAGGGTCACGTCGCCCTTGGCCGCTGCCGCCGCCAGCCGTTCGAGCGCCTGCAGGATGGCCAGGCGCGTCGCGGCGCGATCGGTCAGCGTGACGATCTCGCGCTGCGCGAAACCGTAGCGCTGCACGAGCAGCTCCTCCATCAGCTGAACGTCGTTGACGGCGCCGGAGAGACTCGGCCAGTCGCTGTACTCGTTGATCCCGATCAGCAGCGCCCGCCGCGCGCCATACGCGTCGGTGGCGAGGAGCAGCGCGAGGAAGAAGATCAATCGCGGCATGGCTGGAGCGACCGCGGCACGGCGCCGAACTTCCAACGCTTTCCGGTCGGGTCGAGATAGACCACGCCGTTGAAATTGCGCTCGGCGGCGAACTGCTTCACCCCGCCCTCGTAAACGTCGTAGGCGGCTTCGCCATAGTGCATCGCCTGAACCATCGCATCTTCGAGCACGACGTTCACCTCGATCCGCAGCACGTCGCATTCCGGGCCGGCCGCGGAAGCGCGCACGTTCCATGAGGAGAGGCGCGAGGTCGCATAGCGGCTGGTGAAGAGCTGGGCGGACATCGTGGGGATGCTTTCCTGCGTCGGCATCGCCGGCTTCGATTGCCCGCAGCCCGTGCAGAGCGACAGAGCAATCGCAAGGCTCGCGAGGGAGCGCATTGATTTGTCCTTTCGTGAAAATGCGACGGCTCGCCACGTCGTGGTGGCGAGCCGTCGATGCGAAGAATGGTTTACGGCCAGCCGACCATCGGGCACATCAGACGGTCGTACGGTCCGCGGCCGACGTTGAGGCGCAGGCCATTGAGAAGATCGGAAAAGAGGGCACTGCTCGGATGCACGGTCTGCCAGTTGACCGTGGGGAACGCGGCCGGATCGGCAGCGCGCGGCACGAAGCGAGCCTCTTCGGCCGGCGGATTACTCGCCAGCTCGTAGAACAGCTCGAAGTGCTTGCCGACCTGCGGCGCGTCATTGTTCGGTGATGCCGGCGGCTCGAAGGACGGCAGGTTCAGCACCGCCAGCTCGACCTTGCCGTTGGAATCGGGCGAGAGCTTCATGCTCCGGCCGGCGGTGCCGTCGAATTTGTCCTCGACGATCTCGATGGCATCGCCGGTCACTTCGATCTCGGTGGCAACCCAGCTGGCCAACGCCTGTGAGTACGACGACGCGCTGCCGGTACCGTCCAGCCGTTTGAAGGTGACGGGTGCGACGTTGCTGCCGAGGCGGATCACGGAGTACGTCGAGACCCTGCCGTTACGGATGCGGAAGCGCGCGGCGATCAGGCCAGCGGGCGGATTGTTGCCGAGGAGGGCAGGATTCAGCGTGCAGCCGGAGCAGACGCTGCTCATGTCGGCCAGCCAGCTGTAATCCTCGCGCGCCGCGGCGGTATTCGGAATCGATTGCGGCTCACCGTTGACGGTGCTGCGCACATTGTCGACGATCGTCAGCGCCGGCAGATTGGCCGCACTGGTGGTCGCTTTGCGGACGGAAATATCGGAGGCACTGAGCTGCCACCCGGCACCGTTGCCCATGGCCGACTGGAGCGCGGCGAGAGCGGCAGCCGCGGTCTTATCGGGAAACATCGCGTTCGCGAGCGCCTGCTCCTGCGGGCAGTCGCCGACGCAATTGCCGGCCCGCGCGATGACCGCCGCGTTGTGGTGCTCCATCGACGCGCCGTCGGACGTGTGGTAGGCGTGCGGCACGTTGAGGAGGAGGACGGTCAGCTCGGTGCCGTCCTGGTTCGGAACAAAGGCCATCAGGCCACTGAAAAGAATCTTCACAATGAAACTCATTGACTTCATTTCTCCTTGATTGATTTGGGAGGGCTCGCAAACGGCGACGTGGCATGGCCGATCACCTGAAAGGAGCCCCATGTGAGGACCGACCGTGCTCCGGCAGTGCCGTGAATCAGGTCGATCTGTGCTCGCCGCAGCGCATCCGCGGCGTCGTCCCCTTCGCTCCAGTGCCTGTGAAGCCGCACCGTGACCGCTTTGGCCGCCGGATCGTTGACCGGCCAGAGACTGCCGACGACGGCGGGGACACCGGCGGCGATGAGCGGGCGGACGAGCGGCGCGAGACCCTCCGGTCCTACCGGAGTCCCTCCCGCGCTGCTGCAGGCGGAGAGGACGAAAAGGCGTGTCTTGCTGCTTTTGAACTTCGTGACGAGTTCCTGAGCCTCGAGGGGCTTTCCCGCCAGACTCAGATGGGATTGGGATGGCGTTTCCGCGTTCGCGACCGCGTGCGCCGCAATGTGCACGACCGAGTACTCCGGCGCATCCTGAAGGAACGCCGCGGTCGTAGCCTGCTCGTTGAGGAGCATCTTGAATACTGTGTAGAACCGGGAGATCTCGCGGACTTCAACGACCGCTGCATCGAGGTCGCCGGTCGGATTGCCAATGAGGAGAATCGACGGCGGGCCGCCGTTCTTCATGGCGCGATCGAGCTCCACCGACCAGATGTACAGCCGTGCACTGCCGGCAAAGGCGAGGCGCTCCGTCTCGATCAGATACTGACTCCCGTTGCGCAGTGCGGCGATCGGAATTCCGTGCATCGCACCGTCGGGAATGAAGACGACTCGGCGGTTGGCCGTCAGGGGAACAAGGGCCAGCGCCTGCTGAACGAGCTGCTGGTAGACGGTGGCGGCGAGCCTGTCGTACTTCACCGGCTCGCGCGCTTCTCTGTACAACTGCTCAGCCCAGCCTTCTACGTCCTTGCTGCCGATGTCGAGCGCGAGCGACTTGAATTCGTCGCGCCCGATCATCCAGACGTACGTCTTCTCATCCTGAATGTTGTACTGAACGAGGTACGTGTTCGCCGGGAGTGTCTGCTGAATCTTCTCGAGCTTGACCGGACGCCTGGCGAGCTCCGCGAACTCCCTGGGGATGATTCTGGTCTGGCGCAGGATCAGGTCGAGCGGCTCGATGGCGCGCGCACGCTCGGCCAGCTCGAAAGCCTCTTGATTGCGATTCGTTTCCGTGTAGTGGCGGATCAGGCGATCGTAGGTCTCTTGAAAGCGGGAAAAGTACGCGCTGAGAAGCGGCTCGCCTGTTCCGGGCTTGCGCGTATCGAGCATGCGCGCTTCTTCGCTGTGCAACTGTTTTAGCGCCGCCTTGAGATCAGCTTCGGCGGCGGAAGGGTTAGCGGCGTGGCGGTAAGCCTCGGCGCGTTGAGCGTAGAGACCGGCTACAAAGGTCGTGTACTCCTCCGTTCCGACGGCGATTGCTTTCGAGAATGCGGCAATCGCTGCGCGGGCGTCTCCACGCGCCAAAGCGACACGGCCGTTGACTTCTTCAGCGCGTGCGATGAACGCGTTCCTCGAAGAGTCATCCGCTTCGTTTGCACGCGCCAGACGGAGCGACTCGTTGATATCTCGCATCGCCGCTTCCAACTGATCGAGACGAGCTTCAAACATCGCGATCGTGCGGAGCGCCGTACTGAGGTTCCTACGCAAGTTCAAAATGCGGCTGGTCTGATCCGGCGGCGTCGCAGCCAGAGCCTCACGGATACTCATCACGACACGCTGCAGGTAGCGCAGAGCAACGGCCGGATAGCCCATCTCATCCGCTGCCGCGGCGCTTTCCCCCAGTAGGTGATGCACCGACTGTAACTCCGTCGAATGCACGGAGTAACGACGCGCGAGAAACGTCTCCCGCCATGCCTGCGCGGTGTTTCCACTAGCACGGAGTAATCCCGCTCTGCCGCGATACGCCTCAGCGACGGCTGCATCATCACGAAGAGCCGCGAACCATGCGCGGGTTTCTGCGTAGACACTCAGCCCCGTCAAAGGATCTCGGTCCGAATCGATGTATGCGCGCGTACTCCGTGCGTGCCCGACCAGCTGCTTGTAGCTGCGCTCTGCGGCAGCATGCTCGATTTGGAGGGCGAGAGCGCGGGCTTCAGACGACTTCTTCTCAAAGGCGAGTCCGAGAGCAATGCCGATCTGCGCACCAATGGACAGCGGGCTTCCAGCGGCCTGAAGCCGCGCGAACGCTTCGCGGTACTTTTCGACCATCACAGGCCGTATAAAGGCTCGCTGCGCGGCACGGGCCTCGCCAAAATTTTCATGTGCCTCCCGCAATGCCCCACCCGATTTATCCGCCGCCTCCACTACATCCAGCATGTACCGGTCACCATTGCGCTTCCACAATGCTTCTGCGATCGCTCTCGCCCGCGGCAGGTCCCACGCCGGTAGCAGTTCCTCCTCCACATACTTTTGTGCGGCGAATGGATGCGGCGCGACGAGGCCGGCAACAGCGGCGCGATCGTTCGGATTGACGGTACTGAGCTGCGCTTTCGTCCGCGGCCACTGAACCAGGGCAGAAGTCGTAATTTTGCGCTCCAGCGCCTCGCGATGCTCGCCCGCCTCCGTGCTCCACGGCCCCTCATTCGCCGCGCGAACGCGATCCCATGATTCGACCGCATCGTCGTCAAAACTGAGCGCCTCCTGCACGAGCGCGAGGTTGAAGCGTGCGACGGATGAGCGAGGAGCGTGGTTCACCGCCTCCTGCGCGAACTTCATCGCCGGGAGGAGGTCGGACGCGTTGTCCGTCCGCTGAGCGCGAACGTAATACGCCGCGGCCAGATCGGACAGGACTCCTTTGTCCTGTTTCGCCAAGCGCTCGAGATTGCGGATCGCCTTGCTGTAGCAGGGTGATTTTGAGGAGAGCTCCTCGAGCGCCTGTCTGTGAGTGGTTTCGTTCATGTCGTCACACGCTTCACCCAAGGGAGACACCTCCACGGGCTCGTTGTGTGGCGCGTTGCACGAAAAATCCTGCACCACCCGGTCGCCGGTCAGCTCCCTGGGGCGGCATGGCTGCCACTCGGTGGCGATGCTCAGACGCGGCTGGAAGGTACGGGGCCACAAACGGGCCGCGGTGGTGTCTTCCTTCTGTTGACAGGCAATCGCGGAGAGCGCGAGGGCGGCGGCAAGGAACTTTTTCATGTCGCCCCTAAAATAACCGCTCCGCGAGGACGAGAGAGAGAACGATGACGATGGGACGGAACGACAGCCGCGAGGTACGGTTCGAATCTCTCTATCGGAGACACTATGGACGCGTCCATCGCTGGTATACGCACAAGTGGCGGCTGGCCGACGACGAGGCGCACGACCTCGCACAAGACGTCTTCGCCAGTGTCTACAAGCACATGGATCAATATCGCGGCGAGGCGGAGTGGGCCTTTCTCGAGAAGATTGCCCGCAACCTGCTCTACAACCGGAACCGTTCGTTGCACACGGCCAAGCGGCGAGGCGATCACGTGCAGATCGACGCGCCCGAATATGCCGATACGCTGGCGGCACCGCCAGAACCCGATTACGCGGAGCGTCAGCTCGCCGAGCTCCGCAGGAAGCAGTTACGTGACGCCATCGAGGAGCTGCCCGAAGGCATGCGCCAGGCCCTCCTCCTCTGGCTCGAAGACTACAGTTACGCCGCCATCCGGCAGATCCTCGGGATCACGCCCGATGCGGTGAAGTCGCGCCTGCGCGACGCCCGGAAACTTCTGCAGGAGCGCCTCGGGCCCGAACTGGCCGGCACGCTCCCGGAGGACAACGACAATGATCAGTAAATCCGATTGGCAGGCCGCCGCGCGCGAAGCCGCAGCAGCCGATCGCCAGCGCCACGGCGAACCGCCGACGGCCGAAGACGTGCTCGCATACATGAACGGGGAGCTCGCGGAGGAAGACGCCGAGCGCGTTCGCGCCGGCCTCGTGGCCCATCCGGAGCTGGCCCGCATCCTCGTCGATCCGCTGCCGGAAGAGGGCGACCTCTCCGAGGACGTCCTCAAGCGTCAATGGCGCCGCCTGCGCGATCGGGTGCACGCGCCGCAGAAGATCGCCGCCATGACCCGCAAGCAGCGGGGGAACTCGTACTTTGCCATCGCCGCCTCGGTGGTGATCTGCGTCCTGGGCGTATGGCTCGTGCAGTCGAAGATGCAGGAGCGGAGTCTCCAGCAGCGGCTGCGCGAGCCGCGCGTGGCGTCCGAGCGGACCACACTGCGCTCGGCCGATCGGCGCGGGCCGTCCGATGGCGGGGCCATTCTGTCTGCGGCCAGCGAGGGACATCTCCTCCGCGCATCGATGATCGATCCGCCGCAGTATCCGGAGTACCGCCTCGACCTGGTCGACGTGAATGCACCGGCCCGGCGCGCGGTGTGGAGCCGCGGCGGGCTGGCGCGCCCGGCCGACGACACGTTCGAGCTGCTGGTGCCGCGCGGCTTCCTCGCGGTAGGCCGCTATCGGCTGGAGGTGTACGGCGTACGCGGCGCGGAGTCGGAGCGGATCGCCGCCTACAACGTGCAGATCGTGCCTTAGCGCAGACGTTGGGAGCGGGCGAGGTAGCCGTTGATGGACCGCTCCCAATGTTCGCGCATCTCGTCCACGGTCGCAACGAAACGCTCCACGAAGACGTTGCCGGCCGCGCTGAGCGCGGTGCGGCGGTACGTCACGGCCACGTCGCTCTTCGCGCCGGCCGCGGCGGCGATGCGAATCCAGATCTGCGTCACGTTGTGTTGCGGCGCAACGTAGACGTACTCGACGCGGCCTTCACTCTCCTCGTAGGCGGTCATGATCCAGGTCGATTCGGGGCGCTCGTCATCGGGCGGGACGATGAAGACGGCGCCGTGTCGATCGACCTCGCCGTCGGGCGGATGAATGAAACGCGGCTGCCACTCCGGCGCCCATCGCATCTCGAGCTTCGGCCCGAAGAGGGGGAACACCTCCGCCGGAGGGGCATTCAACTGCAGGTGAAAGGTGCGCTCGGCTCGCTGGTATTCGGATGTCACGGTACCAGAGTACCAGATCCTCTTCGCCGGAAGACTTCCGCCACGATCTCGGAGGCGCGGGAGACCGGCAGCCTTCGTTCGTAGCCCCAGATGCCGTCGAGGTATTCGGTGCCGGTCGTTTTCTCCTGTCCCTCGGCGATCATCCGCAGCGCCTCGACGACACCCGGCACGACCAGCGTGTGACCGCGCTCATCGCGGGGAACGCTCCAGATCCAATCCTGCATCGTACCGAGGTCGGTGCGCGCTTCGCGCAGCATCAGGCCGAGGGCACGCAGACGATGGAGGACCGCCACGAGACCGCAGGTGGCGAAGAACGAGTACGGCTCGAGCGCATGCAGCGCATTCGCGAACGCCTCGGCATTGCGGGTGATGGTGAGCGCTCCCGGACGCAGCTCGCCGGCCGTTTTCACGGAACTGATGATGCCGACCGGACGGAGATCGATGAAGCCGTTCACCGCCATCTCGAAGGCGGCGTACTCCTCGACGCTGCAGCCGGCGCGCTCCGCTCCCGCCGCGAAAATCCTCCGCAGCGAATCGTCGTCCGTGACCACTTCGCCGAGGGGGGCGATCCAGTAACCGGTGCGCGCGACCGGCTGGCCCTCGTCCTCCACGACGATCGGTGAGCCGAGCGACGGGATGGCGAAGACGGACTGCAGGACCACCTCCAGGATGGCGGTGTGCGCTTCGTCGCGGCCGGCGAACTGACCGGGATCGCGCATGGGGCGCAGCGGGAGAAGCTGTTCGGCGCGGCGCGCGGTGACGAGCGTCTTCAGCTCGTCCGCGAGCGTCTCGCAGTCCCACGTCTCGACGTCGCGGAAGGTCAGGGGACGGGAGCTTTCGAGGAAATACTGCCGCGCGTCGAACGAGGTGCTCGGATACGGCGGCAGGCCGTCAAAGTCGGCGGTCTTGAGGCGATGCAGGAGGATCAGCAGCGCCAGCGTGTGCAGCTCGGCCTGATGCTTTGCGGAGCCGAGGTCCTGCAGCGCGAGCGGATCGACCGCGTTCAATTGATAGCCGAGAAGTGGCGGCTGATAGAGAAAGTCGAAGACCTGCTTCGAGTTCGCTGTCTCGGTGTAGTAGCAGATGCCGTTGGCGAACCAGGGGACGTTCGGATCGTCGCCGAGCAGCGCCACGGAGGCGAGGACATGTCCGAGCTCGCTGGCGGAGGCGATCTTCATCACCCGATAGAGCGCGTCGGCATTGGCGGGGCTGAAGAAGCCGTTCTCGCCGCTGCGGATGGCGTATTCGGGCGCGAGCTCGTCGCCGGTTCGGAAGAAGAGGTCGCGCGGCTTTGCCGGAGCGTCGCCGGTCAACGCCAGCGTCTTCGGATGGACGCGGCGGAGGTACTGCCGCTTGCGCGTGCGGGCGGCAGGAAAGACGTCGTCGGGGAGATCGCGCAGCTTGCGGACGATCTCGTTGTGCAGCGGGATGCGCTCGCGCACGCGCACTTCGTCAATCCCGATCGCGGCGGCGGTCACGAGCATGAGGATGCCGCGCTTGGCGTACTCGCGCGTCAGGTGCTCCGCTTCTTCGTGCTTGGTGCGGAGGAACTGATCGCGCGCGGCGTGGGCGAACCCGAGCCGCGGCGTGGTGGTGCCGTCGAGCGCTTCGTCGTACATCCCGCCGACACCGGTGGTGTGGGCGACGAGAACGCGCGTGCCCCAGTGGTCGGTGACGCTGGCCAGGTCCTGCGCGAACGCCTCTTCGAATTCGTGGCGCAGTTTGCCGATGAAATCGTCGGCCAGGCCGACACCGTTCGCGACGTGCGTGAGACCGGTCTGCTGATAGGCGAGGATGCTCGGCAGCGGAAAGCCGAGGAGGACGGAGCGGAATGGCTTCGGACCGTAGTCGCGCAGACGCACCAGGCGATCTTCGAGGAACGCGCTGAGCGGCCGCGTGGCGCGGACGTGGTTCATCAGCGCCTCGGCGATCTTTTCTTTCGGCGACTCGCGATCGGCACCGGCCAGACGGAGGAACTCGCCGATCTTCTCGTCGCGATGCGCGGGATCGGCATCGGTGACCAGCTCGAGACCGGGAATCGGCTTGAGCTGGAACGGCGAGATGGCGACGTACACTCCGCCCGGCGTGAGGTAACCGTGCTCGAACTGGCGCGGGGCGTGGCTCGCTCCCCAGCGCGTGCGGATGAAGCGATTGAGGCGGGTGACGAAGGCGTTGATGTCCTCGTCGCCGCGGCCGGTCACGATCAGGACCGGCACGTCGCCCGGCGCCGCGGCCGGCTGGATCGCCATCATCTCTTCGTACATGGCGATCATCTGCAGCACGGCCGCGCCACCGACGGCACCGGTGCCGCCGATGAAGACGTGGACGTCGCGGTAATGCGCGCCGGAGCGGGCTGCGGCGGCGAGGCGCGGCCCGAATCGGGCTTTCTTGAACGGCATGCGTTCCTCCGGTGGCAGAGCCTATCTCAGTTGATGCGGGCCGTGCAGTCGTAGGTACGGCCGCGGTCGCGGCAGATGATGCGCACGTCGAACGGCGCGTGCTCGGTGATCGTCACGCCGTCCGGCGGGATCACCCCTTTTGCCGCGATGACGCGACGGCGCGGACCGGCCGCTGCTTTGACCAGGTGGGCGAAACCTTTGGCGGTGTGGCAGCTCTGCAGGAGGATCGTCGCGTCGGGATCGAGCCGCGCCAGAAAGCGCGCGAGCCGCTGCCGGTCGGTCGCGTCGAGCGTGCGCTCGCGCGGCGAGGCGAAATGCATCGAGAAAGGATCGCCATGCGCGGAGAGGACCAGCAGCTTCGCTCCATCGACGTCAATGGAGAAGAGATCGTCATCGTCCGCCACCTGTTCGTGAATGCGCACGTCGTAGTACGTGGCGATCTCACGTACCAGCTTGCGCTGGTGATCGGTGTAGAAAACCGGGCGCAGACTCCAGCGTTCTTTCGGATAAACCAGCACCGCTCGCTCGCGCGGCGTCGCGAACGGGATCGACAGCAACAGCGCGGCAAGGAAGACCTGCGCGAACATGACGACCGGTATTGGACCGGCCGTCATTGTAGCGCCGACGGATCAGATTGGTTCGTAACACTCCGAGCAGGAGGGGGGGCAGTAGCCGCCCTGATGGCCATGACCAGGAACGCCAGCAGTAAACCTCTTTTCATCGCTCACTTCTCCTTCTCATCGATGACGATCTCGGTCATGCCCTGGGGCGCGACGTTGATGGTTCCTGTCGCCACGAGGCGCAAGCCCTCTCCGGTACGAACGGTGTGCATGTCGGCAGCGGATCGAATCTCCACCAGACGCCAGACTCCAGGGGCGATGCGTCCGATGACGAGAACGTCCGCACGCTTTCCCTCACCGGACGACTCGGTGGTCGACACATCCGCGACGTTCACGTACGCGCCATCGGCGGCGACGAGCACGCGCGGAACGGAGGTGTCCCACGAACCGCGATCGCGGCGAATGCGCAACGCGCCGTACGCCACCGGCACGACGAGTTGCAGCTCCGCGTCGGAGAGACGGCGGCGGTAGACGTCCCACGTGCCGTCGCGCCGCGTGAGGAAGAGCTGAATGGAGAGCGATTCGGTGCCGTTCGGAAGGCGCAGCCGGAACGTTCCATCGGCGCGTGCCGTCGTGGAGCCGGTCCAGCCGCTGTCTCCCGGAATCGATGGTGCAAGCTCCGCGAAGACGGGCTGATTCGGCACCGGTGCGCCGCCGGCGAACGTGATGCGGCCCCGGAGCTCGCGAGCCGGCGCGAGGAGCAGTTTCACATCGCCGACCTGCTGGTCCTCGACCAGCTCCAGCACGACGCGCGCGGTGGTCCGCTCGTTCAGCCTTCCATCGAGTGCCGTCACTCCGGGCGCCACTGAGTCGAAGACGAAGGTGCCGTCGCGGCCGGAGACAACGTGCTGCTCGATGTCGCTTTCACCGGCTCTCTTGTCCGCTACACCGGTAACGGCACGCACTTCGACCTCGGCGACGCCGTTCCCTTCCCCGTCGACGACGCGGCCGGTGATGCGGCCTTCCGGAAGTCGCACGACCACTTCGCGGTCGGCCGACGTGAACTCGACGTCGCGCACCACGTGACTGCGCGCTTCGAGGTCGTTGCGGATTTCGATGTGAAACTTGCCGGGTGTGGCGAGGAGGACCTGAAAGCGGCCCTGGTCATCCGTCTTCGCCAGTGCCAGCTGCGCCTCGCCGCGCGCCGCGGCGGCGCGACGGAGCTTGAGCTCGCCGATCACCGGCTGGCCGCGCAACTCGACTTTGCCGCGGTAGAGGAGACTTTCGATCGGCACTTCGACGTACAGGCTGTCGCCGGAACGAACCACGACCGGCCGCGTGGCGAGCGCCGTTCCTCCCGCGGAATTTCCGACACGGCCGGTGACTGCCAGCGACCAGGCGCCAGGCGGTATCCCTTCGAGGAGCGCGCGGTTGTTCGTCAGCGGAGCGAGACGTGCCGCGCGGCGCGGCCACGGATTGTCCGCACCCGGCAAAAGATGCACGCCGCTGAGCGAGAGGCCGGCGTCGAGCATCTCCTGATCGACCGTCACGCTGACTTCGATCGTCGATGGCGCGTGCAGTTCGAGACGGTCGAGGATCAGCTCCTGTCCGGCACGAATCGCATACGGCTCGCTGAACTGCGCGTAGCCGTGCCGCGGATGCGTCAACTGCACGACGAAGGTTCCGGGCGGAATCCCGTAGAGACGGACCCACCCCAGCCGGTCGGTGGTCCCGGTCGCGATCCGCCGTTGGTTGTCGACCTGCGAAAAGGTGACGGCCTGCAGATCGGAGGCGGCGAAGAGCGCCACCGTTACGCCGGCTTCCGCGCGGCCGTCAACGTCGGAGACGACGCGCGCGAGCAGCGAACCGGCCGGCCGGAGCACATGCAGGCCGAGGTCTCTGCGCGCACCTGCTGCGACATCGACCGGCTCGCCGGAAACGACGGCAAAGTCGCCGATGGCAAACGTGAGGACGTTGCAGCCGGCCGGTACCAAAATGTTGGCGCGGCCGTCACTGGCGAGGGCGAATGTGAAGGTACCGCGGTCAGCGCGCTCGCTGGATTTCGTGCGGCAGGCGCGTGCGCGGACGACGCCGGACGCGGGGAGCTTCATCCGCGCCGGTGCACGAAAGATCGCGCTCAACTCGGCCGCGGGATGCAGGTCGACGAGCGGAGTTCCATCGCATGTCTCCCGGGTGACCCTACTCGTACCGATGAACTGCTTCGACTGCAGCACGTACGACGCGCCATCCGTACAGCCGCCGGCAATGCGAAAGACGCTGCCGCCGCTCGCGGAGCCCAGTTGGTACGGCACCTCTTCGCCGCGACCATCGAGCCAGCGAGTGACGGAGATCCCCTTCAGCTCAGCGCGCGGCCGGCGCACGAGAAGACGCAGCGGTTTTTCCGATGCAACGGGAGGCGCTTCCGGCGGCGGAAAAGCAACAGTCGCCGAGTGCCGGTCACCCGGTCCCACCCGGAAGGAGGTCAGCACCACCGGCGGTCGATCGTGCGCGCCGCTTTGCGGGGCGCGGAGCCACAGCTCGTAACGTCCGGCGGGAAGGGCATCCCATCGCTGCTCCGGTCCGGCGGCGAGTCGCGTCCAGACGTCGAGCAGCAAAGTGCGGCCGGCGCCGACCTCCTCGATCTCGAGTGGAAAGAGCTGCAGCCGATCGTCCGCTCTCTCCTCGATCAGACGAGCGGTAAATGACGCGCCGCGCTGCAGTGCGATGTCGCCGAGGTCGGGCGTCTGCTGTGCCTTGACGTTCGCTCGCGCGGTGGGGGCGAAGCCGGGTGCTTCGATCCAGAGGAGATGCGCGGCGGTGGGATGCGCGCGCAATGTGAAGCGGCCGTCGTCCGCCGTCTTGGACGAGAAGTTGTCGCGGAGGTAATCCTCCGCGATCGCGCTGAGCTGATACTCGCCACCGCGCGTGAATGCCTTCGCGACACCGATACGCGCTCCGGCGATCGGCGCTCCGGCACCATCGACAATCCTGCCGGTGATGGTCGTGAGCGGCGTCAACGCGACGACGATCGGCACGGCGGCCGCCGTCACGTCGACGGGCTTCGAAAAGTTCCAGAAATACCCCGGGGCGGCTACGAGGATTCGGTACGTCCCTTCCGGGACGCCGTTCCATGAGATCGCCGCCTCGGGTGCAATCGCTTCCCGAAGCGGCGCGCGCCACGGCTCGCCCTCCGCGACGACCGCGACATAAGCGCCGCGCAGTGGTGCGCCGGTCTCGTCACTGACGCGTACCTGGATGATTGCATCCGCCGCGGCGATGGCGGCGGATGCAACGGAAAGCAGAACAGCGGCAAGACGCGGGAACGTCATGCCTGAAGTGTAGAAGGATGTTACTTGTCGTTGTACAGCTCGATGAATTCGTAGATGTAGTTGCCGGTGCCGAGGGCGTCCGAGAACTCGCTGATGAATGCTCCCTTGTTGCACGGTGCTGGGGCGCCGCTGCCGGGGTTGCCGGTGGATGACGCGGTGCGGGACCAGGAGCCGGCGGTGCTGGCGGCTCCGCAGCCGTTGAGGCGTTTGAGCGATTCGCCGCCGGCGCTGGCCATCGAGACGGTGGTGCCGTCGATGATGCTGTTGGAGGCGTTGCGGAGGGCGTACGTCTCGCTGCCGTTGATCTGCGGCATGGTGTCGGCGGCGTTGAGGTAGACGACGTTGGCGGCGAGGGTGACGCCCCAGAAGGTCTGGAACTGCGCCTTGGTGGCGTTGCGGCCGATGATGACGTAGCCCTTCGAGGGGATGGTCGTGCCGGCGGGGATGGTCCAGGTCAGCGAGGCGTTGGACTGCACGATCGAGTAGCCGCCGATGTTGATCGGGACGCCGTTGCTGACGGTGACGCTGACGGCGGCGGAGGTGCCGGCGTTGTTCGCGGCGTCGTAGGCCTTTGTGGTGAGCGAGTGTGTGCCGTTCGTGGCGGTGGTCGTCACCCAGCTCCAGGCGTACGGCGCGGAGGTGTCGGTCGATTGCAGTGCGCCGTCGAGGAAGAACTCGACGCGCGCCACGCCGACGTTGTCGGTTGCGTTCGCGGTGACGTTGACGGTTGCGCTGACGGTGGCAGCGTTCGCCGGAGCAGTGATCGAGGTCGTGGGCGCGGTGGTGTCGCCGGCGGCGGCGCTGTCGTTGTGCAGCTCGATGAACTCGTAGAGATACATGCCGGTGCCGGTGGCGTCGGAGACTTCGTTGATCTTGACGCCCGCGCCGCAACCGGCGGCCGCACCACTGCCGGGATTGGCGGTGGTATCGGCGAGCGTGTTCCACGACGTGCCGCAGGGGTCGAGGCGCTGGAGGCTTTTCGCGGCGGTGGTGGGCATGGCCAGGGTCGGGCCGTCGACGGTGACGAGCGATGCGTTAGCGAGCGTGTAGACCTCGTCGCCGTTGATCACCGGCATCGCGCCGGCGGCGTTGAGGAAGGTGACGTTGCTGCCGAGGGTCAAGCCCCAGAAGCTCTCGAATGCGGCTTTGTCGGCCTGGCGCGCGATGACGAGATAGCCTTCGGCCGGAATGGTCGTACCGGCCGGGATGACGTATTCGTACGTGGAGTTGGTCTGGGTGATTTTCCAGCCGCCGACGCTGGCCGACGTTCCACCGCCACCGTTCGAGACGGTGACGCTGATGCTCGTCGAGGTGCCGGCGTTGTTCGCGGCGTCGTAGGCCTTCGACTGCAGCACGTGCGCGCCGTTCGCCGCGGTGGTACTGTTCCAGCTCCACGCGTACGGCGAGGTGGTGTCGGTCGACTGCAGCGTGCCGTCGAGGAAGAACTCGACCCGCGAGACGCCGACATTGTCGCTCGCGGTGGCGGTGACGCTGACGGTCGCGCTGACGGTCGCCCCGGCCGCTGGCGCGGTAATCAACGTGGTCGGTGCAATCGTGTCGCCGCCGGCACCGGCCTGATACGTGATCCACATCGGCGCGGACCAGGCGTCGTGGCCGTCCGGCTGGATCACCCGCACGTAGTACCAGTACGAGCCGCTGGTGAGCGGTTCGGTGATCGTGACGCTGGAGGTATTGGCGTGCGTCTGCCACGGCGCGGCGGGCGCTCCTCCGCCGATCTGGCCGCGCCAGATCTCGAGCGTGGAGACGCTCTCGCCGTCGGGATCGTAGACGTTGGCCACGAGCGTCGCGCCGCCCGGTGCGTTGAAGATGTCGCCCATCACGCGGGTGCCGTCACTCGTGCGGAAGACGAGCTGCAGGTTGGGATCCTCCGTCGCATAGAAGCGTCTGGCGCGATGCGCGGCGAGGAGGTTCGCCTTCGTCAGCGACGGCGCGAGGTAGACCGTGCGCGTCGGCAGCGCGACGCCGTAGTTGTTGCAGTGCGAGTCGTGATCGGCGACCGGTGCCAGATGGAAGCCTTTGTTGAGCGCCTCGCGCCAGCGCACCGAATAGTCGCTGGATCCGATGTTCGCCGCCGCGCAGTCGCCGGCCGTGCTGAAGGCGAGACCGCTGCGCACGGCGATGCCCTGCATGGCGTCATCGGCGTTCGCGTCGAAGGCGAAGTTGTCGAAGTTGCCGCTGTCGGGATGATTGAAGATCCCGAGCGCGCCGCCGGTCGAGGGATGGGCCACCGAGGCCGCGTAGAGCGAGAGATAGCCGAAGCGCTTCGGCGTAAAGACGTCGAAGTAGCAGTTCGTGCCGGGGGTGCATTCGATGGACGGGCCGTTGCACGTCGAGCAGGTTTCCCACCCGAACAGTTGCGGCGTTTCGATGAGCGTGACGTGCCCCTGATCGGAGTTCGTCGAGACGCCCCACTCCATGCCATACAGGCCGACGAAGTCGCCGTTCACCGTGGCCGCATTTGCCGCCGCCAGTCCGTCCTGATACCGCTGCCTGACCTTCGCCTCGGTGACCGGAGGGTTGTTCGTGGCGATGGCGTCCTGGATCAGGTGGTTGTGCTCGTTGATCACCCAGAAGTCGAGCTGCGCCTCGGTGCGCGCGTAGTTGAACACCGCGGCCGGCGCGAACGTGCCGCTGCCGTATGCATTCCCGGACGCGCAGGCATTCGTCGGATGGCCGCCGTCCGACCAGTTCGAGTGCGCGTGCGTCGAGCCGTAATAGAAGCTGTAGCCGAAGCCCGCTTCCATCGGCGCGTTCTGCTGGATCTGGCAGATGGTCGCGTTCGCCGTCATGCGCAGTCCGCGCGCACGATCCTCGGTCAGGTTGTAGTCGACGACCACCTCATCCGAGGAAGAGGTCTCTTCGTCGTGCGCCCGTGCGCCGTAGCGCGCGGTGAAGGTGTAACGATAGCGTCCCGCCGGGACGAGCTCGCCGCGGTCGTCGCGGCCGTCCCAGTAGAGCTCCGCCAGACCGGCCCCTTCCTTGCCGACATACGTGCGGCCGGAGGTGCTGAAGACCCGCGTCCCGTCGGTCAGCCGATCGATGTCGAGCCGCCAGAGAGCGAACCCGAAGCGGCGCTCGTGGGCAGCACGCTGATAAGAGAGGATGGAGAAGAGCCGCACCGCACCGAGCTCGCCCGTGTGGCCGGGGGAGAACTGATAGGCGCTCGAACCGACGGCGGCGAGAAAGTTCGCATCGCAGTCATCGAATTCGGTGTTCTTGACGCCCTCCTGACCGAAGGCGTGAACGCCCTCCTGGCCAAAGGCCACACACACGACGGCCAACAGCAGACACACCAGGACTGCGACTCGGAAAAACATGCGGGGGCCTCCAGTTTTCTGTTTCAGGGATGTTACAGATGGAAGGCGCACGCCGTGCAAAAAGCATGAGCAGGGAAAACGGCGGACGTACCGCACCCTCCGTGGTTGGTACGGTACGCCGCCTCCTCGCGCGCGACGGTGGCAGGTACGTCGAGCGAGCGAGTTCGCCTGAACCTGTGGTAGTGTCACTACCACCAGCGATGAACACAGCAACGACTCTGCCAGAGCGGTAGTAGCGCTACCTTGACCATGTTCCACTTCCCGGCGTACGCTCGCGCCATCTTGACCACGCACGACGGAGACAGCACACAGACCTCTCGTTCCCGCCTGCTGAACGCCGGAAAAACGCTCTTCAGTAAGAATGGATACGAGCAGACCTCGACCGCCGCCATCGCGCGGGAGGCGGGCAGTTCGGAATCGCAGCTGATCCGTTATTTCGGAGGAAAGAGCGGCCTGCTGGAGGCGATCTTCAACGACTCCTGGTCGTCGCTCAACGACGTGGTGCGCCTGCATCTCGAGCAGGCCGTCCATGGCCGCGATGCGATCCTGCGCATCCTCGGACTGATGATCGACGCCTTCAGCCGCGACCACGACATCGCGTTCCTCTTCCTTTTCGAGGGACGCCGCCTCCGCGGCGGCACGCACGAGGTGCTGCTCTCGAAAGGCTTTACGCAGTTCATCGAGGTCGTTTACTCGCTGATCCGCAAGGGGCAGCAGGACGGGTCGTTCCGCAACGACGTCGACGCGAAAGTGCTCTGCTCCGCGATGCTCGGCTGCGCCGAGGGGATGATCCGCGACCGGGTGATGTCCGAGCGCGCGAAAGAGGAACACCCGCACAGCGACGAGGCCATCAAGACGGCGTTCGCATCGATGGTCAACGGCCTGGCCGGCGCGTAGCCGGCGGACTGAGTCGACAGGGGAACGACCGGGGGCCTCCGGCGGCCGGGCCGCGGGCCCGGACCCGCTGGTTGGGGCTGATGGCCCCGGCCGCCGGAGGCCCCTCGTCGTCTCTCTGCCGGCTCAATCGTCGAGCGCCGCGTTGGCGAACGCGCCGATGACCGCCGGCTTGATGTGCCAGATCTCGCGCGCGTATTCGTTAATGGTGCGGTCGCTGGAGAACTTGCCCATCCGGGCGATGTTCAGCAGTGATTTGCGCAGCCACTGATTGCGGTCGCGGTAGACCACGTCGACCTCGCGCTGCTTTTCCACATAGGCGGGGAGATCCGCAAAGTGGACGTACTCATCGCGGGTCGACAGCAGCTTGGCGACGATGGGGCGGAAGATGTCCTTGTCGCCGCGGGAGAAATGGCCGGAGGCGATCGTGTCGACGATGCGGCGCATCCAGCGATGCTCGTGAAGGTAACGTTCCGGGTCGTAGCCTCGGCCGATCACCTCAGCCACTTCCTCGGTGGTCAGGCCGAAGATGAAGATGTTCTCCTCCCCCACCTCGTCGCGGATCTCGACGTTCGCGCCGTCGAGCGTGCCGATGGTCAGCGCGCCGTTGAGGGCCAGCTTCATGTTGCCGGTGCCGGAGGCTTCCTTGCCGGCGGTGGAGATCTGCTCGGACAGCTCGGCGGCGGGCATGATCACTTCCGCGAGCGTGACGCGGTAGTCGGGGAGATAGACGACGCGCAGGTGCTCGCGCGTGCGCGGGTCGGCGTTGACCACCTCCGCGATCGAGTGAATCAGCTTGATGATCAGCTTCGCCATCCAGTAGCCCGGCGCCGCTTTCCCGGCGAAGAGGAACGTGCGCGGCGCGACCGGCGTCTTTCCGTCTTCGACGATCTCCCAGTAGCGATGGATGATGTGCAATGCGTTGAGGAGCTGCCGTTTGTATTCGTGGATGCGCTTGACCTGCACGTCGTACATCGACAGCGGATCGATGACGATGCCGGTCTGCTCTTTGGACAGCCGCGCCAGCGCCACCTTGTTGCGGCGCTTGACCGCTTCGAGTTTGTCGAGAAGCGCCGCGTCGTCGACGAAGAGCTCGAGCTCGCGGAGGCGATCGAGATCGCGCACCCACTTGTCGCCGATGGTCTTCGTGATCAGGCTCGACAGCGGCCGGTTCGCGTGCAGCAGCCAGCGTCGCGGTGTGACGCCGTTGGTCTTGTTGTTGAAGCGGTCGGGATAGAGGCGATAGAACTCGGGGGCGAGGTTCGTGGTGACGAGGCGGGAGTGCAGCTCCGCGACGCCGTTCACCGAGTGGCTGCCGGCCATGGCCAGATTGGCCATGCGCACTTCGCCGTGCTCGATGATCGCCACCTTGTGCTGCATGTTGATGTCGCCGGGGAAGCGGCGCTCTACCTCGGCCATCAGGCGGCGGTTGATCTCCTGGATGATCTGCATGTGCCGCGGCAGCACGCGCGCGATCAGCTCGAACGGCCACTTCTCCAGCGCTTCCGGCAACAGCGTGTGATTCGTGTAGCCGAGGGTCTGCGTGGTGACCATCCAGGCCTGCTCCCACGGCATCCGCTCGCCGTCGACCAGGATGCGCATCAGCTCCGCAACCGTCAGGGCGGGATGGGTGTCGTTCATCTGGATGGCCACCTTCTTCGGCAGCTCCTCCAGCGTGTCGTGGGTGCGGCGGTACTTCATCACGATGTCCTGCACGGAGCAGGCGACGAGGAAGTACTCCTGCAGCAGGCGCAGCTCGCGCCCCGCGGCGATCGTGTCGGAGGGATACAGGACCTTCGAGATGTTCTCGCCCGTGATCTTGTCCTGCACCGCGCGGATGTAGTCGCCGGTGTTGAAGATGCCGATGTCGAATTCGTCCGACGCGCGGGCGGAGAAGAGGCGCAGCACGTTCACGGTGCGGCCGCCGTAGCCGACGATCGGCATGTCGTGCGGCACTCCGATGATCAGTTTGAAGTCGACCCACCGCGGCGCGTAGATGCCGTTCTCGGTGGTGTGCTCGATGCGGCCGTAGACCGGGATCTGCACCGCCTCGTCCTGCCGCTCGATGAGCCACGGTGAGCCCGCTTCCATCCAGTGATCCGGCTTTTCGTGCTGGTAGCCGTTGACGAAGGTCTGCTTGAAAAGGCCGAACTCGTAGTTGATGCCATAGCCGAAGCCGGGCAGGTCGAGCGTGGCCAGTGAATCGAGGAAACAGGCCGCCAGACGCCCCAGACCGCCGTTGCCGAGGGCGGCATCGGGCTCGAGATCGAGCAGCTCCTCGAGATCGCCGCCGAGCTCATTCAGCACGGCCCGCGCCTCGTCGTAGATGCCGAGGTTGGTGAGGTTGTTCCCGAGGGCCCGGCCCATCAGGAACTCCATCGAAAAGTAGTAGAGGCGCTTCGCGTCCTGCTCGCGGTAGCGCCGTTCGCTCTCGCGCATGGCGTCGAGGGCGGGGCGGCGGACGGCCGTGGAGAGCGCGTGCAGGCGCTCGCGGCGCGAGGCTTCGTTCCAGACGCGGCCTTTCGCGAAACGGAGAAAAGCTTCGATCCCTTCGCGCAACGCGACGTGCGAGCGCGAGGTGTTGGTATCAGTGCGCATATCTCTCTCGATGGACGCAACGTCTGTGCGTCGCACGCCATTCTAACGGCGCGGCCCCGTGTATCATCCCGCCGCGTCCGCTCATGTCCTCTGAGATCTCCCTGCGCAAGCTCGCCGTGTGCGTTGCCGTAGCGGCACTTCTGCTGCTGGTCCCGACCACGTCGGATTTCACGTCGTCGGTCCGCTTCACCAGTGCCATCGGGCTGCTCATGGCCTTGCTGTGGCTGACCGAGGCGGTGCCGATGGGCGCCACGGCTCTCTTGCCGTTGATCGTTTTTCCGATCGCCGGCATCACCGCGAGCGACAAAATCGCGGCGCCGTACGCGAACCCGGCGGTGTTCCTCTTCATGGGCGGCTTCCTCGTGGCGGCGACGTTCGAGCGATGGGGCCTGCACCGCCGCATCGCCTTCTTCGCGCTGCGCCGGGTCGGCACGGAGCCGCGCCGGGTCATCTTCGCGGTGATGGCCGTGACGGCGTTCCTCTCGATGTGGATGTCGAACACCGCGACCACGCTGATGATGGCCCCCATTGCCGTGGCCATCGTGACCGGTCTCAAACGCGAGGACCTCACCGCCGAGGCCACCCTGCTGGGTGTGGCCTACGGCGCGAGCCTCGGCGGCATCGGCACGCCGATCGGCACGCCGACGAACCTGATCTTCCTCGGCGCGGTACGCGAGCTCTTTCCGAACGAGAAGACCATCTCCTTCGCGGAGTGGATGCTCTTCGGCGTGCCGTTCCTGATCCTGGCGGTGCCGATCTGCTGGCTGATCCTCATCGCCACTGCCAGGGTGAAGAAGGGGGTGGCGGTGCCGCTCGAACAGCTCGGCCTCGAGCTGCCGGGCGCCTGGTCGCGCGCGGAGAAGACGGCGCTCGCACTCTGCAGCACGACGGCACTGCTCTGGATCTTCCGCGCCGACATCGTGCTCGGATCGATCCGCATCTTCGGCTGGTCCAACCTCTTCCCGAATCCGAAGATGATCCAGGACGCGACGGTGGCGATCGCGATGGCGCTGCTCGCCTTTCTCGTTCCGGTCAGCAAGAGCGAGCGGCTCCTCGGATGGGAGGAGTTCAAGCGCATTCCATGGGACGTGCTGATCCTCTTCGGCGGCGGCTTCGCGCTGGCGGATGCGCTCGAGAGCAGCGGCTTTTCGAAGTGGGCCGGCGCGCGGCTGTCGTTCGTCGGCGACTGGCCGCCGGTGGTGATGATCCTGGTGGTCTGCCTCGTGGTGACGCTGCTGTCCGAGGTCGCCTCGAACGTGGCCACGGCCACGGCGATGATGCCGGTGGCGGCGGCGCTCGCGGTCTCGATCAACGTGCATCCCTTCTTCCTGATGATCCCGGCGGTGCTCGCGGCCTCGGCCGGCTTCATGTTGCCGGTGGCGACGGCACCGAACACGATCGTCTACGCGACCGGTCTGGTACGGGTGAAGGGGATGGCCCGCAGCGGCTTCCTGCTCGATCTCGCCGCGGCGGCGATCATCACGCTGCTGATCTTCACGGTCATCCCGTGGGCGATTTCGTTGCGGCTGATGTAATCAAACGGCTGGCGCCGCTATGTTCAGGGTATGAAAATCGGCCGGCAGGACACTCCTTCTTTATGACCAACTTCGATCCGACGTCGCGTGGCGTGCTCTATCCCGGTGCCGGCAACCAGTACTTTGACGTGCATGCGGCGGTGCCGTTCGACGTGAAGGCGACCGCCTTCCGCGCCATCAATGCGTGGTGGCTCGCGGAGCTGAGCCGGCTGTCGTATCGCCACGGCGCGGACGAGGTGCCGAATCCAGTGCTGCCGACGCGCGCAACGTGGCTGGAGCGCGTGGGCCTCAAGGAGAAAAACTGGTTCCGTCACGAGCACGCGCAGGTGGCGTTCGTCGAAGCGCGGGAGTTCGACGTGCTGGTCTTTCGCGGGACGGATGATCCGCGCGACTGGATGAAGAACCTCGACGCGCGGCTGATCCCCTGGCCGCACGGTGGAGAGGTGCACTCCGGCTTCGCCTCCATCTTCAAGGAGGTCAAGCAGGACGTGCTGGCGATCGCCGCCGCCTCCCGGCGCCCGCTCTTCGTGACCGGCCATTCCCTCGGCGGCGCGCTGGCCACGCTGGCGACATCGGTGCTGATCGCGAACGGCCGAGCACCGCGCGCCACTTACACCTTCGGCGCGCCGCGCTGCGGTAACGGGGAGTTCTGCGACACGGTGGAGCGCGTGCCGTTCTTCCGCATCGTCAACAACCGCGACCTCGTGGCCAACGTCCCGCTCGCGACGATGGGCTACCGTCACGCCGGCGAGCTGCATTACATCGAAAGCGACGGCGACCTGGCCAAAGAGCCGTCGATGCTGGCCATCAAACGCGATCACCTGCGCGACGACCCCACCTCCGACTGGACGCCAGACATGCCGCCGGAACACCTGTCGGATCACTCGCCGGTGAACTACGTGGCATGGCTGGAGCGGATCGCGAAGAGGTGATCTGAGGGTCAACCCTCTCCGGCGTCCCTACTCGCTGAGCAGCTCTTCGAGCTCTTCGACGCTGAACTGTTTGACCAGGGCCGGGTCGTCGGTCTGAATGAGCTCGTTGGCCATCAGCGCCTTCCGCTCGATCAGTGCGTCGATCTTCTCTTCGATCGTGCCGCGGGTGATCAGCTTGATGACCTGCACGCCTTTGTTCTGGCCGAGGCGGTGGACGCGGTCGGTGGCCTGGTCTTCGCGGGCCTGGTTCCACCAGCGGTCGTAGTGGATGACCACCGAGGCGCTGGTGAGATCGATGCCGAGGCCGCCGGCGCGCAGCGAGGCGGTGAAGACGCGGCAATCGGGATCGTCGCGGAAGCGCGCGGTCTCGGCGCCGCGGTCACGCGTCGCACCTTTGATCGAGGCGTAGCCGATCTCGGCGCGCGATAGATGGTCTTCCATCAATTCGAGCATCTTCACGTACTGGCTGAAGACGACCACCTTCAGCCCGCTCTGCAGGCACTCGTCGAGCAGCCCCGTGAACATCTCCCACTTTGCGGAGGGGGCGTCGCTGGCGAAACCGCCGCCGGCCGACGCGGGGTGGTTGCAGATCTGCTTGAGGAAGTTCAGCGCGGCGAAGACGTGTACGTACGAGACGTGCGCGCCGGAGCGGAGCAGGGCGCGCAACGGCCTGGCCCGCCCCTCGATCACCTCGCGGTAGAGCGCGCGCTGTTCGTGCCCCATCTCGCAGTAACGCTTGTCGACGATCTTCGGCGGCAACTGCGGCAGCACCTGCGCTTTTGTGCGGCGCAGGACGAACGGCCGCACGAGGCGCTGCAGCAGCATCCGGTCATCGACGTACTTTGGCAGATAGCCGGGCACGACAAAGTCGAGCAGCGCCTTCAGCTCACCCTCATGGTTCTCGACCGGCGTGCCGGTCAGGCCGACCGCGATCCGCTTTTCGATCGCGCGGAGCGCGTGATGCGTGGCGGTGTCGGCGTTCTTGATGGTCTGCGCTTCGTCGAGCACCATCAGGTCGAAGCGGCGCCCGCGGAAGAATTCGATCTTGCTGCGTACGGTGCCGTAGGTGGTCACGGTCACGCGGGCGGCGAGAGGCGGTTCCTCGGGAGGCACCGACGCCGAGGAACCGGCGGAACCGCTTCTCGCCCCGTGGATCACTTCGAACGGCACGTCCGGCGCGTAGCGGGTCAGCTTTTCGCGCCAGTGATCGATGAGCGAGGTCGGGCAGACTACGAGCACCGAGAGCGACGGGTCGGCGCTGAGCATGCCGGCCATGAGGGCCATGGCCTGGTGCGTCTTGCCGAGGCCCATGTCGTCGCAGAGCAGGCCGCCGAAGCCGTTCTGCTGGAGGAGCCAGAGCCAGCGATAGCCGGTCTGCTGGTAAGCGTAGAGGTCGAAGCCGAGGTCGGCGGGTGAGGGAGCATCGACGCCGAGCTGCAGCTCGTCGAACATCCGGAAGACGCTCTCGTACTTTTGGTCCCCCGCGAAGACGGCCTGACCGCGCAGCGAGCCGCGGATGCGCAGCAGCTCGAGCTTCGTCACCAGCACGTGGCCGTTCTTGCCGATGCTGGCGGCGTCGAGCCAGGCGAACTGGCCGTCGGTGACGTCGATCCAGACGTTGCCGCGGATCAGCGCGCGGACTCCGTCTTTGCGCGCTTTCGCGATTTCGGCGGCGGTCACGACATCATCGGCATCGACCCGGAACCGAATATCCACCTCCAGCAGATCGCGGTGCGAGGCGGCGGCGAAATCGAAGAGCACTTCCCCTTCGAGCTTGACCGGCTGCGCGTGGCGCACCGCTTCGGGGGCGAGCGACTCCGGCATCCGCGCGAGCTCTTCGCGATGGCGCTCGACGAAGGCGAAGACCTCTTCCTCGGCGATGAGCGTCTCGCGGTCGTACGGCAGACCGGCCGAGGCGCGCACTTCGAAGAGCGAGGCCTGATCGCGGGCGGAGCGCTCGACGAACATCGGCATGGCCGGAGCCGGCGAGACGAAGCGGTTGCCGATCAGGAAGAGGCGGCCGTACTGGCGGAGGTAGCGCCGCTCGTGGATGTGCTGAGGGATGGCGCCGCCGCTGCCGATCAACACGGGCACGAACTTCAGTGCCCGATCGCGCGTGATCTCGATCCGCAACGACGGCGTCACCGACTCGCGTGCAAGCTCGAATCCACTGGCGAGGGCGATGGCGGCCCCGTTGGCCGTGACCACCGCTTCGACGGCGGCCTCGGGCAGCGGCACTTCCAGCGGCGCTTCGGACTTGGCGGGATCGCGCAGCTCGACGGGACCGGCATCTTCGCGGCCGCAGAGCCAGAACGACTCTTCGCGACGCTCGAGCCGCACCGCCGCGCCGTCGCCGTAGCGGAGGAACATCTCTTTGGCCCAGCGGTACCACGGCGATGCTTCCCACTGCAGGCGGGTCGAGCCGGCGCCACGGGCGATCAGCTTCTGCTCCTGCTCGGTCAGCGCGTACTTGCGGAGCAGCGTTTCGCGTGGGTCGGGCTGGCCGACCAGCTCCAGCGCCCGCCCTTCCGTGAAGGCGGCGAAGGCGATGGCGCGCCAGACGCTCGACTCGAACTTTTCGGCCGGCAGCGAGCCCTCGCCCGCTGTCTGTGCGACCAGCAGGCCGATGTGGCGGCAGAGGTCGTCCGGCCGCTGCCAGCCGACGCAGGTGCAACGCCATTTGGCGATGCTCGACGCGTCCATCACCACCACCGGCGAGAAGCTGCGCCGCTCGTTCTCGGTCACGGTGGCGGTGTACGCCCCCCTGAAGAAGAGCGGATCGGTGACCGACAGCCGCGCGGCCTGGGCCTCGAGCGTTTTGAGGGTCGACGTGGAGAAAGAGGAGTGGAAGCGTTCCGGGACCATCTTGGGGAGGCAGCAGAATGCAGGATGCTGCGCAAACCTGCAAGCCTTGACATTCACGTGAAACGAGCGATCCCACGGGTCAGACGAGGGTGCCCTTTCCGAAGACGAGATGGTGCCTTTTTCACGATCGTGCGCGTGCTTCGCGCAGTTCCTGCAGCATCGAGTTGAGCTTCTGCAGGCCCAGCTGATCTTCGCGGTTGCGGGGGTCGGCGGCGATGAGTTTCTCCCGGATCGAAATCCCCTCGCGATAGGCGGCTTCGCTCTCGTCCCACCGCCCGAGGAGCATCAGCGCGAGGCCTTTCTGCTCGTAGACCCAGGCCAGGTCGTGCTGCGCTTCGACGTTCTTCGGGTCGGCGAGGGCGAGGCGCTTGAGGATCGCTTCGGCGCGCTCGGTGCCGGCCAGCGCGCCGGCGCCGTCCCGCGCCATGTTCTGGGCGGAGGCTTTCATCACGAACTGGTCGGCGTAGTTACGCTGCGCGACGGCGTTGCCGGGGTCGAGGGCGGCGCGCTCCTCCAGCGCTTTCAGGGCGGCATCGTGATAGGCGATGGCGCGCCGCAGGTCGCGATCGATTCCGCTGAAGTAGCCGCCCAGCCGCTGGTTGGAGCGTCCGCGCTCCCGCAGCAGTTCGAGGCGGTGGGGGCCCTGCTCCGGAACGCGATTGAGCGCGGCCAGTGCCGCCTCGTACGCCGCGCGCGGCTTTTCCTTCGGGATCTTTCCGACGTAGACGCAGTCGCCGATGTTCACCAGCGTGCGCGCCAGCGCCACGTCGCGCCGCGGGCTGGGCGGCAAGGTGATGCGGATGGCGCGCGCGGCGGCGTGACCGCGATACGCCTCTTCCCAGTGACCGGCGCGCTGCTCGACGACGCCGAGGCGGTCGTGCGCCTCGGCCAGGAGGGCCAGCGCGTTCTCATCGGCGTCGCCGCGCGCGCGCACCTGCCCGGCAATCTCCACCGCCTTGCGGTAGCTGCTGGCCGCACCGGCCGTGTCGCCGAGGTTGGCCTGGTACGGAAGGCCCTGCACGTCGCCGATCTTCACGTACGCGCCGGCCAGCTCGATCTGCAGCGCGGTGTTGTTCTGCGACTCGGAGGCGAGCGCGTCGAGATAGACCAGCGCGCGGCGCACCAGCAGCTCCCGCGCGGGCGTCGATCCCGGAAGATTGGCGATGGCGTCGTGCAGCTCGTACACGACCGAGCGGGCCAGCGAGCGCACTTCGTCGAAGCGCCGCTCCGCGATCCGCTTCTGCCGCAGCGTGGCGACGAAGGCGACGATCGTCACGGCGATGACCACCATGCCGGCGAGCACCGGCAGCTTGTTGCGCCAGACGAATTTGCGCGAGCGATAGAAGAGCGAGGCGGGGCGCGCGGTGACCGGACGGCCTTCGAGGTAGGCGCGCACGTCCTCGGCCAGCTTTTCGACCGAGCCGTAGCGGCGCGCCGGCTCGACCTCCATCGCCTTCAGCACGATGGTGTCGAGATCGCCGCGCAGCGCACGCTCGCGCAGGATGCTGCTCGGGCGCGGCGGCTCGCTGGTGGGCGTGCGCGTCTGCGACGCGAACGGACGGGCGCCGGTCAGCAGCTCGAAGAGCAGCACGCCGAGCGAATAGACATCGGTGGCGGTGGTGACGACCTGTCCGAGGAGCTGCTCCGGCGAGGCGTAGTCGGGAGTCATCAGGCGGGTGACCGTGGCGTCGGGCTGGGTCTGATCGGAGGTCAGCTTGGCGATGCCGAAATCGAGCAGCTTCGGCGTGCCGTCGGCCGTCACCAGCACGTTGGCCGGCTTGATGTCGCGATGGATGATCAGGTTGCGATGCGCGTACTGCACGGCGTCGCAGAGCTGCAGGAAGAGGCGGAGCCGCGCGTCGATCGGGCAGCTGTGCTCCCGGCAATAGGTGTCGATGGGCGTCCCCTCGACGTACTCCATGACCAGGTACGGCAGGCCGTCCGCGGTCGCGCCGCCGTCGAAGAGGCGGGCGATGTTCGGATGTTCGAGCGCGGCGAGGATCTGCCGTTCCTGCCGGAAACGACGAATGAGCTGCTCGCCGGCGGCGGCACCGCGTACGAGCTTGATGGCCACGCGGTGCGTGAACTGCGCGTCGTTGCGCACGCCGAGGAAGACCGAGCCCATGCCGCCGTGCCCGATCTCGTCGATGATCCGGTACGGCCCGATGCTGCTGCCGGCGAACGACTTCTGCGCGGCCATCTCGAAGACGGAGCGATCGAGGAACGACCCCGCATCGTCGTGCGCGGCGAGCAGCGACAGGACCTCCGCGCGCACGCCGGTATCGGCATCGCGCAGCAGTGCTTCACGCTCGCCGTGCGGCGCCTCGGCCGCGGCCTGAAAGAGCTCGCGTACCCGCTCCCAGTTCATGTCATTGCACGCTCATGGCGCGGCGCAGCCAGGCGCGGGCCATGGTCCATTCGCGGCTGACCGTGGCCGCGGAGATCTTGAGCATCGCCGCGGTCTCGTCGATGGTCAGCCCGCCGTAGAAGCGGAGCTCGACGATCTTGGCCTGCTGCGGGAAGATGACCGCGAGCTGTTCGAGCGCGGTGTCGAGCGCCACGACGTCGAGGTTCTCGCCCGAGGCCACGTCGAGCGCGGCGCCGAGGGTGAGCGGGGTGATGCCGCCTCCGCGCTTGTCACTCTTGCGGCGGCGGGCATGATCGACGAGGATGCGCCGCATCACCTGTGCGGCCACGGCGAAGAAGTGCATCCGGTCGTTCCACTCCACCTGCCGCTGGTCGACGAGGCGGAGATAAAGCTCGTTCACGAGCGCCGTCGGCTGGAGGGTGTGGCTGTCGCGCTCCCGCTGCAGGTGGCGCTGGGCGATGTCGCGGAGCGGCGCGTAGACGAGGCCGACCAGCTCATCGCGGGCCTCGGGATTGCCGGCGCTCCAGTCGCGCAAAAGCTGGGTCAGTTCGGACATGCCGGGGGTTGGACTGCGACGATTGTAACGGCGCGTGAGGGACTTTCGCCCCGCTTTACGCGATCTCCATCTAGAGGCAATCAGCAAAAGGAGTCCCCAGACGATGCGTCGTTGGATGTTGGTGTTCGTTCTTCTTCTCGCCCCGTTGGCATTCGCACAGTCCGCCGATCAGCAGATCGTATCGGTCACCGATTCACCCGATCCGGTCGTACCGGGCAACAACGTCACCTACACGGTGCAGCTCCAGAACAACGGGCCCGATCCAGCGGTGAACGGCGGCATCAACGTCGGCTTCCCCGGCATGACCTGGGTCTCGGGGAGCGGGCCGGCCGGCTTCACCTGCTCGACCTTCGGGAACTCCGCGAGCTGCACGAACCCGTCGTTCGGGCCCGGCGCGGCCACGCTGACGATCGTCCTGCAGATGCCGCCCCACCTGATCAACTCCGCGGACGGCTCGACGACGGTGACCTTCAGCACCTCCGGCACGACGCCTGACCCGGTGGCGGGCAACAACAACGACAGCGAGACCACGTCGTGGGACTCCCCGCAGATCGACATGGCGGTGACGGCCACCGACTCGCCAGATCCGGTCACCCCCAACAACAACATCACCTACACCGTCGACGTCGTGAACAACGGCCCCGACGTGGCGACCAGCGCGCAGTTCAGCATGAACCAGAGCGGCACCCTCCGCTTCCAGTCGGCGACCGTGCCGGCCGGATGGAGCTGCACGCTGCCGGCGGTGAACGCCTTTCCGATCTTCACCTGCACGAAGCCGACCGTGGCCGCGGCCGAGACCGGGCAGTTCGTGATCGTCGTCAGCGCCGAACAGGAAAACCTCGGTATCTTCGACAGCACGGTCTCGTCGGTGTTCAGCGTCAGCGCTACCGGCCAGGACACGAACCAGGGCAATAACCTCGAGATCGAGAACACCGCGTACGTCGCGCCCGACGCCGACCTCGCGATCACGGCCACCGACTCGCCCGATCCGGTCACGCCGAACAACGACATCACCTACACCGTCACCGCCACGAACGCCGGCCCCGATACGGCCACCGGCGTCAGCGTGAACTTCGTCAACAGCGGGAACCTCGACTTCCGCTCGTTCAGCGCACCGGCCGGCTGGAGCTGCACGCCGCCGGCCGTCGACGCAACACCGACCTTCACCTGCACCAATCCGAGCTTCCCCACCGGTGCGAGCGCGGTCTTCACGCTGGTCGTGCGCGCGGCTCAGGAGAACCTCGGAATCAACGACGGCACCGTCTCGATGGCCTTCTCGATCAACAGCAGCAACGCGCGCGATCCGAACAACGACAACAACGTCGAGGTCGAGAACACCGCGTACGTCACGCCCGACGCCGACATGTCGGTGGCGGTCACGGACTCGCCCGATCCGGTCACGCCGGACGGCACCATCACCTACACCGCCACCGTCTCGAACGCCGGCCCCGATGCGGCGCCGAATGCGACGTTCAGCGTCTTCAACAACGGCACGCTGCGCTTCCAGTCCGTCACCACCCCGGCCGGCTGGAGCTGCACGCCGCCGGCCGCCGAGGCGACGCCGTCGTTCTCCTGCACCAACCCGAGCTTCGCCGTCGGAGCGACGTCGATCTTCACCCTGGTCGTGCGCGCGGAGCGCGATGATCTCGGCATCAACGACGGCACGCTGAGCACGAGCTTCAGCGTCGGCAGCAGCATCGCGGACCCGAACGGGGCTAACAATCTCGAGATCGAACAGACCACCTATTCGACGCCGGACGCCGACGTGCAGATCACGGCCACCGACGCGCCCGACCCGGTGACGAACGGCAGCCTGCTGACCTACACCGTCAACGTGCTGAACGCCGGCCCCGAGGCCGCGCCGAACGCGGGCGTCACCTTCGGTACGCATCCGAGCCTCACGTTCCAGTCGCTCACCGCTCCCGCGGGCTGGAGCTGTACCACGCCCCCGGTCGACACCGTCGGCCCGACCACCTGCACCAACGCATCCTTCCCCAGCGGCGGAGCGGCCGCCTTCACGCTGGTCACCCGCGTCGTCACCAGCGGCTCCGGCGGCGTCCTGAACTCCGTCTTCACGATCGGCTCCGGCGCGCAGGATCCGGTGCCGGCGAACAACAGCATCGAAGTCTTCACGAACTGGGTCGGGCAGACGTCCGACCTCGGCATCAATAAGACCACGTTGCAGACGGCCGCCGCGCAGGGGAGCACCATCACCTACACGCTGGCCACCTCGAATGCCGGACCTGACGCCGCCTCGAACGTCACCGTCACCGACGTCCTGCCGATTCAACTGCTCTTCCAGTCGATCAGCGCCCCCGCCGGCTGGAGCTGCACGACGCCCGCGGTCGGTGCGAACGGCACCGTCACCTGCACCATCCCCACGTTCGCCAACGGCGGCACCGCCAACTTCACGCTCGTGACCACGGTTGCGCCGAACGCCACCGGCACGATCAACAACAGCGCGACCATCGGCGGCAGCGGCACCGACCCGAATCCGGGCAACGGCAGCGGCACCTCCCCTGCCACTTCGGTGGCCGGCAACTCCGACCTCGGCGTCACCAAGACCACCACCGCGAACAACATCCCGCCGGGCGGCGCGATCAGCTACACGATCAGCGTCAACAACGGCGGCCCGCAGCCCGCGGCGAGCGTGGTCATGACCGACACGCTGCCGTCGACGCTGCTGTTCCAGTCGATCAGCGCACCGGCCGGCTGGAGCTGCACCACACCGGCGGTCGGCGCCACCGGCACCATCACCTGCAACGCGGCGACGCTGGCCGCCGGCGCCACGGCGACGTTCACGCTCAATGTGACCGTGGCCAGCGGCGCGACCGGCTTCGTCACGAACACCGCCACCGCCTCGCATTCCGGTCCGGACGCGAACCCGGTCAACTCCAGCGGCACCTCGCCGCAGACGCAGATCGCTCCCGCGGCGACGACGGCCGACGTCTCCGTCGCGAAGAGCACCACCGCCACGACGCTCGTGCCGGGTCAGACCTTCTCGTACGCGATTGCCGTGTCGAACGCCGGACCGGACGCCGCGTCGTCGGTGGTGATGAACGACGTGCTGCCGGCCACACTGCTCTTCCTGTCGATCAACGCACCGGCCGGCTGGAACTGCACCACGCCCGCCGCCGGCGCGACCGGCACCGTCACCTGCGCCAACACAACGCTGGCCAGCGGCGCGACGGCCAACTTTACGCTCACCGTGCGCGTCGCCAACGGCGCCACCGGCACGATCGCGAACACCGCCACCGTGACCACGGCGGCCACCGATCCGGACGGCACGGACAACAGCTCCACCACCCCGCCGAACGCCGTCGCGCCGGCGAATGCCGACCTCTCGATCGTGAAGAGCAACGGCGCCGCGTTCGCCGTGACCGGCTCGAGCTTCAGCTACACGATCAATGTTGCCAACGCCGGACCGTCGAACGCGGCGAACGTCGTCGTCACCGACGTCATCCCGGTCGGCCTGACGTTCGTCAGCGCCACACCGTCGCAGGGAACCTGCAGCGGCACGACCACCATCACCTGCAACCTCGGCACGCTGAACGCCGCCGCGAGCGCCACCATCACCATCAACACGACCGTAACCGCGACCAGCGGCACGGTGACCAACACCGCCGTCGTCACCTCGGCGACCGCCGACCCCGACCCCGCCGACAACAGCTCCACCACCCCACCCGTCACCGTCACCCCCACCGCGCCTAGCGAAATCCCGACGCTGTCCGAATGGGCCCTGATCGGCCTGGCGATGCTGCTCGGACTGCTGGCGGTAGTGAAGGTGAAGATGTAGGAGATCCGGACCGCGGCAGCTTTGCTGCCGCGGTCGCCCTTCCTATGGACTGCGGTGGCAACGCCACCGCTATCAACACGCGGTCGGGGACAATCAAAGCACGCGATCGGGACGCGCGATCGGGACGCGATCGGGGACGACGACACGATCGGGGACAGGCCTTCAAGACACGCGATCGGGGACAGGCCTTCAAAGGACAACTCGGGGACACTCGACGCGGAAAAGGAACACCGGGCGCGATCGAACACGCGATCGGACACGATCGGGGACAGGCCTTCAAAGGACAACTCGGGGACACTCGGCGCGGAAAGGAACACGGGGCGCGATCTGGGACAAGGGGACAAATCGGGGACAGGCCTTCGAAATACGTCGACATCGAGTGATCGGGACAGGTCTTCGAACACGCCTTCGATTGCGCGACTCCAACGATCGTAGAGCCGCCGCGCCTTCAGGCCCATTTTCTTTCCATTCCGAGGAGCTTTTCTGCCGTTTTTCGCGATCTCCTCGGCTCACCGACAATGCCGAGGTAGCCTCGGCTTGCGTATGGCAAGGCAACCGCGAGTCGAGTATCCCGGCGCACGACATCACGTGATGTCACGTGGCAACGATGGAATCTCCATCTTCCATGATGACCGCGACCGCCAGCTCTTCCTCGACCTCCTCGCGGAGGAGATCGTCCGCTCGCGATGGATCCTCCATGACTACTGTCTGATGGGCAATCACTACCATCTGAGCATCGAGACTCCGGAGTGCACCCTCTCGACCGGCATGCACCGCCTCCTCGGGCGCTACGCCCAGCGCTTCAACAGGCGGCATCAGCGGCGAGGGCACCTCTTTGAAGCACGCTTCAAGAACATCCTGGTCGAAGAGGAGGCGTACGGGTTTGAGCTCTCGCGCTACATCGCGCTCAACCCAGTACGCGCGCATCTGGTCGCACGTCCCGAAGAATGGAAGTGGAGCAGCTACGCCGCTCGCGCCGGCTTCGCCGAGGCTCCCAGATGGTTGTCAGTCGACCCGCTTCTGAGCGAGCTCGGGCTCGAGCGTGACACGCAGCAGCGTGAGTACCGCAATTTCGTACTCTCGAAGATCGACGAGTCCGACACCCTCATGGACAACCTGACGGCGCAGATCTTCCTCGGCACGGCCTC
>DASWOB010000021.1:0-4984 GCA_036398925.1 Thermoanaerobaculia bacterium
ATCTGCGCCGCGGTATGTCAGCGGTCGGCGGCCTTCGACGATGATCTTGCTCGCAAATCGTCGTCGACTCACGGATGACGACGGCCGCTCCCCAACCTATCGCCTCTCGCTGCCAATTGTTCTGCCGCGCAGGCTCCTAGCACCTCGCCAGAGCGGAGTTCGGTCGTGACAATCCACGAGCCACGCGCAAGATTTTCTTTGTGAGACCACGTACGCCAGTTGCCGCTATTTGCTTCTAGCGGGATGCGGTCAGTCACTTCGCCATTTCGACGCCAGACGTGAACGATCTGATGCCCTGGAGCCGCCGCTACCTCAGTGAAGTAACAGATTCGCTCCGGGAAAGCCGAAATTTGCCGATCGAACAATGATGTAGGTTCACGATCTTGCACGCCATAGCAGACCGCCGATCGCGCCACCGAGAGGTGCGTTCCTTGGAGCACTACTGGCGCCACCTTCTTGACTATGTACCCGTCAGGTCCATCGATGAATCCAACCGCGCGAGCGAATCCTTGCACGGCCATCTCTGCCACGAGCTCGCGCGTCAGCGCTACGGCTAGTCGCGTTCCCATCGAGCACTCCGGGCACGTGATCGTCACTGCTGTAGCTGCAACGTCAACAGCGAAGAGGAAGAACCTCGCTCCAGCTCCGCAGCCATCACACAGCCCGTCAACATAGTCGACGACCCGTTCTGACACGAACGAGAACGCCACCTCATGAAGAAAGTCGCTTGGCTCCCACGTGAACGCTCGCCCGACGCGGAACGCGCGGACATCCCGAGCGATCCCGCGACACGACGGTAGGAAGGTCGCGCCGGCAAGACCAGCCACGGCAACGCCGACGGCTTCGCGTCGCGTGAATGCACGCGCCTCGCTCTCTGTATTCATGGGGTCATTGATTACGATAGCCGGCGGCTACTCTCATCGGCAAGACGCAATTTGGGTACCCCCCCTACGCTGCGCCGCGCGGGCGCGGCCGAAGCGGTCGGTGGGCACACCTTCTTTTTTCTCTTCTCAGGATCGAGCTGTACACGCTGCAGCGACAGCTTCCATCGTGAGGAGTTTCATGCCGCCCCCCGCACCCACCCCACCCATGCCATCATGCACCCATGGCTGGTTTGATCATCGTCGACATCGAAGTGACCGATCCCGTTCTCTACGAGGACTACAAGCGCCTGGCCTCGGCCGCGATTGCGGCGCATGGCGGGCGGTATCTGGTGCGGGGCGGGGCGAGCGAGGTGCTGGACGGCGAGTGGACTCCGCGGCGGCTGGTGGTGCTGGAGTTCGACTCGGTCGAGAAGGCGAAGGCGTGGCGCCACTCGCCGGAGTACGCGGAGGCGAAGAAGGTGCGCGAGCGTTGCGCGCGGGCGAACATGATCGTGGTCGAAGGCGTGTGAAGCGCGCGATGGTGCTGGCGCTCGCGCTGTGCTTCAGCGCCTGCAAGCCGGCGGAGCCGCCCGTGCAGTCCGCTCCTCCACCCGCCTCCGAGCGGCCCGCCATCGTCCAGCGTGCACCCGTGGAGACCGATCGTCCGCGCTACCGGATGCAGGAAGGTCCGTTCGGGCCCGAGACCACCATCGTCTCGACGTTCACCGCTCCGGCGGATCAGGACGTCTATCTGGTCAACTGCAACGGCGCGTTCGCGGCCGGGCTGCAGCGCTCGATCGGCGGCCAGTGGGAGCACGCCTGGGCAGTGGAGATGAACGGCTGCATGTCGGCGCCGATCGTCATCCGCGCGGGAGAGAGCCGCCAGACCACCATAGTCGTCGACTCCGGGGTCGACGCGGCGGTGTCGTCGCGGCGGACGGAGACGAAGATCGGCACCGGCACGTATCGCGTGATCTGGCACGGCCTGCTCGTTTCGTTCGCGCCGAACGCGAACCCGCCGGGCCGCGATCTGCCGGTCGAGCAGCGCGTCTCGGCGCCGATCGTCATCGAAGCCGCACCGCCGTTCGATCCGTCTCGTCCCAGTCCGGCCACTCCGCCGGCGGAGGTGCGGTTGGTCGAGCCGGGGCACGGCGCGCAAGTGGCTCCGGATGCACGTCTGCGCGTGCAACTGGCGGGCGTCTTCGGTGAGCCTCACCTGTACGTCGACCGCGATCCGGTCGAATACGTGCGGCGCGGCGATGCGCTCGAATTCGCTCCGCGGCGCGGCTGGACGCCGGGGAGACACAGCGTGCGCGTCATCTATCAGAACGAGCAGCGAAAACTGCTCTGGTACGCCTGGTCGTTCACGGTGGCGGACGGCGCAGCAGGCCGCCCACGCTGACCACGAAGGTGGGGCCCTGCGTGAATCCGTCTCCCTCGGTCAGCGTCCGCTGCGAGAGTGGATACCGCACGTCGGCGCTGATCGAGATGGTGCGGAGTTGCCACGTCGCGCCGCCGGTGATGCTGGTGGCGACGAGGCCGGTGTTCTCATCCTGTTCGCCCCCCCAACGGCCGTAGCCCTGCGCGTAGACGGCCCCTTCGAGCCGCAACTGCAGCCGGTCGTTCGGGCGATGGGCGATGTGCATGCCGAGCGTGGCATCGGGCGGGGCGCGGAAGGTGCGCTCGTTCTCGTAGAACGGGAAGCGGCCCGCGAGGTACGCACCAGCAGACAGCCCGCCGGCGAGCGGGGTCGAGTAGCTCGTTTCGAGCAAGGGGTCGAACGTCCCGGTGCCGAACTGAATGTGCAGATGCTGGATGCCCTGCTCGCCGAGGTGATAGGGGTTTTCGACGGTCCTGCCGGTGGGGATCGTGGCGCCGGCGGAGACGCTCAGCGCATCGCCTTCGCGCCACACAGCGGACCAGCGGCGGCGTCCGAGGAGCATCAGATCGCCGATGCCCCGCAGGGTCACGCTGCGGTGATGAAGGTCGATGTTGCGCTGCATCAGCTCGCGCTCGGCGCCCGTGGCCGGATCGATGGTGGTGATGCCGGCGGCCTGCCGTTTCTGCTCGTACGGGATGCGGCCGATCAGGTCCCAGCCGTCCGCCAGGGTGTATTGCAGGCCGAGCTCGATCCGCATGTAGTCGAGCGACACCTCATGCCGGTAGAGCGGCACCGGGACGCCGCTGCCGTCAGCCGCGGTGCCGTCGTTCGAGAAGTGACCGCCCTCGAAGTTGCTGCCGTAGAGCGTCGTCAGCGAGAACCGCAAAGCGCCTGGAGCCGACCCGGGCTCCAACCCACGATCGCCGCCACGCGGGATCGCGGGATTGCTTCAGGCGGGTCACGTCTGGCCTGTGGCCGGCGACGCGAACGACAGGAGAGCTGCGACGAGGGCGATCAGCAGGCGCATGCGATCACTCCCCCGCTCCGATCAGCTTCCGAATCTTCTCGATGTCGTTGCCGACCACTTCGCCGACGAACCTGCCGTCGGGACCATACACGCGGACGTACGGCAGGCCCGGCACCTTGAACTCTTTCGTGGCCTGTTTGCCGGCCGGCGAGTCCCACTGCTTCAGATCGACCGTGCGCAGGGCGACGTTCGTGCGCTCGGCCACCAGCCGTTCGATCTTCGGCGTGAGCACGTGACACGGGCCGCACCACTCGGCCCAGAAGTCGAAGATGGTGTACTTGCCGCGTGCGAGGTGTTTCCGCACATCCAACGCTTCGCCGCGCGAGGCAACCTTGATGTCGGCGCGGCTTCGCTCCTCGGCCGTGAGCGGCTTCACCACGACGTCGTTCGGGAAGCGCGCCTCGAAGCCGAACTTTGCGAGCGCCGCGCGGAGCTCGGCCTCCTCGATCCGGCGTTTCGCTTCGACCCGGGCCCGCCGCGTGGCGTACGTGACCTCCGCCTTCACCACGCCCGGTATTTTGCGGAGCGCGTCGGTCGCCGTCCCGGCGCAGCCATCGCACGTGAGACCGGCCACGTCGAACTCGGCCACGAACGTCTGCTGCGCCGCGGCTCCCGCCGTCATCACGAACAGGAGCACGACCGTGAGGAACCGCACCGGGAGAGTCATCCGGCGATCTTAACCTCTGTCGTCCGCGGAGTCGCCTGGAAGGAGCCGCCGATCTCGGCGACATGCAGTGGGGCCACCACCTCACCGCGGCGCTGTACGCCCTGCAGGCGTCGTTTTCGGATCATGCCGAATCGGGATGAGCACACCGCTTATGATTCGCGAAAGATCGCCAGAATGACAGGACGAACGTAGACCGATGCTGCCGTGGATTCTGCTCGATACCGCGCCCATCCCCGGGGACACGGGTGAGCTCCGCCTTTACCAGCGAGGCAGTGAGTATTCGATTCGGGTCGGGCATTACGAACTGATGAACAGCCGCGTTCACGCCTCCGAGGACGCGCTGGCCACCCTCGCCTGCGCGCGTCTCACTGGCCGGAAACGCCCGCGGATCCTGATCGGCGGCCTCGGCATCGGTTTCACCCTCGCGGCGGTCCTGCGGTCGGTCGGCCCCGACGCCGAGGTGGTCATCTCGGAGCTCGTCCCCGCGGTCGTGGCGTGGAACCGCGGCCCCCTGGCCGACATCGCCGGCCGGCCGCTGGAGGACCCGCGGGTGACGGTGCGCGAGACCGACGTCGCGCTCCTGATCCGTGACGCGAAAGACGCCTACGACGCCATCCTGCTCGATGTCGACAACGGCCCGGCCGCCCTGACCGCGAAAGGCAACGAACGCATCTACTCCACAACCGGACTTCGCGCGGCGTACAACGCGCTGCGTCCCGGAGGCATCTTCGGGGTCTGGGTCTCCGGCCCCGCCCCGTCGTTCACCCCCCGCCTCCGGCAAGCCGGCTTCACGGTGGATGAAATCCCCGTCCGCGGTCAGACGGCGTCCAAAGGATTTCGGTACCGGATCTGGCTCGCGCAGCGCGGGTAGCCGCAGACATGAACATCATCGGCGTGTTCATCTAATTCTGCTTTGTCACATTTCGGGCGGGTCCTCGGGGAAGACTTCTCCTCGCCGTTTGAAACGTCTTCGGAGAAGATCGATTAGATCCTCTGGCTTGCGGTCACGTCGCGGAAGATAGTGCACGAGCATCATCTGCACGTCG